>CAZWUR010000005.1:0-105491 GCA_964637205.1 uncultured Rubrivivax sp.
TCCTTGCTGCCTGCGCGCAAACGCAAGGCTTCGCTTGTGACACAGTAAGACTAGCAGGCTGCGCCGGCATCGGGCTGCAAAGTCTCAACCGTCGAGTCCGAGCCCGATGCGCGAGATCCGTCCGGCGTCGATCTCGCGCACCGCCAGCGTGGCGGGCCCGATGCGCACGACGTCGCCGGCCACCGGCGCCCGGCGCAGCTCGGCCACCATCCACTCGCCCAGCGGCAGCGAGGCATTCTCCGGTGCAGGCAGGCCGTAGAACGCGCACACCGCACCGACCGTGCTGCCCGGGTCGAGCGGGAAATCGCGGAACACCGCGCGCTGCTGCCGTTCATCGTCGGGGTCGGGCATCGCCACGCCGAGCCAGCGCGCCGTCGGCGCGATCGTGCTGCCCTGGGTCAGCAGCGAGACCAGCACCACCATGAACGCGATGTTGAACAGCAGCCCGGCCTGCGGTGTGCCGGCAAGCAGCGGAAACAGCGCCAGCACGATCGGCACCGCGCCGCGCAGTCCGACCCAGGAGATGAACCAGGTCTCGCGCGTCGTGAAGTGAAAGGGCGCCAGGCACAGCCACACGGCCACCGGCCGGGCGACGAAGAACAGCACCAGGACCACGGCCAGCGCCGGGCCGGCCGAGTCGAGCATCGTGCTCGGCGTGACCAGCAGGCCGAGCAGCAGGAACATGCCGGCCTGCGCCAGCCAGGCATACCCGTCCAGGGCCGCCAGGGTGGGGGCGACCGGGGCCACGGCGCGGTTGGCGACGATCAGGCCGAACAAGTAGACGGCCAGGAAACCCGATCCGCCGACCATGCCGGTGGCGGCGAAGACCGACAGCCCGGCGGCGACGATCAGGAGCGCGAGGATGCCGCTTTCGGCGCCGCGCGACGCGACGCGGCCGAGCAGCAGGGCGAAGGCGAAACCACCGCCGACGCCGGCCAGGGTGCCCCAGCCGAATTGCTGCACGAAGGACAGCGCCATCGTCGACCAGGCCGAGTCGGAAGCGACATCGGGCGCGAGCAGGGCGATGAAGGCCAGCGTGAGATAGACCGCCATCGGGTCGTTCATGCCCGATTCGATCTCCAGCGTCGCGGCGACACGTTCGTTGAGCGTCACGCCCGAGCGCCCGAGCAGGGCGAACACGGCCGCGGCATCGGTTGAACCGATGATCGAACCGAGCAGCAGGGCGGTGCGCCATTCCAGACCGACGAAACACACCCCGGCCAGCGCGGTGATCGACGCGCTGATCAGCACGCCGACCGTGGCCAGCAGCAGGGCCGGCCTCAGCCCGGTGCGAAACCGCGCGTAGGCGGTGCGCATCCCACCGTCGAGCAAGATGACCGACAGCGCCACCGTGCCGACCCAGAAGCTCAGCGTGTAGTTGTCGAAACGAAAGCCGCCCGGGCCGTCCTCGCCGGCCAGCATGCCGGCCCCGAGGAAGACGAGCAGGAAGGAGAACCCGACGCGCACCGAGTACAGGCCCGCCAGCACGCTGATGAAGACCAGCGCGGCGGCCGCGAACATCGGGAGGTTGACCAGGTCCATGCATCGATTGTCGACGCGCGCCTGCCCGCGGCGGGGCCGATGGTGGGCCGGGTGGGTTTCGAACCCACGACCAAACGATTATGAGTCGTCTGCTCTGACCCCTGAGCTACCGGCCCCCTGTGCGTCAGCGCGCATTGTCGCCTCCCGGCTGCGTGCCGGAAGGCGCTACTTCTGCGACAGTGCGTGGCCGACGAGGCGTGCCGTGACGTCGACGATCTGGATCATGCGGTCGTAGGCCATGCGCGTGGGCCCGATCACGCCGAGCGTGCCGACGATGTGCCCGTCGACCTCGTAGGGCGCGGTAACCACCGACAGCGATTCGTAGGGCAACACCTGGCTCTCGCCGCCGATGAAGATGCGCACGCCCTCGGCGCGGCTGGAGACCTCCAGCAGGCGCATCAGTTCGGTCTTCTGCTCGAACAGGTCGAACATGCGGCGCAGGCTGCCCATGTCGTCGGCCAGGTCGCGCACGCCGAGCAGGTTGCGCTCGCCGGAGACGACGACGTTGTCGATGTTTTCCTGCATCGCCTCGGTGCCGGCGTCCACCGCCGCCTGCATCAGGGTGGCGATCTCGCCGCGCAACTCGTCGATCTCGGACTTCAGCCGGTGGCGCACCTGGTCGATGCTCAGCCCGCCGTAGTGCGCATTGACGAAGTTGGTGGCCTCGACCAGTTCGGTGCCGCTGTAGTCGCGTGCAGTGAAGATCACCCGGTTCTGCACGTCGCCATCGGGTGCGACCAGGATCACCAGCACGCGCTTTTCGCCCAGGCGCAGGAATTCGAGGTGCCGGAACACGCCGGCCTTGCGCGGCGCGCTGACGATGCCGACGAACTGGCTCAGGTTGGACAGCAGCGACGCCGCCTGCGTGATCACGCGCTGCGGCTGGTCGGGCTGCAGCATCACCGCGGCCTCGGCGTCGCGCTGCGCGTCGTCCAGCGGACGCGCCGTGAGCATGGTGTCGACGAAGAGGCGGTAGCCGCGTGCGGTGGGGATGCGGCCGGCCGAAGTGTGCGGGCTGGCGATCAGGCCGAGCTCTTCCAGGTCGGCCATCACGTTGCGGATCGTCGCCGGCGACAGGTCCAGCCCCGAGGCCCGGGACAGCGTGCGCGACCCCACCGGCTGCCCGTCGGCGATGTAGCGCTCGACGAGTGCCTTGAGCAGGGTTCTGGCGCGGTCGTCCAGCATGCTTTTCATTGTAGTGAGCACGCGCGTCGAGGGGGTCTGCGGACAAATCCCCTATGGTGTAATGCGCCGCATGCCGAGTCGCTTTCGTCACGCTGCGATCGTGGGCAAGTATCAGGCGCGCGGCATCCGGCCCCTGCTGGAAGAGATCGCGCAGTTCCTGGTGTCCCAGGGTCTGGATGTCTCCTTCGAGCGCGACACCGCGCAGGCCACCGGCGTCACCGACTACGACATCGTGGCCCCGGGTGCCCTGGGCGTCAGCTGCGATCTGGGCGTGGTCGTCGGCGGCGACGGCACGATGCTCGGCATCGCACGCGAGGTGGCGCGCCACGGCCTGCCCCTGGTCGGCATCAACCAGGGCCGGCTGGGTTTCATCACCGACGTCCCGGCCAACCACTGGCGCGAGGCGCTGGGCCCGATGATCGCCGGCGACTACGAAGAAGAGCACCGCAGCATGCTCGAAGGCACGGTCTGGCGTGACGGCGAGCGCATCTATTGCGGCCTGTCGCTCAACGACGTGGTGGTCAGCCGCGGCGCCACCGCGGGCATGGTCGAGGTGCGCATCGACGTCGGCGACGACTTCGTCGCCAATATGCGCGCCGACGGCGTCATCATCGCCACGCCCACCGGCTCCACGGCCTATTCGCTGTCGGCCGGCGGGCCGATCCTGCACCCGGCGATCGCCGGCTGGGTGGTGGTGCCGATCGCCTCGCACACCCTGTCCAACCGCCCGATCGTCCTGCCCGACGCCGGCGAGATCCGCATCGGCATCGTGCAGGGCAAGGACGTTTCGGCCAACTTCGACATGCACAACCTGGCCAGCCTGCTGCACGGTGACCAGGTCCGCGTGCGGCGCTCGGCGCACAAGGTGCGTTTCCTGCATCCCCGTGGCTGGACCTATTACGCGACGTTGCGGCGCAAATTGCGCTGGTACGAAGGCGTGGTCTGAGCCTGATGCTGCGCCGCCTGTCCCTGCGCGACGTGGTGCTGGTCACCGAACTCGAACTCGAATTCGGCCACGGTTTCACGGTGCTGACCGGCGAAACCGGCGCCGGCAAGTCGATCCTGATCGACGCACTGCAGTTTGCGCTCGGTGCGCGCGCCGACGCGTCCCTGGTGCGCGAGGCTGCGGCGCGTGCCGAGGTCAGCGCCGAGTTCGAGCTTCCAGACACCTTGCAGCCCTGGCTCGACGCGACCGGATTCGCCGCCGACGACGGCCTGCTGCTGCTGCGCCGCAGCGTCGACGCCCAGGGCCGCAGCCGGGCCTGGATCAATGGCAGCGCCGCCACCATGGCCCAGCTGCGCGAGGCCGCCGATGCGCTGGTCGACATCCACGGCCAGCATGCCTGGCAGAGCCTGACCCGGCCGGTCGCGGTGCGCGCCCTGCTCGACGCCGAAGCCGGCGTCGACGGCCTGGCGATGGCCGCCGCCTGGAGCGCCTGGCGCGAACGCCAGGCGGCGCTGGACAACGCACGCAGCCGTCGCGACGGCCTGGACCGCGAACGTGAACGCCTGGCCTGGCAGATCGGCGAGCTCGCCACCCTCGCGCCGGCCGAAGGCGAATGGGGCGAGCTCGAAACCGAACACCAGCGCCTGGCGCACGGGCAGTCCCTGGTCGACGCCGCGCGGGCGGCCGTCGACGCGCTTGCCGACGGCGAGCCGGCCGCCGGCACCCTGCTGCAGCATGCCATCGACGCGCTCGACGAGGTCGTGCGTCACGATCCGCAGTTGGCGCCGGTGCTCGACGTGCTGCGCAGCGCTCAGCTCCAGCTCGACGACGCGGCGCACACGCTGGGCGGCTACCTGGGGCACATCGAACCCGACCCTGAGCGCCTGGCCGAGCTGGACGGCCGCCTGTCGGCCTGGTTGTCGCTGGCGCGCCGATACCGGCGCCAGCCGGCCGAACTGCCGGCCCTGCTGGCCGGCTGGCGCAGCGAGCTGGCCACGCTGGAGGCGGCCGCCGACCTCGATGCGCTGGAACGCGCCTGCGCCGACGCCGAAACCGCGTGGCGGCGCGAAGCGAAGCTGGTTTCGGCGCAGCGCCGCAAGGCCGCGCCCCGGCTCGCCGCTGGGGTGAGCGCGGCGATGCAGCAGCTGGGCATGGACGGCGGCCGTTTCGAGGTCGCCCTGCTGCCCGAGGACGAGCCGCAGTCGCATGGCCTCGAGGCCGTGGAGCTGCGTGTCGCCGGCCATGCCGGCAGCACGCCGCGCGCCCTGGCCAAGGTGGCTTCGGGCGGTGAGCTGTCGCGCCTGGCGCTGGCCGTCGCGGTCACGGCCGCACAGGGCCAGGCCGCACCGACCCTGATCTTCGACGAGATCGACGCCGGTGTCGGCGGCAGTGTGGCCGACAGCGTCGGCCGTCTGATGAAACAGCTCGGGGCCCGGGCGCAGGTTCTCGCCGTGACGCACCTGGCCCAGGTCGCCGCCTGCGCCGACGCCCATTTTGTGGTCAGCAAGGCGCTGCAGGGCCGACAGACCGTGAGCGAGGTGCTGCAGGTGGCCGGCGAAGCGCGCGTCAGCGAGATCGCGCGCATGCTCGGTGGCGAGCGCCTGGCCCCGGCGACGAGCCGGGCGCATGCCCAGGCCATGCTCGGCCAGGCCGGAACCAGGCCATGAATGCACCCGCAGGCAGGCCAGGTGGCGCCGAGATCGTGCTCGTCACGGGCATGTCCGGGTCGGGCAAGTCGGTGGCCCTGCATGCGCTCGAGGACGCCGGCTACTTCTGCGTCGACAACCTGCCGCCGGAACTGCTGCGCGACTTCATCCGCCTCGAGCAGGCGCGCTTCACGAGCCGGGTCGCGGTGGCGGTGGACGTGCGCACCGCCGGCTCGCTGCCCCAGCTGCAGCCCATCGTGCACCAGTTGCGCGACGAGGGCCAGCATGTGCGTGTCTTGTTCCTCGACGCCAGCCCCGACACCTTGCTGCGCCGCTTCTCCGAGACCCGCCGGCCGCATCCGCTGAGCTCGGTGGAGGGTGAGCTGTCGCGGGCCCTGGTCGAGGCCCTGGCACTCGAACGCGAGCTGCTCTCGGCGGTGCGCGACCTCGCCACCGTGGTCGACACCAGCCAGCTGCGCCCGGCCCAGCTTCGGCGCTGGGTGCGCGATCTGGTCGGGGTGCCGCCGGGTCAGCTGACCCTGGTCTTCGAGAGCTTTGCCTACAAACATGGCGTGCCGCTGGACGCCGACCTCGTGTTCGACGTGCGCGTGCTGCCGAATCCCTTCTACATCCGCGAACTGCGCCCCCTGACCGGCCGCGACGAGCCGGTGGCGCAGTACCTGAAGGCGCAGCCCGAGGTGGCGACGATGACGAACCAGATCGAGGCCTTCGTGCGCCACTGGCTGCCGGCCATGCGCGAGGACCAGCGCGCCTACCTCACGGTTTGTGTCGGCTGCACCGGCGGTCAGCACCGCTCGGTGTTCATCACCGAGACCCTGGGTGCACGCTTCCAGCGCGACCTGACCACCCTGATACGGCATCGCGAACTCGACGCCCACGCCGATGCCCGCTGACCTGCCGGGCGTGGCACCCGCGGACGCCGCGTCTGGCGAGCTGCCGCTGTTCCCGCTGCAGTCGGTTCTGTTTCCCGGGGGCCTGCTCGGCCTCAAGATCTTCGAGGCGCGTTACGTCGACCTCGTCAGCCTGTGCCTGCGCGAGCAGCGCCCCTTCGGCGTGATCTGCCTGAGCCAGGGCGCCGAGGCCGGCCGCGGTCCGGTGGCGCTGGAGCCGGTGGGCACCCTGGCCCGGATCGACGAGGTCGACAGCGAATCGGCCGGCATCCTGCGCCTGCGCTGCACCGGCGGCAGCCGATTTGCACTCGACGCCGAGCCGCGGCAGCAGGCCGACGGCCTGTGGACCGCGAGCACGCGGCCGATCGACGACGACCCGGCCGAGTTGCCGGCGCCGGAGATGCTGGCCACGGTCAGCGCCCTGGCCCAGGCCATCGGTACGCTGAAGGCGCAGGGCAACCTGCCCTTCCTGGAGCCCTACCGGCTCGACGACGCCGGCTGGGTGGCCAACCGCTGGTGCGAGATCCTGCCGATCGCGCTGGCCGCCAAGCAGAAGCTGATGGCGCTGGAGTCGGCGTCGCTGCGCCTGAAGATCGTCGACGAATACCTGCGCAGCAAACAGGTGGTCAGCGGCTGATCAGGCGCTGATCAACCGGCGCACCGGCGCCGGCAGGCCCAGCGCCAGGGCCTCGTCGCGCTTGAACCAGCGCCCCTCGATGGCCGGCGCCTGGGTGGCGTCGGCGAGCGGCCAGTGCACGGGGGTCAAGGTCCAGTCGGCATGGGTCAGCACATGCACGAAGGCCGGCTGCCGCTCGGCGCGTGCGCCGGCGGCAGCCGCCAGCGCCTCCCAATGTTCGGGCGCCTGGGCTTCGGGCAGACTCCACAGCCCGGCCCAGACGCCGCGCGGCGGGCGCTGGTGCAGCCAGATCCGCTCGCCATGCGTCAGACACAGCAGGGCGTGCCGCCAGGCGCTGCGCCTGGGCTTGCCTGTCTTCACCGGGTAGGCCTGGGGCCGGCCCTGGGCACGGGCCACGCAGCGCGGTGCCAGCGGGCAGGCTTCGCAGCGCGGGGCACGGGCACGGCATACCGTGGCGCCGAGGTCCATCAGGCCCTGGGTGTAGGCCGCGACGGCCTGCTCCGGCAGCAGGGCCTCGGCGCGCGCCCACAGCGCCTTCTCGTGGCGCGCCTCGGCGAGGTCGGCGTCGAAGCCGAGAAGGCGCGTCAGCACACGCTTGACATTGCCGTCCAGGATCGCGGCACGCTCGCCGAAACAGAACACCGCGATCGCCGCCGCCGTGCTGCGGCCGATGCCGGGCAGGGTCGCGAGCCCGGCCGCGCTGCTGGGGAACGCGCCCCCGTGGTCGGCCACCACGGACTGCGCGCAGCGGTGCAGATTGCGCGCGCGACTGTAGTAGCCCAGGCCGCTCCACAGTGCCAGAACCGCGTCCAGCGGTGCCGCGGCCAGGGCCTGCACGTCGGGGAACCGGGCCAGGAAGCGGGTGTAGTAGTCGAGCACCGTCGCCACCTGGGTCTGCTGCAGCATCACCTCCGACAGCCAGACCGGGTAGGGTTCGCGGGTCTGCTGCCAGGGCAGTGCGTGGCGCCCATGCCGATGCTGCCAGGCCACCACGCACTCGGCCAGCCCGGCGGCGGCAGCGCCGCTGGACGCTGGCAGCTTGCTCACGCGGCGTCGGCCCGCGACGTGGTGTCGGCCGGCGCGAGCAGGCCGAGCGCGATCGACACCGTGTCCGAGGTCAGCTGGTCCAGCCGCTGCTGGACTTCGCGCAGATGTTCGTCCTGGGACTCGACCTCGTCGATGCGCTGCTCGAGCTCACCGGCGGCAGCCTGGATGCGCTGGAGCGCCTCGCGCCGGCGCTGGAAGGCCTTGCGCCGCTCGCGCAACTGCTGCTCGACCTGTACCCCGGCCGACTTGCTCCACATCTCGATGTCGCCGGCGGCGTTCTCGAACACCACGCGCAGCTTGGACAGCAGCATGCGGCGGAACTGCTCGACGAATCCCGGCACCGCCAGTCGCCAGGCCTGCGAAAAACCGACGTAGCGGCCATAGCTCTGAGCGATCAGGTCGAGCTCGGAGCGGTAGCGCCCGAGGTCGGGCGCAATGCCGATCGCGAACGCGAAGCCAAACTCGGTGTTGAGCTGGCGGAAGCTTGCATCGAGCATGCGCTGCATCTCGCCCGCCTGCGCCTCGGCCGCCTCGAGGGCGCCGCGCAGGCGCTGGAAGAGCAGCTCGAACGGTTTGCGCGCGGCATAGGCCAGGCCGCTGACGCCGGCAGCCGACTGCATCGCAGCAACTTCGCTGCGCAACTGCTCGCTCGACAGCCGGGCCAGCGCATCGCGCTGCTGCCGCGCCTGCACCACGCGCAGGGCCTGCAGGCGCGCCGTGCAGCGTTCGAACTCGGCCGATTCGGCCTCGACGCGGTCGAGCATCAGGCGCACCTTGGCGCCGCTCTTGCCGCGCAGGCCGCGCAATTCGAGCATCTGTTCGGCGTTCTGCCGCCGGCGGTCGCCGAGTCGGCGCAAGGCCGCGTCGCGCAACTGACGCAGGGTCTCGACCGTCGTCTGGGCCAGCAGTTCGGCCTGCCGCGGCAGCAGTTCGCGGGCCAGCGCGGCCTCGAGTTCGGGCAGGCGGCTGCGCCGCAGGGCCGCGTCGTCGCCGGACACGCGGGCCGACAGCGCGTCACGCGCCGACAGCGGGAATACGCGCGCCCGGTCCAGGTCCAGGGTGTGCGCCGTCTGCTCGCACTGGCGCTCGATCTGCGCCTGCACCTCGGATGCCGGCAGCAGCGGGTCGGCCAGTGCGTCGATCTTGTTCAGGACCACGAATCGCTCAAGCGCCGCACCGCCCAGGTGTTCGCGCCAGATCGCGAGATCGGACTTCGTGACCCCCGCATCGGCGGCCAGGATGAACACCGTCGCATGCGCCGACGGCAGCAGGGACAGCGTCAGCTCGGGCTCGGCGCCGATGGCGTTCAGCCCCGGCGTGTCGATGACGACCAGACCGCGCTGCAGCAGCGGATGGGGGTAGTTGATCAGGGCATGCCGCCAGGCCGGGATCTCCACCGTGCCGTCGGCCTCGACCTGCGGGTTGTCGGCCGCTTGTTCCGGATTCCAGAAACCCAGGCGCTCGGCCACTTCCACCGTCACGCGCTGGGTCAGGGTGACTGCGGCCAGCGCACGCGCCAGGGCCTCGGGCTGGCCAGGGTCGAGCGCCAGCCGCTGCCAGGGTTGATCGCGGCCACGCAGTTCGGCCAGCGACAGCCCGCCCAGGCGTGTCTCGATGGGCAGCAGCGACAGCGACGGCGCAACCTCCGGGTCGTGGAACAGTTCGACCGGGCACATCGTGGTGCGACCGGGTGTGGCCGGCAGGATGCGCCGACCGGTGTCGGCGAAGAAGATGGCGTTGATGAGCTCGGACTTGCCGCGCGAGAACTCGGCCACGAAGGCCAGCATCAGCCGGTCGGCCAGCAGGCGCTGGCGCAGCGCCTCGAGCCGGGACTGATCCCCGGCCTCGATCAGCTCGTGGTTGGCCAGGAATCGCGCGTAGTCGGCGACCTGGCGGTCGAGCGACGAGCGCCAGGCGGCCTGGCTGTCCAGGCGGGAGGCAAGCGGACTGTGCATGGCGATCCGTTACATGCTAGCGCAGCCGGCCGCGTCCTCCCAGGGGGCGAAACACTTGCTGACAGCGGGGGCTGGCCGGCCGAGCAGCCGGTCACGCGCGATGGCAGGGTCGGCAGCCCGGTCAGCGCTTCTGGCAGCCGGGGCACCAGTAGGTCGCGCGCTGGGCCTGCAGCATGCGGCGCACCGGCGTGCCGCAGCGTCGGCAGGGCAGGCCGGCACGGGCGTAGACCGCGGCCTCATGCTGGTAGGCACCGTCCGTGCCGTGCGCGTCGCGGAAGTCGCGCAGCGTGCTGCCGCCCAGGTCCATGGCACGCGCCAGGGTCGTGCGCAGCGCCTCCAGCAGGCGCGCCGTGCGCGGCCGGCTGAGCCGGTCGGCGCGCAGGGCCGGGTGGATGCCGGCGGCGAACAGCGCTTCGCAGGCATAGATGTTGCCGGCGCCGACGACGATGCCGCCGGCCATCAGCAGCGGCTTGATCGGCGCCCGCCGGCGCCTGAACTGCGCGTGCAGGAACTCCGGCGTCAGTGCGTCATCGAAGGGTTCATGCCCCAACGACCCCAGCAGCTTGCGCGCCGGATCCAAGTCCAGCGACGCCGACCAGAGCACCGCGCCGAAACGCCGCGGATCGGTCAGGCGCAGCGTGCCCTGCGTGGTGATGATCTCGACATGGTCGTGAACGCCGCGCGGCGGTGGCTCGCCGCGGTGCAGCGCCAGCGAGCCCGACATGCCCAGGTGCAGCAGCAGCCCGCCGTCGTCGGTGACGCCCGGCGATCGCAGCGGCATCCACAGGTATTTGCCGCGGCGATGCAGCGGGCCGATAACCCGCCCGGCGAAGCGGGCCGGGTCGCAGCCCAGGGGCCAGCGCAGGGCCTTGCCCTGCCAGAACACCAGGATGCGCGCACCCTGCAACGGTGCGTCGAGGCTGCGCCGGGTGACCTCGACTTCAGGGAGTTCCGGCATGCAGGCATTATGTGAGAATCAATCTCGACCGAACCGGAGTGGCAATGCCTGAGTTTTTTGGCGGGCGAAAGGCCGTCGCCGCCCTGGCCCTTGGCCTGGCCGGCGGCATGGCGTTCGCGGCAGACGAGCCTGTGCGGCGCAGCGCGCTCGACGCCCCGCTGTTCTACCAGTTGCTGGTCGGCGAGATGGCGCTGCGCAACGGCGAAGCCGGCAACGCCTATCAGCTCTTCATGGATGCGGCGCGTCGCACGCGCGACCCGCTGCTGTACCGGCGCGCGATGGATGTGGCCCTGCAGTCGCGTGCCGGCAAGGAAGCCCTGGCCGCGACACGCGCCTGGCGCGACGCCCTGCCTGAATCGGCCGAGCCGCTGCGGCTCGAGTTGCAGATCCTGACCGCCCTCAACCAGTTGCAGGACGGCGCCGAGCCCCTGGCCACCCTGCTTGAGCTGACGCCGCAGGCCGAGCGCGGCAGCCTCATCGCCGCGCTGCCGCGATTCTTCGAGCGTGCCAGCGACAAGCGCCGCACGGCCGAACTGCTGGACCAGGTGCTGGCGCCGCAGGCCAGCGCCGAGCCCACACGCATTGCGACGCTGGTGGCGCGCGGCCGCGCCTGGCTGGCCGCCGGCGACGCCGAGCGCGCCCTGGCCCTGGCCCTCGAGGGCGCCGACGCCGAACCGAAGGCGCCCGGCCCGGTCCTGCTGGCGATGGAATTGCGCACCCAGCAGCCGCAGGCCGAAGCCCTGGTCTCGGCCTACCTGGCGCGCGCCGACGCCGAGCCGGCGCTGCGCCGGGCCTGGGCCGGCGTGCTGACGAGCGCGCAGCGCTATCCCGAGGCGATCGTGCAGCTCGAGGCCGCCACGGCGCAGGCGCCCGAGCAGGCGCCGGCCTGGCTGATGCTGGGCGCGCTGCACCTGGAGCTCAAGCACCATGCGCAGGCCGAAGCGGCCCTGCAGCGCTACATCACGCTGGCGCAGGCGCCGGCGCCTGGCGCCGCGGCGTCGGCCAATGTGGCCGACGACGGCGCCGCCGGCACGCCGGCCGACCAGGGCCTGGTGCAGGCCTGGCTGATGCTGGCGCAATCGTGCGAGCAACGCGGCGACTTCGCAGCCGCCGAAACCTGGCTGGCCCGCATCGACGACCCGCAGCGCGCGCTTGAAGTGCAGGCCCGGCGCGCCACCCTGATGGCCCGCCAGGGCCAGGTCGACAGCGCCGTGGCCTCGCTGCGGCAAGTGCCCGAACGCAGTGACGCCGATGCGCGCGCCAAACTCGTGGCCGAGGCGCAACTGCTGCGCGAAGTCAAGCGCTGGTCCGCCGCCTACGAGGCCTTCGGGCGCGCCCTGCAGCGATTCCCGGACGATGTGGACCTGCTCTACGAACAGGCGATGGTGGCCGAGAAGCTCGACCATCTGGACGACATGGAGCGTCTGCTGCGCCAGGTCATCACCCTCAAGCCCGAGCACGGCCATGCCCACAATGCGCTCGGCTATTCGCTGGCCGACCGCGGCCTGCGCCTGCCGGAGGC
The DNA here is from genome assembly GCA_964637205.1 of uncultured Rubrivivax sp. GTDB lineage: Bacteria > Pseudomonadota > Gammaproteobacteria > Burkholderiales > Burkholderiaceae_C > Rubrivivax. Next base: position 12,350 of record CAZWUR010000005.1, read on the forward strand.
GCGCGACCTGGTCCAGCGGGCACTCGAACTGATGCCGGGTGACCCCTTCATCACCGACAGCCTGGGCTGGGTCGAATACCGGCTGGGCCGCCTCGACGAAGCCGAACGCCTGCTGCGCCAGGCCTGGGCCCAGCGGCCCGACACCGAGATCGGCGCCCACCTGGGTGAGGTCCTGTGGGCGCGCGGCAAGCACGACGACGCACGCGGCATCTGGCGGCAGGCGCAGGCCCGCGACGGCGCCAACGACGTGCTGCGCGAAACACTCGCCCGGTTGCAGGTCGGCTTGTGACCGGCGGGCGACCCGCCCGCGTGCCGAGGACGGCGCTGCTGGCGCTGATCACCGCCGGCTGCGCCAGCCTGCCCCAGGACATGCCCAGCCTCGGCGGCCGCCTGTCACTGCAGGTGGCCGCCCACGCCGGGGCCCCGGCGCATGGCGTCAATGCCGCCTTCGACCTGCGCGGCAATGCCGAGTCAGGCACGCTGAACCTGTCGACCCCGCTCGGCCCGCAGCTCGCCGTCGCCCGCTGGACGCCAGCCGAAGTGCTGCTGCGCACCGGCGAGGGCGAGCGCCGGTTTGCCAGCCTGGCCGCGCTGTCGGTCGAACTGCTTGGCGAGAAGCTGCCGTTGCAGGCCCTGCCCGACTGGCTGCGCGGCCGGCCCTGGCCCGGCGCCGTGCATGAGCCGTCCGAGCTCGGATTCGAGCAACTCGGCTGGCGGCTCGACCTGTCGCGCAGAGATCAGGGCTTCGTCACGGCGACGCGCAAGGCCGCGCCGAGGGTCAGCCTGCGTGTGCGCCTGGATCAGGGCCCATGACGCTGCGCGCCCTGTACGAGCTGCCGGCACCGGCCAAGCTGAACCTGTTCCTGCATGTCATCGGCCGACGCGCCGACGGCTACCACCTGCTGCAGTCGCCCTTCGTGCTCATCGACTGGAGCGACACCCTGCACCTCGAACGCCGTGACGACGGCCGACTGCAGCGCCATGACCTCGGCCCCGCGCTGCCCGCGGACGACCTCTGCCTGCGCGCGGCGCGCCTGCTGCAGGCCGACAGCGGCACGCCGCTGGGCGTGGACATCTCGATCCGCAAGCGCCTGCCCTGGGGCGCCGGCCTGGGCGGCGGCAGCTCGGACGCGGCCACCGTGCTGCTCGGGCTGAACCGGCTCTGGGGCCTGCACTGGTCGCGCGAGCGCCTGATCGCGCTCGGCACCCGGCTGGGCGCCGACCTGCCGTTTTTCCTCTACGGCCAGGATGCCTTCGTCGAGGGCATCGGCGAGCGCCTGCGGCCGCTCACGCTGCCCCGGCAGTGGTATGCCGTGCTCAAGCCGGCGGCGTCCCTGCCCACCGCGCAGATCTTCAGCCACCCTGCTCTCGAACGCGACACCGAAGCTGCTATAGTTGAGGGCTCTCTCGACGACGTTTGTCGCTTGATGGATTGGGCGGGCGGATATGGCAGGAACGACCTGCAGCCGGCCGCCGAGTCGATCTGTCCCGAGGTGGCGCAGGCTGCCCGGTGGCTTGAGGCCTCGTTCGGCAACAGCCGCATGACGGGCTCGGGCAGCGCGGTGTTTTCGAGGGCCGGCACAGGCGACGTTCCCGCGGCGACGCTTCCGGCGGCGCCCCTGGCCCCGGGTTGGGAGGGGCGGATGTGCCGGGGCCTGGGTCGCCATCCATTGGCGGACTGGGCCGGCGAGAACGGTTTCTAGAGCCCGGCTTTTGCCGGGCCCTATGTAGGGGAGTAGCCAAGTTGGTCAAGGCATCGGATTTTGATTCCGACATGCGAGGGTTCGAATCCTTCCTCCCCTGCCAAATCCTGTCCTGTTGACCGGGCCCGACCCGGTCCGCGAAAGTCCCAGCGTGCTCTTCAATACCGTGCTTTTCACCGGCAACGCCAACCCGGCGCTGGCCCAGGAGATCGCCGGCCACCTGGGCGTGGAGCTCGGCAAGGCGTCGGTCGGCCGCTTCTCCGATGGCGAAGTCATCGTCGAGATCCGCCAGAACGTCCGGGCGCGGGACGTCTTCGTCGTGCAGCCGACCTGCAGCCCGACGAACGAGAACCTGATGGAGCTGCTGATCATGGTCGATGCGCTCAAGCGTGCCAGTGCACGCCGCATCACCGCCGTGATCCCCTACTTCGGCTACGCCCGCCAGGACCGCCGCCCGCGCAGCACCCGGGTCCCGATCAGCGCCCGTGTCGTCGCCAACCTGCTCGAAACCGTTGGCGTCGAGCGCGTGCTGACCATGGACCTGCACGCCGACCAGATCCAGGGTTTCTTCGACATCCCGGTCGACAACATCTACGCCAGCCCGGTGCTGCTGTCTGACCTGAAGAGCAAGAACTACCGCGACCTCGTCGTCGTCAGCCCCGACGTCGGCGGCGTCGTGCGCGCCCGCGCGCTGGCCAAGCAGCTGGGCTGCGACCTGGCCATCATCGACAAGCGCCGCCAGGCGGCCAACGTCTCCGAGGTCATGCACGTGATCGGCGAGATCGACGGCCGCAACTGCGTCGTCATGGACGACATGATCGACACCGCCGGCACCCTGGTGAAGGCGGCCGACGTGCTGAAGGACCGCGGCGCCAGGAGTGTGCTCGCCTACTGCACGCATCCGGTGTTTTCGGGTCCGGCGATCGAGCGCATCGCCGGCTCCCAGCTCGACGAGGTCTGCATCACCAACACCATTCCGCTCAGCGAGCCGGCCCGCGCCTGCGGCAAGATCCGCCAGTTGTCGGTGGCCTTCCTGTTCGCCGAGACGATCCGCCGCATCAGCGACGGCGAGTCGGTGACCTCGCTGTTCTCGGAGCAGAACAGCAATTTTTGACGGGCTCCTTCGGAGCCCTTTTTGGGTGGCGGGCCTTCGGCCCGCCATGACACATGAGGCCCTGGTCGCGGGGCCTTTCAACTTGGAGTGAACATGAAATTCACAGCTTACGAACGCACGCTGCAGGGGACCGGAGCGAGCCGCCGCCTGCGCCGTGCCGACAAGGTGCCGGGCATCGTCTACGGCGCCGGTACGCCGGCAATGATCGAGCTCGACCACAACGCGCTGTTCTTCGCGCTGAAGAAGGAACAGTTCCACGCGTCGATCCTCGACATGGAAATCGGCGGCACGACGCAGAAGGTGCTGTTGCGCGACTTCCAGGTGCACGCCTGGAAGCCCCTGGTGCTGCATGTGGACTTCCAGCGCATCGACGAGACCACGCGGCTGCGCAAGAAGGTGCCGCTGCACTTCACCGGCGAGGAAAACTCGCCTGCCGTCAAGACCGACAAGTGCCTGGTCAACCATGTGATGAGCGAGATCGAGATCGAGTGCCTGGCGCACAAGCTGCCGGAGTTCATCCCGGTCGACCTCAGCGAGCTGAAGAAGGGCGACTCGATCCACGTCCGCGACCTGAAGCTCGACCCGGACGTCAAGATCGTGCGTCACGGCAACAAGGACATCACGCTGGTCAGCGTGATCGAACCGAAGGCCGAGGAAGAGGTGATCGCGGCCCCGGTGGTTGTCGCCCCCGAAAAGGGCAAGGCCAAGGCCAAGAAGACCGAGAAGCAGAACAAGAAGTAGCCCCAGCCCGCCGACCCGCCGCAGCTGCCTGCGGCCGGTCGGCGGGTGAACATCCGCGGGCTTGCAAGCCCGTGATCGCGCCGGACGGGCACAGCCCGAGCCGGCTTTTTCATGCCCGGGCGACGCGCGTGGTCCGGCTCGCCACGGCATGACGGGGGGAACCCGTCGGGGGGCCCCGCTGCGGTGGACGCGAAGGCGCGGTGCGGCCGGGATAATTCCGCTCCATGATCAAGCTCTTCGTCGGCCTGGGCAACCCGGGCACCGAGTACGAGGCCACGCGCCACAACGCCGGCTTCTGGTGGATCGACGCGCTGGCCCGGCGCTGGGGCGTGGCGCTGAGCGCCGACAAGGGCTACCAGGGCCTGCTGGCGCGCGTGAACGGCAAGGCCGCCGACGGCGGACCGGTCTGGCTGCTTCAGCCGATGACCTACATGAACCGCTCCGGGGTCAGCGTCGCGGCGCTGGCACGCTTCTACAAGATCGCGCCGCAGCAGATCCTGGTCGTGCACGACGAACTCGATCTGATGCCCGGCCAGGCCAAGCTCAAGCTGGGCGGCAGCGCGGCCGGCCACAACGGGCTGAAGGACATCCACGGCATGCTGGGTTCAGCCGATTTCTGGCGCCTGCGCCTGGGCATCGGCCATCCGGGCGTCAGGGCCGAGGTGGTGAACTACGTGCTGAAAAAACCGGCACCCGACCAGCGCGAGGCCATCCAGGCCAGCGTAGAGAAGAGCCTGGAGGCGGTGGACCTGATGCTGGACGGCCAGATGGACCGCGCGCTGGCCCGGGTGCATGCCCAACCGCCGCGGCCCAAGCCCCCCAGACCGCCCAAGCCCACCGAGTCCCCCAAACCCGCGGCGACTCCCGCCGAAGGAGATCCGACATGACAAAACGGCTGATCCTCGCGCTGCTGCTTGCCGCGGTCAGCGGCCTCGGCACGGCACAGACCGTCTGGCGCTGCGGGGCCGACGGCAGCCGTTTCCAGGCCACGCCCTGTGCCGAAGGCCGGACGCTGGCGCTGCGGTCCGCACCGCCGGCGGCAGCGGTGCAGGAGGCGCAGGCCGTGACCCGGCGTGAAAGACTGGCGTTGCAGACCCTGGCCGGCGAGCGCCGGCTGCGCGAATCCGAGGCGCTCGAACGTGGCCTCGGCCCGGCCGCGATCAGGCCCTTGCCGAAGGCGCCGGACCGTCCGGCGAAACGTCGGCCACCGAAGGCCCCGCCGTGGGTGCTGGCGCCGCCTGCAGCCTGAGGAAACGCGCCATCAACTGCTCACGGGTTTCCACATGCTGCGGGTCAACCGGGATGCAGGCGACCGGACAGACCTGCACACATTGCGGCTCGCCGAAGTGGCCGACACATTCGGTGCAGCGCTGCGGGTCGATGACGTAGATCTCGGGGCCGAGCGAGATCGCCTCGTTCGGGCACTCCGGCTCGCAAACGTCGCAGTTGATGCACTCGTCGGTGATGATCAGGGCCATGGCGGGTGCTAGTTCTCGGTCTGTGCGACGCGTTCCTTCAGGCGCCGCAGCACCGAGGGTGCCACGAACTTGGAAACATCACCGCCAAGGCTGGCAATCTCGCGCACGAAGGTGCCGCTGACGAACTGGAACTGGTCCGACGGCGTCATGAATACCGTCTCGACCTCGGGCATCAACTGGCGGTTCATGCCGGCCATCTGGAATTCGTACTCGAAGTCGCTGACCGCGCGCAGACCGCGCACCACCACCTTGCCGTCGTTGGCGACGACAAAATCGCGCAGCAGGCCGCGAAAGGCGATCACCTCGACATTGGCATAGGGCGCGCAGATCTCGCGCGCGATGTCCATCCGCTCGCCGAGCGTGAACATCGTGCGTTTGTGATGGCCGGCAGCGACCGCCAGGATCAGGCGCTCGAACAGCCCGGCGGCGCGGCGCATCAGATCCTCGTGACCCAGGGTCATGGGGTCGAAGGTGCCGGGGTAGACGGCGGTCAGCAGGGTTCGGGTGGTCATCCGCTCCTCCAGGTCGTCGGCGTGGGGGTTTGCTCGGGTCAGTCTACCTGCAGCAACTGCGCATGCACGGCGCCGGCCTTCAACTGCCGGTGCAGGCGCAGCCCGGCGGGCAGCGGCGCCAGCGGTTGTGCCGCCTCCAGATAGAGCCAGCCGCCGGACACCAGGAGCGGCTGCGCAGCCGCCACCGCGGCCGCCGACAGATCGGCGTCGAAAGGCGGGTCGAGCAGCGCGAGTTCGAAGCGTGCGGGTGCCTCGCGCCCCATCCAGGCCACCGCATCGAGACAGCGCACCTGCACTGCCGTCGCCTGCAGCCGCGCCTTCACCGCGTGCAGGCTGCGCGCCAGCGCGGCGTCGCGCTCGAGCAGCAGCACCTCGGCGGCACCGCGCGACGCGGCCTCGAAGCCGAGCGCACCGCTGCCGGCGAAGGCGTCGAGCACGCGCCAGCCCGTCAGGTCCTGGCCCAGCCAGTTGAACAAGGTCTCGCGCACACGGTCGGGCGTGGGCCGCAGCCCGGGCCGGTCGACCACCGGCAGCTTGCTGCGCTTCCATTGCCCGCCGATCAGGCGGATCTGTCGCGGTGCCTCTCGCGGCGGGCCTGCGGCCTTCACAGGCGCACCGGCACGCCGTCGCGGGCCAGCAGCGCCTTGGCCTGGCCAACGGTGAACTCGCCATAGTGGAAGATGCTGGCCGCCAGCACCGCGTCCGCGCCGCCGATGCGGATGCCCTCGGACAGATGCTCCAGCGTGCCGACGCCGCCCGAGGCGATCACCGGCACCGGCACGGCGTCGCTCACCGCCCGCGTCAGCGCCAGGTCGAAGCCGGACTTCGTGCCGTCGCGGTCCATGCTGGTGAGCAGGATCTCGCCGGCGCCGAGCCCGGCCATGCGCACCGCCCAGGCCACGGCGTCGAGTCCGGTGTTGCGGCGCCCGCCGTGCGTGTAGACGTCCCAGCCCGATCCGTCGGCCCTGGACTTGGCGTCGATGGCCACGACGATGCACTGCGCGCCGTACCGGTCCGCGGCGTCGCGGATGACCTGCGGGTTGGCCACGGCCGCCGAGTTGAAGCTGACCTTGTCGGCACCGGCATTGAGCAGCCGGCGCACGTCCTCGACCACACGCACGCCGCCGCCCACGGTCAGCGGGATGAAGACCTGCGAGGCCACCGCCTCGATGATGTGCAGGATCAGGTCGCGCGCGTCGCTGGTGGCCGTGATGTCGAGGAAGGTCAGCTCGTCGGCGCCCTGCTCGTTGTAGCGCGCGGCGATCTCGACCGGATCGCCGGCGTCGCGCAGTTCGACGAAGTTGACGCCCTTGACGACACGGCCGCCGGTGACGTCGAGGCAGGGGATGATGCGTTTGGCGAGCATGGCCACCGCATTATCCGGGTTGTCCCGGCCCCCTGTTCAGCATGGTGGGCGGGTGGAATGTCGGCGCGCGCACATGCGTATGCAGCGCATCGGGACTGGTGCGCCGTCCCGAAACTCCGGAGACATCCATGCTGCAGCATCTGACCCGCACGGCCCTGACCCTTGCCCTCGCGGCCTGCCTGCCGGCGCAGGCCCACACCCAGATCTACAGCGCCGAGCTCAGCGGTCTGGCCGAATCGCCCCCGGTGAACTCGACCGGGTCGGGCGTGGTGCGGGTGACGCTGGACGACCATGACTTCACGATGCGTGTGGAGGTCAGCTTCGCCGACCTGGTCGGCAACGTCACCGCCTCGCACATCCACTGCTGCACCGCCGCGCCCGGCAGCGGCACCGCCGGTGTCGCCACGCCGGTGCCGAGCTTTCCCGGCTTTCCCGCCGGGGTCAGCGCGGGCAGCTACGACCAGACCTTCGACCTGACCCAGGGTGCGAGCTGGAATGCCGCCTTCATCAATGCCAATGGCGGCACGACCGGCACGGCCTTCAGCGCGTTGGCCACCGGCCTGGCCGACGGCAAGGCCTACCTGAACATCCACACCAGCTTTGTCGGCTCCGGCGAGATCCGCGGTTTCCTGGCGCCGGTGCCCGAACCGGGCAGCCTGGCGCTGATGGCCGCCGGCCTGGCCCTGGTCGGCGGTCTGGCGCGGCGCCGCTGCTGAATCAGGCGACGAGTTCGTCGGCGCGTTGCTGGGCAGCGCCGAAGTCCAGCGCGCCGGTATAGATGCTGCGGCCGCAGATCACGCCCTCGACCCCCTCGGCTTCGACCGCGCACAGGCGTTCGATGTCGGCCAGGCCGGCCAGCCCGCCGCTGGCGATGACGGGGATCGTCAGCGCCCGCGCCAGCGTGACCGTGGCCTCGACATTGATGCCGGTGAGCATGCCGTCGCGGCCGATGTCGGTGTAGATCACGCCTTCGACGCCGTAGTCCTGGAACTTCTTCGCCAGGTCGACGACCTCGTGCCCGGTGAGCTTGCTCCAGCCGTCGGTGGCGACCCTGCCGTCGCGTGCGTCGAGGCCGACGATGATGTGGCCGCCGAAGGCCGTGCAGGCGTCGCGCAGGAAACCCGGGTTCTTGACCGCCGCGGTGCCGATGATGACGTAGGCGATGCCGTCGTCGAGGTAGCGCTCGATGGTGTCGAGGTCGCGGATGCCGCCGCCAAGCTGCACCGGAATGCGGTCGCCGACCTCGCGCAGGATGGCCTTCACCGCGCCTTCGTTGACCGGCTTGCCGGCAAAGGCGCCGTTCAGGTCGACCAGGTGCAGGCGCCGCGCGCCGGCGGCGAGCCAGCGGCGCGCCATCGCGGCCGGGTCTTGGCCGAAGGTGGTCGAGGCCTCCATGTCGCCTTGTTGCAGGCGCACGCAATGGCCGTCCTTGAGGTCGATGGCGGGAATCAGAAGCATGGCGCGGTACGGGCCGTTGGGGTGGAGGTCAGGGCGACCAGGCGAGGAAGTTGCGGTAGAGCAGCAGGCCGTGCTCGGCGCTCTTCTCGGGGTGGAACTGGGTGGCAAAAATGTTATCCCGCGCCACCGCGCAGGTAAAGCGCTCGCCGTAGTCGCTTTCGCCGGCCACATGCGCCGGCTGCGCCGGGTCGGCGTAGTAGCTGTGCACGAAGTAGAACCAGCTGCCGTCTGGCACACCGGCCCACATCGCATGCGGCCGCTGCATGACGCGGTTCCAGCCCATCTGCGGCACCTTGCAGCGGCTGCCGTCGGCCTGCAGCCGGCCCTCGAGGCGAAATCGCCGCACCTGGCCGGGGATCAGGCCCAGGCCCGGTGTGTCCTGCTCCTCGCTGTGGTCGAGCAGCATCTGCATGCCCACGCACACGCCCATCAGCGGCTTGCGCGCGGCGGCGTGCAGCACGGCCTCGCGCAAGCCCGAGTCCTGCAGCTCGCGCATGCACTCGCGCATCGCGCCCTGGCCCGGCAGCACCCCCCGCTCCGCGGCAAGGACCTCTTCCGGCTAAGCCGTGCCGCGGACCTCTTCCGGGTTTGCGGTGACGATGACCTTGAGGTCGGCAAATCGCGCCGCATGCGCCACCGCCTGCGACACCGAGCGCAGATTGCCCATGCCGTAGTCGACCACCGCCACCGTGCGCGTCATCGTGCGCGCTCCCCGGTCGTTCGCATCATGGTCCTACAGCGATCCCTTGGTGGACGGGATCACGCCGGCACTGCGCGGGTCGAGCGTCAGCGCCATGCGCAGCGCGCGGGCGAAGGCCTTGAACACCGTCTCGCACTGGTGGTGCGCGTTGTCGCCGAACAGGTTGTCGATGTGCAGCGTGACCATCGCGTGGTTGGCGAAGCCCTGGAAGAACTCGAACGCGAGCTGGGTGTCGAAGCCGCCGATCATGCCGGCCTTGAAGGGCACGCGCATGTGCAGCCCGGGGCGGCCGGAGAAGTCGATCACCACGCGCGACAGCGCCTCGTCCAGCGGCACGTAGGCGTGGCCGTAGCGGGTGATGCCTTTTTTGTCGCCGACGGCCTTGGCCACCGCCTGGCCCAGCGTGATGCCGACGTCTTCCACCGTGTGGTGGCCGTCGATGTGCAGGTCGCCCTGGGCCTCGATCGTCAGGTCGATCAGGCCGTGGCGGGCGATCTGGTCGAGCATGTGGTCGAAGAAGCCGATCCCGGTGGCGAGCCTGGCCTGGCCGCTGCCGTCGAGGTTCAGCGCGACGTGGATCTGCGTTTCTTTGGTGTCGCGGCGGATTTCCGCGGTGCGTGGATTCACAACGATTCCTTCAGGGCTTGCATCATGCGGTCGTTTTGCGGTGGCGTGCCGACCGTCAGGCGCAGGCAGTTGGCGAGCAGCGGGTGCAGGCCGGCGACATGCTTGACCAGCACGCCACGCGCTTTCATGCCCTCGAAGGCGCGCGCCGAGTCGGGCACGCGCACCAGGATCATGTTGGCCTCGCTGGGGAAGGCTTTGACGCCGGGCAGCGAGGCCAGTTCGCCCTGCAGTCGCGCGCGCTGCTCACGCAGCACGGCGGCCTGCTGGCCGAATTCGTAAGCGTTTTCGAGCGCGAACAAGGCCGCCTCGGCGTTCAGGCTGCCCACGTTGTAGGGCGGGCGGACCTTGTCGATCTCGGCGATCAGGGGCGCTGCGCCGCACAGATAACCCAGGCGCACGCCGGCCAGCCCGAACTTGGACAGCGTGCGCAGCACCATCACATGCGGCTGGATGCCCATGCGCCGCATCCAGCTGCGCGACGCGAAGGGCTGGTAGGCCTCGTCCATCACGACGAAGCCGCGCTGCGCGCCGACCGCGTCGATGATGCGCTGGATCACGGCGTCGTCCCAGAGGTTGGCGGTCGGGTTGTTCGGGTAGGCCAGATAGGTCAGCGCCGGGCGGCTGCGTTCGATGGCCTCCAGCATCGCCGTTTCGTCGAGCTGGAAGTCGGCCGTCAGCGGCACGCCGGTGAAACCCAGGCCGCGCAGCCGGGCCGAGACCTGGTACATCACGAAACCGGGCAGTGGCGCCAGGATGCTCGCGCCGGGGCGCCAGCAGGCCACCGAGAGCAGGTCGATCAGCTCGTCGCTGCCATTGCCCAGCATCAGCGCGCAGCCGGCCGGAAGTTCGGCGAAGGCCGCCAGCGCGCCCATCAGGTCTTCAGTGCGTGCACCGGGGTAGCGGTTGATCTCCACGGCGGCCAGCCTGGCCCCGAAGGCCGTGCGCAGTTCGGGCGGCAGCGTGAACGGGTTCTCCATCGCGTCGAGCTTGATCAGCCCCGCGCTGGGCTGCACGGCGTAGGCGTGCATCGATTGCACGTCCTGGCGAATGGTGGTGTGCAGGCGGTCGGTGAGCGGGGTCACGGCAGTCGGTCCAGGTCGTCGGGGCCAATGAGGAAAGGGTTCACGACCAGCAGCTGGTCCACGGCCAACTGATGCTGGAGGTCCTCGGTCAACAGGACACGGCAACCGAGCTGCTGGGCCGCGGCCACCATCAGCGCATCCCAGTAGTTGAACTGGAACCGATCTTGCAGCGCCCAGGCACGGTCGACCGTGGTTTCGTCCACCGCCCAGGGTTGCCACGCGCGATAGCGCCGAACCAGTTCGCGTGCGGCCTCTACCTTCATGCCCGGTGCAGCCTTGCGCAGGTTGACAAAAAGCTCGTTTAGCACCTGCGTGCTCAGGCGACCACAGCGCTGGTACCAGCAAAATGACAACCAGGCTTCGGCTGCGCCCTGCTTGGAGGGATCTCTGCGGTCCTGCGCATAGAGCAGAACGTTGGTGTCAACGAAAACGGTTGAGCCGCTCGGCATAGATGTCTTCGCGACGTGCGTAGGGCCCCGTGAACGGCAGAGGTTCGAACTTCAGGGCCTCCCGCATCGCCCGCTCGTAGGCATCGTCATGCCGCATCTTGTCGGCCAGCATTTCGCCGATCAGCCGCGAGACGCTGGTGTTGCGCCGCGCGGCTTCCATGCGAGCCCATTCGGCGACGCTCTCTTCCATCGTGACGGTGACGTTTTTCATGACGACTCCACGAACTTCGTGTAACACGAGTTCAGTGTATCACTGGCTTCGTGTCTTGAGCCGCAATTCCGCCGCCATCGCATGCGCCTGCAGGCCCTCGCCGTAAGCCAGCTCGGCGGCGATCGGGCCCAGCGTGTGAGCACCTGCTTCGCTGACCTGGATCAGGCTGCTGCGTTTCTGGAAATCGTAGACCCCCAGCGGCGAGCTGAAACGCGCCGTGCCACTGGTGGGCAGCACATGGTTGGGGCCGGCGCAGTAGTCGCCCAGGCTTTCGCTGGTGTAGGCGCCGAGAAAGATCGCACCGGCATGCCGCAGCTGCGGCTCCCAGCGCTGCGGGTCGCGTGCGCTGATCTCCAGATGCTCGGGCGCGATGCGGTTGCTGATGGCGCAGGCTTCGGCCATGTCGCGGGTGCGGATCAGCGCGCCGCGGCCCTCCAGGCTGGCGCGGATCACGTCGCGGCGCGGCATGCCGGGCAGCAGGCGGTCCATCGCGGCCTGGACTTGGGCGATGTAGGCGGCGTCGGGACAGAGCAGGATGCTTTGCGCCAGTTCGTCGTGTTCGGCCTGGCTGAACAGGTCCATCGCGACCCAGTCGGCCGGTGTGCTGCCGTCGGCCAGCACCAGGATCTCGCTCGGGCCGGCGATCATGTCGATGCCGACCTGGCCGAACACGCGCCGCTTGGCGCTCGCCACATAGGCGTTGCCGGGGCCGGTGATCTTGTCCACGCGCGGCACGCTGGCGGTGCCGTAGGCCAGCGCGGCCACGGCCTGCGCGCCGCCGATCGTGAACACGCGGTGCACACCGGCGACGGCGGCGGCGGCGAGCACCAGCGGGTTGCGTTCCCCTTGCGGCGTGGGCACCACCATCACGATCTCCGGCACGCCGGCCACCTGGGCCGGGATGGCGTTCATCAGCACGCTCGACGGGTAGGCCGCCTTGCCCCCGGGCACATAGATGCCCACGCGGTCCAGCGGCGTGACCTTCTGGCCGAGCAGGCTGCCGTCGGCATCCAGGTACTGCCAGCTGCGGCCACAGGCCTCGCGCTGGCGTTGGTGATAGTCGCGCACCCGCGCCGCGGCGGCTTGCAGGGCACGCCGCCGGGCCGGCGTGATCTGGTCCAGCGCCGCGGCCAGTTCGGCGGCGCCGAGTTCCAGTTCGGCCATCGACGCCGCCGCCAGGCCGTCGAAACGTGCCGTGTAGTCGAGCACCGCGGCGTCGCCGCGCGTGCGCACATCGGCCAGGATCTCGGCCACGCGGGTCTCGATCGCGACATCGGTCTCGGCCGACCAGTGCAGCACGCCCTGGAACTCGGCCTCGAAGCCGGCGGCCGCGGTGTCGAGGTGGCGAATCTTGACGCTCATGCGCCCACCGCCTTCGCGAACACGTCGATCAGCGCGCGCATCGGCTCGCGGCGCAGTTTCAGCGCCGCCTGGTTGACCACCAGACGCGCGGAGATGTCCATGATGTGCTCGACCTCGACCAGCTGGTTGGCCTTCAGCGTGCTGCCGGTGGAGACGAGGTCGACGATGGCGTCGGCCAGGCCGGTCAGCGGCGCCAGCTCCATCGAGCCGTAGAGCTTGATCAGGTCGACGTGCACACCCTTCTCGGCAAAGTGCTGGCGCGCGATCTGCGTATATTTGGTGGCCACGCGGATGCGCGAACCCTGGTGCACGGCGTTGGCGTAGTCGAAGTCCGTGCGCACCGCCACGCTCATGCGGCAGCCGGCGATCTTCAGGTCCAGCGGCTGGTACAGGCCCTGCTCGCCATGTTCGATCAGCACGTCCTTGCCGGCCACGCCGAGGTCGGCGCCGCCGTACTGGACATAGGTGGGCACGTCGCTGGCGCGCACCAGCACCACCCGCAGCCCGGGCCGGTTGGTGGCCAGGATCAGCTTGCGGCTCTTCTCCGGGTCGTCGAGCACCTGAATGCCGGCCGAAGCCAGCAGCGGCAGGGTGTCGTCGAAGATGCGTCCCTTGGACAAAGCGAGCGTGATCATGTCGGCCCCTCGTCGAACGGGGACGTTCGCCGATCCCCCAAGGGGATGTGGGCCGGCTTGGGAGCGGCCCGGCGCTCGGCCCGCCCAGCGTTGGTAGACACCCGATATCTCATGAGACGCGCTCGATGTCGGCGCCCAGCCGGCGCAGCTTGTCTTCCATGCGGTCGTAGCCGCGGTCCAGGTGGTAGATGCGGTGCACCAGGGTCTCGCCCTCGGCCACCAGGCCGGCGATCACGAGGCTGGCCGAGGCGCGCAGGTCGGTGGCCATCACGCTGGCGCCGGAGAGCTTGTCCACCCCCTGCACCAGGGCCGTGTGGCCGTCGATCTCGATGTGCGCACCCAGGCGCAGCAGCTCGTTGACGTGCATGAAGCGGTTCTCGAAGATCGTCTCCGAGACCTGGGCCGCGCCCTCGGCGATGCAGTTCACGGCCATGAACTGTGCCTGCATGTCGGTCGGGAAGGCCGGATATTCGCTGGTGCGAAAGCTCACCGCCTTCGGCCGCCCCTGCATGCGGATGCGCAGCCCGCCGTCGACGGCGTCGATCTGGGCGCCGGCCTCGCGCAGCTTGTCGATCACCGCGTCGAGATGGTCGGCGCGCGCGCCCTCGAGCAGCACCTCGCCACCCGCCGCCGCCGCCGCGCAAAGGAAGGTGCCGGTCTCGATGCGGTCGGGGATGATGCGGTGCGGCGCACGCGGCGGGTGCAGACGCCGCACACCCTGGATGTGGATGCGGTGCGTGCCCTGGCCCTCGATCTTCGCACCCATGCCGATCAGCATCTCGGCCAGATCCTGGATCTCGGGCTCCAGGGCGGCGTTTTCGAGCACCGTCTCGCCCTCGGCCAGGGTGGCCGCCATCATCAGGTTCTCGGTGCCGGTGACGGTGACCATGTCGGTGCTGATGCGCGCACCCTTCAAACGCCGAGCTGACGCGGCCACGCGGGCGACGATGTTGCCGTGTTCGACGGCGATCTCCGCGCCCATCGCCTGCAGGCCCTTGATGTGCTGGTCCACCGGCCGCGAGCCGATCGCGCAGCCGCCGGGCAGCGACACCGTGGCCCGGCCGAAGCGCGCCAGCAGCGGCCCGAGCACCAGGATCGACGCGCGCATCGTCTTCACCAGCTCGTAGGGCGCTTCGGGGCTGATCGGGCCCGCGGCGTGAATCGTGACCTCGTCGGGCCGGTCGGTCGATCGTTCGGCCGTCGCGCCCATCGTGCGCAGCACCTTCAGCGTGGTCGCCACGTCCTGCAGATGCGGCACATTGGCCAGCGTCACCGGTGCATCGACGAGCAGCGCGGCACACAGTTCGGGCAGCGCGGCGTTCTTCGCGCCCGCGATGGCAACCACGCCGTCAAGCCGGCGGCCGCCGCGGATCAGGAGCTTGTCCATGCAGTTGCGTCCGTGGGGCGGCGCACTGCAAAGCGCGATTGGCTGCGCGGCGCCCCGGATTTCAGGGTTGGTGAGGGGCCGCGGCAGCGTGCTCGGCGGGGGTCAGCGTCTTCATCGAGAGCGCGTGGATCTGGGCGCGCATTCTATCGCCCAGGGCCGCATAGACGCGCTGATGGCGCGCCACCCGGTTCTTGCCCTCGAATTCGCTCGAGACGATGGTGGCGAAGAAATGCTGGCCGTCGCCTTCGACGTCAAGCACGGTGCAGGGCAGGCCGGCAGCGATGAAATCGCGCACCTGCTGGGGCGTGGGATCGGACATGGCAGCGATTATCGGGCAGTCGGCAAAGACCCTCGGCCAGCGGCCTGTTGCGACGACCCGGCCGTCGCCTACTGGCGCAGCTTGTAGCCGCTGGCCAGCAGCCGCAACGCGAGCAGGGCCACGCCGGAAAACGCCGACGCCACCACCGCCAGGCTGAGCCAGGGCGAGACGTCGCTGTGGCCGAAGAAGCCGTGCCGGAAGCCGTCGATCATGTAGAAGAAGGGATTCAGCTGACTCACGGTCTGCCAGAACGGAGGCAGCGAATGCACCGAATAGAACACGCCCGAGAGCATCGTCATCGGCATGATCAGGAAGTTCTGGAAGGCCGCCATCTGGTCGAACTTCTCCGCCCACAGCCCGGCGATCAGGCCCAGCGAGCCCATCATCGCGGCGCCGAAGATGCCGAAGACGATGATCCAGCCGGGCTCGGCCAGGTGCAGGGGCACGAACCACAGGGTGACGGCAAGCACGCCGCTGCCCACCGCCAGCCCGCGCACCACCGAGGCCCCGACATAGGCCGCGAACCAGGCCCAGTGCGACAGCGGCGTGACGAGCAGGAACACCAGGTTGCCGGTGATCTTGCTCTGCACCAGGGAGCTGCTGGTGTTGGCGAAGGCGTTCTGCAGCACGCTCATCATCACCAGGCCCGGGACCAGGAAGCTGGTGTAGCCCACGCCCGGGTAGACCTCGACCCGGCCCTCGAGCACATGGCCGAAGATCACCAGGTACAGCAGTGCCGTGATCACCGGCGCGGCCACGGTCTGGAAACCGACCTTCCAGAAGCGCAGGATCTCCTTGTAGAACAGGGTGCCGGCGCCGGACAGGAACATCAGCGTTGCCCCTGCATGATCTCGAGGAACACGTCCTCGAGGTCGGCGCGGCCGATCTCGAGATCCTCGATGCGCACGCCGGCCGCACGCAGCTGGCCGAGCAGGGCCTCGACCTCGGTGGCGTCGTGCGCGGTGACCTGGGCGATGCGCCCGGTGACGCGGGCCCGGTCGGCAAGCCCGGGCGGCAGCGCATCGTCGGTCTTGAAGCGCAGCATCGTGCTCGCGGTGCCGGCGAGCAGGTTGGCGGTGCGGTCCAGCGCCACCACGCGACCCCGCTTGAGCATCGCGATGCGGCCGCACAGGGCCTCGGCCTCCTCAAGGTAATGTGTGGTCAGCAGCACCGTGTGGCCCTGCCGGTTCAGCCGCGCGACGAACTGCCACAGGGTCTGCCGCAGTTCCACGTCGACACCGGCGGTCGGCTCGTCGAGCACGATCACCGGCGGCCGGTGCACCAGGGCCTGCGCCACCAGCACGCGTCGCTTCATGCCGCCGGAGAGCTGGCGCATATTGGCACCGGACTTGTCGGCCAGGCCCAGGCCCTCGAGCAGCTCGTCGATCCAGGCCTCGTTGTGGCGCACGCCGAAGTAGCCGCTCTGGATCTGCAGCGCCTCGCGCACGCTGAAGAAGGGGTCGAAGACCAGTTCCTGCGGCACCACGCCCAGCGCGCGCCGGGCGGCGGCATAGTCGGCGCGCACGTCGTGCCCCATCACGCTGACGACGCCGCTGCTCGCCCGCGCCAGGCCGGCGAGGATCGAGATCAGGGTCGTCTTGCCCGCGCCGTTCGGGCCGAGCAGGCCGAAGAACTCGCCGGCTTCGATGTCGAAGTGCACGTCGTCGAGCGCCTGCAGCGGGCCGCGCGCGGTCTCGAAGACCTTGCACACATGGCCGAAGTGGACGGCAGGACGGGCGCGGATGGCAGAGGAACCGGAGTCGGGCATGAGGGGCGGGATTCTACGGACGCCCCTGGAAGTCTGCGCGGCGGTGCCAGAATGCAGCACATGCCTGCGAAGAAGCCGCCGCGCCGTACCGCTGAACGCATCCTGGAGGTGACGCTGACGCTGTTCAACCGCTTCGGCGAGCCCAACGTCAGCACCACCCTGATCTCGGCCGAGCTGAACATCAGCCCCGGCAACCTCTACTACCACTACCCGGCCAAGGACGAGCTGATCAATTCGCTGTTCGCGCGCTACGAGACGGCGCTCGACGAACTGCTGCAGGCCGCCGATGCGGTGGCCAATGTCGAAGACGCCTGGCTGTTCTTCCACATGCTGTTCGAGCTGATCTGGCAGTACCGCTTCCTGTACCGCGACCTGAACGATCTGCTGAGCAAGAACCGCAAGCTGGAGACCCATTTCCAGCGCCTGCTGCAGCACAAGGTGCACGCCGTGCGCACGGTGATCGACGGCCTGTCGCGCCAGGCGGCAGTGCAGATCGAAGCCGACGCCGCCGGCCCGGCGGCCGAGGCGATGGTGGTGGTGCTGACCTACTGGCTGAGCTACGAATACGTGCGCGACCCGCGCCGCGCGCTGGAGCCGGAAAGCGCCGCTGCGGCGCTCGGCCGCGGCGCCTTCCATGTGCTGAGCCTGTTGCAGCCCTATCTGGACCCCGGCTCGCGCGCGCATCTGCGCACGCTGGCCGTCCCCTACATCGGACCCTGAACCCAAGGAGACACCGCATGGCCAAGTCGAGCCCCTGGACCGCCTACCCCTACGCCGGCGACTACCGCCATGACGCCGCGGCGCTGAAGAAGCACTGGGCGCGGCTGCACACCGGCGACGCCGAACCCTGGCCCAAGGACGCGGCGGTGGTCGCCGCCTGGGTGCTGTTCCACGCCGGCGACTTCCAGCAGGCTTACGACGCCGGGCTGAAGGCGGCCTCCTCGGGGCATACGGCGGGCATCACGGTGGCCAACAAGGCGCAGTGCATCTACGCCAACTACCTCGAAAAAAGCGAGACGAAGCGCCTGGCGATGTTCCTCGAGGCCGCCGAACGCGCCGCGGCGCAGCAGGACGCCGAACCGAAGAACGCCAACGCCCATTACTGGCAGGCCTATGCCCTGGGCCGCTACGGGCAGGGCATCAGCGTGACCAAGGCCCTGGCCCAGGGCCTGGGCGGCAAGGTCAAGGCGGCGCTCGAGACCACCATTCAACTTGCGCCGAAACACGCCGACGCGCACATCGCGCTCGGCTCCTTCCACGCCGAGGTCATCGACAAGGTCGGCAAGCTGCTCGGCCGCACCCAGGGCGCCGACGCGGCGACCGGGCTGAAGATGTTCCAGCAGGCGCTCAAGCTCAACCCGACGAGCGCGATCGCGATGATCGAATACGCCAACGGCCTGGTGATGCTCGAAGGCGACCGGAAGATGAAGGAGGCCGAGAAACTCTATGCCGACGCTGCCGCCTGCAAGCCCATGGACGCGATGGAGCGCCTGGACGTGGAGATGGCCAAGGCCGAGCTCGAGGACTGAGCAAGGCTGGCGCAGCGGCGCCGCGCTGGCGGTGCTGGCCGCGCTGTGGCTCAGCCCTGCGTCGGCGACCTGCCCGGCAGCCGCGCCGGATCCGCTGGCAGCGCCCTACTTCACGACGATCGGGGCCGACGAGATTCCGCGTGGCGTCGTCGCGTCGATCACCCAGGACCGGGCGGGTTTTCTGTGGATCGGCACCGGCGACGGGCTGGTGCGCTTCGACGGCTTCGGCTTCGTGCCGGTGGAACGCGCGCACAAGGACCCGGTGCGCCGCAACCTGGGCTGGATCCGCGTGATGCTGCCCGGCCGCGACGGCCGCACCTGGTTCGGCACCGAGGTCGACGGTCTGGTGGAGCACGATCCGGCGACCGGCCGCATCGCCGACCATGGCAGTGCCGCAAGCCCCTCGGGCTTTGGCCGGCATCCGCTGGTCACGGCCCTGGCCGAGGGCCAGGACGGAGCGATCTGGGTCGGCTCCGATGGCGGCGGCCTGCAACGTTTCGACCCACGCACGGGGCACTTCGAGGGGGTGTCCCTTGACGACGACCCGGCCCCGCCGGCGCGGGTGCTGTCGCTGGCGCAGGCCGACAACGTGCTCTGGGTCGGCACCGGGGCCGGCCTGTTCCGCGGCACCCGGGTCGACGCACATTGGCAGCCAGTGCTCGGGCTGACCGACCAGGTCGTGACCGCGCTGCACCTGGACAGCCAGGGCCGGCTGTGGGTGGGCACCGCCGCCGGCGGCGTGGCCGTGCTCGGCCGCGGCGAGACCAGACCACGCTGGATCGCCGCACCCGGGCCCGGGCCTGGCGCGCCCGGCGACCCGGATGCCGTGTCGGCCCTCACCTCGTCGGCCAAGGGTGACACCCTGTGGGTCGGCCGCGGCCGTGGCGTCGACCTCCACGACACCGGCAGCGGCTGCCTGCGCCAGTCCCTGCGCCACGACCCGGCACACGGCGACGGCCTCGGCGGCAACGCGATCAGCAGTCTGCTGCGCGACGCCAGCGGCGCGATCTGGGTCGGCGGCTTCGGCTTCGGCCTGCAGCGCACCGACCCGGGCCTGGTGGCGCTGCGCCTGCGTCAGGGCTCGACCGAGGCCGGCGGCCTGTTCAGCGACCCCGACACCCGCGCCCTGCTCGCGCGGCCGGACGGGGGCCTGTGGGCCGCAACCCATGCCGGCCCCTTGGTGGCGATGGACGCGGGGCTGCGCGTTCAAGGCCGGGTGCCGGCCGACGACGGGCCGCCCTGGCAGTCGATGGCGCCGGCCGCCGACGGCGGCGCCTGGCTCGGCCGCTCGGGCGAACTGCTGCGCGTCGATGCCGACGGCCGGCCGATGCGCCGCCATCGGCACGCGGGCGGCGCCACGCACCGCATGCTCGAGGCGCGCGACGGGCGCCTGTGGATCGCGACCCAGGGCGGCCTGTACCGCCTGGCGCCCGGTGACGCGGCACCGACACCCGTGCATCGGGCCGAAGGCGGCAGGGTCGACGGCGAGATCTTTGCGCTCGCCGAGGCCCCGGACGGCGGGGTCTGGATCGGTGGTCTGCACGGTCTCTTGCGCATCGCCCCCAATGCCGACGTGGCCGTGGCCGTGGACGCAGGGGACGGCGCCGGTCTGTCCTCGACGCTCGTGATCGGCCTGCTCTTCGACCGCGACGGCACGCTCTGGCTCGACACCGCCGTCGCCGGCCTGCACCGAATGACGCAGTGGAACGGCCGCCAGGCCCGCTTCGGCGCCATCAGCGTGCGCCACGGCGTGATCAACCGCCCCTTTGGCGTGAACCTGCTGCAGGATTCACGCGGCCGGATCTGGACCCAGATGTACGTCTACGACCCGAGCACCGATCGGCTGCACGCGCTGACCCCCGCCGACGGCGCCGCGCAAGGCACCGGCTGGTTTCGTGCCTATGCCCGGCTGGTCGACGGGCGGCTGGTGTTCGGCAGCAGCCGGGGCCTGCTCGTCGTCGATGCTGCCCGCTTCGACCCGCCGGACCAGGCACCGCCGGTGCGCCTGACCGGTCTGCAGGTCGACGGCCAGTCGCGGCCCCTGCCGCAGGACGCCGGGTCCATCGACATCCCGCCCGGCAGTCACCGCTTCAGCGTGGAATTCGCCGCCCTCGACTACGCCGACCCGCGGCGCACGCGCTACGCCTACCGTCTGGTGGGCGTCGACAGCGACTGGGTGTCCACCAGCGCCGCATTCCGCTCGGCCAGCTACGGCAACCTGGCGCCCGGGCAGTACCGCCTCGAAGTGCGCGGCAGCAACCGCGCCGGCGTCTGGGCGGCCGAGCCGGTGCAGGTCGGGGTGAACGTGCTCCCGACCTGGTGGCAGACCGGCGCGGCACGTGTGTCGGCGGTGCTGGGTCTGCTGATCCTCGGCGCCCTGCTGCTGGCGGTGGTGGTGCAGCGGCGCACGCGCACGCTCACCCGTCGGCAGCAGGCCCTGGAAGACCGTGTGGCCGAACGCACGACCGCCCTGGTGGCGGCCACCGAGCAGCTGCGGGCGCAGTCGCTGGCGCTGGAACAGGCCAGCCTGACCGACCCGCTGACCGGGCTGCGCAACCGGCGGCAGCTGGCGCAGGCGATCGAGGCCGACCTGGCGCTGGCCCGCCAACGGCGGCAGCAGGGCATGGCGATCGACGCGCCGGGACTGGTCTTCTTCCTCATCGACATCGACCACTTCAAGCAGGTCAACGACGATTACGGACACGCCGCCGGGGACGCCGTACTGGCGCAGATGCGCGGCCGGCTGCAGCAGGTCTTCCGCGACAGCGACCTGCTCGTGCGCTGGGGCGGCGAGGAGTTCCTCGTCGTCGCGCGCGACTGTGCCCGCGAGCATGCGCCCGAGGTGGCCGAACGCCTGCGGTCCGTGATCGCCGACACGCCCTTCGATTTCGGCGACGGCCAGACGTTGCAGCGCAGCTGCTCGATCGGCTTCGCGGCCTTCCCGCTGGCCCCCGCCTGCCCCGAAGCCCTGGACTGGGAAGCCACCGTCGGCCTGGCCGACACCGCGCTGCTGGCCGTCAAGCGCAGCGGCCGCGACGGCTGGATGGGTCTGCTCGCTTGCCACGCCAGCACGCCGCAGGCGGTGCAAGGCTGCGTCGGGCAGCCTCCGGCGTCCTGGTCCACGGACCCCGCGCTGAGTATCGCCCTGCGGTCCGCACCGGATGTCTCTGCGCATGCCGCGCAGCCGTGACGGCCCCCGACGCGCCTTGCCGCGTCGACGCCGGCCCCGCAAGCCTGGGCGTGACGCGGCGCTGGCGCGGATCCGGCCCGTTCAGCCGCCCGGCGCGGCCGGCTTGCGCCGGTAAAAGCGCAGCGGCTGCTCGCGCAGCGGCCGCGGCGGTGCGCCATGGGCCTGCAGCGTGGCGTCCAGCGCGCGACCGGCGTCGTCGGCCAAGGCCGCCTCGCGCGCGGCGCGCACGCTGCTGGCGTCGGTGGCGGCAAGGTGGTCGACGATGTGCAGCAGGTTGGCCTTGCCGCGTTCGTTGGTGCTGCCGTAACCCTTGATCAGACGGCCGCACATGGCGAGTTCCAGCCCGAGTGCGGCATCCCGCGCGGCACCGGCGGCGACGGCGGCGAGCCAGCGTTCGATCAGCGACTGCTCGAGCGCAAACCGGCTGCCTTGCCGGCGCCGGCCCTTGAGCGCGGCCACCAGGCGCAGCGCGAGCACGCCGTGCAGGGTGTGCGTGCCGATCTTCAGCGGCAGCGCCCAGGGGTCGCGGCCGGCGGCCATGCGGCGACGGTCCCAGGCGACGAGGCGCCCGGCCAGCCGCGCCGGCAGCAGCGCGGCGATTTCGGGTACGCCGGGCTTGAAGTGGTCGTAGAGCTTCAGCACCTCGTCGTCGCCGGCCCGGACTTCGCGCCGCACACGCGCCAGGCGCGGCGCGGCCAGCTTCAGCGCCGCGACGCGCACCACGTCGTCGAAGGCCATCCACAGCGCCAGCCAGCGCGCCAGTTCGGTCTGCACGGCCGGCCAGGCGGCAAAACGGTCCAGGCGTTCGTCGTACAGGGCGGCATAGGCCGGGTCCTGGTAGCTCGTCACCCGGGCACGGCCCAGGGCGCGCAGATCGGGGGCCGCGGCGGGGCGCAGCGCGGCCTCGACCTGGGCGCGCTGCGCACGCAGCCTGGCCACGGCCTCGAAGGCCAGCGCAAACCCGCGCAGGCTGGGCTCGACACCCTTGCCGCCGGCGCGGATGGTGTGCTCGTAGACCTCGCGCGAAAACGGCAGCACGCCGCTGGCGGCGACTGCACCCAGCATCGTTGCGCTGATCACGGTGCCCGCCTGCTGCGCCAGCGCGGCCAGGTCCAGCAGTTCGGCCGCCTTCGCGTGGCGCTGCAGCGTGGCCGTCAGCGCCGCCGGGTCGCTGCGGCCGTCGCCGAGCGCCATCTTCTCGGCCGTGGTCAGTGTGCGTGCGGTGGCGCTGATCACGCTCGTGCGCTCGGCGCTGACCATGCCCTGCGCCACCTGGCGCACCGTCTCCAGCAGTTCCGACGAGACCAGCAGGTCCACGCCGCCGGGCACCGGGTTCAGGCTGAACACCGGGCGCCGGCCCGGGTGCGTCGATTCGGCCTCGGGCCAGACCTCGATGTAATAGGTGGTGGCGCCGGTGCGCTGCGCGACCCCGGGCACCGAACTGCTCTGCGCCGCATGGCCGGCAAGCACCGCGGCGCCGTACAGCCACTCCGCAAGCACCCCGCCACCTTCGCCGCCGAGGGCGCAGACCAGGACCGTGGTCGGACGGGTCATGTCGGCCCCTCGTCCGACGGGTACGTCGGCCGATCCCCCGAGGGGATGGCGGGCCGGCTTGGGAGCGGCCCGGCGCTCGGCCCGCCGGCAGCCATGGACATCGCCCGGGTCATGTCGGCCCCTCGTCCGACGGGTACGCCGGCCGATCCCCCGGGGGGATGGCGGGCCGGCTTGGGAGCGGCCCGGCGCTCGGCCCGCCGGCAGCCATCGGCATCGGCCGCGTCATGCCACCACCTCAGGCCGCAGCCAGCCGGTGAGCCTGTCGCGAAGACCGGCCATGAAACGTTCCCAGGCGCTGGCGTTCTTCACCAGTTCGGCGCGGTAGAAGCTCGGGCACAGGGTGGCCGCATGCGCGTTGGCACCGCACAGGCCGCAGCCGACGCAGCCATCGATCACGGTGGCCACCGGGTCGACCTTCAGCGGATCGGGGTTGTCCTTGATCGTCAGCGTCGGGCAGCCCGACAGCCGGATGCAGGCGTGGTCGCCGGTGCAGACATCCTCGTCGACGCCGTACTTCACGCGCTCGACACGTTCGCCCCGCTTCAGCCGGCCGGCGGTGAAGGGTTTCAGCCGGCGCTGGCGTTCGAGCTGGCACTCACCTTCGGCGATGATGACCTTCAGGCCGTCGAAGTCCGTGGTCAGCGCTTCCTCGACGGTGCGCCGCATCGCGTCGACCTCGTAGGTGTTCACGGTGCGCATCCACTTCAGGCCCATGCCGGTGAGCGTGGTTTCGATGGTCTGGTTCTTGTGCACCAGGCTCTGGTGCACCACCGCCTGGCGTTCGGCCTCGGCCTTGGCTTCGTCGTCGGGCGTGCTGATGATGTCCTGCGTGCCGGTGGCCGAGGTGTAGCCGTTCTTCATGATCAGCAGCACCGCGTCGTCGCCGTTGAACAGCGCCGCCTGCACGCCGGTGAGCAGGCCGTTGTGCCAGAAGCCGCCGTCGCCCATGATGGCCAGCGTGCGCCGCTGCATCATCGGGCTGACGCCGGCGCGGCTGGCCAGGCTCATGCCGAAACCCAGGATCGAATGCCCCGAATTGAAGGGCTCGAAGGTGCCGAAGGAATGGCAGCCGATGTCGGCCGCGACGTGCACGCGCCCGACCTCCTGCTGCGCCAGCTTGAGCGCGCTGAACACCGGGCGCTCCGGGCAGCCGATGCAAAAACCCGGGGGCCGCGCCGGCAACGACGCCACCGGCACGTCGGCGCGGCGCGCGGCATTGGCGGCCAGCCAGGCGCGGCCGGCGCTCAGCTCGAGCTGCGGCAGATGCCGGTCGCAGAACGCCAGCAGGCCCTGCACCAGCAGTTCGACCTGATAGTCGCCGGCCGCCGACAGCAGATCCTTGCCGTGCACCGCGGTGTTCAGGTCCTGCCGGCGCAGGGCCTGGATGACGTCCTTCTCGATGAATTCCGGCGTGCCTTCCTCGAGCACCAGGATCGCGCGCTTGCCGGCCGCAAAAGCGCCGATCTGGCGCGGCAGCAGCGGATAGGTCACATTGAGCACATGCACCGGCAGCCGGCTGGCGCCGAAGGCGTCGGCCAGACCGAGCTCCTGCAGCGCGCGCTGCAGTGCGTTGAAGACACCGCCCTGCACGACGATGCCGACGTCGCCCAGGTCACCGTCGAAGGTCTCGTTCAGCGCATGCTGCTCGATATAGGCCTGCGCCGCCGGGATGCGCTGTTCGACCTTCAGCTTCTCGTGCTGGAAGGTCACCGGCGGATGCGACAGCTTGGCGTAGTCGAAGGCCGCGGGCTCGTCGATCAGGGCATGCGTGCCGATCCTGGGTGCGACGTTGTCGCTGGCCTCGAACTGCCCGCGCACATGGCAGGCGCGGATGCGCAGGCCCAGCATGGCCGGCATGTTGCTCGCCTCGCTGAGCGCAAAGGCGTGCTCCACGCAGCGCACCATGTTCGCCAGCTCCGGCCGCGGGTCGAACAGCGCCAGGGTGCTCTTCATCGCGAAGGCATGGGTGCGTTCCTGGATCACGCTGGCACCTTCGCCGCTGTCCTCGCCGACGACGATCAGGGCCCCGCCGACGACACCCGGCGACGCCAGATTGCTCAGCGCATCGGCGGCGACATTGGTGCCGACGATGCTCTTCCAGGTAACGCAGCCGCGCAGCGGGTAGTGGATGCTGGCACCGAGCATCGCCGCCGCCGAAGCTTCGTTGGAGCAGGCCTCGACATGCACGCCCAGGGTGTCGACATAAGGCCGGGCCTGGACCATCACGTCCAGCAGATGCGACACCGGCGCGCCCTGGTAGCCGCCGACATAGGCCACGCCCGACTGCAGCAGGGCCTTCGTGATCGCCAGGATGCCCTCGCCGTGAAAGGTCTGGCCGGCGCCGAGCTGGAGCTGCGCAATCTGTTCGGTGAACTGGACTTCCATCGCCCGACTGTAGGCAGCGGGCGGCCTGCGGTCCATACCGGCAGCTTTGCATCTACCATGCACGACATGAATGTCGGCGACATCGACCTGAACCTGCTGCATGTTTTTGCGGCCGTGCACCAGGCGCGCAGCGTCAGCCGCGCCGCCGAGCAGCTGGGCCTGTCGCAGCCGGCGACCAGCCATGCGCTGACCCGGCTGCGCCTGCTGCTGCACGACCCGCTGTTCGTGCGTGCGGCCGGCGGCGTGCACCCGACACCGCGCGCCGAACGGCTGGCGCCGCAGGTGCTGGCGGCCTTGCAGCTGCTCGACGCCGCACTGCAGGAAAGCGACCATTTCGACGCCGCGCATGCGCACCGCCGCTTCGTGCTGCACATGAGCGACATCGGCGCCGACGAGTTCCTGCCCCTGCTCATGCACGGCCTGGCGCAGCAGGCGCCCGGGATCACGCTGGAGGCGGTGCAACTGCCGACCGAGGCCATCGGAGCGGCGCTGGAGCAGGGCCGGCTCGACCTGGCGTTCGGCTACCTGCCCGAGCTGGCCAGCAGCGAGCAGGCCACGCTGCTCACCGAGCGCTACGTGGTTCTGCTGCGCCGCGGCCACCCCTTGGCGGGCGCGCTGCACGACCGTGCCTCGCTGGAGGGCCTGGACTTCATCATCGTGCGCAGCCACACGGTGCCGGCGCGCGCCCTGCAGCAGCTGGGGCTGGAATCGCGCATCCGGCTGGCGCTGCCGCATTTCATGGTGGTGCCGCCGATCCTCGAGGCCACCGAGCTCGCCGTGGTGCTGCCGTCGCGGCCGGCGGGGCGTTTTGCCGCGCGCCATGCGCTGCAGGTGCTGGAGCCCGACCTCGGCCTGCCGAGCTTCCCGGTGGCGATGCACTGGCACTGGCGGCACAACGCCGACCCCGGCCACCGCTGGCTGCGCGAGCGGGCGCTGGCGATGCGCCTGCCCGACCTGCGCCCCGCCGCGGCGCGCCCGCGGGCCAGCGTCAAACCGCCTCGTCGCCCCAGGGCAGCATCAGGGTCAGCCAGGTGAGCTTCTCGAACTCCGGCTCGAAGCGGTCGATGATGGCCTGCGGGTCGGGGCACAGCGCGCGGTCGGTGATGAGGCCGAACTGCACGCCGCCGCCGTAGCTCAGGATCGACACGCCGACACCGACGTCGCCCGAAGCCGGCACCCAAAACATGGTCTGGCGCAAGGTGCTGCCGCACAGCTTGAGCGTCTGCGTCGGGCCGGGCACATTCGTCATCACGGCAGTGGACTTTTTCGAGAAGTAGCCCAGCACCAGGTCCTGCACCGGCTTGATGAGCAGGCCCGACAGGGCCAGCACACCGAAAGCCAGCAGCGGCTGGTAGGTGCCCTTGAGCTGATTCATGCGCGCGCGCACCGCAAACACGCGTTCGATCGGGTTGGCAATGCCGATCGGCAGCACCAGCGGCGCCAGACCGAAGCGGTTGCCGAGTTTCCAGGCCTGGTCGAGCGGGCGCAGGTTGACCGGCACCATGGCGCGGATCGCCTTGTCCTGCGGGTCGTCGCCGCGCTCGGCCAGATAGGCGCCGACGGCCCCCGCGGCGCAGGACAGCAGCACGTCATTGACCGAACATCCCAGGCCCTTGCAGACCGCCTTGACGCGGACCAGCGAGACCGGCTCGCTCCAGGCCACGACCTTGTGGCCGCCGGGCCTGGCCTTCAGCAGGGTCCGCGAATCGTCGGGCATCAGGGCCAGCGCGGCGGCGTCGCTGACCACCTGATAACCCATCCGGGCGAGTTCCGCGGTGCCGCCGATCGACTGCGGGTCGGACAGCCAGGCCAGCGACTTGGTCAGCCCCTTGCCGTACATGCCCAGGGCCTTGACGGTGAAGTCGGTCACGGGTTCGAGCACGGCGCGCGCCAGCCAGTCGCCGTCGGCGCCATGTTCGCGCAGCGCCTGCTTCTCGCGCCGGCGGCGGGTCGGCGGGTCGCTGCCGCCGTCGGTCATGCTCATCATCACCGAGATCAGCGCAATGCCGTCGCCGATGCAATGGTGCACACGCGCGATCATCGCGCTGCCGCCCTCGTAGTCCTCGACCAGCTGGAACTGCCACAGCGGGCGCGCCGGGTCGAGCGGCGTCATCGCCAGCTCGCCACACAGCGCCTGCAGGGCCTGCTGCTCGCTGCGCCCCGCAACCTTGTCCAGAACCGCCGGCACGACATGCCGCGTGATGTCGAAGTCCGCGTCCTCGACCCACAATGCGCCCATCGGGTCGTGCACCACCTTCTGGCGGAAGCGGTCGTACTTGAGCAGCTTGTCGGTCAGGCGCTCGCGCAGCGCCTCGATCCGGACCGCCGGCGTGAGCAGCCAGATGCCGACGATCATCATCAGATTGACGTCGTTGTCCATCCGCAGCCAGGCGGTGTCCACGCGCGACATGCGCTCCGGGGCTGCAGGCATTCGGAATCTCCTCGGGTCAGTGCTCTGGGGTGGGCGGACGATGCTGGGTAAGATCCCCGGCGTCAACCCGAGAGTTTCACTCAGCGAAAGACCCGCATGGCCGACCTCAAGACCACATTCGAGAACGCCGTCAATCAAAGCAAGCAGTTGCCGGAAAAACCGGACAACATGACCCTGCTGAAGATCTACGCGCTGTACAAGCAGGCCACCGGCGGCGACGTCGACGGCAAGCGGCCCGGTTTCACCGACATGGTCGGCCGTGCCAAGTACGACGCCTGGGCCGAGCAGAAGGGCAAGTCGAGCGACGCCGCGATGCAGGAATACATCGACCTCATCGAAGACCTGAAGTAGGCCGCGGCGTCGCGACTTCGCCGCTACTTCTTCTTCGGCGCCGTCTTCTTCGCCGCCGGCGTGGCGGCGCCGGGCTTGGCCACGGGCTTCTTCTCCGAGGCCGCAAGCAGGCTGTCGAGGTTCTTCTCGATCTCGCCCTCGATGGTCTTGCTGAAGGCGCCGAGCAGGAAACCGAGCTTGGCTTCGAGGTCGAAATGGCCGGCGGCGACGATCAGCCGGCCGTTGCAGCCGCTGCGGCTGAATTCGACGGTGTCGCTGGTCTCGCCTTCGATCACCGTGCATTCCATGTCGAAGCGGGCTTCGACCTGCTCGGCCCATTGCCAGGCGACCTTGCGCGCCTTGGCCAGGCCCAGCTTGTGTTCACGGTGGATGCGGATGTCGGGCATCGGTCAGCTCTCGGTTTGCAGCGCCGCCAGTGTGGCGGCGCGCTGGTCGCGCGGCAAGTCGGCCAGGCGGCGCACCGCGGCGTAGAAGCGGTGAAAGTCCCTGCCCTCGCGGTCGAACAGGCGCTCGAAGGCCGGCACCAGGCCGTCGTAGGCGGCCTGGATGCCGAAGGCGGCGTTGTTGGCCTGGGCAAACCAGGGGTCGTACCCGGCAAAGCCGGCCCAGGGCCCGGCCTTCAGGGCCGCGTATTCGGCCTGCAGTCGCGCCAGGCGTTCGGCCTTGGCGGCACGTCGGGCCGCCGCGTCGCGCGCCGGGTCGGCGTAGATCGCCGCCAGGTCCCGACGCACACGCAGTGTCAGGGCCTTGAAGTCGCGTCGGCGGCCATCGAAGGCTGCGTACTCGGCGCGCGCCTCGGCACTGGCATGCTGGTCCAGCCAGCGCTGCCCGCCCAGACGCTCGACGGTGGTGGCAAAGGACTCGTTGAACTCGGTGTCGCCCGACGCATAGGCCACCTGGTGCGCCAGTTCATGGAAGATCAGCCGCGCCAGTTCACCCTCGGGCCAGCCGATGAAGGTGGACAGCAGGGGGTCGCCGCCCAGCCATTCGAGCCGGCCCAGCGTCGAATAGGCCGGCACGCCGTAGACCATCACCTCCCAGCCCTGGTCGCGCAGTTCGCCGGCCTGCGCGTCGGCCAGCGCACGCTCGTAGTAGCCCCGGTAGCCGACACAGCCGACGACCGGGAAACACGAGGTCTTCAGCGTCAGCGACAGTTCGGGCGCCGCCACCACGTTCCACACCGCCGCCGGACGGTCGAGCGCGGCGTAGCGCCGGTAGCTCTGGTTGTCCGGCAGCTTGAGCGCGTCGACCGCAAAGTCGCGCATGCGCCTCGTCAGCGCCAGCCGCGCCTTCAGCGCCGGTGCGGTGTCGGCGGCGGCGATCCAGTCGTCCACCGGCCGCGCGCGCCAGACGATGTCCAGATGCCCGGCCACCGACTGGCGCAGGTAGCCGGCTTCGGCCAGGGTGTCGCAGCCGGCCAGCAGCAGCGCCGTTGCCGCCAGCCCCGCGCCCAGCAAGCCCCGGATCACGCCGGCGCCACCTCGACCAGGCAGTCGTAGAAGCTCGGCGCGCGGCCGATGTCGGTCAGGCGCTGGTGGGTCAGCTGGTTGACGTTGCTGCCGTCGACGCCGAACTTGCGCCACCACACGCCCAGGCCGTTGACGACGCCGGGGCGCGCGCGCTGGTTGACCTCGGCGCGGCAGCGGTACTCGCCGCGGTCGTTGAACAGGCGCACCAGCTGGCCGCTGCTGATGCCGCGCGCGGCGGCGTCCAGCGGGTGGATCTCGACCAGCGGTTCACCTTCGATCGAACGCAGGCTCTTCACGTTGACGAAGGTGGAGTTCAGGAAATGCCGCGCCGGCGGCGAGATCAGCGCCAGCGGGTAGCGCGCCGCCAGGGCCGGTGTCGCTTCGGCGCACTCGTGGTTCGGCACATGGTCGGGCAGGCCCAGGCCGGCGGCCGGATCCGAGACCCGGGCCCGGCCATCGGCGGTGTGGAATCCGCCGTCGGCAAACGGCGCCTCGGGCAGCGCCAGCTTGACCCAGCCGCGCGTGTGCAGTTCTTCGGCGTCCACCCATTGCGGCTTCCAGGCCTGCGCGACGATCTGCTCGTCGCTGTCGGCGAAACAGGGCTCGCTGAACCCCATGCGCGCCGCGAGCGCGCGGAAGATCGCGGTGTTCGGCCGCGCCTGGCCAAGCGGCGCGATGGCCGGCTGGTTGATCAGCGCATAGGTGTGGCCGTAGGCGGCATGCGTGTCATGGTGCTCGAGCTGGGTGGTGGCCGGCAGCACGATGTCGGCATGGTCGGCAGTGTCGGTGAGGAAATGTTCGAGCACCACGGTGAACAGGTCCTCGCGCTGGAAACCGCGCACCACCTTGGCACTTTCCGGCGCCACCGCCACCGGGTTGCTGTTGTAGACCACCAGGGCCTCGATCTTCGGTCCGAAGGCAGGCGAAGATTCGCGCAGCAGGTCGTCGCCGATCGTGACCATGTTGATGGTGCGCGGCCGGCGGCCGGCCAGCAGATCGGGCCGCTGCAGCGCGGCGTCGTCGCGTGCCGCCTTGAACCAGCCCGAGCTGCTGAGCAGCAGGCCGCCGGCAGGCTGCCGCCAGGCCCCGGTCAGACAGGGCAGGAGCGCGACCAGGCGCACCGCGCTGCCCCCGCCGTGCACACGCTGCATGCCGTAGTTCAGACGGATCGCTGCCGGCGTCGTGGTGCCGTAGTCGCGCGCCAGCTCGCGGATGTCGTCGGCGGGCACGCCGCAGAGCGCCGCCGCACGCTCCGGCGGC
Organism: uncultured Rubrivivax sp.; assembly: GCA_964637205.1. Lineage (GTDB taxonomy): Bacteria > Pseudomonadota > Gammaproteobacteria > Burkholderiales > Burkholderiaceae_C > Rubrivivax. The sequence continues at coordinate 43,431 of CAZWUR010000005.1, forward strand.
CATTGCAGTGCCCGCTCGCGCAACGCCGGCCAGCCGCCCGCGCCCTGCTGCACATGGCGGGCCACATAGTCTTCGTCGACCCAGCCGTGCTGCACCAGCTCGTGCATCAGCGCCAGCGCCAGCGCGCCGTCGCTGCCCGGGCGCAGCGCCAGATGGCGGTGGCATTTTTCGGCGGTCTCGGTGCGCCGCGGGTCGATGCACCAGAGCTTGGCACCGGCGCGTTTGGCCTGCTGGGCGAAGGTCCAGAAATGCAGGTTCGAGGCGATCGAGTTGCTGCCCCAGACCAGGATCAGGCGGCTGTGCGCAAAGTGCTCGAGGTGCATGCCGAGCTTGCCGCCGTAGGTGGCGACCAGCGCCTCACCGCCGGCGTTGGAGCAGATCGTGCGGTCCAGCAGGGACGCGCCGAGCTTGTGGAAGAAGCGTGCCGCCATGCTCTCGCTCTGCACCAGGCCCATCGTGCCGGCATAGCTGTAGGGCAGGACCGCCTGCGGGTCGCGCGCGGCGATGGCCGCCAGCCGCGTGGCCACCCTGTCCAGGGCCTCGTCCCAGCCGATCGCCTCGAACTGCCCGGCGCCCTTGGGCCCGACCCGCCGCAGCGGGGTCAGCACCCGCTCGGGGTGGTAGCTGCGCTCGGCATAGCGCGAGACCTTGGTGCACAGCGCGCCGTGGGTCGGCGGATGCTCCGGGTCGCCCGCCACCTTGACCACCCGGCCGTCCTCGACGCTGATGCGCAGGGCGCAGGTGTCCGGGCAATCGTGCGGACAGGCACCGTGAATGATCTTCGACGCACTCGTGTTGGCGGCCTGCATCGGCGAACTATTGCATATCGCGCGCGGCCCCGTCGGCGCAGGGCCGCTGCATGGCGCGGGGTTTGAGCCCCGCGGCGCCGCCCGGCGGACATCCCCGCACCCACCGTGGTTCGCGCAGCGGTCGTACACTGATCCGATGAACCTGATCGACAGCATCCTCGCCGACGCGCAGGCGATCGCCACGATCCGCCGCGACCTGCACGCCCACCCCGAGCTCTGCTTCCAGGAGCAGCGCACCGCCGACGTCATCGCCCAGGCACTCACCGACTGGGGCATCCCGGTGCACCGCGGCATGGGCACCACCGGCGTCGTCGGCATCGTCAAGAACGGCAGGTCGGAGCGCGCCGTCGGCCTGCGCGCCGACATCGACGCGCTGCCGATGACCGAGCACAACAGCTTCGCCCACGCCAGCCGACATGCCGGCAGGATGCACGCCTGCGGCCATGACGGCCACACCGCGATGCTGCTGGCCGCGGCCAAGCACCTGTCGCGCCACCGCGATTTCGACGGCACCGTCTACCTCGTCTTCCAGCCGGCCGAAGAAGGTGGCGGCGGTGCGCGCGAGATGATCAAGGACGGCCTGTTCGAAAAATTCCCGATGGAGGCCATCTTCGGCGCCCACAACTGGCCGGGCATGGCGGCGGGGCAGTTCGCGGTGAAGAGCGGGCCGGTGTTCGCCAGCTCCAACGAGTTCAGAATCACGATCCGCGGCAAGGGTGCACATGCGGCACTGCCGCACAACGGCATCGACCCGGTGCCGGTGGCCTGCCAGATGGTGCAGGCCTTCCAGACCATCGTCACGCGCAACAAGCGCCCGATCGACACCGCGGTGATCTCGGTGACGATGATCCACGCCGGCGAAGCGACGAATGTGATCCCCGACAGCTGCGAGCTCCAGGGCACGGTGCGCACCTTCACCACCGAGGTGCTGGACCTCGTCGAGCAACGCATGCAGCGCATCGCCGAGGCGACCTGCGCCGCCTTCGAGGCCGAGTGCGAATTCCATTTCCACCGCAACTACCCGCCGACGGTGAACCACCCGGCCGAGACCGACTTCGTGCGCGAACTGCTCGGCGAGGTGGCGGGCGCACAGAACGTGCAGGAATTCGAGCCGACGATGGGGGCCGAGGACTTCAGCTACTTCCTGCTCGAAAAGCCCGGCTGCTACTTCCTCATCGGCAACGGCGACGGCAGCCATCGTGAAGGCGGCCATGGCATGGGCCCGTGCATGCTGCACAACCCGAGCTACGACTTCAACGACGAGCTGATCCCGCTGGGCGCCACGGCCTGGGTGCGGTTGGCTGAAAAATGGCTGGGGTCGGCCAGGCCGTGAGCGACGCGCGCTTCTTCGCCCAGACCTACGCCGAGGCGCGCGCCGGCTTCATGGCCGAGGCCGAGGCGCTGGGCCTGGATCTGCAGTCGCATGTGCACCCGCTGCTGGGCATGCACGGCGAAGTGCTGGCGATGGACGTGCTGCGCGACGGCCCGATGGACGCCCAAGCGGTGCTGCTGGTCAGCAGCGCCTGCCACGGCGTCGAAGGCTTCTGCGGCTCGGGCGTGCAGCGTGCCCTGCTCGCCGACGCCGGCTTGCGCGCCGCGGCGCACGATGCCGGCGTGGCCCTGCTGCACATCCACGGACTGAACCCCTGGGGGTTTTCCTGGTGGCGGCGCACGACGCACGAAAACGTCGACCTGAACCGCAACTTCCACGACTTCCACGCCCCGCTGCCGGCCAACCCGGGCTACGACGAACTGGCCACCGCCATCGTGCCGGCGCACTGGCCGGCGCCCGAGGCCGATGCCCGGCTCGCCGCCTACGCTGCGGCGCATGGTGAACGTGCGCTGCAGGCGGCAATGTCCGGCGGCCAGTACGAACACCCCGAGGGCCTGTTCTACGGCGGTCGCGCGCCGACCTGGAGCCAGCAGACCTTGCGCCATGTGCTGCAGGATCACGGCCGGCATTGCCGTCGCCTGGGCTGGATCGACCTGCACACCGGCCTGGGCCCCAGCGGGCATGGCGAGCGCATCTTCGCCGGCCGCGACGATGCGGCCGCGCTGGCGCGTGCACGGGCCTGGTGGGGGCCGCAGATCACGTCGATCTACGACGGTTCGTCGAGCTCGGCGCCCCTGGTCGGGCTGATGTGGCTGGCCGCCGAGCAGGAATGCCCGCAGGCCGAGACCACCGGCATCGCGCTGGAGTTCGGCACGCTGCCGGTGCCGGCGGTGATGCATGCGCTGCGCGCCGACCAGTGGCTGGAGAACCACCCGCAGGCCGGTGCCGCGCAGCGCGAGCCGATCAAGCGCAACACCCGCGACGCCTTCTACACCGACACCGACACCTGGAAGTCGCGCATCGTCGAGCAGGGTCGGCAGGCCGCGGCGCAGGCGGTGGCCGGCCTGGCCGCAAAGCGCTGACGCGGCCCCGCGAATGGGCGCACCGGCGCCCATTTGCGGGGAATACACTTGGTGACGTTTGTGATCCGTCCCCCCCTGGTCCATGGCCGACGACTACCGAAGCACGCTGATCGCCGCGTCGCTGCTGACGCGGCGCAAGGCCAAGGGCATGCTGATCGAAGGCACGCGGCTGGATCTGCTGCCCGACGGTCCGGCCGGCCCGCAGCGCTTCAAGATCAAGGCCGCCGAGCAGGAGTCGAGGCGCAGCCTGATCGGCGGCCTGCTGCGCAGCCGCTATGCCTGGCGCGGCTACCAGTCGGTGTCGCTGGCCGCGTCGCAGTCGGTGGACCGCTTCACCCTGGTGGCGCTGGACGACGAGACGCCGCTGGGCACGATCACGGTGGCCTTCGATCTGGGCAAGTCGCTCGGCGCCGACGACGCCTTTCACGCCGAGCTGAACCAGCTGCGGGCCGAAGGCACGCGGCTGTGCGAGTTCACCAAGCTCGCCGTCGACCCGACCACCGCGACCAAGCGCGTGCTGGCGGCACTGTTCCACGTGGCTTACATCGTGGCCCATCGGGTGCGTGGCTTTGACCGCCTGGTGATCGAGGTCAACCCGCGCCACCAGCGCTATTACGAACGCATGCTGGGGCTGCAACAGCTGGGTCCGGAACGCCTGAACCGCGCCGTCAACGCACCGGCGATCCTGTTGACGACGGCGTTTTCGCAGATCCGCGAGCAGATCGCGATCTACGGCGGGCAGCCCGAGCGCAGCTCCGAAGTGCGCACCCTCTTCCCCTTCGCCTTCTCCGCCGCCGAGGAGGCGAACGTGGTCCAGCGCCTGAACGACATGTCGAATCGCCAGACCGGCGACGGCGACTCGACGATCTGATCAGCGCCGCAGGCGCGCCAGCAAGCCGGCGGTCGAGCCGTCCAAGCCGCTGGCGTCGCCGCTGTCCAGGCGCGGCAGCAGATCGCCGGCCAGCGCCTTGCCCAGCTCCACGCCCCATTGGTCGAAGGCATTGATGCCCCAGACTGCGGCGCTGGTGAACACGCGGTGTTCGTACATCGCGATCAGCGCGCCCAGCGAACGCGGCGTCAGCGCGTCGAGCACCAGGGTCGTGCTCGGCCGGTTGCCCGGGAAGCTGCGGTGGCGCGCGATGTTGGCCGGGTCGGCGCCCGGGGCCGCGGTGGGCGGCTTGTCGCTCAGCGCGGCCTCGACGCTGCGGCCCTGCATCAGCGCCTGGCTCTGCGCCAGCCCGTTGGCCAGCAGCAGGGCATGCAGTCCGGGCTCGCCATGTGCCGGCGTCTGCACGAGGATGAACTCCACCGGGACCACGTCGCTGCCCTGGTGCAGCATCTGGAAAAAGGCGTGCTGGCCATTCGTGCCCGGCTCGCCCCAGACCACCGGGCTGGTGGCGAAGGGCAGCGCGCGGCCGTCCAGGTCGACGGACTTGCCGTTGGACTCCATCTCCAGCTGCTGCAGATAGGCCGGCAGGCGGCTCAGACCCTGGTGATAGGGCACCACCGACCGGCTCGTGAACTGGTGGAAGTTGCGGTACCAGACGTCGAGCAGGCCGAGCTGCACCGGCAGGTTCGCCGCCAGCGGCGCGCTCGCAAAATGCCGGTCCATCGCATGCGCGCCCGCCAGCAGCGCACGAAAGTTCTCGGCCCCCAGCGCAACCGCGATCGGCAGCCCGATCGCGCTCCACAGCGAATAGCGCCCACCGACCCAGTCCCAGAACCCCAGGGTCTCGGTGATGCCGAAGGCGGCCGCTGCCGCGGTGTTGCTCGTCGTGGCCACAAAGTGGCGGGCGATGTCGCTGCCGCCCTGGGCCAGGAACCAGGCCCGCGCGACGCGCGCGTTGGCCATCGTCTCCTGGGTCGTGAAGGTCTTGCTGGCCACGATGAACAGCGTCGAGGCCGGCCGCAGGCCGCGCAGCAGTGGCACGATGGCGTGGCCGTCGACGTTGCTGACGAAGTGCAGGCGCAGGCCGCGCTGGGCATAGGCGTCGAGCGCCGGGACGAGCATCGCCGGGCCGAGCTCGCTGCCCCCGATGCCGATGTTGACCACATCCGTGATGCCGCTGCTGGCGCTGTCGCGCACGCGCTCGGCCAGCGCCAGCATGCGCTCGAGAACGGCATGCACCTCGTCGCTGAACGGCCCCTGCCCGCGCGGCGCACGCAGCGCCACATGCAGCACGGCGCGGCCTTCGCTACGGTTGATCGGCTCGCCGGCGAACATCGCGTCGCGCCGCGCCTCGAGCCCGCATTCGCCGGCCAGATCGAGCAGGAAGCGCCGCGTGGCGATGTCGAACAGGTTCTTCGACAGGTCGGCAAAGACTTCGGGCGCCTGCAGGCTGAAGGCGGCGAAACGGTCCGGGTCGCGCGCGAAGGCGTCGCGCAGGTCGAGCTCGCGGCCATGCGCCTGGTAGTGGCCGCGCAGCGCGGTCCAGGCACGGGTCTGGTCGGCGTGCACAACGCTCATGCGCGGATGTCGTCGATCAGCCGGTCCAGCCTGACGGCGTCGGCGGCGAAGGCGCGGATGCCCTCGGCCAGTTTTTCGGTGGCCATCGCATCCTCGTTGAGTGCCCAGCGGAAGGCCGGTTCGGCATGGCTGACGGCGTGGATCGACGCTGCCCTGGCCTCGGCCGGGTCGAGCACACGCTGCAGCGGCGCCTGGCTGCCCTGCAGCGTGGCCAGCAGTTCCGGGCTGATGGTCAGCAGGTCACAGCCGGCCAGCGCGGTGATCTGGCCGACGTTGCGAAAGCTCGCCCCCATCACCTCGGTGGCGACGTCAAAATGTTTGAAGTAGCGCCAGATGCGCGTCACCGACAGCACGCCGGGATCGTTGGCGCCGGCCATCGCCGCCTCGTCCCAGGCCGCGCCGGCCGCCTTCTTGTGCCAGTCGTAAATGCGGCCGACAAAGGGCGAGATCAGGGTCACGCCGGCGTCGCCGCAGGCCACCGCCTGGCAGAAGGCGAAGAGCAGGGTCAGGTTGCAGTGGATGCCCTCGCGCTCCAGGACACGCGCCGCCTGGATGCCTTCCCAGGTGGCCGCGATCTTGACCAGCACGCGGTCGCGGCCGGTGCCGGCCTTTTCATACAGCGCGATCAGGTGGCGCGCGCGGGCCACCGTGGCGGCGGTGTCGAAGGACAGCCGCGCGTCGACCTCGGTGCTGACACGCCCCGGCACCACGCGCAGGATCTCCTGACCGAAGCGCACCAGCACCTCGTCGACGATGTCGGCCAGCGGGGCAGTCCGGTGCGCCGCCACCGTCTCGTCGAGCAGCGGCCGGTACTCGGGCTGCTGCACCGCCTTCAGGATCAGGGTCGGGTTGGTGGTCGCGTCGCGCGGCGCGTATTGCGCCAGCTGGCGAAAGTTGCCGGTGTCGGCGACGACGGTGGTGAAGGCCTTCAGGGCTTCGAGCTGGTTCGCGGGCGGATGCATGTGCAAATTAGACCGCAATCGCGGGGGTCATCGGGTGACAACGCCGTTACATGTGCTTGCAGTGGCTGCGATACTCGGCACCCGTGAACTTCCTGAAATGCCTGATCCTGGGCCTGTGGCTGGCGCTGCCCGCCTGCGCCGAAACCCTGGTCGTCGGGCCCGACGGCGTGCCGATGGGTTTCGCGCAGGCCCTTGCGGCGGCGCGCGACGGTGACGTCATCGAGGTCATGCCCGGCCTGTACAAAGGCGGCGTGGGCGTCATCACCCAGAAGCAGCTGATCATCCGCGGCCTCGGTGAGCGCCCGGTCTTCGATGCCGACGGCCGCCACGCTGAAGGCAAGGCGATCTGGGTGATTCGCGACGGCGACATCACGATCGAGAACATCGAGTTCCGCGGCGCCCGCGTGCCCGACGCCAATGGTGCCGGCATCCGCTTCGAGAAGGGCCGCCTGCTGCTGCGCAGCTGCCGCTTCGCCGACAACCAGATCGGCCTGCTGACCGCGAACTTCCTTGATGCCGAACTGCGCATCGTCGACAGCGAGTTCTCGCGGGCCGTGCGCCAGGTCGGCAGCCTGCCGCACCTGCTCTACATCGGCCGCATCGCGCTGGCCGAAATCACCGGCAGCCGCTTCCACCAGGGTTTTGAGGGCCACCTGATCAAGTCGCGCGCGCGGGTCAACCGCATCGCCTACAACCTGATCGTCGACGGCCCGGGCGGCGGTGCCTCCTACGAGGTCGATCTGCCCAACGGCGGCGACGCCACCTTGATCGGCAACCTGATCGGCCAGAGCCGCGACACGCAGAATCCGGTGATGGTGGCCTACGGCGCCGAAGCCCGGGTCTGGGAGCGCAACCATCTGCTGATGTCGCACAACACCCTGGTCAGCAACTTCCCGCTGACCTGGTTCCTGCGCAGCTGGCCCGACAAGCTGGGTCCGGACACGCAGATCCGCGCGGTCAACAACCTCACGGTCGGCACCGGCATCTTCACGCTCGGCTCGAGCGGCGACTTCGACGGCAACTGGCCGACCACCGCCGGGTCCCTGGTCGACCCGATGCTGCTCGACTTCGAGCTGCAGCCCGACAGCTGGCTGCGCGGCCGCGCCGAGGACCCACGCACGCTGGCCGGCGAAGCCGCCGTGCCGAGCGCCGAGTTCGTGTTGCCGATCGGCACCCGGGCGCTGAAACCCCCGACCGCCTGGTCGCCGGGCGCGCTGCAGCGCTGAGCTGCCGGCGGGCTCCGAGCGCGCCAGAGGTCGCGGCCGGATTGACCCGGTACTGGAACTTCGGCATCATCGCTGACGTAACAAAATTACAGACGATGAGTTCCGCATGGCCTTCGATCTGGTGTTCTTCGGCGGAACCGGGGACCTGACCTGGCGCAAGCTGATGCCGGCGCTGTTGCAGGCCTTCCGCCACGGCAAGCTGCCACCTGGTGGGCGCATCCTGGCGGTGGCCCGCGATGAACGCAGCGACGAGGCCTACCGCGACTTCATCCACCAGCGCTTTGCCGAAGTCGAGAGCGCCAAGCGGCCCAGCGACGAGGAATTCGCCGCCTTCGCTCAACTGCTGCACTACCGGCGCATGGACCTCTCGCTGCCCGAGGACTACGCCGGGCTGAAGCAGTGGGTCGACGCACGCGGCGCGGACACCGTCGTGCTCTACCTTGCCACCGGCCCGGCCCTGTTCCCGGTGGTCTGCGAGCAGCTCGGCGCCGCCGGCCTCAACGGCCCGAACGTGCGCGTGGTGCTGGAAAAACCCCTCGGCCACGACCTCGCCAGCGCGCTCGAGATCAACCGCATCGTGCGTTCGACCTTCGCCGAGTCGCAGGCCCTGCGCATCGACCATTACCTCGGCAAGCCGGCGGTGCAGAACGTGATGGCGCTGCGCTTCGGCAACGCCCTGTTCGAGCCGCTGTGGCGGCGCGAGAGCATCGCCAACATCCAGATCACGATCGCCGAGACCCTGGGCGTGGGCACGCGCGGCGACTACTACGACCGCACCGGGGCGCTGCGCGACATGGTGCAGAACCACGCCCTGCAGCTGCTGACGATGATCGCGATGGAGCCGCCGATCAGCAACGACGCCGATGCCATCCGCGACGAGAAGCTCAAGGTCCTGAAGTCGCTGCGACCGTTCACGCCGCAGCAGGTGGCGCGCGATGTGGTGCGCGGCCAGTACCGCGCCGGCAGCGTCGACGGGCATGCCGTGCCCGCCTACCTCGACGAGCCCAGGGTGCCCGCCGGCAGCCGCTGTGAAACCTTCGTCGCGCTGCGCACCGAGGTGCAGAACTGGCGCTGGGCCGGCGTGCCCTTCTACCTGCGCACCGGCAAACGCCTGGCCACGCGCGACGCGCAGATCGTCGTCACCTTCCGCGAGGTGCCGCACCCGATCTTCCCCGGCACGCGCTGCGCCAACAAGCTGGTCATCAAGCTGCAGCCCGAGGACGGCCTGGAGCTGCACCTGCTGGCGGCCAAGGGCAGCAGCAACAACGAACAGCTCTCGCCGGTCTCGCTGGATCTGGATTTCGACAAGGCCTTCGCCAGCGATCGTGTGGGCGCCTACGAACGCCTGCTGCTCGACGCCATCGCCGGCCGGCTGAACCTCTTCGTGCGCAGCGACGAGCAGGAGCAGGCCTGGCGCTGGGTGATGCCGGTGCTCGAGGCCTGGGCCGCCGACCCGGCACCGCCGCGGCCCTATGCCGCCGGCAGCTGGGGCCCGCCGGCGGCCAGCGCCCTGGTGGCGCGCGACGGCTGCAGCTGGGAAGAGGAACAATGATGCCGGCCCGTGCACGCATGGCCGCCGCGATGGCCCGGGGCGGCGCCTGATGCTCGACCGGATCCGCGCCTGCATCCCCGCCCTGCCGCCGGCCGAGCGGCGCGTGGCGCGGCTCGTGCTCGCAGACCCGCGCAGCTTTGCCAGCCTGCCGGTGGGCACGCTGGCCGAGCGTGCCCAGGTCAGCAAGCCCACCGTCGTGCGCTTCTGCCGCAGCGTCGGCTACGCCGGCCTGGCCGACTTCAAGCTCAAGCTCGCCGGCAGCGTCAACGAGGGTGTGCCCTTCGTGCACCGTGCGGTGGACGACGACGACCAGGCCGGCGACATCGTCGTCAAGCTGGTCGACAACGCGGTCAGCGCGCTGCTGAAGTACCGCAACGTGGCGGCCGCCGGCGCGATGGAGCAGGCGATCGCACGGCTCGCCGAGGCCGGGCGCGGCGGCCACAAGATCGAGTTTCACGGCGTCGGCAACTCCGGCATCGTGGCGCAGGACGCACAGCACAAGTTCTTCCGCCTCGGCGTGCACGCCGCCGCGGTCAGCGACGGCCATGTGCAGGTGATGAGCGCGACGATGCTCGGCCCCGGCGACTGCGCGGTGATCATCAGCAACTCCGGGCGCAGCCGCGACCTGCTGGACGTGGCGCAGATCGCCCGCCGCAAGGGCGCGGCGCTGATCGTGATCACGGCCAGCGGCAGCCCGCTGGCGCATCTGGCGTTGCAGGGCGGCCAGATGCTGCTCGCCGCCGACCACCCCGAGGACTTCGACCGCTACAGCCCGATGGTCTCGCGCCTGCTGCACCTGATGATCGTCGACATCCTGACCACCGGCGTGGCCCTGCGCCTGGGCAGCGAGCGACTGCGCCCGACCCTGCAGGAGATCAAGAAGAACCTGCGCCTGCGGCGTTATGCCGAGCCGGCGCCGCCGACCTCGAGCAGCGACTCCACGCCGTAGAGCCGCGCCAGCGCCATCAGCTTTTCCGGCGCATGCGTCAGCGTGAGCGAACCGCCGCGCGCCTGTGCCAGGCGCCGCGCATGCAGCAGCAGCGCTACAGCGGCGGTGTCGACCTCGGCGAGCGCCGAGGCGTCGATCTCGAGCCGCCCGTCGCCAGCGGCAAGCGCGGCCTGGATGCTGCGCAATGCCGCCGAGGCGTCATGCATCGTCACCGAGGCGGGCAGGGTGACCGACCGCAGCGTCATTTCGCCGCAGCCTTGTTGCGCTCGGCCAGCTTGGCGATCAGACCGTCGATGCCGCCGTTCTTGACCTCCTGGCCGAAGGCGCTCTTGTACTGGTTGACGAGCCAGATGCCGAGCACATTCACGTCGTAGATCTTCCAGCTGTCACCGGCCTTTTCAAGCCGGTAGTCGAGCTGGATCGGCTCGCCGCCGCCCTTGACCTCGGTGCGCACCAGGACCTCGTCATCGTCCGCGTGGGCGCGGAAGGGTTTCATGTGCACGGTCTGGTCCTTCACCTGGGACAGCGCGCCGGCATAGGTGCGCACGAGCAGCAGCTTGAACTCGGCCTGCAGCCTTTCCTTCTGCTCCGGCGTGGCCTGACGCCAGGGCAGGCCGACCGCCGAGGCCGTCATGCGCTGGAAGTTCAGGTAGGGCAGCACCTTGGCGTCGACGAGTGCGATGACCTTGGCCACGTCGCCGGCCTGGATCGCCGGGTCGGACTTGACCGCATCGATCATCTCGACGGACAGGTCGCGCACCAGGGCATCCGGGGCCACGCCGGCCAGCGCGGGCGCGACAAAAGCCGCGCTCAGGGCCAGGGCGGCCACAAACTGCTTGAACATTCGAATCCTCTCATTCAACGGGTCCACCCTCCCACCAACGCACCAGCGGCCAGACGGTTCACTTCGGCGGCTCGTCTCGCTCTTCCGGGGGGTCGCCGTCGTACACCTGGTTACGTCGGCGTGCGAGATAGGCGTCGCGCAGGAAGCTGTAGCGATCGAAGGCGATGTCGTCGAGCAGGCGCGTGGCGGCAAGCAGGTTGGCCCGCGTGTCGATCACGTTGAGCGCATAAGCACCGTTGCGCGTGCCCATGTCGTCGGTGTAGCGCGGCGCGGTCTCGGGCTGCATGTCGAGCACGCGCCCGGCCGCATCGCGGATCGTCGACGGCCCGAAGAAGGGCAGCACCAGGTAAGGCCCGGGCGGCATGCCCCAGACGCCCAGCGTCTGGCCGAAGTCCTCGGACCGGCGCTCGATGCCGGCTTCACTGGCGATGTCGAGCAGCCCGCCGAGCCCGAAGGTGCTGTTCACCGCCAGGCGCAGCGTCATGTTCAGCGCCGGTTCCAGCTTGCCCTGCAGCAACTGGTTGATCGCCGACCAGCCGTCGCCCAGGTTGCCGAAGAAGTTGCGGATGCCGGTGCGCGCAAATGACGGCACGACATCGCGGTAGGTCGTCGCCACCGGCTTGAGCAAGGCGTCGTCGAGACCGTCGTTGAAGGTCTGCACGCCGCGGTTGAAGCCTTCGAAGGGGTCGGCCGGATTCGTATCGTCCTGCGCCAGGGCCGGCGCCAGGATGGCCGCGCACAGCAGGGCCGCCGTCGACCGGCGCAGCGCCGCTGTCATTGCCCGCTCCCCGCCTTTTCGGCCGTGTTCGCCAGGAACTGGCCGATCAGGTTTTCCAGCACCACCGCGGACTGGGTCTGCGAAAAGCGCCCCCCGTCGGCCACCATCTGCTCGGCCGGCCCGGGCTCGAGGCCGATGTACTGGTCGCCGAGCAGGCCGGAGGTCAGGATCTTGGCCGCGCTGTCCTTGGGGAACCTGTACTCCTGCTGGATGACCATCGTCACCACCCCTTCGTAGGTCACCGGGTCGAGCCCGATCGAGGTCACGCTGCCCACCTTGACCCCGGCGCTGCGCACCGGCGCGCGTGGCTTGAGCCCGCCGATGTTCTGGAACTTGGCCGTCACGGTGTAGGTGCTGCCGCCGGTCATGCTGCCCAGGTTGGCGGCGCGCAGGGCCAGGAAAACCATCGCGGCGATGCCCAGCAGGACAAAAAACCCGACCAATGTCTCGATGCCTTTGCGTCCCATCTTGCTTTCCTTATGGTGTGACGAACATCCACGCCGTGAGGATGAAGTCCATGCCCAGCACACTCAGCGAGGCGATCACCACCGTGCGTGTCGTCGCATAGGCCACGCCTTCGGGCGTGGCTTCGGTCTCGAAGCCCTGGTACAGCGCCACCGCGGTGCAGATCACGCCGAAGACCGTGGCCTTGATGAGGCCGTTGCCGACGTCGCGCCAGACGTCGACCCCACTTTGCATGATCGACCAGAAATTGCCGCCGTCGACGCCGATCAGCCCGACCGCCACCAGCCAGGCCCCGAGGATGCCGACCGCGGAGAACATCGCCGCCAGCAGGGGCATGGCGACGATGCCGCCGATGAAGCGTGGCGCCAGCACGCGCTGGCGCGGGTCCACCGCCATCAGCTCCATCGCCGCAAGCTGTTCGCCGGCCTTCATCAGGCCGATCTCGGCCGTCAGCGAGGTGCCGGCGCGGCCGGCAAACAGCAGCGCCGTGACCACCGGGCCGAGTTCACGCACCAGCGACAGGTTGACGATCAGGCCCAGGTTCTCGGCCGCGCCGTAGGTGACCAGGGCGTAATACATCTGCAGCGCCAGCACGAAGCCCACCGCCATGCCCGATGCCAGGATGATGAGCAGCGAGCGGTTGCCGATGGCGTGGATCTGGTGCACCACCAGGTAGAAGCGGCGCAGCGCCCCCGGCAGCACCTTCAGCAGGTCCAGGAAGAACAGCGCGGCGTGGCCGAGACCGGCCAGCGTGGACAGCGTGCGCGCCCCGAGGTCGGCGACGAAGTTCAAGCGCTGACCCCGAAATCTTCGGCCAGTTCCGGCGCCGGGTAGTGGAACTTGACCGGCCCGTCGGGTTCGCCGCGCACGAACTGGCGCACCTCGGGGTCGCTGGAGTCCATCAATTCCTTCGGCGTGCCCTGGGCCACGATGCGCCCGCCGGTGGCCATCAGCACCACCCAGTCGCTGATCGCCATGCACTCCGGCACGTCATGCGAGATCACCAGCGAAGTGGCACCGGTGGTGTCGTTGAGGGTGCGGATCAGCTTGGCCGCCACGCCCATGCTGATCAGGTCCAGGCCGGCGAAAGGCTCGTCATACATGATCAGCTCCGGGTCGAGCGCGATCGCACGCGCCAGCGCGATGCGCCGCGCCATGCCGCCCGAGACCTCGGAGATGCGCAGCCCCGCGGCGCCGCGCAGGCCGACGGCGTTGAGCTTCATCAGCACGATGTCGCGGATCATCGCCTCGGGCAGGTCGGTGTTCTCGCGCAGCGGGAAGGCCACGTTGTCGAACACGCTCAGGTCGGTGAACAGGGCCCCGAACTGGAACAGCATGCCCAGGCGCCGGCGCAGGGCGTGCATCTGCGCCTTGTCCTGGATGTCGAGCGTCTGGCCGTCGAAGACCACGCGGCCGCTGCCCGCCGCATGCACGCCGCCGATGAGACGCAGCAAGGTGGTCTTGCCGCAGCCCGACCCGCCGATCACGGCCGTGACCTTGCCGCGCCCGAAGCGCAGCGTGACGTCGTTCAGGATGGTGCGACGTTCGTCATAGCCGAACGTGACGTGGTCGATTTCGATCAGGGCGTCGGAGGTCAAGCGGCGGCGGTGCGGGCGTGATGCCCGCGGGCTCGTGGCGACAAGCCGGCGATTGTGGCATGGGCCCCCGGCTTCCCCGGGTTGACCCGGATTTCACGCTGTAAAGCGCTGTGAACGATCGCGCGCGGAGAATCCGGGGCCTCATGACGTCAGACCCGGCCTTTCGCCGCCTGGCCGCCCGGCTGTGTGCGGCGGTGGCGCTGCTGATCCTGTACGGCAGCTGGTTCCCATTCGAGTGGATCCGGCCGGATCGCGAGGACCTGGCCTGGGCGCTGGCCGACACGACGCTGTGGACAGGGCGCGCCGACCTGCTGGGCAATGTCGCGCTGTTCCTGCCCTGGGGCCTGGTGGCCGCGCTCGCCGCCCGGGCGCATGGCCGCAACGCCCTGGGCTGGCTGGCCACCCGCTACGCAGCGCTTGTCGATGCGAGCGAGCGCGCGCGCTGAAGCGGCCAGGCCAGGGCCAGCAGGGTGCCGACAGCGGCGAGCAGGGACAGGGCCAGATGGACCAGGACGAAGCGCAGCATCAGCGCCTCGGCGCCGACATAGTGATCACGGTCGGTGCTGAGCAGGAACTGCAAGGCGGAGAACACCTTGCCGTACTTGAAGAGCATGGCTTCGGTGCCGAGCGACAGCAGCCACCAGCCGAGCAGCGGGCCGACGATCAGGGCCAGCGCAGCGCCGGCCCAGCGCAGCGCGCCGCGCCGGCACAGCGCGCCCGTCAGCGCCCCGCCCGTGGCGCCGACCAGGATGCCATAGGCGAGCAGACTCGCCGTCGATGCCGGCCCGCCGCCGCCGGCCATCAGTTCGACGAGGTTGTCGGTGCCCGCCCAGACCACCACGACCCAATGCCAGCCGGGCACCAGCCACAGCCCATGCAGCAGCAGATGCACCGCCGCACCGGTGCGCGGCGCCGGCCACATTGCCGTGCCCTGCAGCGCATGCCCCAGAGCCAGGGCCCACAGCGCGCCGGCCAGCAGCACCGTCAAGCGGCCCAGGGATTCGGCGGTGTCGGCCCTGTGCAGCACCGGACTGCCCACGATGTCGAGCACACTTTCGCGCGGCGCCCCCAGGTACAGCAGCAGGGCCAGCAAGGCCGGCAGACCGATCAGGCCGGCCGCGGTGGCCAGCCAGGGCACGGTGCGCGTCGGCAGCGCAGTGCGGGCCAGATAGGCCGGCAAGGCGAAGAACAGCAAGGCCGCCACGGCGACGGCAGCGCCGGCCCAGGGCACACCGTCCGAGCCCAGCAATTCGCGCAGGTTGTAGGGCAGGCCGGGCAGGTGCGGCAGGACCACGAAGGTCAGCAGGATCAGGGCCGCGGCCGAAGCGGCCCACCCGCGCAGCACCGCGTCCGACTGCACTGCCCGCCTGGGGTCCGGCGCGGCCGGCGCCGTCCGCACCGTCCGCACCGTCCGGGCAGGCAGGGGCGACACGGCCTGCGCCGCCGGCCAGAGCGCCGCGGCCAGCGCACCGACGAGCGCGGCGATGATCACATCGCCCAGGTCGACCACCTTGCCGGGCAGGAAAACCTGCAACCCTTCGACCAGGGCCGCCAGCATGGCCGTGCAGGCGCCGACACCCAGCATCCGGGTCGTCCGGCGCCACCGGCAGCCTGACATCGCCCACAGGCAGGCCAGGGCAAACCCGCCGTAGGCCGCCACCCGGCGCAGCACATTGGTGACCAGATAGAGCTCGGTATTGGCGACATAGCCCGCAAACGGCAGCAGGGTCAGCGCCTGCAGACGCAACTTCAGCGCGCCCGCGTCGCGCAGCGGCGCCATCGGCCAGAGGTTGACGACGACGATGGCCAGGCCCACTGCGGCGGGCAGGAGAAACCGCCATCGGCGACCGCCCGCCTGCCCGGCGGCCCACCAGGGCCCACTGCGCTGCACCAGTGCCACGCCCAGCGCCGCGGCGATGATGTCGGTGGTGGCGGTCACGCGGGACAGCACCAGGATCTGCATCGCCTCGAGCAACGCGGCCAGCAGCACCAGGCCGATGGCGAAGCTGAGCGCCTGCTGCGGCGCGGCGCGCCGGGCCAGTGCCGCGGCCAGGGCCCAGATCGCCACATTTGCGACAAAGCCGCCGGCAATGTCCAGCGGAGCATCCGCCCAGCCCTGGAAGGGCAGCAGGCGGATGCGCCCCTCATGCCACTTGGTGGCGATCTCCGACAGGCTGACCGTCAGGTCCAGTGGCAGCAGCGCGTACAGGATCAAGCCGACCAGGTAGAGCGCAAAAATGCGCTGCCGACGCGCCGAGTCCGATCTGCCGCCCGTCCAGAACGCTCGCGGCACCATGCGCCAGCCGACGATGCCGATCGCCGCCCCGATGGACTGCGCCAGGATGTCCGACAGCGCAGGCCGGCGTCCGCTGAAGAAGATCTGCGCAAACTCCAGGCCGAAGGCCAGGGCCACGCCGGCGAGCCAGACGAGTGCCGCAGCCGTGACGAGCGACACCGGCCGGCGCAGTCGGCGAGCGGCCACGGCCATCCACAGCAGGGTGAAGGGTGCAGCGAGCAGCACGTTGGCCGCGAAGTCGGCGCGCGAAATCGGCCCGACCGGCCCGCTCAGCAAGGCCATGAACTGGGCCCCGGCGATACCCGGCGGCAGTGCCCTCCAGTAGAAGGGAATCAGGCTGCCGTAGACCGGGAACAGCGTGTAGGCCAGCGCGGCGATGAGGGTCCAGCGGGCCGCCGGATCGTGTTTCTGCCGGATTTCAGCGGACGCCACGAGGTCGAGGCTCGGCGTCGGCCCGCGGGCTCAGACCAGCACTTCGGTGACCACCGGATGCCCGAGGAAAGCCTGCGGGCTGGCGCTGGCCCCGTAGGCGCCGGACTGGAAGATCACCGCCAGGTCGCCCACCTCGGCCACGGGCAGGGCCATCTTGTCGGCCAGCAGGTCCAGCGGCGTGCACAGCGGGCCGACCACCGACGCCGCCTCGCGCGCGCCGCCTTCGGCCGACGAGCCCGAACGCGTCACCAGGGTCACCGGGTAGTTCTTGCGGATCACCTGGCCGAAGTTGCCGCTCGCCGACAGATGGTGGTTCAGGCCGCCGTCGGTGACCAGGAAGACCTGCCCGCACGAGACCTTGCGGTCGACGATGCGGGTCACATAGAGCCCCGCCTCGCCGACCAGGTAGCGGCCCAGTTCGATCACGATGCTCGCCTGTGGCAGCTGCGCCTTCGCACGGCTGCAGATGGCGTCGAGATTGGTACCGATCGGGGCCAGGTCCAGGCGCTGTTCGCCGGGGAAGTACGGGATGCCGAAGCCGCCGCCCAGGTTCAGGAAGCGCACCGCTGCCGGCGCACCCTCGGCCAGCCTCAGGGCCAGCTCGTAGCTCTTGCGCTGGGCCTCGCAGATGCTGTCGGCGCGCAGGTTCTGCGAACCGGCGAAGAGGTGAAAACCTTCGAAGCCCAGGCCTTCGGCGCGCATCAGGTCCAGCATCGCCGGCACCTGGTCGACGTCGACGCCGAAGGGCTTCGGGCCGCCGCCCATCTTCATGCCCGAGCCCTTGAGCTCGAAATCGGGGTTCACGCGCAGCGCCACACGCGCCGGCAGGCCGAGCGCCTGCTGCAGCGCGGCCAGCAGCACCAGTTCGCGCCGGCTTTCCACGTTCACCAGCACGCCGGCGGCCAGCGCCTGGCGCAGTTCGGACTCGCGCTTGCCCGGGCCGGCGAAGCTCACATGTTTCGGGTCGGCGCCGGCGTCCAGCGCCACCTTCAGCTCGCCGGCCGAAGCCACGTCGATGCCACCGACCAGCCCGGCCATGCAGGCCACGACCGCCGGCATCGGATTCGCCTTCATCGCGTAATGCAGCTCCACCGCCGCCGGCAGCGCGGCGCGCAGTTCGGCCACCCGGGCGCGCAGCAGGCTGCGGTCGTAGGCATAGAAGGGTGTGCTGCCGACACGTTCGGCCAGACGGGTGAGCGGGATGCCGCCGACCATCAGGTCACCGCCTGCGGTGACGGGGAAGTGGGGCATGGGGGCGTGGATGGGCGCTGCGCGCAGCGACGGCTCGGTCATGGTGGTCCTGAGGGTCAGTGTGGCCCCAGCCAGTCGACACGGAGGGTGTCGAAGCGCTGAAAGTCTCTGTCGAAGGTGCCGACGGTGGCCCCATGTTCCTGGGCCAGCGTCGCGATGTGGGCGTCGGTCGCCAGATGGCCGGCGGTGCCCAGCCGCAGCAGCGTGCGCCCGAGCAGGGCGGCATGGCGCGGGCCAGGGTGCACGACGCGAGCGCCTGGGTGGGCGAGCCACCGGTTCAGCAGCTGCAGCGCCTGCTCGGCCGCCAGCGGCCGGGGAAAGATGCCCGTGCGCGTGGTCACACGCAGGAAACCCAGCATCACCACCCAGGCCAGCGCCAGACCCTCAGGCGAATCGAGACCTTCGGCCAGCCACTGCGCGGCCCGAGGCTGCGCTGCGGACGCGTCGTTGACTGCGTGCACGAGCACGTTGACGTCGGGCAGACGCATCGCCGTTCTCAGCGTGGCAGCGACTCACGCCGCATCTTTTCGACGAAGGCCTCGGTCTCCAGTTCGTCGCTCAGGCGGTTGAAGCTCGTCACGGTGACCAGCGGCTCGCCCATGTCGAAGACCGGCTGCACGAAAGCTGCCCCGGCAGGCGCCTGCGTCGACGGCCGCAGGCCCCTGCGCAAGGCGTCATTCACGACGCGTTTGAAGGGCGCATCCTGTTCGCGCATGGCGCGCTTGAGCAACTGCTGCACATCGGGTTCGAGTGTGATGGTGGTACGCATGGCATCAAAGCATCATCTGAATCGCATCATGATGCGCCAGGGTTGCGAGGGCAGTCAACCGCCCTGCCGATCCCCCCACTGCGTGGACAGCAGCTTGCGGTCGATCTTGCCGTTCGGGTTGCGCGGCAGCGGGCCCGCGGCGGCTTCGATGCCCGCGGGCACCATATACGCCGGCATGTGGCGCTTGCATTCGGCCAGCAGCGCCGGCACGTCCAGCACATCGAAACCCGCCGGCGGCGTGGCGATGACCTGGATCGCCTGGCCGAGCTGCGCATGGTCGACGCCGAAAGCGACACATTCGCCGACGAGTCTGGTCGCGTAGAGGACTTCCTCGACCTCGCTCGGGCTGACGCGGTAGCCCGAGGTCTTCATCATCTCGTCGCGCCGGCCGACGAAGTACAGGAAACCTTCGGCGTCCCTGCGCACCGTGTCGCCGCTGAACACCGCGTACTCCGGCAACTGCAGCCCGGCCACGCGGCCACCATGGCCCGGTGCAAGCAGCCTGTAGCGTTCGGCGGTCTTCTCGGCGTCGTTCCAGTAACCCTGGCCGACCAGGGCGCCGCGGTGCACCAGTTCACCCGGCTCGTCGGGGCCGCACTCGCTGCCGTCCTCGCGCAGCACCAGGATCTCGGCGTTGGGGATGGCGCGGCCGATGCTGTCCGGCCGGCGGTCCACCTCTTCCGGCGGCAGGTAGGTGCTGCGGAAGGCTTCGGTCAGGCCGTACATCAGGAAGGGCCTGGCCCGGGGCACGCGGGCGCGCAGCGCGTCGAGCGTCTCGCGCGGCATGCGGCCGCCGGTGTTGGCGAAATAGCGCAGGTGTTCACCCACCTCCGCCGGCCAGTCCAGCGCGGTGAGCTGGATGTACAGCGGCGGCACCGCGGTCAGGCCGGTCACTTTTTCGCGCGCCATCGCCTTGAGCACGTCGCGCGGCAGCAGGTAGTTGAGCAGCACCACGCGGGCCCCGGCGTGAAAGGCGGTCGTGAGCTGGCTGAAGCCGGCGTCGAAACTCAGCGGCAGGGCCGCGAGCAGGGTGTCCTGCGGGCCGTTTTCCAGGTAGCTGGCCACGCTCTTGGCGCCGGCCACCATGTTGCGGTGGCTGAGCACCACACCTTTGGGCCGTCCGGTGGAGCCACTGGTGTAGAGGATGGCGCACAGGTCGGTGTCGATGACGCGGTGACCGGGGCGCGGCGGGGCGTCGAGCAGGTCGGCCCAGGCGTGCAGGCCGATGCCGGCGGGCAGCACCGGTGCTTCGGCCGGCCGCTCGGTGAGCACGATGTGGCGCAGGTCGGGGCACTGGTCGAGCAGCGGCGCCAGCAAGGCCAGCCGCTCCGGCGACGTGACCAGGATGCGCACATTGCAGTCGCGCGCGATGTAGAGCACCTGCTCGGGCTTGAGCAGCGGGTTCATCGGCACCATCACGCCGCCGGCGGCGGGGGCGGCGAAGCTGGCGACGACGGTTTCGAGGCGCTTGTCGAGCCAGATGCCGACGCGGTCGGTGCGGTTGAGCTGCAGGTGGATCAGGCCGGCCGCGACGCGCGCCACCTCGGACCACAGGGCGCGATAGCTCAGCGTCGCGGACTGATGAGCGAGAGCCGTGGCATCGGGCGTGATGCCGGCGCTTCGCACGACGAGGTCGTGCAGCAAATGAGCCTCAATGAACGTCTTGTGCATGCAGCAGCGATGGAGTCCGACCGCAGATCGCGGCGAAACGCAGAATGTAAGTGGGCCTTGCGCTCGCGGGCGCAAGGCCCCTGGTGACGGTCGCTGGCATCGCGGAATCTGACACTGTTGCTGCGCCAACAATGGCACGCTCCCTGCGACACGGGCCGGGCAACAGATACGTCCGCACGGCCCCGCTGTCTAGAATCGTTCCAATCATCGCAGCCCATCACCTTGAACGAGCTGCAACGCGGCAACCAACGTCGGAACGGATCGTGGAAACTCAAAAAGAACTGCTCCAGGTGCTGGACGAAGTGCTCAGTCTCGGCGGGCGGGCAGTGCGAACCTTCGATGTCGGCACGCCTTTGCTGGGCGCCATCCCTGAACTCGACTCGATGGCGGTGGTCAACCTGATCACGATGCTCGAGGAACGGTTCGGCATTACCGTGGACGACGACGAGATCGGTGGCGATACCTTCGCGAGCGTGGGCAGCCTGACGGCGTTCGTGAGCGCCAAGCTGGCCGGTTGACACCGGCCGATGAAGACGAAGCTCGAGGCGCATTTCCGGCCCGACGGCAGAGGCGGCTTCCGCCTGTATCTCCAGCACGCACCCGCGCAAGGACCGATCCGGGGCACACTGCTCCTCGTGCATGCCTGGGCCGAGGAGTTGAACAAGTGCCGTCACGTCATGGCCGACATCGGCCGGACGCTCGCGGCCGAAGGCTGGGCGACCTTGCTGGTCGACCTGCTCGGCTGCGGGGACAGTTCCGGCGACTTCGGTGACGCCGCCTGGTCCGACTGGATCGACGACGCACAGGAGGGCGCAGTCTGGCTGCGTCAACAGCATCCTTCCGTGCCGCTTTGGCTGGGCGGATTGCGTGCCGGCGCGCTGCTGGCGGCGCAGGCTGCCAGCCGGCTCAACGCCGTCTCCGGCCTGCTGTTCGTGCAGCCGGTACATCAGGGACGGCAGCAGCTTCAGCAGTTTCTTCGCCTGGCCGAAGCGGCGCGCTGGGCCGGGGGGTCCGCCGCCCCGAGTTCCTCAGAGCTACGCGCCCATCTGGCAGCCGGACAGGCGATCGACATCGCCGGCTACCGGCTGGGCCCTGGATTGGCCGACGGCCTGGCATCCGCGACGCTGGCGGCCCCGGCGAGTCTGCCGCCGAGTCGACTCTGCTGGATTGACGTCTCGGCGCGCGAATTGGCGCAAGCCAGCCCGGCCAGCGCTGCGCTGGCCGACGACTGGCGCAAGGCAGGCTGGTCGGTGGCGCACGAGGTCGTTCCGGGTCCGTCGTTCTGGCAAACCACCGAGATCGAGGACGCGCCAGCCGTGGCAAAGACCGTGTCGCGAATACTTGCAGCCGCCCTTGAGGTGACCTGACGATGGGCCTGCCGACGGAGCGACCGGTCGTCTACTGCTGCCAGGGAGAGCCGGTCGTCGGCATCCTGCACGTCGCGGACGGTTCGACGGGCGTGCTGATGGTGGTGGGTGGCCCGCAGGTGCGCGCCGGCAGCCACCGGCTCTATGTGCAGCAAGCGCGCCACATCGCACGGCAGGGTACGCCGGTGTTCCGCTTCGATACCCGCGGCATGGGTGACAGTGGCGGCCACCTCCCCGGCTTCGAGCAGTTGCTGCCCGACATCCAAAGCGCTCTGGCGGCCTTTCGCACCGAATGCCCCACGGTGCAGCGGCTTGTGCTCTGGGGCCTGTGCGACGGCGCCTCGGCTGCCTTGCTGTACCTCCACGCGCAGGCCGACCCTTCAATCGTCGGACTGTGCCTGATCAACCCCTGGGTACGGACACCTGCAACCCAGGCGCGGACCCAGGTGCGGCACTACTACCTGCAGCGACTTCGCCATGCCGGCTTCTGGAGGAAGCTGCTGACCGGCCAGGTAGCACGCAGTGCACTTTCGCAGGTCTGGGCCGCGCTGCGCGCGTCACGCCAGCCGACGGGACGCGGTGCGTCGGCACCCGCTTTCCCGGCCCGCATGGCCAGAACCTGGCAAGGGTTCGACGGCCCGATGCTGCTGGTGCTCAGCGAGCAGGACTACACCGCGAGAGAATTCCTGGAAGCGGTGCGCAGCGAACCTGCCTGGCGCGGCGCTCTGGGCCGGCCTGGGCTGACGCGGATCGACGTTTCAGGCGCCGACCACACCTTCTCCAATCGGGAAGCGGCCCTCGCGCTGGGCGACGGCTTCGCGGACTGGCTGCGCCGGCACCTGCCGGAACCCGCCACCTCGCCGAAGGAGGCCTGATCGACGATGTGCACGACGGCCACCCTCGGCGCCGCCGCCCGCGCGCGCAGTGCGCGCTGGCTGTACTACGGCCACCGCCTGCTACAGCGTCTGAGCAGAGGCGGCGCCGGGCTCTACGCTTACCTGATCGTGGCGCAGCCGATCGGGGCACAGCGTGGTCCCGCACTGCGCGACGACCCGCGAACGCGCGTGCAAGAAGTTGGCGCCCACGACCCGCTGATCGCGGCCTTCCCGCGGCCGGCCGCGATCAACCGCGCCCGCTTCGAGGCCGGTGGTCGATGCCACGTCGTCACGGTGGACACGGCTTTTGCGGGCCATCTCTGGGTCGCCACGCGGGCCTATGACGAGGACGAGGTGCGCTGCCGCTTCGTGCTGCCCGACCAACCCACCTGCAGCTGGGACTTCGACGTCTACATCGATCCGCGGTTTCGCGCCGGGCGTACGATGGCGAGGCTGTGGCAGGCTGTGGACCAGCGGCTCGCTGCCGAGGGTTTCAGCTGGACACTGAGCCGCATTTCGCGCTTGAATTCGGCGTCCCTGCTGGCCCATGAGCGGCTTGGCGCCCTGCCCGTCGCATCGGTCGGATTTTTCGTCGCCGGACCCTTGCAGGTCATTGTCGCCAGTTGTGCCCCCTGGCTGCACATCGGGTTCGGCCGCAGCAGCCGTCCGACACTCACGCTGCCCGCCCCGCCCGACAAGGTTCCCGGTCCAGACGGCACGGCCCACCGGGACGCCTCACAGGAAACCGAGCGATGACCCTGCACCGTACTTTCCTGCTGGCCTTGCTGCTGGCCCTCGCCCTCGGCGCCCGCCTCGCCTGTGCTCAGGAGGTTCCTGGCTGTGGTGATCTGCGCGATTCAACCGGACCCTTCGACTACCGTACGGTCGAGCCAAAGACACGCGCGCTGGTCGAGAGCTACCACTTCACGGTCGGCGTCGAAAAACTATTCGCAGGCCACACCGGCAAGATCGGGGGCGACCTCGACTACACGCTGCGCGCCATGCCGAACCACCATCGGGCACTGATCTCGATGATGACCTACGGCCAGCGGCTGAAACTGCCGCACGTCCCCGCTGCGAAGTTTTCGGTCGAGTGCTACTTCAAGCGTGCATTGCAATTCGCGGCCGACGACACGATCGCACGCCTGCTCTACGCCACCTATTTGTTCCGCAATGGGCGCGACACCGAAGCGGACGGCCAGATCTCGATCACCATCCAGGAAGCCGGCGACAACGGTTTCTCGCACTACAACATCGGCATGGTCCTGGCCGAGCAGGGCCGTTACGACCAAGCCCTGCAGCAGGCGCATCGCGCGGCAGCGCTTGGCTTTGATCGGCCGCAGCTGCGGGAGGTCCTCGTCCAGGCCGGACGCTGGCAGGAGCCCGCGCCTGCGGCCGCCGCGTCGGCGCCGGCGGCGGCTGGCAGCGCTGCCAGCTCGCCTGGCGAGGCGCCGCAATGAATGCGCCTGCCCGGCGCGTGCTGATGATTGCCTACCACTTCCCGCCGCTGGCGGGCAGCAGCGGGATTCAGCGCACGCTGCGCTTCGTGCAGGAGTTGGGGGCCCTCGGCTGGCAGCCACTGGTGCTGAGCGCGCACACGCGGGCCTACGAGCGAATCTCCGACGATCTGCTGCACGACGTGCCGCCGGGCACCGTCGTGCGGCGAGCCCAGGCCTTCGACGCTGCACGCCATCTGTCGCTGCGCGGTCGCTACCTTGACGTCACGGCCCGCCCTGATCGCTGGGTGAGCTGGCGTTTCGACGGCGTGCGGCAGGGCCTGCGCATGATCCACGAGTTCCGGCCGCAGGCGATCTGGTCGACCTACCCGATCGCAACCGCGCACCTGATCGGCGCTGCCCTGCAGCGCCGCAGCGGGCTGCCGTGGGTCGCCGACTTCCGCGACCCGATGGCTCAGGACGGCTACCCCGAGGACCCGCGCGTCTGGCGCAGCTACCAGGACATAGAGCGTCAGGCCATGGCGCAGGCACGGCACGCCGTGTTCACGACCCCCAGCGCGCTGCGGACCTATCGCGATCGCTACCCCGATGCGCGGGCCGCGCTGTCGCTGATCGCGAACGGCTACGACGAAGCCTCGTTCCGCAGCCTTGACAACGCGAAGGGCCTGGACCGACCGCTGACGCCGGGCGTGGTGACGCTGCTGCACAGTGGCATCGTCTACCCGAGCGAGCGCGATCCGACCGCCCTGTTCGTCGCGCTCGGTCGCCTGCTGCGCGCCGGAGCGATCGGCGCGGACCGCCTGCGCCTGCGCTTCCGCGCTGCGGTGCACGACGCGCTGCTGCGACAGTTGGCCGAGGAACACCGCGTCGGTGAACTGGTCGAGATCCTGCCGCCGCTGCCCTACCGCGAGGCGCTGCAGGAAATGGTGCGCGCCGATGGCCTGCTCGTCATGCAGGCCGCAAACTGCAATGCGCAGATCCCGGCCAAGATCTACGAGTATCTGCGGGCCAGGCGGCCCATCGTCTGCCTCGCCGACCCCGACGGCGACACCGAGTCGATCCTGCGCGCCGCCGGGGTGAACGACTGCGCGCGCCTGGCCTCGTCCGACGAGATCGCCGCCCTGCTGCCGGCCTGGGCCGATCGTGTACGCGCCGGCATGGCTCACTTGCCCGACGCCGATGCCGTCGCCGCTGCCTCGCGCCAAGGGCGGGCGCGTCAGCTCGCGGCGCTGCTGGACACGGCGCTGGTGTCGTGACCGACGAGGTGCTGCGGGCCTTGCTGGGTGCCCAGCCGGGCGAACCGCTGCGCGAGGTCCAGTTGCTGCACGCACCCTGGCACCGGTCACTCACACGTGCGGCGCGCGGTCTTCCGGCCCTGGCGGCACGCGCCTTGCGCGCCGCCGGGTCGGACGAAGTCCTCGCCTATGCCGTGGATGCCGACGGCGCAATCCGGCCGGCGCATGGAGCGGCCGTCTGGCTTGCGCCGAGCTGGATCCTCAGCGCAGGGCGCCACGAGGCAGCGCCCCTGGTGGAGCGCCTGGTCGCTGCCCTGGCCCCCGGCGCGTCGACCTGGCGGCTGCTCGCCTCGGCCAAGGACAAGGCGCTGCTGTTCATCGCGGGTGACACCGGTCCGCAGGTGGTTCGGCTGCCTCGGTCCAAAGCGTCCCTGCTGGCCGAGACCCGGGCCTACGAAACCCTTTCGGCGCTGGCGCATGAAGGCCGCTTGATCGGCGTCGCCCCACGGCCATTGGGACGCGGCCAGGTCGGCGATCAGGCCTACTTCGTCGAGCAGCGCGTGGCCGGCCGGCCGGTGGCGGCCACACTGCGCGACGCCGACCGGGCGTGGCTCGCAGCGCAGGCCGAACCGCTGCTGGCCGCGCTGAACCCCGGGCTCGCGCAGCAGCCGCTGCGCACCGTGGCCGACGGCATGGACGCCGTTGTGCGTCGCCACGTACGGGCCGTCGCCGCCTGCCTGTCCGACAGCCGCGCCCGCGAATCCGCCACGACATGGCTTCTGGGCACGCTGCTGCCAGCGCGCAGCCGGCTTGGCCGCGTCCATGGCGACTTCTCGGCCGCCAATGTGTTCGTCCACGAAGGCCAACTCAGCGGCGTCATCGACTGGGAGGACAGCCTGCCCGAGGCGCCGCCCGTGCTCGACGTCCTGAACCACCTGGACAGCATGCAGCGCCGCTGCCAGCGCCTGACGCTGACCGACACGGTGCCGTCCCTGGCGCAAGGTCAGTGGCCGAATGCCACCGAGCGCGACTGGCTTGACAGGGCCTATGCGGACTGCGGTGTTGCCGACGCGGACCGCAGGGCGATGGTGCTGCTGTACTGGCTTCTGCACGTGGGACCGCAGCTGACGTTCGCCGACTCCGGCGCCGCAGCCCGACGTCAGGTAGCGCCGGTGCTCGAACGTTTGCAGCACGCCTGAGCCGGGTCGGTCACGCTCGGCAGAGTTCCACCCACGACGCGCCGTCCCGGCGCCAGCAGCTTGCCCCGGATCCTGCCTCCAGGCCCCAGGGACGAAATGCCGTGCCGGCCTGTGGATCGCCCAGCGCGATAACGATGGTCTCGCCGCCGCGCTGCAGGCGCAGCGCGACACCGGCCGCGTCACGGTGCCATTCCACAGCGTCGTCAACGGCCCCGACCGTGGGCCGGAGCAGCGTGGCCGCGCGTCGCCGGCCCGCGGCAGCGACCGCCCGCAGCTGCGGCGCGGCGATGCGCTCGCCGTAACGCGGCGAGATCCAGCCGCCGAGCGGTTGCACGGAGCCGCAGAGCACGGTGGCGCCCTCCCATGCAGGCTCGAAATCGATGCGGCACCCGACGTCGTCCAGTGTCGCGATCACCGGCGTCCCCGCCGCGACGTCGACGGCCACACCCGGCGCGAACTGCAGGCCGAACGACGCGGCACGGTCCGGCCCGTCGCGCCAGCCATCCTCGATCAACCACCCCAGGCCGTCGACCTGCACGACCCACCGGCACAGCCCGCCGGCCGCATGCGGGGCCAGCACCTCGAAGGCCATGCAGGTGATCCCGGGCCCCGCGGCGCGATGCAGCGGGCGCACACGACAGGGCACGTCGCGGTTGCGAAAGTCGCCAGTCATCGGTCCGAAGGGATCGATGCCAAGAAAGACGCCGTTGTGCGAGCGCGGGCCGGCAAAGTAGTGCCGCCAGTCGGGGCTGCCATCATTCCAGCGTGGTCCGGCGGCGCGGTAGGTGCCGGTACCGCTGTTGACGACAATCGGCCGGTCGCCGATGTTGAGGTGCAGGCTCAACAGGTCGGCATGTGCATGCCCGGCGGACAGCAACCTGTCCTGCATCGGGCCGGCGCGAAAGACCAGGCGCGATCCGAGCGCGGTATCGACCAGCACATGCACGCCCGCATCGTCGAAGTGGCGCGTCACTTCGGGCGCGGGGGCAATGGGCGGCGGCGCCAGCGCACCGCCGAGCAGCCAGTAGGCGCGCTCGACCGTCGCGTCGGCGGCAGGTGCGGCGGCGAGTTCAGGTTCATGGAGCGCGCGCAGCAGTTCGCGCATCGCAGCATTCGCCCAGCCATGATCGGCGTCGAGCGGGAACAATGGGTCCTCGGTGGTGTCGCCGAGCGGCAGGGGCCGCGCTTCCGGACCGCCAACCGCGGCCTGAAACGCGAGCATCGTGTGCAAGCGTTGCGGCAGGTCCTCCGGCAGAGCCTGCCCGTTGCGGCGCGCCAGCAGCACATAGGCCGACGCCATCTCGCAGCCGAGCTCGTGATAGTGCGTCGAATGTTCAAAATTGCCGCCGTCGGCAAAGAACTGGCGCCTCAATTCCTGCACGAAGAGCGCGTCGCCGCGCGCGCGCAGCGATTCGGCATCGCCGAACTCCGGGAACAGCAATCCGACGTACCAGGCCGCGAAGCCGTCGGCCAGCAGATGGTTGTTCGGGTAAGACTGTCCGATCGTCGGCTGCAGATAGTCGCGGTCGGCGGCGAGGATCTTGAGCAGAGTGAACACCACCTCGTTACGCAGCGGCTCGGGTGCGTCGCCGCCGCCCACCAGCACCAGTGCCCAACTGCAGGCCAGCACGCGGTAGAGCACGGCCAGCGGACTGTGATAACACTCGGGCTCGCCGGCGGCGACTGCGTCGGTCCAGGTCGAAAGCAGGCGTGCGATCAGCGGAACCGTGTTGTCACCGTGAAGTGCGGCAATCGCGAGCCGCGGCAGGAAGCCGAAACGGTGCGGCTGTGCCGCATAGAGATCGTCAGCTCCAGGTCCTGGCGCAATGCCACACCAGCCGATGCCTTCGTCCAGGGGCGCGTCGCGCCGGGACACCACGCGCAGTCCCTGCACGCGGTCGGCCTGGACGCGCACGCGCAACGCGGCCACTGCGGCGGGTCGCTCGCGGCGAAGGCGCGCGGCCAGCGCCTGCACCTCGGACGGCCGACAGAAGAATGCCGGCCGCTCGCGCGCCAGAAAATACGCAACGACTTCGGTGCGAGCACCGTCGACATCCCCCGCAGCGTGGCTTGCGCTAGCACGTCCGAACGCCGGCACCTGGGCGGCCAGCCGGGCGAGGAAGGCAGCGTCGCTCAGGTCCGGTCGGAAGGGCGGCTCGTCTGGCTCGCGGCGCAACCACCGGCGGGCACCAGCAAGAATTCGTCTCATTCGGGAGGTGACGGTCGGCGGAGGGGCAAACCACACGAAAACCGCAGATGTTCTCACGACGCCGTGGGCTAGCATCATCGGCCCTTCGGCTTCCGGCGCGCGATTTGTCCATTCCCACCCGTTTCATCGAAGGTTCGCTGTGGATGATCGCGATGCGATGGGCCGTTCGCGCGGCGGGCTTGGTCAGCACGGTGATCCTGGCCCGGATCCTGACGCCGGACGATTTCGGCGTTGTCGCGATGAGCAGTCTGGTGTTGGGCCTGCTGACCGTACTGTCAGATATGGGCACCTGGCAGGTGCTGATTCGCTCCGGTGAGAAGGACCGCCGTGCCTACGACACCGCATGGACGATCATGCTGCTGCAGGCGGCGGTGCTGGCAGTGCTGATGTTTGCCGCTGCTTACCCTGCGGCGCTGTTCTTCAAGGATCCACGGCTGACCCTGGTGATCCAATTGGTTGCCCTGGGCAGCGTGGTCACGGGCTTCCAGAACGTCGGCGTGATCATGTTCCGCCGCGACCTCGATTTCCGCCGCGACTTCCTGTTCGGCTTCTACTCGAAGGTCGTCGTCGTCATTCCCACCGTGGCGATGGCCCTCGTGTTCCGCAACTACTGGGCGTTGGTGGCAGGCAACATCGTCGGCCATGTGCTGGAGGTGCTGGTCAGCTACCGCATGCATCCGTTCCGGCCCCGGCTCAGCCTGCACGACTGGCGGCGCTTCGTCGTGTATTCACTGTGGATCACGCCGTCGAGTGTCGCGGGTTACCTGAACAAGAAGGCCGACGTGTTCATCGTTGGCCATGCCGCCAGCACAGCACAGATGGGCGCCTACAACGTCGCGTCCGAGCTGTCGCAGATGGCCACGGCCGAGATCGTCACGCCGATGTCACGAGCACTGTTCCCCAACTTCGCGAAACTGCGCGACGACCGGCCCGCACTCGCGGCCGCCTTCCGGCATGTGCTGCGCACAGTTTGCATCATCAGCTTCGGCTTCGGCTTCGGCATCGCCGCGATGGCCGACGACGTAGTGCACATCGTGCTCGGTGACCAGTGGGGCTATGCGGTGCCACTGGTCCGCTGGCTCGGGATCTTCGCCGCCTTCGCGTCGCTCGTCGCGACGGTGACCGGCCACATCCTCGTGGTGCTGCACCTCGAGCGGTCGATGCTGGTGCTGAATTGGCTGCGGCTGGCGCTCTATGCCGGCGCCACGGCCTGGGCGGCCCAACATGGCGGTGTCGTCGAGATCGCGATCGCGGCCGCGATCGCGACCGGCGCGATGGTGGTGCCCGGCACGATCTACACGATGCGCAAGCTCGATGCCTCGGTGTTCGCTGCGCTGGCGGACGTTGCACGCTATCTGGCCGCCGGAACCGCCATGTATGTCACGATACGGGCGGCACATGTCGACGCGATCACGTTCCGACCATTCACACTCGCGCTGGATGCCATGGTCGGCGCGTCCGTGATGACCGGCTTGGTCTATGCATTCTGGGTGGCTGTTGGCCGTCCCGACGGCCCGGAGCGTCACATCCTCGAACGCGTATCCGCACGCCTTCGCCGCTCGCCATGAACACCGACTACCCAGTCGCAACGAGAGAGTTCGAACGATGTTGATCGTCTGCAACGGCGCCGCGAAAAGCGGGTCTACTTGGCTCTTCAATATTGTTGACCACTTGCTTGACTGCGAATGGCCGAATCGCGCATACCTGACCAAGAGCACAAAGCATCCAACGATTCGTCCTGACGCTCTTGCCAAGTTCCTGCGCGACGAGGATTTTGTTGGTCGCAATATTATTACCAAGACACACTACGGAAACCAGGCGCAACGGGACCTTCTGCTTCGCCACGAAGACGTCCGAGTGCTGGATATGGATCGAGATCTGCGTGACGTTATCGTATCCACTTACTACGACGCCAGTCGAAGAGATGGATTTGATGGTAGTTTTGAGGACTTTTATTGGTTTGAGGGTCGATCACAGGCAGACTATTTGATTCGCTATCACCAACTTTGGTCGATTCCACATCCTCAGGTGATCGTTACGGCCTTCGAAACTCTCAAAGCTGATTTTTTTGCCGAAGTGCGGCGCATTGCCAACTTCCTTGAACTAACTGTCGACGACGAATCCCTGACAAAACTGCAGACTTTAACCAGCATCGAGGAACTACGCGAATCGTACAAAGACGATCCGAGCTACGTGGATCCGAAAAGGCCGTTCTTTCGCAAAGGCATCGTCGGCGATTGGAAAGGGCACTTTGACGCTCGCATGCTCAGCGACATCAAGCGAATCCAAGCAGTCGGCATTTCTCCCTATGACCGTATTGAGCTAGTCAACAGGTTTAGGCGAAAAATGTATCAACTTTGGCCCTCGTTGTCGCCCTTTCGCAGTCATTTGGTGAAATCTTGAAAACCTACGCAAGGCTTTAGTCATGATTCCAGAACTTCGTCGAATTGCGCACCGTCTAGTTGGACGCGGCGCGGCATCGCCCGAATCGGGAGAGAAGTCCGCTGATTGGTACGATGAGAGCTTCGAGTCGGATGACGAGTACTGCGCTCACTACACCCGTTCGACCTACTATCCATCGTGGACGGTCATTGTGGATCGCATACGGGCCCATGGGTCGCAGTCCGTGCTTGAGATCGCGTGCGGACCGGGGCAATTGGCCTGTGCATTGTTTGACTCCGGATTGATCAGTCACTATGTGGGGTTCGATTTTTCTCCGAAACGCGTCGAAGGCGCGAGACGCGCGTGCCCGGCATATCGATTCGAAGTCGCAGACGCTTTCCAGACTCCCCTTTTCTCGGAGGAGAGATACGACACAGTGGTTTCTACGGAGTTCCTGGAGCACATCGAAGACGACCTCGGCGTGCTCAAGCGCATACGACGGGGGACACACTTTGTGGGCACAGTCCCCAACTACCCATACGTCTCACATGTGCGGCACTTCCTTGATGTGGCCGAGGTGCGCAACCGTTACGAATCACTCATTGCAGGTCTAAGCGTCACGCCAATCATTCGGGACGACAAGGGTCACGTGCTATTCCTAATGGAAGGCGTCATTAGCTAGCGCGATTGTTTCATTTCGGCGTGTTGTGCGACGCAGCCCGCAGTTATTTGATGCGCGATGGATGGCTCTGCACCGAAGACATGCAACGACGTGGCGGAGGAGCTATGGAGCATCTGAATCCGTGAGCTCATCTCGACAGGCTTGCACCTTGCAGGTGAAGCCAAATAGCGATGAGTTGCCTTGGTTTGGAGAATTCGGCCATGCGCCCGATCCAAGGCAGACAACTCGACTACGAGCTCTCTGCGACCGCCGGCACGGCCTGGAAGCACCCGCGCGCGGGCAAGCGTTTTGCGACCTGCGAGCAAGACGTCGAAGTGCCTGGCGTGCAGCGCCCCGTGCGCCGCGTACTGCGGCTGGTCCAGCGCACGATCGGCTCGCGCGGGCAGCACCTGATCCTGCCCGAGGTCGAATTCGAGGGTTGGACGACGACGCTGCCTTCGCAGCCTGGGCAGCGGCAAGATCATCGCGCTGCACGCCGACCACGGCATGCACGAGCAATTCCACGCCAAGTTCAAGACCGACCTGGACCTCGCGAGGCTGCCCTCGGGCAAGTTCGATACCAAGGCGCTGGTGTGCCGGCTCGCCGCTGAGGCAATGAACATCCTGCATCTGATAGGCGAGCGCGAACTGCTCAGACTCGATGCGCCGGTGCGCCACCAGGCCAAGCGGCGGCGCATCAAGGCGGTGATGCAGGAACTGATCTACCGGGCCGGCCGCTTGATCGCTAATGGACGGCAGATGGTGCTCGGAATCGGGGCCAACGACCGGGCCGCCACCGTATTCATGCGGCTGCATGCGCAGTTCTCCGCCACGGCGTGGCTGCGTCCACGGGCCGTGATGGCCAACGCTCGTGCATCCGGTATGTCACTTGGCAAGCCGCGTCCAAAACAGCGCCGTCGCGGCCGCAGCGTGCTCGGACCGCGGTGATCCAAGGCACACGTCGAGCAGGCCGCTCGCAGCCGCGGTGCAATGACCACGTCGTGCTGTCAATTCGTGCGCACAGCCGATCGATCCGCTGCTCGCCGTCACGCCATTGACATCCAGTCTCGACCTGCTGCGGTCCAGGTCACAGATCCAGGTTATTGGCTCTCGCCTTCTCGCAGACGCCGACCCGCCATGTGGGTCACGTGAATTCGGTCACGTCGGGGCTTCGGTCGAGCAAACCGGAGTGCCTCGGGCCTGTAACATGATCTATCTCTCGTAAGTACGTGTGCCGGACACGCGTCAAATGTCATGCTGATGCTCGGCACATTCTTGATCGCGTTCGCGCTGCTGTTCTTCGAAGTCTTCAGCACGATCGTCGTATCGTTCGTGCTGGGCTCGGGCTACATCTACTTTGTCATCGGCATCGCGATGTTGGGCTTGAGCGCTGCAGCGTCGGTGATGAGCATACTCAGTTCAAGGATGGACGAAGCGGCAGTCGCCCGCTGGCTCTATCGCGGTTGTGCTTTACTCGCCTTGACACTGATTGCCAACCTGTTGCTGTTTGTCCAGATCAAAGATCAACTGAATCTCGGCATCGAAGCCGCGGCGCGCCTGGGTGGATTGGACGGCATTGTCGCCAAGATCCTTGCCGACCAGTTGTGGATGGCCTTGGCGCTGGGTGCAACCATGAGCGTGCCTTACATGATTTTTGGCGCGGTCATTACCTTGATTTTCAAGCAGGCACCGCCGGAGCAATTCCACAGGATCTACTTTGCCGACATGGTCGGTGCCGCTCTCGGCTGCGTCTGCGCGATCATTTCGCTTGAATGGGGAGGCTATGCCCTAACAGCGCTGATCCCGATCGTCGTAGCGTTGCTCGCTGGTGCCGCCTACCTTGGGCGCCAGGTTCGCCCACTGACCCGACGTGCCGCTGTCGCGGTTTCTCTCGTGCCACTGACGCTGCTGGCGCCAGCGGCGGTGACCTGGATCGAACCCGCGCCACAACTCAACAGTCTTGCTCGAGACTATGACATGACACAGAAGGTCACCGAACTGTGGCACGGCTGGAACAGTTATTCTCGTGTTGGTGCCTTGCACGCCGTCGCGTCGAATGGCGCGGTCGAGAGCGTAATGGCATTGGGCAATGGGGAGGGGCATGCGCAATTGATTCCGTACAGCCCCGAAGGCTACGGAGACTGGAAACAGCGTCTGGCGATCATCGGCACCGCAATGGGCGCCCCGGAAGATGCATTGGTTCTGTTCGCCGGAACGGGTTCGGACATGCAGGCCCTGGACGACTACACCCGCGGTCAATCTCGTATCACCGGGGTCGAGCTCAATCACACGATGGTCGCCGGCGGCTTGGGGCAACCCCAATATCGATTAGGCGAGTTCTACGCCAAACCAAACATTAGGATGGTCGTATCGGAGGCTCGTGAATTTCTTGAACGGGACGACAATCGATATGACGCCATCCTGCTGTCCTGGAGCGGTGCGACAGTGGCCTATTACGCAGGATCGATCGGACACACAACCCAGTTCGTGTACACGCGTGAGGCCTTCGAATCGATGATCGATCATTTGAAGCCTGGTGGATTCATCGTGGTCTGGAACACCAACAAAGTAAACACGCTGGCGGCTTTTCGCGCAATCATGGAAGAGCGCGGCATGCCGAATGTGCCATCATCGGCCGTGGTTCTTCATATCCCGGGCTCGGAAACGTCCGACTGGAAGCGCAACTGGGATTCGAATCCGCTCATCTTCAAGCCTAGCGGGTTCACGGCAATGGAGGTTGAGCAACTTGCCGCCGCCGGTTCGCGGATCTCGATGAAGATTGCCTATGCGCCGGGTGCGGACTCTGACCCAGAGTTCTACGCGTATCGGGAAGTGCTGACAGCACCGAACCTTGATCGCGTACTTCGAAAACTGAGCGACGATCTTTGGTTGCGATTCTCGGTCGTAGATGACGATCGGCCGTTCTCGCTGGACCTGTTTCGCACCGACACCTACCTCTCCAGCGACTTCTGGGGGCGCCTGATAGGCCATTCCGATCTCAAGCCTTATGAATCGTACCGTGCTCAGCAGACGGTGTTTGTGCTGGTGCTTCTCCTGGCTGCGGTAGTGCTGATCGTTGGGCCGCTGGCGATTCGTGGGGGTCCGCCGCTTTCGCGCAACTCGGCGCAACACCTGGTGTATTTCTCCGTTTGTGGCATGGGATTCATGCTGGTCGAAATCGGGCTTGTGCACAAGATGGGTTTGTTGCTCGGCAACCCGGCACTTTCGATCGCGATCGTGCTGGCTGGTCTGATCTTCTTCACGGGCGTAGGGAGTCTGTTCAGCCAAAGGTTGTTCAGTTGGGGGCTGAACTTCCAATCGTGCGTGCTGTTCATCGTTGTCTATCTGATCGTCTTCCTGCTTGCTTCGGACCGTTTGGTGTCAGGTGCGTTGGCCTGGGCGCTGGCCTGGCGAATACTGCTGGCGTTGCTGATACTGGCGCCAGCCGGGCTTGCGATGGGTCAACTGTTTCCACAAGGATTGGTTCGGGCGAGTCGCGACGGGACCGCCCTGCTTCCCTGGGCCTGGGCGATCAATGGAGCGATGGGGACGATCGCAGCTGGCTTGGCGCCGTTGGTCGCGCAGGCGGTCGGTTTCCGTCTGCTCGTTCTTTCGGGCGCTGCCTTCTACTTGCTCATCTTGCTGCTGCCGGAATATCGAAAGCGTGCTGTACCGGTTCTGGCGCCGCAGCCGGTCTGAGTACCAAACCTTGGCATAGCGCGGCAAGTCGGGCACTGACGTCTGCACCTCGACCATGTTCACCGGAGAGAGTCATACAGCCATTCACAGACGGCCAGCGGACCGCGATTGTCGTCCGCCGACTCTTGCTTCTGAATCCGTGACATCACCTCGACAGGCTTGCGCCTTGCGGGTGAAGCCCAATAGCGATGAGTTGCCTTGGTTTGGTGAATTCGGCCATGCGCCCGATCCAAGTCAGACAATTTGACGACGAGTTCACTGCGACCACCGGCTTGGCGCGGCGGCCGGCAGCGACGGCAGCATCGCGGGCGTCGAGTGCTTTGCTGGCGCCAGCCGGACCGGCGAGTCGACGGTGGCACCCTTCCAGTTCGTCTGGGCGTTGCCAACGCTGGGGGCGCAGCAACTCACCGCCGTCGCGACCGACGACGACGGCGCGACGGCGACTTCGGCGCCGCGCACGCTGGTGGTGGTTCCCGGCAGTGCGGGCGGGACGGTGCCGCTGCAGCGCGGCACGGGCAGCGCGGTGGTCATGGAGACCTATCTCAGCACCTATCACCAGACGCTGAACTTCGGCACGGCGACCAAAACCATCGACGAGAAGCAGCGCTACTCGTCGATGTGCCGCTTCACGGTCTTCCAGTCCGAGGGCGGCCCGGTGCCCGACGGCGCCCAGGTGCGTCGGCTTTGCTCTCGCTCTAGAAGCACTCGGTCCACAGCATGGACTACGCGCTGCACCGGGTGCTGCAGGACTGGTCGGAGACCGCCGCCACCTGGGTGCAGCGGCTGCCGGGCCAGCCCTGGGCCTCGTCGGGTGGCAACGGTTTAGGAACCGACCTGGCTCAACTTCGACGTGACGGCCGCCTTGCAGCAGATGAGTAGCGCCCCGGCGACGAACCGAGGCTGGCGGCTGAAGGGCGTCGGCGGTTATGTCAATGGCGGCAAGAAGTTCTACACGAGCGAGTCCTCAGCCGCGCCGGAGCGGCGACCCAAGCTCGTCCTAACCTACGAGTAGGGTCGGCCGAAATCAGTACGCGCGTGGCGCGCGGTTGCGCTACACCTCCGAGCCGGCATCACGGAACATCAACCGTCCGTCCGGACCGTCTCGGTCGACCAGTCCAGCCAGCGCCCGACACTCCAGCAGCAAGAGCGGCGTATTGCCGACCCGGCGTCGCCGCAGCAGACCCTGCCGAGCCGCCTCGCGCCACAGCGGTGCC
This sequence comes from uncultured Rubrivivax sp., assembly GCA_964637205.1. Classification (GTDB taxonomy): domain Bacteria; phylum Pseudomonadota; class Gammaproteobacteria; order Burkholderiales; family Burkholderiaceae_C; genus Rubrivivax. The sequence goes on from CAZWUR010000005.1 coordinate 80,213, forward strand.
TCGTCGCGCCGCCGGCGGGACTCGTCGCTGAGCACGCAGGTCGGCACCGAGCGTGAATGGCCCTCGGCGTCGATCACGACGCCGACGATCCGTTCAGGGTCGTAGAGCGCAAAAGGCAGCGCCGCAGCCAGCCGGTCCTCAAGGAAGTGCGTGAACGTGATGGCCTCGGGCCCCGCGCCGACGCACAGCAGCTTGGCATTGTGATCAAGCAGGCGCTGGAACGGACTCGCAGCGCCGAACGAACGGTCGGTGTTGGCATGCCCAGCCAGGAAGTCGTCGGCGGCGGCGCCCCAGGCCAGCAGCGGATGGGTCGGGCTCGCACTGCGGCGGACCTCGCGGCCGCGCCGGAAGACTTCGGAGATCAGGCCCATGCGGGACGCGCTGTAGCGCAGCTTCAGCGCTTCGCCGCGCTGCAGGAAGGCCTTCGACGAATCGGTGTAGGTCATCGACGGCATGACGAGCAGGCCCTCCGGACCGACCGCCGCCTTCAACGCATCCACCAACTCGACGGGGCGGCCGACATAGCCGCTCAGTGCGGGCAGCGATGCATGCACCATCAGCCAGTCGCCTGGCCGCACACCGAGCGCGGCCAAGGCCTGCGCGAACGTCCCCGCGTCGAAACGGCGGAAGCGCGCGACCCAGGCTGCCCGCAGCCGGAAACGCCACTCGCGCAGGGCCGTCATCGTTCAGCGGCCGGCGCGGACGTCGAGTTCGAGCATATTCGCGTCCACCATGAACTTCGCCGCCCAGTTCAGGTACTCAAAGCGGCCATAGGCGCCATCAACCGGAAACGAACCTTTCACTCCGCCGCGCACTTCATCCGGGCCACTGACGTCAAGCGTGCGCCGGACGAAGGCATTCAGCGCGAAGGCGGGGTCGCGATAGGCCGCATCGCCGGTGATCCGGTGCAGCAGCAACAGGCAGTGGGCAATCTGCGCACTGCCGGTCAGGCACACGTAGTCGGCGGCCAGGCGCCACTGTGCGTCGAGTTGGCCCGCCAGACGGCCGTCTGCGCCGATCGCTGGGAGCAGTCCGTCGGCGGTGCGTCGTGCCGCGCCCAGCAGCAACGGATCTTGCCCCAGGTTGAAGCCCTCGATCACACCGCGCAGCACATAGCCGATCGTGTGCGTCAGCGGGCGCTCCGGGTCGCTCAGGCAGTTGTCGGCAAACCAGCCGTTGGCGCGCTGCTTGCCAAGCGCCCAGGCGACATTGCGCAGACCAGCCGCACCATAGCCATGGCCAGGGGCCACCCGTTCGGCCTCGAACAGGCTCCAGGCCACATGGGTTTCATAGGCCTTTTCCCCGGGCGCCGCGAACGGGGTCGGGTGGCGCCGCCAGCAGCCGTCCGGGTCGAGCGACTCGGCGAGCCAGCGTGCGGCGCCGTGCATTGCGTGGCGGTAGGGTTCGCCGAAGACCGCCACCCCAGCGGCCAGCCCGATCAGGATCTGGCCGGTATTGAAGGTGACCGGCACGACCGGGGTCGAGTCGATGCGCCCACCCTGGAAACCGCCGCCCGGCAGCTGGATCGCCACGAACCAGTCGAGCATGCGGCGTGCGCGTTCGCGCGAGCCCTCGTCGCCCGCACGTTCGGCATGGGCCAGCAGCGTCGGCACGATGTAGCCAGTGGTCTCCGGGTAGGAGGTCGCCCAGCCCTTCTCCAGGCTGTAGTCGCGCGCAACGCCACCGTCGTGCGACGCCGAACAGTCCTGTGCCCTTCCCAGCCAGGCGATGCCTTCGCGGATCGCGACCTCGGCGCCAGGGTCGGTGGCGGGCAACCCGGCGTGGTCGATCTTGATCTGCCGCAGCGACGCCTTGGTGGTCGGGCGCGACCAGCGGCGCTGGCGGAGACGTTGAAACCAATCGGACAGTATCATCAGGGGCATTGCCCGCGCGGCGCGGCCACGGCAGGCAAATTCAGGGGAAGGCTGCCATTCTAGGAATGGCGGCCGGTGCCAAGGCAGCACTTTGTCGCACTGCAGCCCCGCATGCATTGGCCAATCCGTCACGCGGAACGAGTCTTGCAGCCGATCGATGCCTGCAAGAATTCATTGGCCGCCCCCCGGGGCTCGAGGCGATCCCGCCGCCCAGCCTATGCACCCCCAGAGTTCGGATTCGTCGCCCCTCCCATTTCTCGCCCTGGGCACTCCTCACTTCGAGCGCGGCACCGACATCGAGCCAGCCTGGCGGGCCGTGTTCGGCGCAGCCGATCCAGCGCCACGGCTGGCGTCCGTGGGCGGAGACTTCGCGGTGGGCCTGGCCGACGCCGCCGGCCGCGTCTTCCTGGCGGTCGACCGGTTCGCGGTACAGACGCTTTGCTACCGCGTCATCGACGGAAACCTGCGTTTCGCCGAGCGTGCCGATCAACTCGCCGATGCCGACACGCCGATCGACCCGCAGGCCATCTACGACTATCTCTACTTCCATGTCGTGCCGTCGCCGCGCACCATCTACCAGGGCATCCAGCGCCTGCCACCAGGGCATTTTTTGTGGTTCGCGGACGGCAAGGTCGAGGTCGCCCCCTACTGGTTGCCGAACTTCGACGTCGACCCCGGGATCACGTTCGAGTCGGCCAAGGCGCAGTTCCGCGATCTGCTGGACCAGGCCGTACGGCGTGAACTCGACGGCAGCAAGCCGGCCTGCTTCCTCAGTGGCGGCACCGACAGCTCGACGGTCGCCGGCGTCATCGGCCGCGTGACCGGCCAGCCGGCCGCCAGCTATTCGATAGGGTTCGAGGCCGAAGGCTTCGACGAGATGGCCTTCGCGCGCACCGCAGCCCTGCACTTCGGCACCGAGCACCACGAGTACTACGTGACGCCGGCCGACCTGCAGGCCTCGATGGCCCAGGTCGCCAATGCGTATGACCAGCCGTTCGGCAACTCGTCGGTCTTGCCGGCCTACTACTGTGCGCGCATGGCGCATGACGACGGCGTCAGCCGCCTGCTGGCCGGCGACGGCGGCGACGAACTGTTCGGCGGCAATACACGTTATGCCAAGCAGCGCGTTTTCGGCTTCTACGACCAGGTCCCCGGGGTGCTGCGCCGCGGTCTGCTCGAGCCAATGCTGGGCACGCAATGGGCCGGGCGGATTCCGCTGCTCAAGAAGGGCAAGAGCTACATCGAGCAGGCCAGCGTGCCGATGCCCGACCGCATGCAGATGTACAACCTCCTGCGCCGCCTCGGCCCGGAGCAGGTGCTGACCCCCGCCATGCTGAGCGCCATCGACCAGTCGGCGCCGCTGCGGGCTCAGCGCGAGGTCTGGGCCATGCCCCCGGGGGCCAGCGAGCTCAACCGGCAACTCGCTTTCGACTGGCGCTACACGCTCGCCGAGTGCGACCTGCCCAAGGTCTGCGGCAGCACCGCACTGGCCGGTGTCGGCGTCGGCTTTCCGCTGCTCGACCGGGATCTCGTCGACTTCTCACTGCGCCTGCCGGATGCGTACAAGCTGCGTGGGATGAAGTTGCGCTGGTTCTTCAAGGAGGCCCTGCGCGGCTTCCTGCCGGACGCCACCATCGCCAAGAAGAAGCAGGGCTTCGGGCTGCCCTTCGGCGTCTGGGCCACACAGCACGAGGGTCTGCGGCGCCTGGCCGCCGATGCCCTGGACAGCCTGGGGGGCCGCGGCATCGTGAACACCGGCTTCCTGCGCCGCCTGATCGACGAACAACTGCCCGCCCATCCCTCCTACTACGGTGAGATGGTCTGGATCCTGACGATGCTGGAGCTGTGGCTGCAAGGCCATGCCCCGGACTACCGCATCGACGCCTGACGCATGCTGATACGCACGCTGACGGGTCTGCTTTCGCCGCAGGGGCCACGGGCGAAGCTCTCCGTGCTGATCTTCCACCGTGTGCACGCCGAGGCCGACCCGCTGTTTCCCGACGAACCGGACGCGGCGCGCTTCAGTGCCATCGTCGGCTGGCTCAAGCGCTGGTTCTGCGTGCTGCCGCTGGATGCGGCGGTCCGCGCGCTGCGTGACGAGCGCCTGCCGGCGCGCGCCCTGTGCATCACCTTCGACGACGGCTACGCCGACAACCACGACGTTGCGCTGCCCGTGCTGGCGCAGCACGGCGTGAGCGCGACCTTCTTCATCGCCACCGGGTTTGTCGGCGGCGGCCGCATGTGGAACGACACCGTCGTCGAGTCGGTGCGTCGCACCCGGCACGCCGAACTGGATCTGGACGGACTCCGGGTCCCGGGACTCGCAGGCCGCCTCCCGCTCGACGGATTGCCCGCCCGGCGCAGCGCCTTGAATGTCTTGCTCAAGGGGGTCAAGTACCTCGAGCCGGTGCGGCGTCGCCAGGTCGTCGACACGCTGGCGCAAGGCATGGGCGCCCAATTGCCCGACGACCTGATGATGTCGGTCGACCAGCTTCGCCATATGCGTGCCGCCGGCATGGGCCTGGGCGCGCATACCGTGTCGCATCCCATTCTGGCCAAGCTCGACCGCGCGGATGCGCGGCGCGAAATCGACGACAGCCGGCGCTTCCTTCAGGACGCGCTCGGCGAACGTGTCGGCCTGTTCGCCTACCCGAACGGAAAGCCCGGCGCCGACTATTCAAGCGAGACGGTCGACGTCGTGCGCGAGCTCGGATTCGACGCTGCGGTTTCGACGGCGCCCGGCACGCTCGGCCGCAGCGGCGACCTGCTTCAGGTTCCCCGGTTCACGCCCTGGCGGCGTGAGCGCACCGCCTTCGGCGCCAGCCTGCTGCGCAACCTGATCTGACCCACGGAACCCGCCCATGCATCCCGTCCTGCACCGCTGCATCATCTCCGCCGCCGTCCCGAGCCGCATGCTGCTGCTGGGCCAGATGCAGCGCCGCACGACATGGGACGAAACCCGCATCCGGGCCTACCAGGAAGACCGCCTGCGTCGGCTCATCGCCTACTGCTGGGAACGGGTCCCGTTCTACCGTCGGCACTGGACCGGCCACATCGACGACCCGCGAGACATCCGTGGCATCGCCGACCTCCAGGGGCTGCCGCTGCTGACCAAGGATCATGTGCGCGAGAACCTGGCCACCCTGACCACCACCGATCCGAAGGTCAGGAGCACGCCGGCACGAACCGGCGGCAGCACCGGGCAGCCGGTGATCTTCCGCATGACGCATCACGACGAACAACTGGCCTGGGCCCAGATGTACCTGGGCTGGGGTTGGGCAGGCTGGCGAGTCGGCGACCCGTTTCTGGCGGTGGGCGGCGAATCGGTCGGCGTCGGCTCGGGGGACAAACGTTCGCGCAACGACAAGCTGATGAACCGCTGGGTCAGCAGCGGCTCGAACATCACGCGCGAGCGCGCGCGTGCGCTGGCCGCGTCGCCGCAGTTCTCCAAGATCCGCATGATCTACGGCTATCCGAACTCGATCCGCGAACTCGGCGAACATCTGGCCGAGATCGGCGCGCGCCCCGCGGCCCTGCGCGGCATCGTCTGCACGGCCGAGGTCATGCGCGCCGAGGTGCGGCAACGCATCGAGACCCTGTTCGGCGTCGACCGCGTGCTCGACCAGTACGGCCTCAACGACGGTGGCCTGCATGCCTGCGAAGGCCCCGAACGCGACGGGCTGCATCTGTCCTTCCACCGCGGCGTGCTCGAGATCCTGGACGAAAAGAATGGCCAGATCCACGCGCTGAAGCACACCGGGCGGGCCGTGGCGACGACGCTGAGCAACCCGGCGATGCCCTTCGTCCGCTACGAGACGGGCGACCGTCTGCATTGGCACAGCCGCGAGCCCGCGGCCAGCGGCGTGCACTGGCCGCGCATCGGGCCCGTGGACGGCCGAACCGGCGACGTGATCCGCCTGCCCGCCGGTCGCTCGATCCCGATGCCCGGTCTGACGCTGGTGATGCGTTGGATGGACGGCCTGAAAAGCTACCAGTTCATCCAGACCGGCGCCGATTCGGTCGTGGTCCGTCTCGACAAGGGCAACGGGTTCTCGATGGACGAGACCCAGGTGCGCGAGTTCCTGGCCCAGCGCATCGCTGCGGACGTGAACTGGCAGATCCAGTGGGGCCCGCCGGAACTGTCGCGCAACGGCAAGCTGCTGATCATCCGCAACGACTGGCACGGTACGCCCGGTTCCGGCACGCACTGAAGGCGGGCCGCCGGCCGCGGCCGCGGGTCAGCCGTCTCTTGCCGGCGGCATCCCGCTGCCGGCCTCTGCGGGCCGTGTGGCCGCAGGCTCGCCGGGCCTGGCCGACGCCGTTGCCGTTGCGCCGCGCGCCGACACGAAGGTGTGAGAACCGAAGGCGCCGACGGTGTCGTCACGCCAGCGCTCCTGTTCCATCCAGCGGTTGCAGGCGACGAGGATCACCAGCACGTTGTACGGCAGGTCGAAGTAGGCCAGGCTCAGGAAGGCGCCACCGACGGCGTAGCCCACCATCGACACCTGCAGCATGCCCGCCAGCCCGTAGATCCACTGCGCTTCGCGGATGTTTCTGGCCCGGCGTCGAAGCCGCGCCGCCATCAGGAAGCCGAAGAAGCCGATCGACAGGAACAGGATCAGCCCCAGCCAGCCATGTTCGCCCAGGACCTGGAAATAGATGCTGTGTGCCGCGCGCGCCTCGGGGATCGGCGCGTACTTCTCGAACAGGTCCTGGCTGCCGGTCTCGAAGCCGGCCCCCAGGAACCGATCGTTGGCCAGGTTGAACGCCATCGTCCAGGCATTGATGCGGCCCATCGCCGAACCGTCCTGCTCGTAGGTCTCGATCGTTCCCATGCGCGCTTCCCATTGCGCCGGCATGAACGCGAGCACCGCACCCGTGACGGCGACGATGATCACGCCGCTGGCGACACGTTTGGGTGAGCGCCACCACAGCACCGCGCCCATCGCGACGATCGCCAGGAAGGCACCCCGCGAGTAGGTTCCGATCGCCGCCACCGCGCCGAGCAGCATGACCAGCAGCAGGCCGTGGCGCACCCAGCGGCTCTTCGCGAACTGGCGCAGGAAGTACAGCAGTGGAATGACCATGATGATGGCCAGTCCGACTTCGTTGTTACCTTCGATGAACGAACCCGGCGGCCCCCAGACCCGCTCGCCGCCACCGCTGCGGATCACGAACAGGCCACCCTTGAAGCCGTAGAAGCCGATCGACAGCGCGTTGACCCAGACGAAGAGTTCGATGTGCCTGCGGTCGCGGATGGCGGCAAACGCGATCAGCGTGAACAACTGCATCTTGAGCACCTTCTCCAGTTGCTCAAGTGAAGGCTCCATGTGCAGGGAGAAGAAGGTCGTGATGCACACCCAGACGATGAACAGCATCAAGGAGATGACGGGGGCCGTCCAGGCCATCTTCAGGCGCTCCCTGTCGACGAACAGGGAGATGAAGGTCGCCACCGCTGCCATCTGCGCCCAGGGCATTTCGTACGCAAATCCGTAGGTCAACCGGTGCGGACTCATGATGCTGAGCCAGGTCCAGAGCAGCACGCCAATCCAGGTTCGCCAGGCGGCCATCGGCAGCAGGCCCAGGATCAGAATCGACACTACGATGTCACGCATGTGAACCCCGCATCGCTGCACGGCTCACTGCACGACGGTAGGCATCGAACCAGCGTTCACGCACCTGAGCCCATTCGTAGGCCCGGCTGCGGGCCAGCGCGGCGCCGGTCAGGCGGGTGGCCAGTGCGCGGTCCTGCAGCAGGCGCAGCGCCGCCTCGGCCATCGCGTCGGCGTCACCCACCGGCACCAGCAGCCCGGTGATGCCGTGGTCGACCAGGTCCGGGATGCCACCGGCATCGGTGCTGACCACCGGCACGCCGCTCGCGAAGGCCTCGAGCAGCGAGATCGGCATGTTGTCCACCGTGCTCGCGTTCAGCGCGCAGTCGGTGCGGGCGTAGAGCTGCGGCATGTCGGCATTGTCGATGCGCCCCGGGAAGTCGACCGCATCGGCAACGCCCAGCTGCTGCGCCAGTTCACGCAGTCGGCCGAGTTCCGCGCCGGTGCCCGCCACCGTGAGCCGCGCGCCGGCCAGATGGCGCCGGATCTCGGCGAATGCCCGCAGCGCGGTGGGGATGTCGTAGATCGGCTCGAGGTTGCGCGCCACGATCAGCCTGGGCGCGTCGCCGAAGTCGCGCAAGGGGCGCGGCGAGAAGCGCGCGACGTCGACGATGTTCGGAATGACCTCGGCGGTCAGCCCGTGCCGCAAGAAGACCCGCTCCAGGAAGGGTGACGGTGTCACGCAGGATGCGGCACGGCGCAGCGAGGCCAGCACATGTCGCGGTGCGGCGCTGAAGAACTGGTCCGCCTCTCCGCCCCGGTAGTTGACGATCACCGGTACCCCACGCAGGCGGCCGACCAGGAGCGCCGGCGCGGCGAACAGATGCCAGGCCCAGCCGGAGTTCGCCAGCACATGCATCACCTGCGCGCGACCGGCGGCGCGCCACAGCGCGAACAGGAAAGGCGCAAGGCGGAAGAACGCCCGCAGGACCGGGATGCCACCCACCCAGGCCGGACGATGGGGTGAATTGCTGCGCACGAGGTCGACGTTCACACCCTCCTGGCGCAGCAGGCGCACGAGTTGCTCGCACTGGTTGGCCATGCCGCCGGAGGGTGGCGGCAACGGGCCGACCACGCACACACGCGGCAAGCCGGCAGCTCCGCTGCGTTCAGCCGACACGCGCGGCCCCTGCCCGACCGCGCGGCAGGGCCGGACCGAGCAACATGACGACACCCAGGCCGACGATCGAGGCCACGGCCAGCAGATGAAGGCGCAAACGCTGCATGCCCTGGCGCTCCTTGGCGTTGGCAGGCCAGATCACGGCCTTGGCGCCCGGCTGGACGCCCCGCACGACGGCACCGATCTGGCCCAGGCCGCGCTGCAGGGCCCCGCCCTGCAGCGTCGCGGTGGCGTGATCGTAGTCGAAGGGATTGTTTCCCCACCACAGGTACCACTCGTCCAGCCCCCGAAGATAGTAGGCATGCAGCTTGGCGTCGACCACGAAGCCCGGCCGCGCCCGCGGCACCAGCGGTCTCGCGTGGACTTCGGTGTCGCCTCGGTCCAATGCCGCCCGCAGCGAGAGCGCGTCCAGCGCTTGCCCGTCGGCAGCGGCGAAGTAGACATTGTTGAACACGTCCATGGCCTGCCAGCGACCCGTCTGGCGGTTCCAGATTTCCGGCAGCACATGGCCGTTGCCACCGTAGCCGTCGAATGAAAACGCCCACGCCCGCGCGTGCAGCCCCCCGGCCACGGCCAGCGCTTCGAAGACCCGGACGAAGTCGGCACAGTAGCCCTCACCGCGCTCCGTGATGCGATGCAGGGTTTCATGCAGGCCCGCCTGCACGGCGCCCACCGACCAGTCGCGGCGCGTGCGAGAGCAGATAGTCCGCGATCACCACGCCGCGCGCCCAATCGTCGGGCGCACGATCCAGTTCGAGACTGGCCGCGATCCGGGCGAACTCGGCGTCCGGCGGCCGGCGGTCGCGCAGGAAGCTGGCCGGTGCCTGCTCCGGAGACCAATCAAACGCGCTGGCGGGCGCTGCATCGAACACCAGCGCGTTGCGCACACGCGCCAACTCGGTTCCGCTGCGCAGGTAGGGCGTCAGCGACAGCAACGCGGCCGCCATCGCTGCCACGGTCGCCCAGCGCCACAGGCCAGGTCGCCGCAGCCGTTTCACCAGCACAAGCCCTGGACATCGGCCACGAAGTCATCGCGGTTCGCCAGCGACACCAGGTCGAGCACGGTCTGGTCGGCACGGGAGCACCGCGCCAGTTGCTGCGCGGTAGCGGCATCGGCGATGCCGACGATCAGCAGATCGCTGCCGGCGACCACCGCCTCCAGGCTCGGGTTCAGCAGTTCACCGATATGCGGCAGATGTTTTTCGATGTATCGCCGGTTGGCGCCGAGGAGCTTTGCCAGATGGACTTCGGGGTCATAGATCGACAGTTGCGCGCCCTTGCCGATGAGTTGCTCGGCCAGGGCCACCATCGGGCTTTCGCGCAGGTCGTCGGTGCCGGGCTTGAAGGACAGGCCGACAAGACCCACCTTGCGCTTGCCGCTGCTCAGGGCCTTGTCCAGGGCCAGCGCAAGATGCGACTGGTTGGACGGCAGCACGCTGGCCAGCATCGGGATCGCCACGTCATGGGTCTTGGCCAGATAGCTGGTCGCCCGCAGGTCCTTGGGCAGACAGGATCCGCCGAAGGCAAAACCCGGCTTCAGATAGGCCCGCGAGATGTTGAGCTGGGTGTCCTGGCACATCAGGTCCATCACCTCGAACGGATCGACGCCCAGCGCGTTGCACAGCCGCGCGGTCTCGTTGGCGAAGGTGATCTTCAGCGCGTGGAAGTTGTTGCAGCTGTACTTCATCATCTCGGCGGCACGCACCGAGGTGCGCAGGAACTTGCACGGCAAGTGGCCGAAAAGCTGTTCCAGCCGCACGAAGGCGGCTTCGGCGTTGGCGCCGACCACGGTGAACGGTGGCTTGTCGTAGTCGCGGATCGAGCTGCCTTCGCGCAGGAACTCGGGCTGGAAACAAAGGTGGAAGTCGACGCCGTCGCGCTTGCCCGATTCACGCTCGACGATCGGGCGCAGCACTTCTTCCACGGTGCCGGGCACCAGGGTGCTGCGCAAGACGACGACATGCGGCTCGGTCTTGCGCGCCAGCGCGCGGCCCATCTGCTCGGCCAGGCGCAGCACGGCACCCTGGTCCTGGCTGCCGTTGGCGGCGCTGGGCGTGCCGACGCAGACCAGGCTGATGCTGCTGCCCAGCACCGCCTGCTCGGCGTCGGTGGTGACCTGCACCCGACCGCTGGCGGCGACCTGCTGCATCAGTTCGACCATGCCCTCCTCCACCACCGGCGTCTTGCCGGAGGCGATGAGGTCGAGCTTGCTGCGGTCGATGTCGACGCCGATCACGTCGTGTCCGTCGCGCGCCAGGCAGGCCAGCGACACGGCGCCGACGTAGCCGAGTCCGAAGATGCTGATGTTCATGCGGGGGTCCTGGAAGTCGGGAGATGGCGCGCGGCGAACTCACCCACGCAGCGTTCGATGATGCCGTCGAGCCGGCGCATCGAGCTTGGCCAGGCGTGGTGGCTGAGCATGCGCTCGCGCCCGGCCTGCGCCAGCCGGTGGCGCTCGGCCGGGCTCTCGACGATGCGCAGCACCGCGTCCGCGATGGCCTGCGCGCCGTCGGCGACGAGGAAATGGTGTTCGGCCTCGGCGTCGACACCGCCTGCGGCGGCGCTGCTCGTGACCACGGGCACGCCCATGGCCATCGCCTCGAGGATCTTGTTCTGCGTGCCGCGCGCGATGGCCAGCGGTGCCACCATCAGCGCCGAGCCGCGGATGTAGGGCCGCACGTCGGGCACGCTGCCGGTGACGGTGACGCCGGGCAGATCGCCCAGGCGCTTCATCTCGGGCGAGGGGTCGGCGCCGACGATGAGCAGCTTCATGCCCGCGCGCCGCGCCAGCAGCAGCGGCCAGACCTCCTTGCAGAAGCGCGCCATGCACTCCTGGTTGGGGTAGTAGTCCATGCGGCCGATGAAGCTGATCGTGTCGGCGTCGTAGGCACCGTCGGTGGGGCTGAAAAAACCGGCGTCGACGCCATTCGGGAACCAGTCGGTGGCCGCGCCGGTGGCGTAGGCATCCAGGGTCTGCCACTCGGCACGTGTGGTGGCGGTGCAGAGGTCGAAGCGGCGTGCCAGGCGCTTTTCGGCCCACAACATCTTGCTGCCTTCGAGCGTGTAGCCCAGGGACAGCGGGAAGGGTTTGTGGTGCGCGTATTCGAGCCACTTCTGCGAGTCCATGTCGCCGAAATCGAGGACCTTGGGCACGTCGGTCACATGCTCGACATACTGCGCCACCGACGAGCAGTGCACGAAGATCAGGTCCCAGCGCTGCCTGGCCAGCAGTTCGCGCACCTTGCGCGCCAGCGCCGGGCTGTAGAAGTAGCCCATCGACGACGGCGTGGGCAGCGGCAGGCGCACGACCATGCGCGCCCATTGCAGCGGCTCGTGCACCAGGCCGATCTCGAAGGCCTCGCAGTGCGGCGCGATGCCGCGGCCCTCCTCGGCCTCGGCCGCGGAGCGCGCCAGCGAACACACCGTCACCCGGTGGCCGCTGGCCTGCAGGTGGCGGATCATGTTGAAGGGCCGGATCTTGCCGCCCCGCTTGGGCGGGTAGGGGAAGCGGTGGCAGACGTACAGGATGTTCATGCGGGTTCGGCCACGGCCGGCGCGGGCCGGCGCGCGGGCGCGCCGGACGCCAGATGGCGAAGTTGGTCGGCCAGCGCGTCGGGCGTCTGGCTGTCCAGGTAGATGCGGCTCCAGACCTCGAGGTTGAGCAGGGCCAGCAGGGCATCCGTGCCGTCGCTGCGCTGGGCCTCGTGGTCGGCGAGCAGCGCGCCGACGGCGGCCGGGTCGAAATGGCCTCTGCGGCGCACGCTGTCGGCCGACAGCAGTTCGCGCACCACGCCCAGCAGTTCCTTCTTCAGCCAGGCCCCCATCGGCGTGCCGAAGCCGCGCTTGGCACGGTGCAGGATGTCGTCGGGCAGGGTCGGCGTCAGCGCCGCCTTCATCAGATGTTTCAGGCGTCCGCCCTTGACCTTGTGGCGGGCCGGGATGCGCGCCGCCATCTCCACGAGTTCGTGGTCGAGCAGGGGCACGCGGCATTCCAGCGACACGGCCATGCTCATCTTGTCGGTGAGCAGCAGCAGGTCGTCGGGCAATTGGGTCTGGGCATCCACCGCCAGCATGCGGTTCAGTTCATCGGCCCGGCCGGCGGCCGCGAAGGCGGCGGCGAGCGCGTCGTCACCCGGTGGCGGTGCGGCCAGCATCAGCGCGGCCACTTGCTCGCGCGCCAGCACCTGCAGATAGCTGCGGTAGCGGGCGTCGGGCGCCATCTCGGCGCTGGCGATGAAACCCTTGGCCAGGCGGGCGATGTTCATCCACTTGTGATGCCGGTCGGCCGGCAGGCGCGCGGCGGTGGCGCTGGCGACGCGGCGCGCCCAGCCCGGCAGCGCGTTGTAGCGCTGGGCATAGTGCCCGCCAAGGTAGCGCCGGTAGCCGCCGAAGAGCTCGTCGCCGCCAACGCCCGACAGGATCACCTTGACGTCATGGCGCGCGAACTCGCTGACCAGGTAGGTGGTGATGAAGGCCGAGTCGGCGATCGGCTCGTCCAGATGCCAAACCAGGCGCGGCAGCAGGCCGACGACGTCCGGCTTGACGACGATTTCGTGGTGTTCGGTGCCGAACAACCCGGCCACGCGGCGGGCGTAGGGCAGCTCGTTGTAGAGCTGCTCGGCGCTGCCGCCCTCGAAGCCGATGGCGTAGGTGCGGATCGGCTGCGTGCTGTGCCGCGCCATCGACGCCACGACCGCACTCGAATCGACGCCGCCGGACAGGAAGGCGCCGATCGGCACGTCGCTGACCATCTGCATGCGCACCGAACGATCGATGCCGTCGCGCACCTGTTCGACCCATTCGGCTTCGCTGGGCGCGTTGTCCACGCCGCTGGGCAGGCGCCACCAGCGCCATTCGTGCACCCGGCCGTCCTCCACCGCCAGCAGGGTGGCGGGCGGCAGCTTGCGGATGCCACGGAAGATGCTGCGCGGCGCCGGCACATAACCGAGGTGCAGGTAGTCGGCCAGGCAGTCAGTGTCGAGTTCGGCGCGCACGCCGGGCAGCTGCAACAGGGCCTTGGCTTCGGTGGCAAAGGCCAGACGCCGGCCGTCCTGCAGCACGTAGAGCGGTTTCACGCCGAGCCGGTCGCGGCCGATCAGCAGGCGGCGGCGGCGCGCGTCCCAGAGCGCGAAGTCGAACATGCCGTTCAGGCGCTGCACGACCTCGTCGCCCCAGGCGGCGTAACCCTGCAGCAGGACCTCGCTGTCGGACCCGGTCTTGAAGACGCAGCCGGCCGACTGGAGTTCGCTGCGCAGCTCGCGAAAGTTGTAGATCTCGCCGTTGCAGACGATGACCAGCGAGCCGTCGGCATTGGCGATCGGCTGGCGGCCACCCGCCAGGTCGATGATCGACAGTCGGCGCATCGCGATGCCGCAGGCACCGTCGATGTGCTGGCCTTCGTCGTCGGGGCCACGGTGGGCGGTGACGTCGCCCATGGCGCTGAGCCAGCGTGGCTGCACCGCCTGACCGTCGAGCTGGATGAGACCATGGATGCCGCACATGCCGGTCGTCCTCAGGCGCCCAGGGCCACCGGCAGCGCACGGCCGCGGCGCTGCAGCGCACGGCGGTAGACCGCGGCGTAGCGCCCGACGCTGTGGGCCCAGGTACGTTCCTGCTCGACGAAGCGACGGGCGCGCTCGCGCATCGCCGGCCATTCAGCTCGGCGCGCCAGGGCGTCGGCCAGGCCGGCAGCCAGGGCCCCGGCATCACCCGCCGGGCAGAGATAGCCGGTCTCGCCGGGGCGGATCAGTTCGCGGTGACCCCCGACGTCGCTGGCCACGACGATGCGCCCCTGGGCCATGGCTTCCAGCGGCTTGAGCGGTGTGACGAGTTCGGTCAGGCGGATCGGCAGCCGCGGGTAGGCCAGCAGGTCGATCAATTCATAGTAGCGCTGCACCTCGTGGTGCGGCACGCGGCCGGTGAAGATCACGCGCTCAGCCAGGCCGGCCTGCGTCACCTGGGCACGCAATGCGGTGTCCTGCGGGCCGCCGCCCACCAGCAGCAGGCGCAGCGCCGGGTCGTCGGCCTGCAGGCGCCGGAAGGCCTCGACCAGCAGGTGCAGGCCTTCGTAGCCGTAGAAGGAGCCGGCAAAGCCGATGACGGTGCAACCCTGCAGGCCCAGGCGCCGTTGCAGCGCGGGGTCCGGCGGCACACCGAAGCGGAAGTCCGCGACGTCGACCGCGTTCGGGATCACCGTCACACGCTCGGGTGCGATGCCGCGCGATTCGATGTCGGCGCGCAGCCCGTCGCAGATCGTGGTGATCTGGTCGGCCCGGCGCAGTGCGAAGCTCTCCAGTGCACGCGACAAGCGGTAGCGCAGGCTGCCCGCGGTGGTGCTGCCATGGTCCACGGCGGCGTCCTCCCACGAGGCCCGCATCTCGTAGACCACCGGCACCCGCGCCGAGCGACGCGCCCACAGGGCCGGCAGCGCATTCAGCACCGGCGAATGGGCATGGATCAGGTCGGGCTGCTCGGCTTGCACGACCTCGGCGATGCGCGCCGCGGTCAGCCGCATCTGCTGCAGCAGTCCGGCATCCTTCGGGCCCGGGGTGCGCATCAGGCGCAGTCCGTCGACCGTTTCTTCACGCAGGCTGCCGCTGCCCTGCTTGGGCGTGGTCAGCTGCAGCGTCTCCCAGCCCAGGCGGCGCTGCTCGCGCAGGATGGCCAGGGTGCGGAAGGTGTAGCCGCTGTGCAGCGGAATCGAGTGGTCCAGGACGTGCAGGATGCGCATCGCTCAGGCCAGCGCCGCCAGGCCCGCCTGCGGCGTCCGGCGTGCGCTGCCCGGCGCGTCGACCACATTGCGCAGAAAGGCCTCGAACATCAGCAGGGTCCACAGCGGCGCGCTGTAGTCGCGCGTGCCGTCCTGATGCGCCTGCACGAGGTGCTGCAGATACTTGCGGTCGAACCAGCCGGTATCCATCAGGCGGTCGCCCAGCACCGCGTCGCGCACACGCTGCTTCAGCGGGCCGCGGAACCAGCGCGCCAGCGGCACCGCAAAGCCCATCTTCGGCCGGTACAGCACCTCGTGCGGCAGCTTGGGCTCCATCGCCTTCTTGAGCAGGTACTTGCCTTCCTGGCCGCGGATCTTGAGGTCCGACGGCAGCGTGGCCAGCCATTCCACGAGCTTGTGGTCCATCAGCGGCTCGCGCACCTCCAGGCTGTGCGCCATGCTGGCGCGGTCGACCTTGGTGTTGATGTCGCCCACCAGGTAGGTCTTCAGGTCCAGGTACTGGATCAGGGCCAGCGGGTCGTGATGGCCGGCGAGTTCGACATGCTGGGCCGCGTGCCGGTCGAAGACCTCGCGCGCGTCGTAGCCGGCCAGTTCGCGCTTGAAGCCGTCGCTGAAGAGCATCGCACGCATCGGCCCGCGCAGGATGCTCACGCTGTGAAAGTAGGCCTCCACCGAGCTGCGCGCCATGCCCTCGAAGGTGGTCTTGGCGCGGAACATGCGCGGCGCCCAGTCGGCCTTGGGGTAGACGCGCCCGAGCAGCCCGAACAGCGGCTGGCGGATGCCGGCCGGCAGCGCGCTGCGCATGCGCTCTTCCATCAGGTGCATGCGGTAGCGACGGTAGCCGCCGAAGGTTTCGTCACCGCCGTCGCCCGACAGCGCCACCGTGACGCGCTTGCGCGCGAGCTGGCAGACGCGGTAGGTCGGGATGGCGCTGCTGTCGGCATAAGGCTCGTCGTAGAGCCGGGCCAGGGTGTCGATGAGGTCGAAGTCGTCACTCTGCACGGTTTCGACGTAGTGGTCGGTCTGGTAGCGGTCGGCCACCGTCTGCGCGAATGCCGACTCGTTGAAGGCCGGGTCGTCGAAGGCGATGCTGCAGGTGTGCACCGGCGTGTCGGACAGGCCCGCCATCATCGCGACGACGGCGCTGCTGTCGACGCCGCCGGACAGGAAGGCGCCCAGCGGCACCTCGGAGATCAGGCGCAGCCGGACCGATTCGGTCAGGCGCGCGCGCAGTTCCGCCATCGCGTCGTCGGCATTGATGGCATTGTCGAGCGTGAAGCGCAGGTCCCAGAAGCAGCGTGTGGCCGGGATCGGCGCGCCGCGGCGGATGCACAGCGAATGGCCGGGCTCGAGCTTGCGCGCCTGGCCGAAGATGGTGCGCGGTTCGGCGACGTAGCCGAGCGCGAAGTACTCCTCCACCGCCTGCGGGTCGATCTCGCGGCGCAGGCCACCCCGGCTGTCCTGGTAGGCGAGCAGCGACTTGAGCTCGCTGCCGAAGAGCAGCAGGCCGTCGTCGAGCACGGCATAGAACATCGGCTTGACGCCCATGCGGTCGCGCGCCATGAAGAAGGTCTGGCGGTTGCGGTCCCACAGGGCGAAGGCGAACATGCCACGCAGGCGCTGCACGCAGTCCTCGCCCCAGGCCTCCCAGGCATGCACGATGACCTCGGTGTCGCTCTTCGTGCGAAAGACATGCCCCAGGGCCTGCAGCTCCGGGATCAGGTCCTGGAAGTTGTAGATCTCGCCGTTGAAGACGATGACCACCGAGTGGTCCTCGTTGAACAGCGGCTGCTGTCCGGTGGCCACGTCGATGATCGACAGGCGCCGGTGGCCCAGGCCGACACCGGGTTCCAGGTGCAGGCTGCCTTCGTCCGGCCCGCGGTGGGTCTGCGACTCGTTCATGCGGTGCAGCACCGGGTGCGCGACGGGCCTGGCCCCGCGGGTGTCGAAAATGCCGGTGATGCCGCACATGGGACGGATGGGATCCTGTCGGGTCGGATTGCAGGGGCCGCACAGCGGGGCGGGCGCGGCAGATCGGAGATGGTAGGCGACCCGGATGGCCGAGACGCCCCCCAAGCTGTTCCCCAGTTGGGGGCGGCATGACATCTGCCACGGCGGCCGCCGCCTGCGACGGTGTCAGACTCGAAAGGGGTTCTCGATGACCAGCGTCTCGATGCGCTGACCGTGCTGAAGGTCCTCGCTGAGCAAGCGTCGACACCCTGCCGTCAAGGCCGCAGCGACGATCAGGGCGTCATAGAACGAGAACTGCCAGCGTGCCCGCAGGTCCAGCGCGCGCTGGTACAGCGGCATGCTGGCGCCAACCTGCACCAAGGGCGCCAATACGGCGTCCAGGTAGCCCTGCGCTTCAGCGGCAGTGAGGGGTATGCGGGCCTTGGTCGTGATCACGTTCAGGCATTCCTGAACGACCTGGAAGCTGATGCAGGCATCCTGGCTGCGCAGGGCCTCCGTCACCAAGCCATCGGCCACAGCCTGCTTGCGGGGGTCTGCCCCGTCGAGTTGGTAGATGAATACGTTGGTATCCAGGAAGATGCTGGCGGCCATGCGCGGCGACGTCCGGCGGCTATCGCTCGTTGCGTTCGTCGCGCCCGATCTGGCGCCCGACCTGCAGCCGGCCTCGAAGACCCGCCATCACCGCGTCGTGGCGCTGCAGCCTTTGATCACCCTGAGCGTAGTCGGCCAGCCACCGGCGAAAGGCTTCGTTGAGCGTTGTGTGCTCAGCCCGCGCGCGCTCACGGGCCGCCTCGATCTGGCGCTCATTTGCGGTCAGGGTGATATTTTTCACGACGCCAGTGTACACGAGTCCAGTGTAAACACACCCTGTCAACGAGCTACCGCGGTCGCGAGCGCTCCTTCGTACAAACGTTGGTACTCACTCACCATGGCCTGCAGACTGAACCGGGTCTCGACCTCGGCACGTGCCGCCCGGCCCAGGGCCGCCGCGGCGGCAGGGTCCCGCGCCGTTGCGACCATCACCCGCGCCATGGCGTCGACGTCGTCCGACGGCACCAGGTGGCCGCATCGCCCCGCGCCGACCAGTTCGCCGTTGCCGCCCACGTCGGTCGCGATCACCGGCAGTCCGGTGGCCATCGCCTCAAGGATGGTGTTGGAGATGCCTTCGGCCAGCGAGGGCAGCACGAAGGCGTCGAAACCGCGCATCTGCGCCGGCACGTCGCTGCGCTCGCCCGGCAGCCAGGCCAGCGCCGACGCCCGGGCGGCTTCGAGCACGGCCTGGCATTCGGCGCGCAGCGGGCCGTCGCCGACGATGACAAGGCGCGCGAACTCGCGCATGTCGGGTGCCAGTTCCAGCGCCTTCACAAAGGCGCGGGCGAGCAGGGTCTGGTGCTTGACCGTCTGCATCCGGCCCACGCTACCGAACACGAAGTGCCCCGGCGCGGCGAAAGGTGACCCGGAGTCGCCCCGGACGCCCACACGCCGGGGCGCGAAGCGTTCGGCGTCGACGCCGTTGTAGATCTGCACGATGCGGTCCGCGTCGATGCCCACACCTTGCACCAGATAGTCTTCGAGTTCCTGCGACAGAGCCACGTAACGCTGCACGAAAGGCGCGTAGAGGCGACGCACCCGTTGATAGTGACGGTTGCTGCCGTCGAGGTCATGCATGTCACGTCCATGTTCGCCATGCAGGCGCACCGGCACGCCGGCGGCCCAGGCCGCCGGTTGCATCTCCAGCGCCGCGAGGTTGCGCGTGTGCACGATCGCCGGGCGCAAACGACGCAGCAGGCGCCAGATGCGGGGGTACAGACGCGCACCGTGGCCCGGTGGCTTGTGCAGCGCAAAACACTCGACGTCGCTGCGCCGAAGGCGTTGCCGGAAGTCGGTGACCTCGGTCAAGGCGATGACCACATGCCGGAAGGATGCCTGCGGCAGATGGTTGATGAGGTTGACGACGCCGTTCTCCAGCCCGCCCGTGTCGAAGCGGTGCAGGATGTGGGCGATGAGGGGCCGCCGTTCGCCCTGAGTCGTCACAGCCGCCAGAGCTTGAAGCCGGCCTCCTGTATGGCCCGCACATCGAACGCGGCCTTCACGTCGATGAAGGCCCCGCCCGGCACCAGCTTGCGGCCGATCTCCTGCACCGACATCGCCTGGTACGCCTGGTGCGCCACCGCCGCCACGACGGCATCGGCCTGCGGCAGCGCTTCCCAGGTTTCGAGCCGCACCCCGTACTCGTGCATCGCCTCCTCGGGGTCGGCCGTGGGGTCGGTGACGTGCACGTCCACGCCGTAGCTCTTGAGTTCCTTGATGATGTCGATGACCTTGCTGTTGCGCAGGTCGCCGCAGTCTTCCTTGAAGGTCAGCCCCATCACGTTGACCTTGGCCCCCTTGACGATGCTGCCGGCGGCGATCATGTGCTTGACCGTCTTCTCGGCAATGAACTTGCCCATGCCGTCGTTGATGCGCCGCCCGGCCAGGATGACCTGCGGGTGATAGCCGATCATGTCGGCCTTGTGCGTCAGGTAGTACGGGTCCACGCCGATGCAGTGGCCACCGACCAGGCCGGGCTTGAACCTGAGGAAGTTCCACTTGGTGCCGGCCGCTTCGAGCACTTCGCTGGTGTCGATGCCGAGCTTGTCGAAGATGATGGCCAGTTCGTTCATGAGCGCGATGTTCAGGTCGCGCTGGGTGTTCTCGATGACCTTGGCGGCTTCGGCAGCCTTGATGGAACTGGCGCGGTGCACGCCGGGCACGATGATCTTCTCGTACAGCCGGGCCACGGCGTCCAGGGTCTCGGGGCTGTCGCCGCTGACGATCTTGAGGATCTTGGTCAGCGTGTGTTCCTTGTCGCCCGGGTTGATGCGCTCGGGGCTGTAGCCGACGAAGAAGTCCTGCTTCCACTTCAGGCCCGATTCGCGCTCCAGCACCGGCACGCAGACCTCTTCGGTGGCACCGGGGTAGACGGTGCTTTCGTAGACGACGATGGCGCCGCGCTTCATGTGACGGCCGACGCTGGTGGACGCGCCGACCAACGGACGGAAGTCGGGAATATGCGCGTCATCCACCGGCGTGGGCACGGCGACGATGATGATGTCGGCCTCGGCCAGCAAGGTCGGGTCGTCGGTGTACACGGCATGCTGGCCGGCCCGGACTTCCGCGTCGGTCAGCTCGCGCGACGGATCGCTGCCACGCTGGCAGGCCTTGACCTTGGACTTGGCGATGTCAAAGCCGATCGTGCGGATCTGCTTGCCGAACTCGACGACCAGCGGCAGGCCGACGTAGCCCAGGCCGATGACGGCGATGGTGTGCATGTGAACTTCCTCGGGATGGCTGGGGTTGAATCAGGGAGTGTCACGCGCGCCGACCAGCGCCTTCGTGATCAAACCCAGTCGCGCGCGTGCAAATTTCTCCAGTGCGGCGTCGGCTTCGTCGTCCTGGGCAGTCGCCATCAGCACCACGGCCCCGTCGTCGCCGCGTCCGGACAATCGGTCAGCAGCCTGCCAGACCTTGGCGAGTACATCACTCGTGGTCCATCGCCCGCCGATCCAGTAGACCTGCCACACACGCAGTCGCGTACTGGTCGCCGTGGCCAGACCCTGGCCACTGCGCAGCACACCCGTGCGAAACGCCGGCAGCGGCGGATCATCCGGTCGATCGCCGGCGCTGAGCTGGACCCAGCCCTTGTCGTCAGCCCTGACCAGCCCGTTCACGGAACTCACAAGCTTGCGATCGTCCCCCTGCTGGCGGTAGTAGCCGATCCAGATCCAGAATCGCCGGCCTTCGACTTCCTGCGTCAACTCCGCCGAGACACTGGGGTTGGGAAACCCCGGGCGCCAGGGCAATGACGACACCGCGGCTGTTTCGGCCCCGGCCGGCGGCGCAAGCACAAGTTGGGGGAATGAGCTTGTCGCGTGCTCGAGACGCGAGGCCCAGGCCTGGGTCGCGACGACCAGCACGACGATGCCTGCTGCCACGGCCCAGGCGCTTCGCTGTTCGATAGCCACCGGCGTGCCGCTGCGTTCAAGGTCGTCGCCCACCTCGGACCAGCGCGCGCCGATGAAGTACATCAGGCCGATCACGACGCCGAAGAAGACCCAGCCATAGATCAGATGATCGACACCCACGGCCAGTTGATTGTTCGACAGGTGGCCGATCATCACGATCATGTAGGCACGGACCCAGTTGGCCAGGATCGGCACCAGCAGTGACAGGGCCATGAAGATCAGGCGCCGACGGATGGATCGGTAGTTCAGATACGCAAACAGCGTGCCGACCATGAAGGACGCGATCAGGTAGCGCACACCGCTGCACGCGTCCACCACGGACCAGTTTCCGGATGGAATGATGAACTGCAGGCCCTCGCGATACACCGGCACACCCGTCGCCCGCAATGCGAGCACGGTGAAGTCGGCCGTCCACGCCATCAACTGCGGTACGGTGAACTCGCCGATGGGGACGGCAAAGTACAGGAACAGGAGTGGAAAGGACAGTTCCCGCGCCACCGCCCAGCCGAAGAGGGCCGGGACGCAGAGCACGATCACGGACACGAGCGCGAACTGCGACGCAACGCCGACCGACACCAGTTCACCCAGGAGCCAGCCGAAACACGCCGCCGCGATCGGAAGCAGGAGCCAGGGCACCGGACGCGTCGGTGTGGCCGCCAGCACATGGCGCTTGCGCCAGACCAGCCACAACACGATCGGCAGCACGAGAAAGGCGTGCGTGAAGGTCTCCGAACGCATCCAGATGGAGACCATCGAGTTCGCCGTATCGCGCATCAGCCACAGCAGCGCCGCCAGCAGCAGCACGCCCGGCAGGAGGCGGATCAGGCTGTTTGGACGGGCGCCCGGCGTCATCACCCCAGGCTCCGCACCACGAACGGCCCCAGCCAGTTCGCCACCGGCAGCGGCAGCCGGCGCCAGGTCTCGATCATCAGCTTGTACTTGGCGTTGGCCGGGTTGTTCTGCGGGATCGCCTCGCGTTTGTAGAGCCGGTATTCGTAGCCCAGGGCCTGCGGCTCGAAGCCCCAGTTCTTCTTGAAGGCGTAGGGCCCGGTGCCGACCTTGCTGCGCCCGTAGTCGAAGGTCTTCAGGCCCTTTGCGCAGGCATGGCGCATCAGTTCCCAGTACTTGAAGTCGTTGGCGGCCAGGTCGCGCGCGGCTTCGTCGTCGCCGGCGTAATAGGGCAGGATTTCATCGCGGAAGGTGAAGCTCAGCACGCTGCTCAACGGCTTGCCTTCGGCGGTGCTGACGGTG
The DNA here is from genome assembly GCA_964637205.1 of uncultured Rubrivivax sp. GTDB lineage: Bacteria > Pseudomonadota > Gammaproteobacteria > Burkholderiales > Burkholderiaceae_C > Rubrivivax. Next base: position 102,775 of record CAZWUR010000005.1, read on the forward strand.
AGCACGCTGCAATCGTCGCCGAAGAGCCGACGCAGGGTCTCGAAGTAGCGCTTGGGCAGCGCCGGCGTGCCATGCCGGTGCACGTTGTCGGCATACAGCGCAAAGAATCGGTCCACATCCGGGTCGAAGGCCGCGACCAGGCCGTTCTTGATGCCTTTGCGCACCATCGCGCGCTGCTTGCGCGGGATGGCCAGCATGTTGGCTTCTTCGTCCGGCAGGATGGCCTTGCGGAAGGTGACGTACAGGTTCTGCCGCGGCCAGCCCTGGTGCGTGCGCGTGAGCTGGCGCAGTTCGAGGTGTTCGGCACCGAGTTGCTGCGCGATGCGCTCGGCCTCGGCCTCCAGGGCCTGCGCCGCGGCTTCGTCGCTGGCAGCGACGCCGGCATAGACGCAAAAGGGCAGGCTCACCAGGGCATGGCCGAAGAGCAGGCTCTTGACCTGCGCCAGCGGCAGCACGCCGACGATGGCGCCGTCGCGCTCGGCGTACAGGTAATGCGTGGCGTGGCCGAAGACCTGCGCCATCACCTGCAGCCAGGCGGCGCGGTGGAAGAAGGTGGCCTCGGCACAGCCGAAGACGAAGCTGTCCCAGCGCGCGGCGTTGGCCGCGTCGCCCGGGTCGAGGCGGTGGATCGTCTGCACCGGCGGGCCCGTCAGTGCGGCGCGGCCATGGCCGGTTCAGCGGGGTCCAGAAAGATCCGGTCCATGCGGCCCCAGCGGAAGTCGTCGAGCAGGCGCTCAAGGCGCTGCTCCGTGCGGTGGATGTTCAGGTAGTGCCGAAAGCGCGTCCTGGCGTCGATGCCGGGAATGCGCGGCTGCGCCGGGTCGATCTCCCAGGGGTGCATGTAGAAGACGGCGGCCTGCCGGTCCTCGCGGTTGACACGCCGGATCATCCAGCGCGAGACCGGGTAGGGGAACAGGCGGAACCAGCCGCCGCCGCTGCCCGGCAGGTTGCGTGCGCCCAGGCGCACGGTGCTCACCGGGATCTCGAGCAGGCCGTTGTCGCGCCGGTGCATGAAGCGCGGTGCGTCGGGCATGCCGTAGTGGTCGTGCCGGATCGGGTACAGGCTGGAACTGTAGGCATGGCCGGTCTCGGCCAGCGTATCGAAGGCCCAGAGATTGCCCTGGCCGATGGAAAAACTCGGCGCGCGGTAGCCGCGCACGGCCACGCCGCCGAGGTCTTCGAGCAGCTTCTTTGCGCGGTCGAGGTCGGCGTGCAGCGCGGCGCGGTCGAGGTCGCTGGCGCGTTCGTGGCCGTAGCCGTGGCTGGCCAGTTCGTGGCCGCCGGCGACGATGCGCCGCACCAGTTGCGGGTAGCGTTCGGCCACCCAGCCGAGCGTGAAGAAGGTGGCGTGAACACCGCGCGACGCCAGCAGCTGCAGCAGGCGGTCGACGTTGTGCTCGACGCGGCATTCGCGCGTCTCCCAGTCGCCGCGGCGGACATAGGGCGCGAAGGCCGAGACCTGGAAATAGTCCTCGACGTCGATGGTCAGCGCATTGGTGATCGCGGGCGCGAGCATGGCTACTTCTTGTCGCTCTCCGACGGCGCGGGGGTCGCCGCTGCGCCGGCGCCGTTGTGCTTCACGGCACTGACCAGCTTCTGCAGCATCGACAGCGTCTGCACATTGATGCGCTCCAGGCGCAGCAGGCTGCGCTCCAGGCGCTGCATCTGGTCGAGTCGCTGCTCGGCCGACAAGCGCGAGAGCTGCTTGCCCATGGCGTCGGCCGTGGCCGGGTCCATCTTCAGCTTGGACAGGTCCAGGTCGAGCGGCATGCCGCCGACCGACCCGGCAAAAAGATCGCCCGGCGTGCTGTCGGCCGGCGTCGCTACCGACACCGCATCACGGTTCACGGGCACCGCATTTTCGGCCTCAAGCTCCTTGACGACCTCGTTGACGTCGTCGACGGTGAGGTCGGTGCGGCCGTTCAGGAAGCCGAGCAGCAACACCCGGTCGCAGACCGAGTTGATGCGTCGCGGGATGCCGCGCGTGGCCTTGAAGATGGCCTCGAAGGCGCCCTCGCCCCAGGTCGGCTTGTCGGTGGAGCCGGCACGCTTGAGCCGGTGCTCGATGTAGGCCTGCGTTTCCGCCTGATCCAGCGGCCCGATGTGGCAGGTTGCCGCGACGCGCTGGCGGAACTGCTCCATCTCCGGGCGTTGCAGGATCTCGCGGAACTCGGGCTGGCCGATCAGGAAACTCTGCAGCAGCGCCTGGTTGCCGAACTGGAAGTTCGACAACATGCGCAGCTCTTCGACCGCGCGCATGCTCAGGTTCTGCGCCTCGTCGACGATCAGCAGGCAGCGTTTGCCCTGGCTGGTCTGGCTGATCAGGAAGGCCTCGAGCGTGATCAGCAGCTCGCTCTTGGGCACGTCCTTGACCTTGAAGCCGAAGGCGGCACCGACCATGCGCAGCGTGTCCTCGGCACCGAGCTGGGTCGTCACCAGATGGCCGGTGACGACATTGCTGCCGTGCAGGCCCTCGATCAGGGTGCGCAGGATGGTGGTCTTGCCGGCCCCGATCTCGCCGGTGATGACGACGAAGCCTTCGTTGCGCGAGACCCCGTATTCGAGGTAGGCCTTGGCGCGGCTGTGCTGTTTGCTGCCGAAGTAGAAGTTCGGGTCGGGGATCAGCTGGAAGGGCTTGCTCGCGAGCCCGTAGTGCGCTTCATACATGGTTCAGAACCTCGTGCTGAACGCGGCCGTGACGGCGTTTTCCGTGTAGG
>CAZWUR010000006.1:0-99627 GCA_964637205.1 uncultured Rubrivivax sp.
GTGATCCTGCCGCAGGTGACCTTCGGCATCGCGGTGCGCATGGCGGTGATGTCGATCATCGCGGGGAACGAGGCCACATGAACATCGTCATCACAGGCGGACGGGTGGTCGATCCGGCCTCGGGCCGCGACGGGCTTGCCGACATCGCCATCGCCGCCGGGCGCATCGTCGCCATCGGCCGAGTCAGCGCGGAGTTCGCGGCCGAGCGGCGCATCGATGCCGGCGGCTGCATCGTCGCGCCGGGCCTGGTGGACCTGGCCGCGCGCCTGCGCGAACCGGGCCATGGACACGAAGGCCTGCTGGAGAGTGAACTCGCGGCGGCCGCCGCCGGCGGCGTGACGAGCCTGGTCTGCCCGCCCGACACCGACCCGCCGCTGGACGAGCCGGGCCTGGTGGAGATGCTCAAGTTCCGCGCCCGCAAGCTCAGCCGCTGCCGGCTGTTCCCACTGGGCGCGCTCACGCGCGGCCTCGCCGGCGAGGCCCTGACCGAGATGGCCGAACTCACCGAGGCCGGCTGCATCGGGTTTTCGCAGGCCGAAGTGCCGGTGACCGACACCCTGGTGCTGTGGCGCGCGCTGCAGTACGCGGCGACCTTCGGCTACACCGTCTGGCTGCGCCCGCAGGACCGCTGGCTCGGCACCGGTGTCGCCGCCAGCGGCGCGATCGCCACGCGCCTGGGACTGTCGGGCGTGCCGGTGGCGGCCGAGACCGTGGCCCTGGCGACGATTTTCGAAGGCGTGCGGGCCACCGGGGCGCGGGTGCATCTGTGCCGCCTGTCGAGCGCCGCCGGCGTCGCCCTGCTGCGCGCCGCGAAGGCCGAGGGACTGCCGGTGACGGCCGACGTCAGCATCAATTCGCTGCACCTCACCGACGTCGACATCGGCTACTTCAACCCGGCGATGCGCCTGGTGCCGCCGCTGCGCAGCGCACGCGACCGCGACGCGCTGAGCGCCGCACTCGCCGACGGCACGATCGACGCCCTGGTCTCCGACCACATGCCGGTGAGTGCCGACGAGAAGACCCTGCCCTTTGCCGAAGCCGTGCCCGGCGCCAGCGGGCTGGAGCTGCTGCTCGGCCTGGCCCTGCACTGGGGCGAAACCAGCGGCTGCGGGCTGCAGCGCGCGCTGGCCGTGGTCACGCAGGCGCCTGTGGCGGTGCTCGGCAAGGCCCTGGGTTCGCTGGCCGCGAGTGCCGGCCGCCTGGTCGAGGGCGGCGTGGCCGACCTGTGCGTGTTCGACCCCGCGCTGCGCTGGCCGGTGCGCCCCGAACTGCTGAAGAGCCAGGGCACGCACACGCCGTTTGCCTTCGAGCACAGCGGCTTCGAACTGCCGGCCCGCGTGCGCGCGACCCTGGTGGCCGGCACGGTGGCCTTTGATGCGGCCAGACTGGCCTGAGCCTGTGAACAAATCCCGCACACCCGCTCGTACGCCCCGGCCGGCGCCGCTAGTCTCTGCAAACGCTCGCCGTAGCGCGAGCTACGGCTGCGCTTTGCGCCTTGATCGCCACCCGCTGGGACGCCCGCTCGGGCGCGCCGGATTCATTCACAGGCGCTGATGCCGCGCGCGCTCTGGCGGCTGCTGCATGCCGCCACGCACAGCCTGCACGGCCTGCTGATCGTGCTGCTGTACTTTCCGGCGCTGCCGGTGGCGGCGCGGCAGACGCGCATCGCCTGGTGGTCGGCCAAGCTGCTGCGCTGCCTGGGGCTGGAACTGCGGCTCAGCGGCAGCTTCAAGCCCGGCGCCAAGCTGATCGTGGCCAACCATGTTTCCTGGCTGGACATCATCGCGATCCATTCGGTGTGCCCGCAGGCGCGTTTCGTCTCCAAGGCCGAGGTCAGGACCTGGCCCCTGCTCGCACGCCTGATCGACAGCGCCAGCACCCTGTACATCCAGCGCGAGAACCGGCGCGACGCGCTGCGTGTGGTGCACCGCATGGCCGAGGCCATGATCGCCGGCGACACGGTGGCGGTGTTCCCCGAGGGCACGACCGGCAGCGGCCCGACGCTGCTGCCCTTCCATGCCAACCTGCTGCAGGCCGCGATCGCCACCGGCGCACCGGTGCAGGCGGTGGCGCTGCGCTACGCCGACCCTGGCCGGCACTTCAGCCCGGCGGCGGCCTGGGTCGGCGACACGACCCTGCTCGACAGCCTGTGGGCGCTGGCGCGCAGTGACGGCCTCGTCGTGCACCTGGATGTGGTCGCGCTGCTGGCCACGGCGCATGCCGACCGGCGCGCGCTTGCCTCGCGCCTGCGCGACCTCATCGGCGAGCGCCTGGGCGCGCAGTAGAGTCCGCGCATGACAGCCACCGAACCCGGCACGACATGGCCGATGCGCCGCGCCGCCGCGCCATCTTGTCGTCCCCGGGAATGCGCATGAACGACGCGCGGCTGCTGCTGTGTTTCGACGACGAGCGCCGGCTCGGCGAGGCGCTGTCGGCCGCGCTCGGCATGCGCTTTGCCACCGTGCAGACGCACGCCTTCCCGGATGGCGAGACGCGCTTGCGGCTGCCGCCGGAGCTGCCGGCCGAGCTGATCCTGCTGCGCGGCCTGCAGCAGCCGAATGCGAAGCTGACCGAATTGCTGCTGGTGGCCGCCGGCGCGCGTGAACTCGGCGCCCGGCGGCTGACCCTGGTCAGCCCGTACCTGGCCTATATGCGCCAGGACATGGCCTTCACGCCGGGCGAGGTGGTCAGTCAGCGCCATCTGGGGGCCCTGCTGGCGGCGGCTTTCGAGCGTGTGCTTACGGTCGACCCGCATCTGCACCGCGTACCGACGCTGGACGCCGTGCTGCCCGGCCGCTGCGGCGTGGCGCTGAGCGCGGCCGCCCTGCTCGGCGCCTGGATCGCCGCCCAGGTGCCGCAGGCCCTGCTGCTCGGCCCCGACGAGGAGGCCGGCCAGTGGGTCGGCGCCGCGGCGCGGTCGGCCGGCCTGGACCATGCGGTGTGCCTGAAGCAGCGCCGTGGCGACCACGACGTCGAGGTGGCGCTGCCCACGGTTGCGGTGGCCGGTCGCGCCGTGGTGCTGCTCGACGATGTGGCCAGCACCGGCCGCACCCTGGTGGCCGCGGCGCGCGGCGCGCTGGCGGCCGGCGCGGCCAGCGTCGACGTGGCGATCACGCACGCCCTGTTCGTCGACGACGCCCTGGCGCAGGTGCAGGCCGCGGGCGTGCGCCGGGTCTGGAGCACCGACTGCGTGCCGCACGCCAGCAACGTGGTCTCGATCGTGCCCCTGCTGGTGCAGGCGCTGCGCCGCTGACGGTTCCATCCGGGGGCGTCCCGCCGTACAGTGGGCGCGATGTACCTCGGGAGAGTCGCCTGGCCCAGCTCGCAGATCTGACCGACGCCCTTCAGGTCGGGCAGCCCTTGCCCTTCGACGTGCTCAACGCCGACGGCGTGCTGCTGCTGGCGCGCGGCCAGATCGTCGCGTCGGCGGCGCAGCTGGCGCAGCTCGTCGAGCGCGGCGCCACCGTCGAGGAGGCCGATGTCGAGCGTGTGCGTGCGATCAAGGTCGCACATCCGCAAGGCCAGGTCACGCTGTTCGACCTCTGGGCGCAGGCGCCGACGCGGCTGGAACAACTGCTGGACGGCATCCGCGAGCCCGGATTCGGGGCGCGGCTGGAGCGTTTTGCCGCCGACTTCGTGGCCCTTGCGCGGCGCGACGTCGACATCGCGATCTACCTGACGATCCGCCAGAACCCGTCGCGGCTGCAGCGCTACGGCCTGGCGCACGCCCTGCACACCGCCCTGGTGGCCGAGCTGGCCGCGACGCGGCTGGGCTGGCCCGCAGCCGAGCGCCTGCGCTTCGTCAACGCGGCGCTGACGATGAACCTGTCGATCATCGAACTGCAGGGCCGGCTGGCTTCGACCGACACCCGCCTGACGGAGGCGCAGCGCGGCCTGCTGCGCGCCCATCCGCAGGCCGCGGTCGCGATCCTGCAGGCCGCCGGCATCGACGACCGGGTATGGCTGGAGGCCGTCGCGCAGCATCACGAGCGCCAGGGCGGCCGCGGTTATCCCGACGCCATCGACGCGCCCTCAGCGCTGGCGACGGCGCTGCGGCTGGCCGATGTCTTCATCGCCAAGATCAGCCCGCGCGTCTCGCGCGAGGCACTGCCGGTGCAGGAAGCGGCGCGCCAGATGTTCATCGAGGCCGATGGCAGCCCGGTGGCGGCGGCCGTGATCAAGGAGTACGGCATCTATCCGCCGGGGGACTTCGTGCAACTCGCCGGCGGCGAACGCGCCGTGGTGGTGCGCCGGGGCATGGATGCACGCACGCCCCTGGTGGCGGCGATCACCAGCGCGTCGGGGGCGCCGACGGTGCAGACGCTGCAGCGCGATACCCGCGACCCGGCCTTCGCCATCGTCGGCGCGGCCGCCGAGCGCAAGCTGGTCGTGCGCGTGCCGCCGGAGCGGCTCTACGGCCTGGCCTGACCCTGGCGGGCGACGGCCGCGGCCGCGGCGGCCACGGCCTGGGCGTCACCGAGGTAGCGCTTGCCGATCGGCTTCAGCTCGGCATCCAGGGTATAGACCAGGGGGATGCCGTTGGGGATGTTGACGCCGACGATGTCGGCGTCGCTGATGCCGTCCAGGTATTTGACCAGGGCCCGCATGCTGTTGCCGTGCGCCGCGACCAGCAGGCGTTTGCCGGCGCGGATCTGTGGCGCCAGCTCGTCGTGCCACAGCGGCAGCACGCGGTCCACGGTGTCCTTCAGGCATTCGGTCAGCGGCACCTGCTCGGGCGCCAGCGCAGCGTAGCGCGGGTCGGCGCGCTCGCTGCGCGGGTCGGTCGGTGCCAGCGCCGGCGGCGGCGTGTCGTAGCTGCGCCGCCAGACCAGCACCTGCTCCTCACCATACTGCCTGGCCATGTCGGCCTTGTTCAGGCCCTGCAGTGCGCCGTAGTGGCGCTCGTTGAGCTGCCAGCGGTTGAGCACCGGCAGCCAGGTGCGCTCCAGCGTGTCCAGGCAATGCCAGAGTGTCCAGATCGCGCGCTTGAGGACCGAGGTGTAGCCGAGGTCGAACTCGAAGCCCTCGGCCTTGAGCAGGACACCCGATTCGCGCGCCTGGGCCACACCGGTCGGCGTCAGATCGACGTCGGTCCAGCCGGTGAAGCGGTTCTCGAGGTTCCAGGTGGATTCGCCGTGGCGCAGCAGGACCAATGTGTGCATGGCGCGAATTCTATAATCCCAGGTTTTCCCCATTGGACGCCTTGCCCGTGTTGGACTTCCTGCGCGAGAACTGGATGCTGGTGCTGCTGGCGGTGGCCTCGGGCGCGATGCTGCTGCGCCCTTCGCTGGCCGGCTTCGGCGGTGGCAAGATTTCCGCCGCCGAGGCGGTGCGCCTGATCAACCGCGAGAAGGGCGTGCTGATCGACGTCTGCGAACCCGCGGAATTCGCCGCCGGCCACCCGGTCGGCGCGAAGAACGTGCCCCTGGGCAGCCTCGACGGCGCCAAGGGCCTGCCGTCGAACAAGACCCTGCCGGTGATCGTCACCTGCGCCTCCGGCGCGCGCTCGAGCCGCGCCGTGGGCCTGCTGCGCAAGCAGGGCTACGAGAAGGCCGTGGCCCTGGCCGGCGGCAACCGGGCCTGGAGCGACGCCAGCCTGCCGCTGGAGAAGACGGCGTAGTGCGCACGGACATCTGCCGCGGCCGCAGCGCCGCTTCAGCGTACTGAGCACAATCCGGCGCATGAACCTCGTCCGCATGTACACCACGCAGGTCTGTCCTTTCTGCGTGCGCGCCAAGATGCTGCTGCAACGGCGTGGCGTGGCGCAGATCGAGGAGATCCGCGTCGACCTCGACCCCGACGCGCGCGAGCACATGGTCGAGATCACCGGCCGGCGCACGGTGCCGCAGATCTTCATCGGCGAAACGCATGTCGGCGGCTGCGACGAGCTGTTCGCGCTCGACCAGCGCGGCGGCCTGCTGCCGCTGCTCGGCGACCCTGCCTGACCCGGTGCCGCCGGGCGCCGCGGGCACCGGGTGATAATCCGCGATTCAACCGGAAGATCACCATGGCCGAAGAAACCAACCCCGTCTTCAACATCCAGCGCATGTACCTGAAGGACCTGTCGCTGGAGCAGCCGAATTCGCCGCAGATCCTGCTCGAGCAGCAGCAGCCGCAGGTCGACATCAACCTCGCGATGGGCGCCGAGGGTGTGGCCGATGGCATCTTCGAAGTCACCGTCACCGCCACCGTCACGACCAAGGTCCAGGACAAGGTCCTGTTCCTCGTCGAGGCCAAGCAGGCCGGCATCTTCGAGATCCGCAACGTGCCGCAGGAGCAGATGCAGGGCATCATCAGCATCGTCTGCCCGCAGATGGTCTACCCCTATCTGCGCGCCATCGTCTCCGACGTCTGCACGCGCGCCGGTTTCCCGCCGATCCTGCTCACGGAAGTCAACTTCCAGGCCATGTTCGAGGCCCAGCAGCAGGCCAAGGCGGCCGAGAACAACGGCGGTTCGCGCATCATCACCGGCGCCAACTGAGCCGATGCGCATCGCCGTGCTCGGGGCCGGCGCCTGGGGCACGGCCCTGGCGGCCGCGGCAGCGCCACGCCACGCGGTCTGCCTGTGGGCACGTGACCCGGCGCAGGCCGAGGCGCTGGCGGCGGCGCGGGTCAACGCACGCTATCTGCCCGACGTCCCGCTGCCACCGGCGTTGCAGGTGCTGGTCGATCTCGACGCCGCACTGGCGCATGCCCGGGGCGGCCTGCTGATCATTGCCACGCCGATGGCCGGCCTGCGCCCGATGCTGGCCGCGCTGCCGCCGCGCCAGGGTGCCCTGTGGCTGTGCAAGGGCTTCGAGCAGGGCAGTGGCATGCTGGGCCACGAGATCGCGCGCGAGGTCCGCCCCGACGCGCCCTGCGGCGTGCTGTCGGGTCCGAGTTTTGCGCTTGAGGTGGCGCGCGGCCAGCCGACGGCCCTGGTCGCGGCGAGCGCCGACGTCGCGCTCGCCGAGGCCGCCGTGGCGGCCCTGCACGGCGAGGGCCTGCGCATCTACACCTCGGACGACGTGGTCGGCGTCGAGGTCGGCGGCGCGGTCAAGAACGTGCTCGCCATCGCCACCGGCATTCTCGACGGCATGCCCCAGCCCGGCCTCAACGCGCGCGCCGCCCTGGTCACGCGCGGGCTCGCCGAGATGACGCGCCTGGGCCTGGCCCTGGGCGCGCGGGCCGACACCTTCATGGGCCTGTCGGGCCTGGGCGATCTGGTGCTCACCGCGACCGGCGACCTGTCGCGCAACCGGCGCGTGGGCCTGCTGCTGGCGCGCGGGCTGGCCCTGCCGCAGATCCTGGTCGAACTCGGCCATGTCGCCGAGGGCGTGTGCAGCGCGGCCACCGTGCTGCAGCGGGCCACGGCGCTGGGTGTGGAGATGCCGATCACGCAGGCCGTGGTCGACGTGCTGGAGGGCCGCAGCACACCGGCGCAGGCGATGGCCGGGCTGATGGGTCGCCAGGCGCGCGCCGAACCCCTTCAGCCGCCGCCGGCGTAACCCTGCCGGCGCCAGGCCTCGAAGACCGCCACCGCCACCGCATTGCTCAGGTTCAGGCTGCGCTGGCCGGGGCGCATCGGCAGGCGCAGGCGCTGGGTTTCGGGAAACCAGCCGTCGCGGATCCTGGGGTCGAGGCCGGCCGACTCGTTGCCGAACACCAGCCAGTCGCCGGGCTGCCAATCCACCTCGCTGAAGGGCCGGCTGCCCCGGGTGGTGAAGGCGAAGCGCCGCGCCGGGTCGCCCGCGCCGGCCTGCAGCACGGCCGCCCAGTCGGCGTGCCGGCGCACGGTGGCGGTCTCGTGGTAGTCGAGCCCGGCGCGGCGCAGCAGCTTGTCTTCCATCGAGAAACCCAGCGGCTCGACCAGGTGCAGCGTGCAGCCGGTGTTCGCCGCCAGACGGATCACGTTGCCGGTGTTCGGCGCAATCTCGGGCGCGACGAGCACGATGTGGAACATGGTCCCTGCGCCAGATCAGGCGGTGCGCGCCAGCACCCAGGCCTGCACCGAGGCCGCGCCGGCGGCGAGCAGGGCCTGGCTGGCCTCGGCGGCGGTGGCGCCGGTGGTCAGCACGTCGTCGACCAGCGCGACGCGCCGCCCGGCCACCGCCGCGTGGCGCGGCACCACGAACACGCCCTGCAGATTGCGGCGCCGCGCCGCGCGGTCGAGCCCGGCCTGCGGCGCGCGGTCCAGCGAGCGCTGCAGCGCCGCCGCCTCGGCGCGCCGACCGAGCCGGCGCGCCACGCGCCGTGCCAGCTCCCAGGCCTGGTTGTAGCCGCGTTCGGCCAGGCGGCGCGGCGCCAGCGGCATCGGCACGACGAGGTCGGCCTCGGCCAGGCCCTGTGCGTCGATGACGAGCGCCAGGCGCTCGGCGAGCAGGGGCGCGAGGTCGACGGCGCCGTGGTACTTGAAGCGCAGGATCAGGCGGTCCCAGGGTGCGCCGTAGTCCACCGCGCACAGACAGCGTGAAAACGGCAGCGGGTGCGCCAGACAGGTGCCGCAGCGCACCGCGTCGGCGGTGCCGGGCAGGCGCAAGCCGCAGCCGCCACAGCGCGCAGCCGCGGCAGCGGGGGTGCAGTCGGCGCACAGGCGGCCGCGGGTCCAGCGTCGGCAGACTTCACATTGGCCGGGCCAGGTCATCGTGCGCAGCGCGGCGGGCCGGAACATGGCGCCAATATACTGGTCCGCCTATGGCCGACGCGGCACTGCCTCGATCGACACGGCGCGCGGTGGACGACGCTGCGCTGGCGCATGTCCGGCGCCGGCTGGCGGCGGCCCGCGAGGCGCCCTGGCTGCATGGCGAGACCGCCCGCCGCATGGCCGAGCGGCTGCCCATCTTCCGCACGCCGCCGCGCCGCGTGATCGACTGGTACGGGCAAGACCCTGCCAGCGATGCGGTGCTGGCTCGCGCCTGTGCGTCGGCCGAACGCATCCGGGTGGATCCGCTGGACCTGCAGACTCCGCCCGCGCCGGCCGCCGCCTGGTGGTCAGCCCGGCGCTGGCGCCGCGCGACGGTGCTGCGGCCGGCCGCGTCGCTCGGTGCCGACAGCGGCGACCTGCTCTGGGCGCACATGGGCCTGCACTGGTGCGCTGATCCGCTGGCCGAGATGCGGCGCTGGCAGGCGGTGCTGGCGGTCGACGGCGCGCTGATGTTTTCGACCTTCGGGCCGGGCACGCTGCAGTCGCTGCAGGAACGTTATGCGCAACGCGGCTGGCCACCGCCGGCGGCAGCCCTGGTGGACATGCACGACCTCGGCGACATGCTCGTCGAGGCCGGGTTCGCCGAGCCGGTGATGGACCAGGAGACCGTGACCCTGCACTGGGCCGATGCCGAGGCGCTGCTGGCCGAGTTGCGCACCCTGGGCGGCAACGCCGACCCGGCGCGCGCCGCGGGCCTGCGCACCCCGCGCTGGCGCCGCGAATTGCTGCAGGCACTGCAGCCGGCCGGCAGTGGCCGCCCGGCGCTGGAGTTCGAGATCGTCTACGGTCATGCCATCCGACCCCGCCCGCGCATACCGGTGGCGGCCGAGACCCGGGTCGGCCTCGAGGCCATGCGTTCTATACTTCGCGGTTGAGGTCTGGCTTGATCCAGATCGAAGACCTTAGAATTAGCTGCGACTGATATCGGTACCCCGGGCTGCATCCGGCACAGCGCCGAGAATCACCCACCGAAGCCCGCCTGACACCCGTCGATGAGTACCGTCACCGTTCCCGCTCCCTGGTCTGCCCCGGCCGGCGCCGTGCCCGACTGGCGCTTCGCAAAGCTCGTGCCGCGGCCCGGGCATGCGGTGCCGGCCCTGCAATGGGTGCTGCGCCGCGGCGGCGCGATCACGCCGCGCCAACTGGTCGGCGTCTACCTGTCCCTGTGTCTCGTGTCGCTGCTGATCGCCACGGGCTTGTGGTGGCAGGGCGCGCCCGAGGTGCTCGGTTTCGTCGGCGTCGAACTGATCCTGGTCGGCGTGGCGCTGCGCTTCTATGCGCGCCACGCGGCCGACCGCGAGACGGTGACGCTGGCCGAGCGCGCCGTGCAGGTCGAGCAGCAATTCGGCCCGCAGGTCGAGCGCGCGAGCTTTCGCGCCGAATGGTTGAGCATCGAGCCCGCGCAGGCGCAGGGCTCGCTGGTGGAACTGGCCGGCGAAGGGCGGCGCATGCTGATCGGGCGTTTCGTGCGCCCCGAACAGCGCGCCGCGCTGGCGCAGGAGATGCGGCGCGCGCTGCGCCGCGCGCAGGCCGGCCTGCCGCCGCTGGAGCCACAGGAATCGGAACTGGAATCACAACGATGATCACGACCTTGATGAATCTCCTGCGCCGTATCGGTGCCGGCTGCGCGATGGCCGCACTGGCGGGCATGCCGGCCCTGGCCGCTGCCGTCAACGACCTGCCGGGCGGCCCGGCCGTCAACCAGCTCAACCTGCACCCGCCGGCGAGCCAGATCGCCGCACAGCAGGAGTGGCTGCACTGGGTGATGATGATCATCTGCGTGGTCATCTTTCTCGCCGTGTTCGGCGTGATGTTCTATTCGATCCTGAAGCATCGCAAGTCGGTCGGCCACAAGGCGGCCCACTTTCACGAGAGCATCTCGGTCGAGATCGCCTGGACCGTCGTGCCCTTCGTCATCGTGATCGCGATGGGCGCCATGGCCACGCGCACCGTGGTCGCGATGAAGGACACGTCGAATGCCGACCTCACGATCAAGGCCACCGGCTACCAGTGGCGTTGGGGCTACGACTACCTCAACGGCGAAGGCCAGGGCATCGGCTTCCTGTCGGCCCTGGACAGCGCGCAGCGCGAGCTGTCCGACGCCGGCACGCCGCAGGGCGACGACTATCTGCTGAAGGTCGACAACCCCCTGGTCGTGCCGGTCGACCGCAAGGTGCGCATCGTCGTCACCGCCAACGACGTGATCCACGCCTGGATGGTGCCGTCCCTGGGCGTCAAGCAGGACGCGATCCCCGGCTTCGTGCGCGACACCTGGTTCCGCGCCAACCAGACCGGCGACTTCTACGGCCAGTGCGCCGAGCTCTGCGGCAAGGAGCACGCCTACATGCCGATCCACGTGAAGGTGCTGTCGCATGCCGACTACAGCGCCTGGGTCGACACCAAGCACAAGGAAATGGCGGCACTTGCCGACGACCCGAACAAGGAATGGACGCTGGCCGAACTGGTGGCGCGCGGCGAGAAGGTCTACCAGGCCAACTGCCAGGCCTGTCACCAGGCGAACGGCAAGGGCGCAGGGCCGATCATGCCGCTGGACGGCAGCGCCCTCGTGCGCAACGACCCGGCGGCGCAGATCAACGTCGTGCTGCATGGCCGCAACAACGGCACGATGCCGGCCTGGAAGCAGCTCTCGGACACCGAGATCGCCGCCGTCATCACCTACACCAAGAATTCCTGGAGCAACCAGACCGGCAAGCTCGTGCAGCCCGCCGAAGTCATGGCGGCCCGCAAGTAATCAGGCATCCGCCTAGGAGAATCGCATGAGTGCAGTCCTCGACCACCACGGCGGTCACGCACAAGACCACGATCATCACGCGCACCACCCGAGCGGCTGGCGCCGCTGGGTCTTCGCGACGAACCACAAGGACATCGGCACGATGTACCTGTTGTTCTCGTTCACGATGCTGATGGTCGGCGGTGTGCTCGCGATGGGCATCCGTGCCGAGCTGTTCCAGCCCGGTCTGCAGTATGTGAATCCGCAGCTGTTCAACCAGCTGACGACGATGCACGGCCTGATCATGGTCTTCGGCGCCATCATGCCGGCCTTCGTCGGCTTCGCGAACTGGATGATCCCGCTGCAGATCGGCGCGGCCGACATGGCCTTCGCGCGCATGAACAACCTCAGCTTCTGGCTGCTGATCCCGGCGGCGCTGATGCTGGCGGGCTCGTTCTTCATGCCCGGCGGGGCGCCGGCCGCAGGCTGGACGCTCTACGCGCCGCTGACGCTGCAGATGGGCCCCAGCATGGACGCCGCGATCTTCGCGATCCACATCATGGGCGCCAGCTCGATCATGGGTTCGATCAACATCATCGTCACGATCCTGAACATGCGCGCGCCGGGCATGACGCTGATGAAGATGCCGATGTTCGCCTGGACCTGGCTGATCACCGCCTACCTGCTGATCGCGGTGATGCCGGTGCTGGCCGGCGCCATCACGATGACGATCACCGACCGCCACTTCGGCACCAGCTTCTTCAACCCGGCCGGCGGTGGCGACCCGATCATGTACCAGCACATCTTCTGGTTCTTCGGGCACCCCGAGGTCTACATCATGATCCTGCCGGCCTTCGGGATCGTCAGCGCGATCATCCCCACCTTCGCCCGCAAGCGGCTGTTCGGCTACACCTCGATGGTCTACGCCACGGCGTCGATCGCGATCCTGTCGTTCATCGTCTGGGCGCACCACATGTTCACCACGGGCATGCCGGTGACGGGGCAGCTCTTCTTCATGTACGCGACCATGCTGATCGCGGTGCCCACCGGCGTGAAGATCTTCAACTGGGTGGCCACGATGTGGCGCGGCTCGATGAGCTTCGAGACGCCGATGCTGTGGGCCGTGGGCTTCATCTTCGTGTTCACGATCGGCGGCTTCACCGGGCTGATCCTGGCGATGGCGCCGATCGACATCCAGTTCCAGGACACCTACTACGTGGTGGCGCACTTCCACTACGTGCTGGTGGCCGGCTCGCTGTTCGCGATGTTCGCCGGCGTGTACTACTGGGGCCCGAAGTGGACGGGCACGATGTATTCCGAGGTCCGCGGCAAGATCCACTTCTGGGGTTCGCTGATCACCTTCAACATCACCTTCTTCCCGATGCACTTCCTGGGTCTGGCCGGCATGCCGCGACGTTATGCCGACTATCCGATGCAGTTCGCCGACTTCAATGCCCTGGCGTCGATCGGCGGTCTCGGCTTCGGGCTGATGCAGGTCTACTTCTTCTTCTTCGTCGTGCTGCCGATGATGCGCGGCCAGGGCGAGAAGGCGCCGCAGCGCCCCTGGACCGATCCGGACGGCACCGGTGCCACCGGCCTGGAATGGGAAGTGCCGTCGCCCGCACCCTGGCACACCTTCGAGACGCCGCCCAAGCTCGACGCGACGGCGACCAAGGTGATCGGCTGAGATGGACCCGCGCCAGCGCAAGGCCAACCTGCGCCTGGGGCTGATCCTGGCCTCGGTGGCCCTGGTCTTCGCCATCGGTTTCGCCGCCAAGATCGCCTTCATGGGCCCGGGCTGACCCCGACATGGACGAACGCCGCAGCCCTGGCGCCGAGTCGCTCGGCACCGACAACCGCCGCATGCTGGGCAAGCTGGCGGTGGTGGTGCTGTTGATGTTCGGCTTCGGCTACGCGCTGGTGCCGATGTACCGCGCCATCTGCGACGTGCTCGGCATCAATGTGCTGTCGGTGGCGGAGCAGCGCTACGCGCAGGGCTGGCTCGGCGGCGCCAAGGCGGGGGCCAACACGCAGGTCGACCGCACGCGCACGATCACCGTCGAGTTCGACGCCAATGCGCGCGGGCCCTGGGAGTTCAAGCCGACGCTGGCGTCGCTCAAGGTTCACCCCGGCGAACTGGCAACGGTGGAATACGTCTTTCGCAACGCGCAGGACCGCACGATGGCGGCGCAGGCCATCCCGAGCTATGCGCCGCGCCAGGCCGGGCCGCATTTCACCAAGCTCGAGTGCTTCTGCTTTTCCGAACATGTGCTGCAGGCCGGCGAGAGCAAACGCTGGCCGGTGGTCTTCGTGATCGACCCGAAGCTGCCCAAGGACGTGACCACGATCACCCTGTCCTACACCTTCTTCGAGGTCGGCGGCAAGGTGCCCGCGGCGCCCGCGGGTGGCGTTGCGCATGCGCCGGCGCCGCCGCTCGACGTGGGAGGCCGCTCGTGAGCCAGGACCTGAGGCAGGCCGCGGCGCGCCCCCTGTCCTTCGTGCAGACGGTCAAGGCCGTGGCCTGGTCCTTCGTCGGCCTGCGCAAGGGCGCCGGCCACCAGCAGGACATCCAGAAAATCAACCCGGTGCACGTGATCATCACCGGGGTCATCTGCGCGCTGCTCTTCGTGCTGGCCCTGGTGCTGATCGTGCACTGGGTGATCGGCAGCGGCGTCGCGGCCTGAACCGAGCAATAAACCGGATCCGTTTCGAGGAGAGAACCTTCCATGGCCGCCACGACCCCTGCGGGCACCACCCCGTACTACTTCATCCCCAACCCCTCGCGGCACCCCGCGATGACGGCCCTGGGCCTGTTCCTCGTGTTTTTCGGCGCGGCCCAGTGGATGAACGGCGTCGGCTGGGGCAGCTACGTCTTCGTGCTCGGCCTGGCGACCTGGCTGACCGTGCTCTTCCAGTGGTTCCGCCAGGCGGTGGGCGAAAGTGAAGGCGGGCTCTACTCCGAGCGCATCGACCGCAGCTACCGCTGGAGCATGAGCTGGTTCATCTTCTCCGAAGTGATGTTCTTCGGTGCCTTCTTCGGCGCCCTGTACTGGGCGCGCGTGCACTCGTTGCCGATGCTGGGCAATCTGGACCACCAGTTGCTCTGGCCCGACTTCAAGGCGATCTGGCCGAGCGCCGGCGGCGGCGTGACGGGTTCGCCGACCGGCACCGTCGAGCCCTTCCAGACCATCGGCCCATGGCCGCTGCCGACCCTCAACACCGCGCTGCTGCTGACCTCGGGGGTCACGCTGACCATCGCCCATCACGCGCTGATCGCCAACCGGCGCGCGAAGACGATCTTCTGGATGTGGGTCACCGTGCTGCTGGGTGTGACCTTCCTGCTGGTGCAGGGCTACGAGTACATGCACGCCTACCGCGACCTGAACCTCAAGCTCAGCTCCGGTGTCTTCGGCAGCACCTTCTTCATGCTGACCGGGTTCCACGGCTTCCATGTGTTCGTCGGCATGCTGATGCTGCTGTTCATCACGCTGCGCCTGATGAAAGGCCACTTCACGCCCAAGCGTCACTTCGGATTCGAGGGTGCCGCCTGGTACTGGCACTTCGTCGACGTGGTGTGGCTGGGCCTGTACATCGTCGTCTACTGGCTCTGAGGCCGCTTGCCGGCATCGAGGCGCCGCCGCGTGCGGCGCCTTGTCCTTGTCAGGGGCCGACCGGTATGCCGTGGGGCTGGATCCAACCCATCTTCCAGGCCAGCAGCACCAGGAGGAACAAGGCCACCGACAGGGCCACACGCAGGGCCAGGGCGCGCGCCATCGACTTGTCGGCCTCGCCGGTTGTGCGGCCCTTGCGCAGCATCAGCACACCGGCCGTGGCCAGTGCGGCCAGCACGGCCGCCAGCATCAACACCATGATGGTCTTCATCAGCGCCGATTATCGGCCCCTGGAAGGCGCATGACCCTGCGCGGGCTGGTGCTCCTGCTGGCCACGCTGCTGGGCATGGGCGTGACGGCGCGACTCGGGCTGTGGCAGCTCGACCGCGCCGCCGAAAAAACCGCGCTGCAGGCGGCGATCGAGCAGCAGGGCGAGCGGCCGCCGCTGGACATGGCCGCGCTGGCGCGCGACCTGGGCGAGGCCGAAGCCCAGGTGCATCGCCGGGCCGTGGTGGCCGGCACCTGGTTGCCGGAACATGTCGTGCACCTGGACAACCGCCAGATGCACGGCCATGCCGGTTTTTTCGTGCTCATGCCGCTGCGCCTGGACGACGGCAGCGTGCTGCTGGTGCAGCGCGGTTGGCGCGCCCGCGATTTTGTCGAGCGCATGCGGCTGGCGCCGCTGCCCAGCGCCGAAGGCCAGGTCACTCTGAGCGGGCGCTTGGCCCGCGGGCCGGCGAGGTTGTATCAGTTCGCCGACGCGCAGCCCGGCCCGATCCGGCAAAATCTCGATCTTTCCGCCTATGCCCGCGAAACCGGGTTGGCACTGCGGCCGCTGATGCTGCTGCAGACCTCGGCGGCCGACGACGGGCTGCTGCGCGACTGGCCCGAACCGACGGTCGACGTGCACAAGAACTACGGTTACGCCTTCCAGTGGTTTGCGCTGTGCGCGCTGATCCTTTTCCTGCATGTCTGGTTCCGAATCCTCCGTCCCCGCCGCACGCACCGCGCCTGAAGCGCTGAGCTTGAGCGTGCATTCGATGCCGGCCCCCGACATGGCGCTGCGGCGTCAGCGCGTGCGTGGGGGTCGCCTGCGCCTGCTGCTGGTCCTGCTGGCCTGCGCGGCACCGGTGATCGCCTCGTACGTCACCTACTATCTGATCCGCCCCGACGGACGCAGCAACTATTCGGCGCTGATCCAGCCTTCGCATGCGCTGCCGAATGATCTGGCGCTGCAGACCCTCGACGGTGTCGCCGTGGCGCCCGCGTCGCTGCACGGGCAATGGCTGCTGGTGATGGTCGGCGACGCCGCCTGCGCCGCCCCCTGCCAGGCGCAGGTCTATCTGCAGCGCCAGCTGCCCGAGATGCTGGGTCGCGACCGCGACCGCATCGACCGGGTCTGGCTGCTCACCGGTGACGGCCGCCCGCAGCCCGAACTGCTGCACGCCGCCGAGGCGACCGGTGCCGTCAGCGTGCTGCGCGCCGACCGCGATGCCGTGTCCCGCTGGCTGCAGCCGGCGAGCGGTCAGGCCCTGGAGGACCACCTCTACCTCGTCGACCCGATGGGCGAGTGGATGCTGCGCCTGCCGGCCGACCCCGATCCGCAGAAGGCCAGGCGCGACCTCGACAGGCTGCTGCGTGCCTCGGCCTCCTGGGACCGCGCAGGGCGGGAATGAACTGATGCAGACCGTCGCACCGCTCGTCGACCTGGCCCCCACGCTGCGCCTGCTGATGCTGGCGGCGGTGATCGCGCTGCTGCCGCTGTCCTGGTGGTGGCTTCGCCAGCGCCGGGCAGCACCCCGCGCCCGCCTGGCCGCGCTGACCGCCCTGGCCCTGTTCCTGACCTTCGACCTGATCGCCTTCGGCGCCTTCACGCGGCTCACCGACTCCGGTCTGGGCTGCCCCGACTGGCCGGGCTGCTACGGCAGCGCCAGCCCGCTCGGCGCGCACCAGGAGATCCATGCGGCGCAGACCGCGATGCCCAGCGGGCCGGTGACCTTCTCCAAGGCCTGGATCGAAATGATCCACCGCTACCTGGCGATGACGGTCGGCGTCCTGATCCTCGTGCTTGCGGCCTTTTCCTGGGCGGTGCGGCGGCAGATCCCGCAATCGCCCTGGTGGCCGACGCTGACCCTGGTCTGGGTGATCGTGCAGGGCCTGTTCGGCAAGTACACGGTGACGCTCAAGCTCTACCCGGCGATCGTCACCCTGCATCTGCTCGGCGGCCTGGTGCTGCTGGTGCTGCTGGTGCGCCAGCAGGCGCAACTGGCGCCACATCCCTTGCCGGCCGCGGCCGGTCTGCGCCGGGGCCTGGCACTCGGGCTCGGCGTGTTGTTCGTGCAGGTCGCCCTGGGCGGCTGGGTCAGCACCAATTACGCGGTCCTGGCCTGCAGCGGATTCCCCGCCTGCAACGGCCAGTGGTGGCCGGAGATGGCTTTCGGCGACGGCTTCACGGTGCTGCGCCACCTGGGACAGGACGGGGACGGCGCCCTGCTGACCTTGCCGGCCCTGGTGTCGATTCACTTCGTGCACCGCGCCTTTGCCCTGCTCGTGACCGGCGTGCTCGGCCTGCTGAGCTGGCGGCTGTGGCGTGCCGGTGCGCGGCCCGAGGGCGCGGTGCTGGCCGGCCTGTTGCTGCTGCAATGGGCCAGCGGCCTGTCCAATGTCGTGCTCGGCTGGCCGCTGCTGGCGGCCCTGGGGCATACCGCGGGCGCGGCGGCGATGGCCGGCTGGCTGGCGCGGCTGCACGCGCGCACGGCGCCGCAGCCGGTCGCGCTGGCTTCGACCGGGCCGCTGCTGCGAGCGGCGCTGTAGATGCGGGAGCCCACGATGTCCACGACCCTGGCCGTACCGGTGTCGCGCCGCTCGCGTCTTGCGCAGTACCTCGCGCTGACCAAGCCGCGGGTGATCCAGCTGATCGTGTTCTGCGCCCTGATCGGCATGCTGCTGGCGCAACCCGGCTGGCCCGACTGGGGCCGCGTGGCCCTGGCCAGCGCCGGCATCTGGCTGGTGGCCAGCGCCGCCGCGGCCTTCAACTGCCTGGTCGAGCAGCAGATCGATCGGCGCATGGCGCGCACCGCCTGGCGCCCGACCGCCAAGGGCGAGCTGAGCAGCCTGCAGGCCCTGGTCTTCTCGACCCTGCTGTGCGTCGCCGGCTGTGCCCTGCTGGCCCTGACCGTGAATGCACTGACGATGTGGCTGACCCTGGCCACCTTCGTCGGCTACGCGGTGATCTACACCGTGGTGCTGAAGCCGCTGACGCCGCAGAACATCGTCATCGGCGGCGCCTCGGGCGCGATGCCGCCGGTGCTCGGCTGGGCAGCGATGCGCGGCGACATCGGGCCCGAGGCCTGGATCATGTTCCTCATCATCTTCCTGTGGACGCCGCCGCACTTCTGGGCGCTGGCGCTGTACCGGGTCGAGGACTACCGCCGGGCCGGCCTGCCGATGCTGCCGGTGACGCATGGCTCGGAGTTCACGCGGCTGCAGGTGCTGCTCTATACCCTGGTGCTGTTCGCCGCCACCCTGCTGCCCTTCATCCAGGGCATGAGCGGCGCGATCTACCTCGCCGCGGCCCTGGTGCTGGGCGCCATGTTCATCCTCTACGGCTGGCAGCTCTGGCGCGACTACAGTGATGCGCTTGCCCGCCGTACCTTCCGCTTCTCGATCTGGCACCTGTCGCTGCTCTTCGCGGCGCTCTTGCTCGACCACTACCTGATGCCATGGCTGTCCTGATGTTTCGTCGAACCCTCCTGTGCGCCGCGGCGCTTGCCCTCGCCGCCTGCGGCAAGACCGCCGATGCCCCCGCCTTCAAGGCAGTGGACATCACCGGCGCCGACTATGCCCAGACCCTGTCCCTGCCCGACGCCGACGGCCGCGTGCGCTCCCTGGACGATTTCCGCGGCAAGGTGCTGGTGATCTTCTTCGGCTACACCCAATGCCCCGACGTGTGCCCGACGACGCTGGCCGAGCTCGCGGCCGTGAAGCAGCAGCTCGGGCCGGCGGGGGCCGACGTGCAGGGCATCTTCGTCACGGTCGACCCGGCACGCGACAGCGCGGCGGTGCTGAAGTCCTATGTCGGCAGCTTCGGCGGCGACTTCGTCGCGCTGCGCGGCGACGAGGCGCAGACCCAGGCGGCGGCCAAGGCCTTCAAGGTCTACTTCGCCAAGGTGCCGGGCGCCAGCGAGACGAGCTACACGATGGACCACACCGCGGCGAGCTATGTCTTCGACCGCCAGGGCCGGGTGCGCCTGTTCACGCGCTACGGCACCGGCACCGAGGCCCTGGTGCACGACCTGAAGATCCTGCTCGACGAAAAGCCCGCCGCCGGCTGAGCGACCCGGCCGTGGCGGAGCCTCAGACGGCTTCCAGCGCCTTGCGCATCTTCTTCATCGCCGCGACCTCGATCTGCCGGATGCGCTCGGCGCTGACGCCGTACTCGGCCGCCAGCTGGTGCAGGGTCATGCCGCCGCTGCTGTCGTCGTTGACCTTCAGCCAGCGCTCCTCGACGATGCGCCGGCTGCGGGCATCCAGCACCTCCAGCGCCATGCCGATGCCGTCGCCGGCCAGCCAGTCGCGGTGGCGGGACTCCAGCGTGCGTGTCGGTTCGGCGCGGTCGTCGGCCAGATAGGCGATCGGGCTGTAGCTTTCTTCGCCGTCGTCACCCGGCGGGTCGAGCGCGATGTCGCCGCCCGACAGGCGGGTCTCCATCTCGATCACCTCGTCGGGCTTGACGTTGAGCTCGCGCGCCATGCGGTCAACCTCGGCCGGGCTGAGCGTGTTGCGATGGGTTTCCCCGTCGGCCAGTTCGCCCTGGTTCTGCTTGAGCGCCTGCTTCATCGAACGCAGGTTGAAGAACAGCTTGCGCTGCGCCTTGGTCGTGGCGACCTTGACCATGCGCCAGTTCTTCAGGATGTACTCGTGGATCTCGGCCTTGATCCAGTGCATGGCATAGCTGACCAGGCGCACACCCTGCTCCGGGTCGAAGCGCCTGACGGCCTTCATCAGGCCGACATTGCCTTCCTGGATCAGGTCGCCGTGGGGCAGGCCGTAACCCAGATACTGGCGCGCGATCGACACCACCAGGCGCAGATGCGACAGCACCAGTTGCCCGGCGGCGGCGATGTCGCCATCTGCGCGCAGGCGCCGAGCCAGCGACACTTCCTCCTGCGCCGTGAGCAGAGGCAGGCGGTTCGCGGCGCTGATGTAGGCATCCAGATTGCCGAGCGACGGCACCAGCGACCAGGGGTCGCGGACCGAAAGGGCGGTGTTGATGCTGGTGTTCATGCGGGTCGGACTCCCGTTGAAATCCTTTGGTTCCCCCATTTTAGCACTCGGCGGGAGGGAGTGCTGATCGCAACGACACAAAAGTATGTGTACGCTCACTCTCCCCAGATCGTATCCATCTGCTCGAGCAGCGCATCGACATGCTGGAGCAGTTCGGACAGGCTCAAGGGCTTGGCCAGGTAGGCCGAAGCGCCCGCCCGCAGGGCCCGCTCGACACGTTCCGGCGTCGCGTCGGCCGAGAGCACGATCACCGGGATGCCCGAGGTGTTGGCGTCGGTCTTCAGGTGCGTCAACAGGTCCAGGCCGTCGATATCGGGCAGATGCATGTCCAGCAGCAGCAGGTCCGGGCGACGCTGGCGCAGGTCGGCGAGCGCGTCCAGGCCCATCGTCGAGACCGTCAGTTCGATCTGCGGGCGCTGGGCCAGCATGCCGCGCATCAGGACCACATTCGTCTCGTTGTCCTCGACGTAGTGCACATGCCGCCGTCGGTACTGTCCGTCAACCCGGGGTGCGAGCGCTTCCCTACTGGGCGTGCTGCCCGACGTGGCCCGGGGCAGGCGCAGCTCGAAGGTCGACCCCCGGCCGCGCCGGCTGCTGGCCTCCAGCGACCCGCCCATGCACTCGGCCAGGCGGCGGCTGATGACGAGCCCGATGCCGGTGCCTTCGATCCCCGAGCTCTCGCGGCCCAGCCGGTTGAAGGGCTGGAACAGTTGCGCCAGTTCTTCGGGGTCGAGCCCGACGCCGCTGTCGTGCACGCGGAAGATCACCTGGCCATCGGCCTGCACACCGACGTCGACCTCGACCAGCCCACCTTCGACGTTGTACTTGACGGCGTTCGACAGCAGGTTGGTCAGGATCTGCTTGACCCGGGTCTCGTCGCCCAGCACGGGGGGCGTGCCGGGGCTCACCCGGGGCGGCGCAAGCGTCACCTGGCGGCGCTCGGCGGCCGCGGCGACCAGGGATTGCGTGGCCGTCAGCAGGGCCTGCGGGTCCAGCGGCGCCGGGTTCAGGCGCAGTGCACCGGATTCGATCATCGACAGGTCCAGGGTGTCGTTGATCATGTTCAGCAGATGCCAGCCGGCGTCCTGGATCTGGTCGGTCCAGCGCCGCTGGTGGCCGGCCAGGGCCGGCGTCGCGTCGCGCGCCAGGAGCTGCGAAAAACCGAGCATCGCGTTCAGCGGCGTGCGCAGTTCGTGGCTCATGCGGCCGACGAACTCGCTCTTCGCATGGCTGGCGGCTTCGGCATGTTCACGCGCGCGCTCGCTGGCCTCGAGCTGCAGGTGCTCGCCGATGTCCTCGACCACGCCGACCAGGCGGGTCGGCCGGCCGTCGGCGTCGGCCAGCGTCGACAGGTCCAGGCGGACCGTCACTTCCCGGCCCGCGGCGCCGACCAGGCGCAGCTGCCGGCGCGCCAAGGCCCGGACGCCACTGCCGAGTTCGTGCACCAGAGCCTTCACCGCCGCCCGGTCGTCGGCGTGCGCCCAGTCGGCCAGATGCGGCGGCGGCGTCGGCAGGGCCGCCAGCCCCAGCATCGCCAGCAGGCTGGGATTGGCTTCGTGCACGCGCCCCGCCGCGTCGGCATAGACCACGCCGATGGGCACATGGTCGACGATGTTGCGCAGTCGTTCCTGACTTTCACGCAGGGCGTGGCCGGTGGCCTGCAGGTCGGCCGTGCGTTCGGCGACGGCGGTCTCGATGCGCTGCTGGCGCCCGGAGACGATGAGCAGCAGCGCACCCAGCCACGAAATCGACAGCAGCCCGGCCACCGAGAAGGCCCAGGCGCCGCCATCGGCCAGTCCCGGCACGCCGTCGGCGGTGGCCCAGACACGCAGCCGCAGCGGCCGCCCCGCGAGGTCGAAGATGTGGTCGTAGTCCAGGCTGGCCGAAGCGGCGGATTCGCAGCCCTCGGGGCCGGCCAGGCGCGCGCGGGCCACGCCCGGTGCCAGGTCCGACAGGCACCAGTCGAGGTAGTTCGGCCGGTCGGCCAGCACGTCGGTCAGCATCGCGTCCAGGCGCAGCGTGACGAACACGGTGCCGCGCAAGGCGGCCTGACGCGCGGCGGCGTCCGTCGGCTGGCCCCGGAACAGGGGCTGGTAGAGCACGATGCCGGTTTGGTCGCCGGTGGCCTGGGTGAGCCGGAAGCCGGCGCTGGCCGCTGGCCTGCCGCTGCGCACCGCCTCGGCGATGGCCGCGCGGGCGGCCGGGATCGAGCGCTGGTTGACCCCCAGCGCCGGCCGATTGACCCCCAGCGGCTCGATGTAGCGGATCGCCAGCACGTCGGCGTCGGCGGCAGCTTCCGGGGCCTCCGGCCGGTCGAAGACGCGCAAGCCCGGCTCGGGCCCTTCGGCGCCGACCCGCCGCTCGAAGGCCGGGATGTCCTGGCGCAGGACGCGCTCGCTGTAGCCGATGGCCAGCAGATAGGGCTGGTCCTCGAGCCAGGCCCGCGAAGCCTGCCGCATCGCGTCGGGATCGATCGTCTGCCGCGTGTCGAACAGGGCATGCATCGCCAGCAGCGCACGCTGCGGCCCTTTCAGTTGCGCCGCCACGCGTTCGCCGAGCGCCCAGGCATCGCGCTCGAAGGCGGTGCGCACGCGCTTGTCGTGGGCGGCGATGATCCAGGCCGTGGCCGCCGCCAGCAGCAGCGACGCGGCCAGCATCGGCAGTGCCACCACCCGGCGGCGCCGGCGCCACTCGGACTGCGGCCGTCCGATGAAGGTCAGCGCGATCGGCGCGGCGATGAGCACGCCCAGGGTGTCGCCGGTCCACCAGATGCCCCAGGTCTCGCTGCCCTGGGAGGCGGGCACCACGCCGGCGGCGGCCATGACCAGGGTGGCGACGCTGGCGCTGACGAGGCTGGCGATGGGCGCGCCAAGCAGGACGAAACGAAACAGCTCGCGCGGTTCGGCCAGGGTCGGCGACCGCCCGACGAAGCGCCGCACCAGACCCAGGCCGAGCGCGGCCTGGACACCGACACCCAGGGCGATGCCCAGGGCCGTGACCAGGCTCGGGGCCATCGGCAGGCCACGCTGCGGGCCCAGCCAGAACTGGATCGCCAGGGCGCCCAGCGTGGCGCCGAACACCCCGTGGCGGCCGAAGGTGATGGCCGCGGCGAGGGCCAGGCCCGCCGCCAGATAGATCGGGCTGGCATAGCTGGGCGCGACGGCCAGGCTCAGCGACAGGCCGCCCAGAACGGCGTAGGCCAGGGCCGTGGCAAGGACCACGGCCAGACCGCGGACAGGTGCAGGAACGTGCTTCATGGCGTCGGTGAGCGCACCCTAACACCCCAGGCGGGCGGCCGCCTGCGGTTCAGGGGGCTGCGCGGCCCTCAGGGCAGCGGCCGTCCGTCAGACGTTGAACAGGAAGTTCATCACGTCGCCGTCCTTGACGACGTAGTCCTTGCCCTCGGCGCGCATCTTGCCCGCGTCCTTGGCACCCTGCTCGCCGCCGTGAGCGATGAAGTCGTCGAAGGCGATGGTCTGCGCGCGGATGAAACCGCGCTCGAAGTCGGTGTGGATCACGCCGGCGGCCTGCGGCCCGGTGTCGCCGACGCGGATTGTCCAGGCGCGCACCTCCTTCACGCCGGCGGTGAAATAGGTCTGCAGGCCGAGCAGACCGAAAGCCGCCCGGATGAGACGGTTCAGGCCCGGTTCGTCCTGGCCCATCTCGGCGAGGAACATCGCGCGGTCCTCGTCGGCCATGTCGGCCAGCTCGGCCTCGGTCCTGGCGCAGATCGCCACCACCGGCGCGCCCTGTTTCGCCGCATGGTCGAGCAGGCGCTCCAGGAAGGGGTTGTCGCTGAAGCCGTCCTCGGCCACGTTGCCGACGAACATCGCCGGCTTGGCGGTGATCAGGCACAGCGGCTTCAGGATGACCCGCTCTTCCTTGCTGAAGTCGATGCTGCGCACCGGCTGCGCCTGGTCCAGCGCCGCCTGGCACTTCTCGAGCACCTTGACCAGCGCCGCGGCCTCCTTGTCGTTGCCCGAGCGCGCCGCCTTCACATAGCGGTGCAGGCTCTTTTCCACCGTGGCCAGATCGGCCAGACAGAGCTCGGTCTGGATGACCTCGATGTCGGAGATCGGGTCGATCCTGCCGGCGACGTGGATGACGTTGTCGTCCTCGAAACAGCGCACCACGTTGACGATGGCGTCGGTCTCGCGGACATGGCTGAGGAACTGGTTGCCCAGGCCCTCGCCCTTGCTGGCCCCGGCCACCAGACCGGCGATGTCGACGAACTCGACGATCGCCGGCACCACGCGCTCGGGCTTGACGATGGCGGCCAGCTGGTCGAGCCGCGGGTCGGGCAGCTCGACGATGCCCACGTTCGGCTCGATGGTGCAGAACGGATAGTTCTCGGCCGCGATGCCGGCTTTCGTCAGCGCGTTGAAGAGGGTGGACTTGCCGACGTTGGGCAGTCCGACGATGCCGCACTTGAGGCTCATCGGGGGTTCTCGCTGGGTTCGGGGGAACCCACGATTTTAGGCGGTCGGGCCCGCCGCGCTCACCCGCGCTCGAGGCGCGCCCAGGCGCTGTGGTTGTGGATCGACTCGAAGTTCTCGACTTCCACCGCGTAGCGCCCGATGCGCGCATCGCGGTTGAGCGCCAGGGCCACGTCGCGCACCAGATCCTCGACGAACTTGGGGTTTTCGTAGGCGCGCTCGGTGACCCATTTTTCGTCGGCGCGCTTGAGCATCGGCCAGATCTCGCAGCTGGCGGCGTCCTCGGCAAAACGCACCAGCTCCTGCCATTCGACGGCCTGCAGCAACTCGACGCGGATGGTCACCACCGAGCGCTGGTTGTGCGCCCCGTAGTCGGAGATCTCCTTGCTGCAGGGGCACAGGCTTTTCACCGGCACCGCGACTTCGGCCTGCACGGTGGTGAGCCCGGCGCGTGTCTCGGCGATCCAGCGGCCCTGGTAGTCGAGCAGGCTGCTCAGGCCGGAGACCGGCGCGCGCTTGCGGATGAAGAACTCGAATCCGGCCTCGATGCGGCCCTCGCTGGCGTGCAGCCGCTCGAGCATCTCGGCGTGGCGCCGGCGCAGGCTGGCCGCGTCCAGCGGCTCGCCGGCCTCGGCCAGGGCGTCCAGCCAGGCCACGAAGCGCGACATGTGGGTGCCCTTCTGCTCGGCCGGCAGGGCCACGTCCAGGGTCCAGCGCGCGGCGGTGCTCTGCACGGCGCCCGCCACGCGCAGCTGCAGCGGGTAGCGCAGGTCCTTCACGCCGACACGCTGGATCGGCAGGTGGCGCTCGTCGCGCGCACTCTGCGTGTCGGGGATGTGGAGGGCGTCGCTGAGGTTGTTCATGCTGCAGAGTGAATGGTCGCACCAATTGCCCGACCCTGTCGTCGCCACGGCGTCATCACGCCGTCCGGGCTCGTCAATGGTTGGCCGCAGGGCGCAGCAGGGCCGGCCGGCTGCCGAAGCGCTCGCGGATGCCGGCTTCGATGCCGGCGGCGTCCAGGCCGAGCAGCGCCAGCAGCTTGCCCGGGTCGCCATGTTCGCTGAAATGGTCCGGCAGGCCGAGCTGCAGCAGCGGCGCCTGCACGCCGGCGGCGGCCAGGCACTCGGCCACGGCGCTGCCGGCGCCGCCCATCACGCAGCCTTCCTCGACCGTGACCAGGGCCTCGTGCGTGCGCGCCAACTCGAGCACCAGCTCGCTGTCCAGCGGCTTCACGAAGCGCATGTCGACCACCGTCGCGTCCAGGGTCTCGGCCGCCTTCAGCGCCGGGTGCAGCAGGGTGCCGAAGGCCAGGACCGCGATGCGGCTGCCCCTGCGCCGCAGCAGGCCCTTGCCCCAGGGCCACTCGGCAAACCCCGTTCCGGCGTCGACCCCGACCCCGGCGCCGCGCGGGTAGCGCACCGTCACCGGGTGGTTCTGGCGGAAGGCGGTGGTCAGCGCCTGGCGGCACTCGGCTTCGTCCGAAGGCACGAGCACGCTCATGTTCGGGATGCAGCGCGTGTAGGCGATGTCGTAGGCACCGGCATGCGTGGGGCCGTCGGCGCCGACGATGCCGGCGCGGTCAAGCGCGAACACCACCGGCAGGTTCTGCAGTGCCACGTCGTGGACCAGCTGGTCGTAGCCGCGCTGCAGGAAGGTGGAGTAGATCGCGAGCACCGGTTTCAGGCCCTCGCAGGCCAGGCCCGCGGCGAAGGTGACCGCATGCTGCTCGGCGATGCCGACATCGTGGTAGCGACGCGGGAAGCGCTTCTGGAACTCGACCATGCCCGAGCCTTCGCGCATCGCCGGCGTGATGCCGACGAGGCGGCTGTCGGCCTCGGCCATGTCGCACAGCCAGTTGCCGAAGACCTGGGTGAAGGTCGGCCTGGACGGCGCGACCACCTTCGGAAACCCCTCGGCCGGGTTGAACTTGCCGCTCGCCGCGTGGTACTTGACCGGGTCGGCCTCGGCCAGCTTGTAGCCGTAGCCCTTCTTCGTGACCACGTGCAGGAACTGCGGGCCGCCGCGCCCACGCAGGTTCTCCAGGGTCGGGATCAGCGAGTCGAGGTCATGGCCGTCGATCGGGCCGACGTAGTTGAAGCCGAATTCCTCGAAGATCGTGCCCGGCACGACCATGCCCTTGGCGTGCTCCTCGAGGCGGCGCGCCAGCTCGAACAGCGGCGGCGCGTTCTTCAGCACCGCCTTCGCGCCTTCGCGGGCTGCGGCATAGAACTGGCCGCTCATCAGCCGCGCCAGGTACTTGTTCAGCGCGCCCACCGGCGGGCTGATCGACATGTCGTTGTCGTTCAGGATCACCAGCAGATCGGCATTGATGCCGGCGTGGCTGACGCCGGCGTTGTTGAGTGCCTCGAAGGCCATGCCGGCGCTCATCGCACCGTCGCCGATGATGGCCACCGCCTTGCGTTCTTCGCCCTTGAGCTGCGCCGCCAGCGCCATGCCCAGCGCCGCGCTGATGCTGGTCGAGCTGTGCGCGGTGCCGAAGGCGTCGTATTCACTCTCGTCGCGCTTGGGGAACCCGGCCACGCCGCCGAACTGGCGCAGCGTGTGCATGCGTTCGCGGCGGCCGGTGAGCACCTTGTGCGGGTAGGTCTGGTGGCCGACGTCCCAGACCAGGCGGTCGTGCGGCGTGTTGAAGACGTAGTGCAGCGCAACGGTGAGCTCGACGGTGCCCAGGTTGCTGCCCAGGTGGCCGCCGGTCTGCGACACGGTCTGGAGCACAAATTCGCGCAGCTGCGCCGCCACGGCGGGCAAGTCGGCGCGGCCCAGGCGGCGCAGATCGGCCGGGAGCTGGATGCGCTCGAGCAGGGGAAACTTCACCATCTCAACTTTCACGGTCGACGACCTTGTCGGCCAGCAGCATCAACTTGCCGGCCTGCGGCAAGCCGCTGTCGCGCAGCGCGGCCTGGGCCTGGGCATGCAGTTCGCCGGCGCGTGCGCGGGCAGGTTCGAGGCCGAGCACGCTGACATAGGTCGGCTTGTTGGCGTCCAGGTCCTTGCCGGCGGTCTTGCCCAGCGTTTCGGAGGCCTGGGTCACGTCGAGGATGTCGTCGACCACCTGGAAGGCCAGGCCGATCGCCGCCCCGTAGTCCGACAGCGCCTGCCAGGCCTGCGCCCCGGGCTGCCCGCAGGCTGCACCCATCAGCACGCTGGCCTGCAGCAGGGCGCCGGTCTTGCGCCGGTGCATGTCCTGCAACTGGCGCTCGTCGAGTGGCTGGCCGATGGCGGCCAGGTCGATCGCCTGCCCGCCGGCCATGCCGGATGCGCCCGCGGAGCGCGCCAGCAGGCCCACCAGCCGGGCCTGCACGGCCAGCGGCACTTCGGTCTCGTCGGGGGTCAGCACTTCGAAGGCCAGGGCCTGCATCGCGTCGCCGGCCAGCATCGCCTGCGCCTGGCCGAACTGCACGTGCACGGTGGGCTTGCCGCGGCGCAGCACGTCGTTGTCCATGCAGGGCATGTCGTCGTGGATCAGCGAATAGGCGTGGATCAGTTCGACCGCCACCGCGGCACGCAGGGCGGCCTCGCGGTGGCCGTCGAGGGCATCACAGGCGGCCAGCACGAGCAGCGGGCGCAGGCGCTTGCCGCCGTCGAGCACACCGTAGCGCATCGCCTCGCCCAGACCCGCGGGCGCAACCGCCGGCACCCAGGCCGTCAGCGCCGCCTCGACCTCGTCGAGCGCACTGCGGCACCAGGCGTCGAAGGCATCGGGCGCGTTCACGCGTCGGCCTCGCCATCGGTCCAGGGCCGGAGCTGGCCGTCCTCGAGCACCTTGACCTGCTGCTCCACCGCTTCGAGCCGGCCGCGGCAGTACTGCAGCAGCTCGGCACCCCGGCGGTAGCTGTCGAGCAGGCGGTCGAGGGGCAGCTGGCCGGTCTCCATGGCCTGCACCAGATGGTCGAGTTCGGCCAGCGCGTCCTCGTAGGACGCGGGAGGGGTGGGCGTCGCGGATGTGCTCCTGACCATTTCTCAACGTGAAATCAGCCGAGGATTCTAGTCCGACACCTTCGCACCAATGCAGGGCCACGGTCACGTCTGGAGTGTGCACCCCAGCGCCGCCGCGCCGGGGACACCCGCTGAGTACAATCGGCGCCCCCGCGAAGCGGTCGGGTCGCGAATGCCGGTCTCCCGCGGGTTCCGTCGCCTTCCACGCAGGTCCGGCCGGATCGCCGGGGGGCTTCACGACACCTTGGGCATGGAGGATCCGTTCGGATCATGTCGGACCTGGGCACCCGTCTCGCATCCCCGCATCACAGCCGTACGCAGCTGGGTGTGGCCTCGTATTTCGACGAGGCGCTGTTCCGTGCGGAACAGCGGCTGATCTTCGATGCCGTGCCGAAGTACGTGGGCCATGCGCTCGCGGTGCCCGAGGTCGGCGACTACCATGTGCTGCAGCACGAGGGCGACGGCCGTGCGCTGATGCGCAGCCCGCAGGGGGTGCAGCTGGTCTCCAACGTCTGCCGCCACCGCCAGGCGGTGATGCTGCATGGCCGGGGCAACACCGGCGGCCAGGTGATCTGCCCGCTGCACCGCTGGACCTATGCGCTCGACGGGCAGCTCAAGGGCGCGCCGCATTTCGACGAAGACCCCTGCCTGCACCTGCGCAACTACGCCCTGCAATCCTGGAACGGCCTGCTCTTCGAAGGTGGCGCGCGCGACGTGGCCGCCGACCTCGCCGCCCTGGGGCCGGCCGCCGAACTGAACTTCGACGGTTATGTCTTCGACCGCGCCGTGGTGCACGGCTGCGACTACAACTGGAAGACCTTCATCGAGGTCTATCTGGAGGACTACCATGTCGGCCCCTTCCACCCCGGGCTGGGCAACCTCGTCACCTGCGACGACCTGCGCTGGGAGTTCGGCGAGCAGTACTCGGTGCAGACCGTGGGCCTGAAGAGCACCCTGGACCGACCGGGCACGGACACCTACCGCCGCTTCCACGACGCGCTCAGGCGCTGGCAGGGCGCACGGCGGCCGGCGCAGGGTGCGATCTGGCTGACCCTGTACCCGACCCTGATGGTCGAGTGGTACCCGGGTGTGCTGACCGTGTCCACCCTGCACCCGGTGTCGCCGCAGAAGACCGTCAACGTGGTCGAGTTCTACTACCCGGAAGAGGTGGCCCTGTTCGAGCGCGAACTGGTCGAGGCGCAGCAGGCGGCCTACATGGAAACCTGCGACGAGGACGACGAGATCGCCGAACGCATGGACGCCGGCCGGCGCGCGCTGATGCAGCGCGGCGACGACGAGTTCGGCCCCTACCAGAGCCCGATGGAAGACGGCATGCAGCACTTCCACGCCTGGTACCGGCGGCTGATGGGCAGCGCCCTGCGCTGAGCATCGCGTGAACGCGCGGCGCCGGATCTCGCCGGCCTGGGCGCCGTGGCTGATGCTTGGCGCGGCCT
Organism: uncultured Rubrivivax sp.; assembly: GCA_964637205.1. Classification (GTDB taxonomy): domain Bacteria; phylum Pseudomonadota; class Gammaproteobacteria; order Burkholderiales; family Burkholderiaceae_C; genus Rubrivivax. The sequence continues at coordinate 30,159 of CAZWUR010000006.1, forward strand.
TCCTGTTCGCCCTGATGGGCGTGTGCGTGAAGCTGGCGTCGGCGCGCTACGGCGCCGGCGAGATCGTCATGTACCGCAGCCTGTTCGGCGTCAGCTTCGTGGCGCTGTGGTCGCGCTGGCGCGGCGGCAGCCTGCGCACGGCCTTGCCGGGCATGCATGCCTGGCGCGCCACCGTCGGCGTGATCTCGCTGGCGCTGTGGTTCTATGCCATCGGCAGCGGCCTGCCGCTGGCCACCGCGATGACGCTGAACTACATGTCTTCGGTGTGGATGGCGCTGTTCCTGATCGGCGGCGCGGTGATCGTCGGCGGTGCCCGCATCGACGGGCGGCTGATCGCCACCGTGCTCGCCGGTTTTGCCGGCGTCGCGCTGGTCCTGCGGCCGACGCTCGACCAGGCCCAGCTCTGGCATGGCGTCGCCGGTCTGGCCTCGGGCATGATCGCCGCCCTGGCCTATCTGCAGGTCACCGCGCTCGGCCGCGCCGGCGAACCCGACTACCGGATCGTCTTCTACTTCTCGGCCGGCGGTGTCGTCGTCGGCGCCGCGCTGGCGATGCTGCAGGGCGGCTTCGCCGGGCACGATCTGCGCGGCGCCGCGCTGTTGACCGCCATCGGCCTGCTGGCGGCCGCGGCGCAGCTGATGATGACGCGCGCCTATGCGATCGGCAGCCCGCTGATCAATGCCTCGCTGCACTACAGCGGGATCGGCTTTGCCTTCCTGTTCGGCGTGCTGTGGTTCGACGAGGCGGTCTCGGCGATGGCGCTGTCCGGCATCGCGCTGATCGTCGCGGCCGGCGTGTCGGCGACCCTGCTGCGCGCGCGGCTGGCGCCGGCGCTGCCCGCCGCGCCGCGCGATCCGCGCTGACAATGCCGGCATGGACCTGCACCACACCCTGATCTGCGCCGAAGCCCTGGCGGCCCGGCTGGCCGCCGGCGCGCCCAGCGTGCTGCTGGACTGCCGCTTCGACCTGTCCGACCCGTCCGCCGGCCTGGCGGCCTATGCTGCCGCCCACCTGCCCGGCGCCCGCTACGCCCACCTCGACCAGGACCTTTCCGGCGCCAAGACTGGTCGCAACGGGCGCCATCCGCTGCCCGACATCGCGGCCCTTGCCGCCTGGGCCGGGGCGATGGGCATCGCGCCCGGCGTGCAGGTGGTGGCCTACGACGACGTTGGCGGGCCCTATGCGGCGCGCTGCTGGTGGCTGCTGCGCTGGCTGGGCCACGATGCGGTGGCCGTGCTCGACGGCGGTGTCAGCGCCTGGCGGGCCATCGGCGGGGCGATCGAACGGGGCGCGCCGGCGTCACCGACGGCGACAGCCCCTTACCCCGCCGCGGCCGCGCCGGCGATGCCGACCATCGACGCCGACGCGCTGCTGGCGGCGCTCGGCCGGGTGCGCCTGGTCGACGCGCGCAGCGCAGCGCGCTTCCGTGGCGAGGCCGAAACGCTGGACCCGGTGGCCGGGCGCATCCCGGGCGCCACGCTGCGCGCCTTCCAGGACAACCTGCTGCCGAACGGTCGCTTCAAGCCGGCGGCGCAGTTGCGCGCCGAGTTCGAGAACTGGGCCACGCCGGCGGCGCAGGTGGTGCACCAATGCGGCTCGGGCGTGACGGCCTGCCACAACCTGCTGGCCATGGTGCACGCCGGGCTGGAAGGCTCGGTGCTGTATCCCGGGTCGTGGAGCGAGTGGTGCGCCGACCCGGCACGCCCCATCGCCCGGGGTTGATCCCGAGGGGTTGTCCGATGTCAAGCCCCGGCCGCGCGGTCGGGGCACACTGGATACTCCACCTTAAAGGAGCCTGCCATGTACCAACGCATCCTGGTCCCGACCGATGGTTCCGACATCACGGGCAAGGCGGTGCAAACCGCGATCGAGTTGGCCGCGCTGGCCAAGGCCCAGCTGTTCACGATCGGCGTCAAGGAACCCTTCCCCTACAGCGCCATCTCCGAGATGCAGCCGGTGCCGCCGCAGGAGTTCTTCGATGCGCAGGAGCGCATCGCCAGCACCCATGTGAAAGCGGTGGCCGATGCCGCCAAGGCCGCCGGCGTGGCCTGCACCGGGCACACGGTGGAGGCGCTGCACCCCTGGGAGGCGATCATCGACCACGCCAAGGCCCAGGGCTGCGACCTGATCGTGATGGCCTCGCACGGCCGCCGCGGCGTGGCCGCCCTGCTGCTGGGCAGCGAAACGCAGAAGGTGCTCACGCACAGCGTACTGCCGGTGCTGGTGGTGCGCTGAGCGGGGCCGACCCGGTGCGGATCCGGCTTTGCCGGTCCGTGCCGTGGCCCCCGCGGGGGGTGGCGAGCGCAGGCGAGCCCCGGGGGCCCATCCAACGCCGTGCTGCGTGAACCCCGCGCGGCAGCGCTGCCAGCCGTCTTCGGCGGCGCACCGGCGGCTGGCGTCGATCCCCTCTGTGGCCGAACGCGGGGCCCGCCCGAAGCCCGACAGCCTCCTGGGAAGTGCGGGCGAAGACCGTGGCGCCGACGCGGGCACAATGCGCCCCCATGCCGTCCGCGACGCCCACGCCGCCCTCGCTCGCCGAGCCGCTGGCGGTGGTCGACATGGGCTCCAACAGCTTCCGGCTCGAGATCGGACGCCTGCAGCACGGCCGCTACCGGCGCATCGACGACCTGAAGGAAATGGTGCGCCTGGGCGGCGGCCTCGACGAGCAGGGCATGCTCACCGAGGCCGCGGCCGAGCGCGGCCTGGCCTGTCTGCGCCGCTTTGCGGTGCGCCTGCAGGACTTCGACCCCGGCCGCGTGCGCGCGGTGGCGACTCAGACCCTGCGCGAGGCGCGCAACCGCAACGCCTTTCTCGAACGTGGCCGCGCGGCACTCGGTCACCCGATCGAGGTCATCTCCGGCCGCGAGGAAGCGCGCCTGATCTACGCCGGCGTCGCCCATCTGCAACCCTCGGCGGACCGCCGGCTGGTGGTGGACATCGGCGGGCGTTCAACCGAGATGATCCTCGGCCACGGCCTGCAGCCGGGCACCGCGGAGTCGTTCCAGGTCGGCTGCGTGAGCCTGTCGATGCGCTACTTTGCCGACGGCGTGATCACGGCCGAGGGTTTTCGCGCCGCCCAGGTGGCCGCCGGGGCCGAGCTCGAGGAAGGTCTGCAGCCCTTTGCGCCACGCCACTGGCACAGCGCGCTCGGGGCCTCGGGCACGGTCGGGTCGGTGGCGCAGATCCTGCAGGCGGCGGGCGTCTCCGATGGCCGCATCACCGCCGAGGGCCTGCGCTGGTGCATCGCCCGCTGCATCGAGCTCGGCCATGTCGAGCGGCTGCAACTGCCGGGCCTGAAGGCCGACCGGCGCGCCGTGCTGCCCGGCGGGCTGGCGATCCTGTACACCCTGCTGTCGAATTTCCGCATCCCGGTGCTGACGGTGGCCAAGGGCGCGCTGCGCCAGGGTGTGATCGTCGACCTGCACGAACGCATCGCCGCCATGCACCAGGCGCGTCCGGGCGACATGCGCGAGCGCTCGGTCGAGGCGCTGCAGGGCCGCTTCGGCGTCGACCGCGAGCAGGCCGGGCGTGTGCGCAGCGTGGCCCTGGCCCTGCTCGACCAGGCCCTGCCCGAGGCCGGCTCCGACACCCGGCGCGAGCTCGGCTGGGCCTGCGACCTGCACGAGATCGGCCTGATGGTCTCGCACCACGACCACCACCGGCACAGCGCCTATCTGATCGACCATGTTGACGCGCCCGGCTTCTCGCAGAGCCAGCAGCGGCGCATCGGCCAGATGGTGCTGGGCCAGCGTGGCGGGCTGCGCAAGCTCGACAGCGCCCTGGACAGCCCGGTCTTCGCCGCCCAGGTGCTGTGCCTGCGCCTGGCGGTGATCAAATGCCATGCCCGCGGGCCGGTGGATCCGGCGGCGCTGTCGCTGCGCCTGAAGGGCCGCGATGCCCGGCTCGGGTTTGCCCGAGGCTGGGCCGACAACCACCCGCGCACCCTGTTCCTGCTGCACGAAGAAGTCGAAGCCTGGGCGCGCGGTGGCGCCTTGCGCTTCAGCCTGGACTGAGGCCGGCCCCGCAGGCCGCTCAGGTCCGGAAGCGTGCCATCAGCGCCTGCTGGGCGCTGGCGCCGTCGCCGCCGATGCGTGTGTAGCGGCCGCCGGAGTCGAGCGCCCAGGCGTCGCGGGCGTCGTGCAGATAAGGCACCAGGCATTCGTCGATCACGCGCTGGCGCAGCCGGGCGTCGCGCAGCGGCCAGGCGATCTCGATGCGGCCGAACATGTTGCGGCTCATCCAGTCGGCACTCGACAGGTACAGGGCCTCGTCCTCGTCGCCTGGGCCCCAGCGGAAGTAGAGCACCCGCGAATGCTCAAGAAAGCGGCCGATCACCGAGCGCACGCGGATGCGTTCGCTGACGCCCTCCAGGCCTGGCGGCAGCATGCAGGCGCCGCGCACGATCAGGTCGATCGACGCCCCGGCCTGGCCGGCCTGCAGCAGGGCCTGGATCAGCGCCGGGTCGGTGAGGGCATTGATCTTGACCACGATGCGCGCCGGTCCGCCCGCCGCAGCGGCGGCGCTGACGCGGTCGAGCAGTTCGAGCAAGCGCCGGTGCAGCTGGAAGGGCGCCGACAGCAGCAGCGCCTGGCGCCGCATGCGCGTCTGGCTGGCGATCTGGTGGAAGACGGCGTCGGCGTCGGCCGTCAGCGCCGGGTCGGCGCTCATGTAGCTCAGGTCGGTGTACAGGCGCGCCGTCTTCGGGTTGTAGTTGCCGGTCGACAGATGGGCGTAGCGGCGCAGCCGGCCCGGCGCCGTCCGGCCGCTGGCGCCCTCGCGCCGCGTCACGAGCAGCAGCTTGGCGTGGGTCTTCAGACCGACCACGCCGTAGACCACCTGCGCGCCCACCGCTTCCAGCCGTTCGGCCCAGTTGATGTTGGCCTCCTCGTCGAAACGGGCCTTGAGCTCGACGACGCAGGTGACCTCCTTGCCGCGCCGCACCGCCTCGAGCAGCAGATCCATCAGCACGCTCTGCGCGCCGGTGCGGTAGATGGTCTGCTTGATCGCCAGCACGTCGGGGTCGTAGACCGCCTCGCGCAGAAACTGCACCACCGGCTCGAAGCTCTCGAAGGGGTGGTGCAGCAGCAGGTCGCCGCGCTTCAGGCGCGCGAACACCGAACTGCCCCGGGGCAGGCGCTTTTCGGGCCAGGCCGGCTCAAAGGGCGCGAAGCGCAGGTGGTCGGCCTGCACCTGGTCGATGAGCTGGTTCAGGCGCACCAGGTTGACCGGGCCGTCGGCGTGGTAGAGCGCGGCCTGGGGCAGCTTGAACTGCGCGCGCAGGAAGTCCGACAGTTCGGGCGGGCAGCTGGCAACCACCTCGAGCCGGATGGCCTGACCGAAATGGCGCGTCGTCAGCCCGCGGCGCAAGGCCTGGCGCAGGTTCTTCACGTCGTGGTCGCTGACCTCGAGGTCGGAGTCGCGGGTGACGCGGAACTGCGAAAAGGCCTCCACCGTGCGCCCCGGAAACAGCTCGCCGAGGTGGGCGCGGATGACGCTGGTCAGCAGCACGAAGGCCTGCCGGCCGGCGGCGACCTCGTCGGGCAGGCGGATCACGCGCGGCAGCACGCGCGGCACCTTGACGATGGCGATACCGCTGTCGCGGCCGAAGGCGTCCTTGCCGATGACGCGGGCAATGAAGTTCAGCGCCTTGTTGGCCACCAGCGGAAAGGGGTGGGAGGGGTCCAGCGCCACCGGCACCAGGAGCGGCCGCACCTGCTGCTCGAAGAAGCGGCGCACCCAGTCGCGCTGCGCGCCGTTGCGCTGGTCGTGGTTGATGACGTCGATGCCCTCGCGCTGCAGGGCCGGCATCACGGCCTCGTTGAAGGCCAGGTACTGCTCGTCGATGAGTTCGTGCGCCGCGGCCGCCACATGCTCGAAATCGCCATGCGTGCCGCTGGCGCGGGCGGCGTCGAGCACGTCGGCCACGCGCACCTCGAAGAACTCGTCGAGATTGGACGATACGATGGTGATGTAGCGCAGCCGCTCGAGCAGCGGCACGTCCTCGCGCCTTGCCTGGGCGAGCACGCGGCGATTGAACTCCAGGATCGATCGTTCGCGGTTCAGCAGGGCCAGGGGTGGAGGAGGGCGGTCGGACATCCGGCCAGTGTAAGGACGGCGCAGGACAGGCCCGTGCCAACGGGCCGGCAACAGGAGCCACGATGCAGCAGCACCTCCGGGTCATTCCCCGCACCCACGACCTGGGCGGCGGCTTCATGGTGCGCCGTGCGCTGCCGGCGGCGGCCTGCCGCAGCGTCGGCCCCTTCGTCTTCTTCGACCATTTCGGCCCGGTGCAGGCCGGGCCGGACGACAACCACGACGTGCGCCCGCATCCGCACATCGGCCTGGCCACCGTGACCTACCTCTACGCAGGCGCCATGCTGCACCGCGACTCGATCGGTGCCGTGCAGCGCATCGAGCCCGGGGCGATCAACTGGATGAGTGCCGGCCGCGGCATCGTGCACTCGGAGCGCACCCCCGACGATCTGCGCGCCGTCACGCGCATCAGCCACGGCCTGCAACTCTGGGTGGCCCTGCCGGCCGACCAGGAAGAGAGCGAGCCGTGGTTCGTGCACACGCCGGCGGCGGCGCTGCCGGCGCTCGAGGTCGGCGGCGCGCGCCTGCGCCTGCTCGTCGGCGAAGCCTTCGGCGAGCGCTCGCCGGTGCAGGCGGCCTCGCCGACGCTGTTCATGGACATCACGATGCAGGCCGGCGACGCCTTTCCGCTGCCGCCGGCCGCCGAACGTGCGCTCTATGGCGTCGACGGCGCGTTCACGCTGGACGGCGAAACCATCCCGGCGCAGACCCTGATCGTGCTTGCGCCGGGCGAAGAACCCCTGGTGGCGGCCGAGTCCGACGTGCGTCTGGCCCTCGTCGGCGGCGAGCCGCTCGGCCCGCGCTTCGTCTGGTGGAACTTCGTCTCCAGCCGCAAGCAACGCATCGACCAGGCGGCCGACGACTGGGCCGCCGGCCGTTTCGCCGCGGTACCGGGCGAGACCGAGTTCATCGGGCTGCCGACGCGCTGACTAGCGGCGCAACATCAGCACATTGCCGAGCACGGTCAGGCCGCCGCCGACCAGCGTCGCCCAGCCGGGCCGGTAGCCCTCGAAGGCGGCCGACACCGCCAGCGCCACCACCGGCGTCATCACGCCCACCGTCGAGGCCTTGCCCGGCCCCAGGCGCTGCTGCAGGGTCAGGAAGGCACCGAAGGCGAACACCGTGCCGGCGACCGACAGGTAGGCCAGGGACAGCCACCACGACACCGCGCCCGGCCAGGCGGAGGGCATCGGCACGCTGGCAAAGGCGACCAGCACGGCGCTGCCGGCGCCCCAGGCCAGGCCCCAGCCCAATGCAGGCCAGAAGGGCAGGCCGTGGTGGGCGTTGCGGCTCGCCGACAGCGCGCCGACCGTCGACAGCGCCACCGCGCCGAGCGTGAAGGCCAGGCCCAGGTCGGCGGTCGGGCTGCGGTCCGCGGTGGCCAGTTCGGGCGCGAAGATCAGCGCCACGCCGGCCAGGCCGAGCAGCCCGCCGGTGACGAAGCGCCCGCTCAGCGGCGTGCGCCACAGCCGCCAGGCGCCCAGGCCGGCGAGCAGGGGCGAGCCGGCATAACCCACCGCGACCAGGCCCGAGGGCACATGGCGCTCGGCATGGTAGACGCACAGATAGGCCAGCCCGTACATGAAGATGCCCTGGATGGCGAAGCGCCGCTGCTGCGCCCAGGCGAAGCGCAGCCGCTCGCCGCGCCAGGCGGCGACGGCGAACACCGTGGCCGCGGCGATGGCAAAACGTGCCGCTACCCCGTATTCCGGCGGCCAGACGGCGAGCTGGTAGGTGATGGCGTGCCAGGTCGTGCCCCAGATCAGCACCGCCAGGACGAACAGCTGCCAGGACGGCAGACGGGGCGACATCGTGCGGCGCCGCGCCGGATCAGACGGCGAAACTTGCCTGCACGGGCTGCCCCAGGCGCAGGCTGCGGCCGACGCCCTCGAGCACGATCGCGTTCATGCCGAAGCTCACGCCGCCGTCCAGGCGCGCATCGGCGCGAAACCCGGCCAGGGTGCGGCCGGGTTCACCCTGCATCAGGCCGCTGGCCGGGTCGACGTTCGGGATCTGGCAACGGCCGCAGGGCTTGACCAGCTTCAGCCGCACCGGGCCATCGTCGGTCTCGATGCGCAGCTCGTCGATGTGGTCCTCGTCCCAGGGCTGCAGGCCCGACAGCACCAGGTTCGGCCGGAAGCGTCGCATCGCCACCTCGGCCTGACCGGCTTCGGCCAGGCGCCGGTTCAGGTCGCCGAGCGAATCCAGCGAAGCCACGAGCAAGGGGAAGCCGTCGGCAAACTCGACCGGCGCCTCGTGTTCGCCGGTCCATTGGCGATCGGCCAGGCGGCGTTCGTCGGGGTCGAAGCGCACCAGACGCGCCGGCGTGCCCAGGTAGTCGCTGAACCACTGCGCCGCCAGGTCGCCCATGTCCCAGGCCTTGACCAGGTCGCGCCAGACCCGGACCCGGGTCGGCGTCTCCGCCCGGTCCAGCGCCAGGTGCAGGCCGAGCATGCCGGGCGCCTTCAGCAGCAGGTCCGACAGGCGCAGGGTCGGCTGCACCAGGGCCAGCTTCGGATGTTCACGCTGGGTCAGCATCGTGCCCTGCGGCGTCACCACCATCCAGGCCCGGTCGAGGTCGAAACCGGTCTCGACGAGCAGGGCCTCGCGGGGCGCCAGCGCGCCGCAGGACTTGACCGGGTGCAGGCCGAGGGCGGCCAGCGTGCATTCGATATCGCTCATGGAAGGGTTCTGTGCTCAAGCGCGGCCCGGGATTGTGCCGCCTTCCTACAATATGGCCGATGTCTTCTCCCGTGATCTGCGTGCGCGGCTCCGGCGCCGTGGCCCTGTGCGCCGCCCTGGCGCTGGGCCGCCGCGGCCTGGACGTGCGCCTGCAGGCGGCGCTGCACATGCCGCGCGTCGACGTGCGCACCTATGCGCTCAGCGCCAGTGCGGTCGGCCTGCTGCAGCGGCTGCGCGTCTGGGACGCGCTGCCCGCCGATGCACGCACGCCGGTGCTGGACATGCGCATCGCCGGCGACCAGCCCGGCAGCAGCCTGCACTTCTCGGCCTGGAGCGCGGCCCTCGACGCGCTGAGCTGGATCGTCGACGCGGCCGAGCTCGAAGCCGCGTTGCGCGCCGCGCTGCGTTTTGCGCCGCATGTGGCGCTTGTCGATCCGGACCGGCCGGTCGCCGATGCGGCCCTGCTCGTGCTCGCCGAGGGCCGCGACTCGGCCAGCCGCGAACGCCTGGGCGTGCAGATGCCGCGCGCGCTGTACGGCCAGCGCGGCGTCGCCGCGCGGCTGCGCGCCGACCAGGCGCATGGCGGCCTGGCGCGCCAGTGGTTCCGCAGCCCCGACGTGCTCGCGCTGCTGCCTTTCGACCGTCCCGAGCCGGGCGCCAGCTACGGCCTGGTCTGGTCGCTGCCCGACGCGCAGGCCGACGCCCTGCTGGCCCTGGACGATGCGGCCTTCGAGGCGCAGCTGATGCAGGCCACCGGCGGCGTGGCCGGCGGCCTGCACCTGGCCAGCGAACGCGCCGCCTGGCCGCTGGCCCTGGCCCGCGCCGAAGCCGTCAGCGGCCCCGGCTGGGTGCTGCTGGGCGACGCGGCGCACCTGGTGCATCCGCTGGCCGGCCAGGGCCTGAACCTGGGCCTGGCCGACGTGCTGGCGCTGGACGCGGTGATCGCGGCGCGTGAACCCTGGCGGCCGCTGGGCGACCCGAAGCTGCTGCGCCGCTATGCCCGCCAGCGTGCCTTGCCGACGCTGGCGATGGGCGGGCTCACCGACGCCTTGCTGCAACTTTTTGCCAGCCCGCAGCCCGCGCTGCGGGAACTCCGCAACCGCGGCCTGACTCTTGTCGATCACCTGCCGCCGCTCAAGCGCTGGCTGGTTGCCTCGGCCCGCCAGGGCTGAGCCCGTATCCCTCCAAGAAGGCATCCATGAAGACCCCGACCCTGCTCGCCCTGGCCGCCGCCGGCCTGATGCTGCTCGGCGCCGTGCAGGCCCAGGAAGCGGTCATCCGCAAGAACCTGGCCGAGCGCCTGCCCAACTTCCCGAAGATCGACGAGATCAGCAAGACGCCGATCCCCGGCCTGTACGAGATCCGCATCGGCAGCGATGTGCTGTACAGCGACGAGCAGGGCAACCATGTCGTGCAGGGCCAGATCATCGACACCCGCACGCGCGAAAACCTGACCGAGGCGCGCCTGGAAAAGCTCACCGCGATCAACTTCGCCGAGCTGCCGATGAAGGACGCGATGGTCATGAAGCAAGGCAGCGGCGCGCGCAAGCTGGTCGTCTTCGCCGACCCGAACTGCGGCTATTGCAAGCGCTTCGAGCGCGACCTGCTGAAGGTCAAGGACGTGACCATCTACACCTTCCTGTACCCGATCCTGGGGCCGGACTCCCACGTCAAGTCCAAGGACATCTGGTGCGCCAAGGAGTCGGCCCAGGTCTGGCGCGACTGGATGGTCAACGGCAAGGCGCCGCCCAAGACCATGGGCGAGTGCGACAGCAGCGTGCTCGAGCGCAACGTCGCGCTCGGCCAGAAGCACCGCGTCAACGGCACACCGGCCCTGGTCTTCGAGAACGGGGTGCGCAAGCCGGGCGCGCTGCCGGCGGCCCAGGTCGAGAAGCTGCTCGCGGCCGCGACGCCGAAGTGAAGCCCGAGCCGGCCGTCACCCGCCGCTGTGCGGCTTGATGACCTGATGGCCTGATGGCCCCCGCCCGCAGCACGGCCCCGCATTACCGCGTCGCTTTCGACGACCGCCGGCAACATCTGATTCGCGTCTCGCTGCGCCTGGCGTCCCCGGCGGCGCGGCAGGTCCTGTCGCTGCCGGTGTGGCTGCCCGGCAGCTATCTGCTGCGCGAATTTGCCCGCCATCTGCAGGACCTGCAGGGCACGCAGGGCGGCCGGCCGGTGCACATCGAGCAGCTCGACAAGACGCGCTGGGTCGCGCATTGCGAGGGTGACGCCGCGCTCGAGCTGCGCTGGCGGGTGCATGCGCTCGACCCTTCGGTGCGCGGCGCCTGGCTCGACGAGGCGCGCGGATTTTTCAACGGTGCCAGCCTGTTCCTGGCCGCCGAGGGCCGCACGATGCAGCCCCAGCGCCTGAGCCTGGGCCGGCTGCCGGCAGGCTGGGACGTGGCCACCGCGATGCAGCGGACCGGCCCGCGCCAGACCTATGAGGCCGCCGACTATGCCGAACTGATCGACCACCCGGTCGAACTCGGCGAATTCTGGTGCGGTGCCTTCGACGTGGCCGGCGTGCCGCATGAAATGATCGTCACCGGCGCCTGGCCCGGTTTCGACGGCGCGCGGCTGCTCGCCGACGCGGCACGCATCTGCCGGGCCCAGGTCCGGCTCTGGCATGGGCGCGGCAAGCCGCCGTTCCAGCGCTACGTCTTCCTGCTGCGCGCCGCCGACGAAGGGCAGGGCGGCCTCGAGCACCGCGCCAGCGCGGCGCTGCTGGCGCGGCGCAGCGAGCTGCCGCGCGCCGGCACCGCCGCCGACGACGCCGGCTATCTGCGCCTGCTGGGCCTGATCAGCCACGAATATTTCCACGCCTGGAACGTGAAGCGGCTGACCCCGGTGGAGCTGGCGGCGCCCGACCTCGGGCAGGAGGCCTATACGCGGCTGCTGTGGTGGTTCGAGGGCGTGACTTCCTACTACGACGACCTGATGCTGCTGCGCAGCGGCCTGATCACACCCGCGGCCTGGCTGCGCCTGCTGGCGGCGCATCTGCAGCAGGTGGCGGCGACGCCGGGCCGGCATCTGCAGAGCGTGGCCCAGGCCAGTTTCGACGCCTGGACGCGCTACTACCGGCCCGACGCGCACACCCCCAACGGCACCGTCAGCTATTACGCCAAGGGCGCGCTGGTGGCCGCCTGCCTGGACCTGAGCCTGCGCCTCGAAGGCCGGGGTTCGCTCGACGGCGTGCTGCGCCGCCTGTGGGCCCTGGGCCGGCCGGTGACGGCCGACGACATCGCTGCGGCGCTGGCCGACGAAGGCGGGCGCAGCTTCCAGGCCGAACTCGACGACTGGGTGCACGGTACCGGCGAGCTGCCGCTGGCCGAACTGCTGCGCCGCTTCGGCGTCGCCGCGCGTGCCGATGTGCCGGACCTCGCCGGCCGCTGGGGCCTGCGCGTCGGCGAAGGCCCGGTCACCGGCGTGGTGGTGCGCCATGTGCTGCGCGGCGCTGCCGCCGAGGCCGCCGGCGTGCAGCCGGGCGACGAACTGCTGGCGGTGAACGGCTGGCGGCTGCGCCGGCTCGACGATGCGCTGGGCTGGCTGGCGTCCGGGGCCGATGCCAGCTTGCTCCTGGTGCGCGACCAGCGTGTGTCCAGCCTGCGCCTGCCGGCGCTGGAGCCGGCGGTGCCCGCCTGGCAGCTGCAGCTCGTCGATGATGCCGCGCCGGCTGACGAGGCCCGCCGCCGCGCCTGGCTCGGGGCCTGAAACATGCACCGGGCGCCGCCTGCGCGCCGAAGCCGGCGCGGGCTCGCCGCGGGCCTGCTGCTGGTCGGCGTCACGGCCCTGCACCTGGGCCTGGCCGACCGCCTGCTGCAGGCCTGGCCGCGCGCCGCCGACAGCCGTCCGGCGCGGCTGAAGGTGGCCTTCGTGCGCACCCTGCAGCCGCAGGCGCCGAGCCCGGTGGCAGCGCTGGCGGAGCCGGCGCCGAAGGCCCCGGCGGCGGCACTGCCGGCCGAGCTGCCTGCTTCGGCGGCAGCGGCGTCCGACCTGCCGCCGGTGCCATTGCCTGAGCCGCCGGACCCGCCTGCACGAACGCCGCCTGGTCCACCGGCGCCTGCGCCTGAACCCGCGCTCGCCGCGGCGTCGACGCCTGCCGACCCGCCGCCCGCCGTTGTGGCATCGACAGCCGAGCCGCCGGCCGCACCGGCCTCGGCTGCGGCCTTCGAATGGCCGCCGTCGACCCGGCTGCGCTATGTGCTGACCGGCCACTACCGCGGCCCGATCGACGGCAGCGCACAGGTGCAGTGGCTGCGCCAGGGCAGGCATTACCAGGTGCATCTGGACGTGCACGTCGGCCCGCCCTTTGCCGCCATCATCGAGCGCCAGATGAGCAGCGACGGCAGCCTGGGTGCCGACGGCCTGCGCCCGCGCCGCTACGACGAACGCACGCATATCGCGTTTCGTGAACCGCGCTCGCTGAGCCTGTTTTTCGACGCCGACACGGTGCAGCTCGCCGGCGGGCACAGCGTGCCGCGCCCGCCGGGGGTGCAGGACGCGGTGAGCCAGTTCGTGCAGCTGACCTGGCGCTTCACGCTGCAGCCGGCCCTGCTCAGCGAGGGCCAGGTGATCGAGCTGCCGCTGGCCCTGCCGCGCCGCGTCGAGACCTGGGTCTACGACGTGCGCGCCAGCGAAACCCTGTGGACGCCGGTGGGCGCCATCGACGCGGTGCATGTGCAGCCGCGCCGCGAGCCGCGGCCGGGCGGCGACCTGGTGGCCGAGATGTGGTTCGCGCCCACGTTGCAGTACCTGCCGGTGCGCATCAAGATCCGGCAGGATGCCCAGACCTGGATCGACCTGCTGGTCGACAGGCTGCCTGAACAGGCGGGCGTCGAGCCCGCCATAGCCGAACAGGCGGGCGTCGAGCCCGCCATAGCCGAACAGGCGGGCGTCGAGCCCGCCGTGAACGGGCCAGCGGACCCGGCGCCCGCCGTACCATCGGCATCGCGTCCAACACCATCCCTGCGGAGCCCCTGATGTCCGAAGCCTTCATCCTGACCGACCTGCGCGGCGACGGCGAGCGCCGCACTGCGCTCATCACCCTGAACCGCCCGAAGCAGCTCAACGCGCTCAACGACGGCCTGATGGACCAGCTCGGCGAGGCCCTGCTGCGCTTCGACGCCGACCCGGCGATCGGCTGCATCGTGCTCACCGGCTCGGAGAAGGCCTTCGCCGCCGGCGCCGACATCGGCGTGCTCGCGCAGCACGATTTCATCTCCGCCTACACCAGCGACCTGATCACGCGCAACTGGGAGACGATTCGCCGCGTGCGCAAGCCCGTGATTGCCGCGGTGGCCGGTTTTGCGCTCGGCGGCGGCTGCGAGCTGGCGATGATGTGCGACGTGATCCTGGCCGCCGACAACGCCAGGTTCGGCCAGCCCGAGATCAAGCTCGGCATCATCCCCGGTGCCGGCGGCACCCAGCGCCTGCCGCGCGCCATCGGCAAGGCCAAGGCCATGGACCTGGTGCTGTCGGGCCGCATGATGGACGCGCAGGAAGCCGAGCGCGCCGGCCTGGTGTCGCGCATCGTGCCCGCCGACAAACTGCTGGACGAGGCGCTGGCCCTGGGCGAGCTGGTCTGTGCCCTGGGCACGGCCAGCGTTCTGGCCGCCAAGGAATGTGTCAACCGCGCCTACGAGAGCACGCTCAGTGACGGCTTGATGACCGAGCGCCGGCTGTTCCATGCCCTGTTCGGCACGCCCGACCAGAAAGAGGGCATGGACGCCTTCCAGGGCAAGCGCAAGGCCCGCTTCGCTTGATCCAGATCGCCGCGGGTTGGTAGACCTGCGGCATCATCGGTCTGTTGGCCGGATGGGGTTCCGGTGTCTTGCCTGCTGGAGAAGGCATGTCTGCGCAGAGCGTGGTCACGGAGAAGAACAACCGACCGGCGCCCGACGGCGTGGCTGCCCAGCGGCGGGACGTGCGCGCCTGTGCCAGCGCCGCCGGCGCCCTGTGCCTGCTGGCGCTCTTCGGCTGGCTGACCGGCGAGGACCTGTTCACGCGCCTGCTGCCCGGCCTGCCGTCGATGAAGGTCAACACCGCGCTGGCCATGCTGCTGCTCGCGGTGTCGATCTGGCGCGCCGCCGCCGGCGGCCGCTGGCCGCTGTTCGGTGCGCCGCTGGCGGTGGCGCTGGCCGCGCTGACCCTGGTGCAGCCGATCTTCGGGGTCGACTTCGGGCTCGACGAATGGCTGCTGCGCGACCTGGCCACGCCAGAGGAAGAACACCCGGGCCGCATGGCGGTGATGACCTCGGTGGCGGTGCTGCTGCTGGGATCGGGCCTGTGGCTGATCCACCATCGGCCCGGGTCGCACACACTGGCGCGACGGCTGCCCGTGCTCGCTGCACTGGCCATCGCCTACGTCGCGTCGGTGGGCTTCCTCGTCGGTGTGCAGTGGAGCGGCCTGCCGGGCCTGCTGATGGGCAGCCTGTCCCTGCCCACGGCGAGTGTGCTGCTGTTGCTAGGGGCGGCCGTGGTCCGCCTGGACGCAATGCCGGGGCGGCACCCGCCGACCACGGACAGGCGCATGTTTTCCCGCGCCGGTGCCCGCTTCGCGATGATCACCTTGCCGCTGGCGCTGTTCCTGCCGGCGGCCATCGCCTGGCTGCGTGAAGGGCTGGTCCGCCACGGGGTGCTGGCCGTCGACGACGGCCAGGCCCTGGCGTTTGCGACCCTGGGCCTGCTCTTCGGCCTGCTGGCGATGGGCGCAGCCTGCTGGATCTCGGGCCTCGAGCTGTCGCTGCGTGCCGCCACCGATGCGCTGGCGCTGCGGGTCGACGAGCGCAGCGCGCAGCTGCGCGCCGCCCAGGCCAGCGACCGGGCCCGCGTGCAGCAGCTGGGGGTGGTCAGCCACGAACTGCGCACGCCGCTGAACGCGGTGATCGGCTTCTCCGACCTGCTGCGCGCCGACGCGACGCTGGCGCCGCGCCAGCGCGAGTTTGTCGAGCAGGTCGGCAAGGCCGGGCGCCATATGCTCAAGGTCATCGGCGACCTGACCGAGCTCAGCCTGCTCGATGCCGGCCAGGCCCAGCTGGACATCGCGCCGCTGGACGCCGCGCAGGCCCTGCACGAGGTCCTGACCCTGGTGGCTGCCGATGCCGAGGTGGCCGGCGTGACGCTGGCAGTAGACGCGCAGGGCGCCGTTCAGGTGCTGGCCGACGCACGTCGCCTGCAGCAGGTGCTGATCAACCTGGTCGGCAATGCCATCAAGTACAACCGGCCCGGCGGTCGGGTGCGCCTGCATGCCGGGCCCGACAGCGAAGCGGGCTACCGCGCACTGGTCGTCGAGGACAGCGGGCTGGGCCTGACGCTGCAACAGCAGGCCCGGCTGTACGAACCCTACAACCGGCTCGGGCGCGAGCAGGGCGAGATCGAGGGCACCGGCCTGGGGCTGGCCCTGGTGCGCAGCCTGGTGCAGGCGATGGGCGGGCGCATCGAGGTGCGCAGCGAGCCCGGGGTCGGCAGCCGCTTCAGCGTGCACCTGCCCGCGGCGCCGGGCTGACGCGCGGGATTCGTTCTCAGGCTCAGGGCGTCAGCCAGGTGCTGGCGTCGCCGGCCAGCCGGGCGCGGCGGTGGCCGTCGGCGTGCAGCTCCATCCAGTCGATCTGGTCGACATGCGCCGTGACCACGGCGAAATGTTCGCGCGAACCACGCTCGGGCTGGTAACGGTCGACAGCCGTGCCCGGCGGCAGCGCCGCCAGGTAGTCCTGCGCCGCGGGCGACAGTTTCACCTGCGCCCAGCGCGAGCTGACGTCCAGGCCGGCGGTCTGGATGTCGAGCGTGACGCGCAGGCGCAGCTGCCAGCCCGGCCGCGGCCACCAGCCCACCAGCATGCCGTGCGGGTTGGCGCGCATCTGCGCCACCTTGGGGCTGCGTCCGTCGGTATAGAAAACCAGTTCCTGCGTCGCGGCATTCACGTCGCGCAGCACCACGCAGCGCGCGTCGGCGCCGGCGCCGTCCGCGGTGGCCAGGGTCATCACGCGCCAGGGATGTTCGCGGTCGTGCGCGGCGTGGCCGAGTTCGATCCAGCAGGCACGCTCAATCATGTGCAGCGATTCGAGGCGGGCAGTGGCCATCGAAACTGTCCTCAATCGGCTTCCCGGCGCAGGGCCGGGAAGAGGATCACGTCGCGGATGCTGGCGCTGTCGGTGAGCAGCATCACCAGGCGGTCGATGCCGATGCCGCAGCCGCCGGCCGGCGGCATGCCGTATTCGAGCGCGCGGATGAAGTCGGCGTCGTAGTACATGGCCTCGTCGTCGCCGGCTTCCTTGTTCGCCACCTGGGCCAGGAAACGTGCCGCCTGGTCCTCGGCGTCGTTGAGCTCGGAGAATCCGTTGGCGATCTCGCGGCCGGTCATGAAGAGCTCGAAGCGCTCGGTCACCGTCGGGTCGGTGTCGGAGGCGCGTGCCAGCGGCGAGACTTCGACCGGGTAGTCGACGATGAAGGTCGGCTGCCAGAGCTGGTCCTCGACCGCCGCCTCGAAGAGGCCGAACTGCAGTTCGGCCAGCGTCCAGTGCGCCGGCGGCGCCTCGCCCAGCGCCTTCAGCCGCGCGTGCAGCACCGCCCCGTCGGCGGCTTCGGCATCGCTGAGGCCGGCGTGCATCACCAGCGCCTGGCGCACCGAAAGGCGGGCAAAAGGCTGCTCCAGGTTGATCTCGCGCCCGCCGTAGGCCACCACCGCCGAGCCGGTGGCCTGGCGCGCCGCGTGGCGCAGCACCTGTTCCGTGAAGTCCATCAGCTCGCGGTGCGTCCAGTACGCCGCGTAGAACTCCATCATCGTGAACTCGGGGTTGTGGCGGACGCTGATCCCTTCGTTGCGAAAGCTGCGGTTGATCTCGAAGACACGTTCGAAGCCGCCCACCAGCAGCCGCTTCAGGTACAGCTCAGGCGCGATGCGCAGGAACATCTCCTGGTCGAGCGCGTTGTGGTGGGTGCTGAAGGGCCGCGCATTGGCCCCGCCCGGGATCGGGTGCAGCATCGGCGTCTCGACCTCGAGAAAACCATGCTCGACCATGAAGCCGCGGATCGAGCTCACGGCCTTGCTGCGCGCGACGAAACGCGCCCTGGCGGCGTCGTCGGTCATCAGGTCGACGTAGCGCTGGCGGTACTTCTGTTCCTGGTCGGTCATGCCGTGGAACTTGTCGGGCAGCGGGCGCAGGCTC
This sequence comes from uncultured Rubrivivax sp., assembly GCA_964637205.1. Taxonomy (GTDB): domain Bacteria; phylum Pseudomonadota; class Gammaproteobacteria; order Burkholderiales; family Burkholderiaceae_C; genus Rubrivivax. The sequence continues at coordinate 48,101 of CAZWUR010000006.1, forward strand.
TTGGTCAGCAGGCGCAGCTGCGTCGCCTTGATCGACAGTTCACCGGTGCGGGTGCGAAACAGCAGGCCCTCGCAGCCCAGGATGTCGCCCAGGTCCCAGTGCTTGAACTCGGCCAGGCCCTCGGCGCCCACCGCGTCCTGCGTGATGTAGAGCTGGATGCGGCCGGTGCCGTCCTGCAGGGTCGCGAAACAGGCCTTGCCCATGATGCGCTTGAGCATCATGCGGCCGGCCACCGAGACCCGCACGCCCTGCGGCTCGAGCTCCTCGTTGGGCACCTGGCCATGGCGATGCTGCAGGTCGGCCGCGTGGTGGGCCGGCCGGAAGTCGTTCGGGAAGGCGATGCCCCGGGCGCGGATCGCGGCCAGTTTCTGGCGCCGTTCGGCGATCAGCTGGTTTTCGTCGGCAGCGCTTGTTTGCAGGGGCTCTAGGGACATGGTGCGGGCTCGGGAGAAGCCGGGATTCTAGGCGGGCCCCCCGATAGAATCTGCCGCGAATCCACCTTGCCGATGTTGTCCCGCCCGCGAACCTGCTCCCGCGCACCCGCCCGTCGGGTCCGGACGGGTGGCTGAGGCCGATGCTGCGCCGCGACACGGCGCTGTATGGCGGCGCCGTCCTCGTCGACCGCCTGCTCGCGCTGCTGCTGCTGCCCCTGCTGACGCGGGCCATCGGCGCCGCCGACTACGGCGCCTGGACGCAGACCCTGGTCGGCGCCGGCCTGCTCCTGCCCCTGGTGCTGTTCGCTTTTCCGACCACCATCGTGCGCAGCTTCGCGGCCGCCGCGCGCGCGCAGGAACGGCTGCCCGGCTTTGTCCGCCTGGGCGCCATCGCGCTGGCCCTGCTTGCCGCCACGGCCGGTCTGCTGTGGCTGGCCCGGGTGCCGCTGGCGCGCTGGATCTGGGGCGACGAGGCGCGCGCCGTGCTGATGCCGGCGCTGGCCGCGGTGCTGGCCGGCGACGCGGCGCTCGAGTTTGCCAATGCCTGGCTGCGTGCGGCCGGCCGCATCGGCTGGATCGCCACCGCCCTGGTGCTGCGCAGCGTGCTGCGCTACGCCGTGATCTGGGTGCTGGTGGCGCCGGGCGGCGTGGCGCTGGCCGACTGGCTGCCGGTGTATGCCGGCGTCCAGGCGGCGCTGGGCCTGGCCCTGCTCGCTCTGGCCCTGCTGGCCTTGCGGCGCGCCGCCGCGTCGGCGCCGCCGGGCGGACCTGCGGCGGCCGAGCCGCTGGCGTCGCTGCTGCGCTTTTCGGCGCCGCTGGTGGCGCTGGCCCTGTTCAGTGCGCTCAACGCCAGCTTCGACCGCTTCCTGCTCGTGCGCGGCCTGGGCCTGGACGCGGTGGCGGTGTATGCCGCCGCAGTCTCGCTGTGCGCGGTGCCGGCGGCCCTGCACGGCGTGCTCGGCTTCACGCTGTTCCCGGTGCTCGCGCGCGCCTGGCACGAGCGCCGCTACGGCGAGGCGCGCCGGCTCACGCGCCGCACCCTGGCGCTGTTCAGCGCGGCGGCGCTGCCGACGGCCGCGGCCATCGCGATCGCCGGACCCTGGCTGCTGCCCTGGCTGGCCACCGCCGACTACCGGCCGCCCTGGCCGGTGTTCGCCGGCCAGGCGCTGGCAGTGCTGCTCTTCGGCCTGTACCAGATCCTGCTCTACCCCCTGCTGCTCGACGGGCGCAGCGGCCGGGTGCTGGGCATGGCCATCGGCGCCGCGGCGCTCAATGCGGGCCTGAACCTGATGCTGATTCCCGCACTGGGCATGAGCGGTGCGGCCTTGGCCGCGGCGCTGTGCAACGCTGCGCTGCTGGCCTGGGCATGGCCGCAGGCGCGACGCGCCCTGGGCCGGGTCGACGATGAGCGAGTTTGAGTCGCAGTATCGCCTGAGCCCGCGCGACTACCTCGCGGGCCTGGACTTCTACACCTGGACGCGCCATTTCCATCTGCTGCACGACCTTGTCGCCCACGAACAGGGTGAGGTGCTGGAGGTCGGCACCGGCGACGGCGTGCTGCGCCGCTGCGTCACGCCCTTCGTGCGCCGCTACACGGTGATGGACATCAATGCGCAGTTGCAGCCCGACGTGCTGGCCGACCTGCTGGACCCGCCGGCCGCGCTGGCCGGCGCCTTCGACGCCGTGGTCTGCACCGAGGTGCTCGAACACCTGCCTTTCGAGAAGCTGCCCGTCGCGCTGGCGCATCTGCACGGTTTCCTGCGTCCGGGCGGGCGGCTGTACCTGACCCTGCCGCACCGCAAGGGCCATGCGCTGTGGGTCACGCCGCGCCAGCGCCTGGTGGCGCTGCGCTTTCCGGTCGGCCTCACCAGCCTGTCGGAGGCCTGGAACCGTTTCGTGCGCCGCCGCATCTGGATCGACCCGCACCACCGCTGGGAGATCGGCGACGGGCGCGTGCGCCGGGTGCATGTCGAGCAGGAATTGCAAACCGCGGGCCTGAGCACATTGGCCCTGCGTGCACTGCCGTACTGCGACTACTGGCGGCTGCAGCGCAGAAGCGGCGCATGACGGGCGGCGCATGAAGCTGCTGCTCGTCAGCCACTATTTCCCGCCGATGGGCGGGGCCGGCGTGCAGCGGGCGTTGAAGTTCGTGCGCTACCTGGGCGACTTCGGCGTGCAGCCGGTGGCCCTGGCCGGCGACGACCCGGGTTATCTGCAGGACCCGTCCCTGCTCGCCGAACTGCCGGCCGGGCTGCGCGTGCTGCGGGTGCCGCACCGCACTGCACTGCAGCGCATGCTGGCGCTGCGCCGCAGCCCGGCCGCAGATTCGACGGCCACGGCAGCGCCGCGCACCGCCGCACGCGACGCCCTGCTCGGCGCCTGGGCCGCCCTGCAATGGCCCGACGAACGCGGCGGCTGGGCGCGCGCGGCCTGGGCACCGGCGCGGCGGCTGCTGCGCGACGAAGGCATCGAGCTGGTGCTGAGCAGCGCGCCGCCGGTGGCCGCACATGCGCTGGCGCGCCGCCTGGCGCGCGATGCCGGGCTGCCCTGGGTGGCCGACTGGCGCGACCTCTGGGCCGACAACCCCGGCAACCCGGCGCCGGCCTGGCGTCGCGAGCTGGAGCGCCGGGTCGAAGCGCGCTGGCTGCGCGACGCCGCCGGTGTGGTGGCGGTGACGCCGGCCTGGCAGCGGCGCTATGCGGCGCAGCTGGGCGCGCGCTGCCCGGTGGCCTGGATCCCCAACGGCTACGACGAAGCCGACTTCGCCAGCCTGCCGGCCGTGCCCACCGACCCGGTCACGGCCGACGGCGCCCTGCGCCTGGTGCACACCGGCAGCTTCTACGGCCCGCGCGATCCGGCGCCCCTGCTCGACGCGCTGCACCGTCTGCTCGCCACCCGGCCACCCGGCGCGCGCGCGCTGAAACTGCGTCTGGTCGGCGCCCTGGGCGGCCGCTTCGAAGCGGCGCTGGCCGGCTTCGAAGCCCGCCACCCGGGCGTGATTGAACGCCGCCCCTATGTGCCGCATGCCGAGGCCCTGGCCGAGATGCGGGCCGCCGACGCGCTGCTGCTCGTCGTCGGCGCCGGCGACGGCCGGCAGGCCGCCGTGGTCGCGGGTACCCTGCCGGGCAAACTTTTCGAGTACCTGCGTGCCGATCGCCCGGTGCTGCTGCTCGGCGACCCGGCCGGCGACGCCGCCGCGCTGCTGCGCCAGCATGGCCGCGGCTGGGTCGCTGACGAGACCCAGCCCGCGGCCATCGCCGCGGCCCTGGCCGCACTCTGCGACGCAAGGCCGGCACCGGCTTCGCCCAAGGCCGACGTGCCGCGTTTCGAGCGGCGCGCCCTGGCCGGCGAGCTGGCCAGCTTCCTGCGCGACTGCCGGGCGCGGTGGCAGGCCCGCCATGGCTGAACACCTGTGCCTGCTCGGCGACGCGAGCAGCGTGCACCTGCGGCGCTGGGCGCTGGCGATGCAGGCGCGAGGTTTCCGCATCAGCATCGTCACCGCCCGGCCACAGCCGCTGGACGGCGTCGAGCAGGTCGTGCTGCCGCCGGTGGCGCGCTCGTCCGACTGGCTGTGGCGTGTCGGCGCCGCGCGCCGCGCCGTCGCTGCACTGGCGCCCGACCTCGTGCACGCGCACTACGTCAGCTCCTACGGTTTTCTCGCCGCACGCATCGGCCGCCGCCCCCTGCTGATGACGGCCTGGGGCAGCGATCTGCTGCTGACGCCGCGCCGCAGCCGGCTGATGCGCTGGCTCACCGGCTGGACCCTGCAGCGTGCCGACCTGGTCACCGGCGACTCGCTGGACCTGCTGGCCGCCATCGACGCCTACCGGCCGCGCCGGCCGGCCGCGCTCGTGCACTGGGGCGCCGACCTGGCGCGCTTCGCGCCCGTGGCCTGGGATCAGCGGGCGCCGTTTGAAATCGTCAGCCTGCGCAGCTGGGAGCCCAACTACCGCATTCCGGTGATCCTGGCCGCGGTGGCCATGCTGCACCGCGAGGCCCCCGAGCGCCCGCTGCACCTGCATCTGCTCGGCGGCGGCCCGGACGAAGGCGCCCTGCGGGCGCAGGCGGCGGTGCTCGGCCTGCAGGCGCTGGTCACGTTCCACGGCCGGCTCGACGACGCCGGCATGGCCGCCGTGCTGGCGCGCTGCAAGGCCTCGGTCTCGGTGCCGGCGAGCGACGCCACCTCGGTCAGCGTGCTCGAAAGCATGGCCGCCGGCGTGCCGGTGGTGGCCAGCGATCTGCCGGCGAATCGCCAGTGGCTGGGTGCCGAACCGGCGCTCATCGTGCCGGTGGACGACGCCGGCGCGCTGGCCGCGGCGCTGCGCCGGCTGCGCGACGACGAGACCCTGGCGCAGCAGGTATCGGCGCAGCAACTCGCGCGCATGCGCCGCGACGGCGACCGCGACGTGCAGATGGGCCGCATGGCGGCGCTGTACCGTGAACTGCTGGCAGGATCGCGGCGATGAAGGTCAGCGTGATCACCCCCTGCCGCAACGAAGCGCTGCACATCGAGGCCTTCGTCGCCTCGCTGCTCGCGCAGCGCCTGCCGGCCGATCTGACGCTGGAGATCGTGGTCGCCGACGGCCACAGCGACGACGGCACGCGCGAACAACTCGCGGCCCTGGCCGCAGGCGAGCCGCGCCTGCGCTGGATCGACAACCCGGCATGTTTCACCCCGGTGGCGCTGAACCGCGCCATCGACGCCGCCGAAGGCGAGATCATCGTGCGCATGGACGTGCACAGCACCTATGCCGACGACTATGTGGCGCAATGTGTGGCCACGCTGCAGGCCACCGGCGCGGCCTGTGTCGGCGGCCCCTGGCGTGCCGCCGAGGCGCCCGGCCGAGCCGGCAGCATCGCCGCCGCCTTCGGCAGCGCCTTCGGCGCCGGTGGTGCCGCGTCTCGGCGGCTGGACTACAGCGGCGAGGTCGACACCGTCTACCTCGGCGCCTGGCGGCGCGAAACCCTGCTGCGCCTGGGCGGCTTCGACGAAACCCTGGTGCGCAACCAGGACGACGAACTCGCGCTGCGCATCGTGCGCGGCGGCGGCCGCATCTGGCAGAGTGCGGCCATCCGCTCCTGGTACGTGCCGCGCGCGTCGTTCACGGCGCTGTTCCGCCAGTTCCGCCAGTACGGCTACTGGAAGGTGGCGGTGATCCGCAAACACCGGCTGCCCGCTGCGCCGCGCCATCTGGTGCCCTTTGCCTTTGTCGCCGGGCTGGCGGGCCTGGCCCTGGCCGCGCCCTGGTCGCCCCTGGCGGCGATGTCGCTTGCGCTGCTGGTCGTGAGCTACGCATCGGCCGCGCTGGCCGCGGCGGCGGCCGTGGCGCGGCCCTGGCGGCGGCCGGCACGCTGGCTGGGCGTGGCCTGGGCCTTCGCCTGCATGCACTTCGGTTACGGCCTGGGTTTTGCGCAGGGCCTGACCGACCAGCTGCTGCGCCGCGGCGCCGGCGCCCAGGCCACCGGGCTGACGCGATGAAACCAGCGCATGACGAAGCCGCGGCTGTGGTCGCGCGATATGCGCAGCGTGTGGACGACGGACGCTACGACCCGCTGCGCCCCGAGGTCATGCTGGCGCGCCAGGAGCGCGAGCGCGTGCTGATCGGGCTGCTGCGTCGGCATCTGCAAAAGCCCCTGGGCACGGTGGATGCGCTGGAGGTCGGCTGCGGCAGCGGCGACAACCTGCTCGAACTGCTGCGCCTGGGCGCCGACCCGGCGCGCCTGGTCGGCAGCGAACTGCTGCCCGAGCGTGTCGCCGCCGCGCGTGCGCGGCTGCCCGCGGCGAGCGTGGTGCACGCCGGCGACGCGACGGCCCTGCCCTTCGGCCCGGCGTGTTTCGACCTCGTGCTCCAGGTCACCGTCTTCAGCTCCCTGCTCGACGACGATTTCCAGCAGCGCCTGGCCGACCGCATGTGGCACTGGCTGCGCCCCGGCGGCGCCGTGCTCTGGTACGACTTCAGCTGGGACAACCCGCGCAACCGGCATGTGCGCGGCGTGCCGATGGCGCGCGTGCGGGCGCTGTTCCCGCAGGCGACAATCGAGGCCCGCCGCGTGACGCTGGCGCCGCCCATCGGCCGCCGCGTCGCGGCCCTGCACCCGGCGCTGTGGCGCGCCTTCAACGGGCTGCCGCTGCTGCGCACGCACCGGCTGGCCTGGATCGGCAAACCCGAGTGATCCCCGCATGAACCCACCGTTTCTGCCCTTCGCACTGCCGGAGATCGGCGACGAGGAGATCGCCGAGGTGGTCGACAGCCTGAAGAGCGGCTGGGTCACCACCGGCCCCAAGGCGCGCCGCTTCGAGCAGGACTTTGCCGCCTTCCTCGGCGACCCGGCCCTGCACTGTGTGGCCGTCAACTCCGCCACCGCCGGCCTGCACCTGGCGCTCGAAGCCCTGGGCATCGGCCCCGGCGACGAGGTCATCACCACCACCCACACCTTCACCGCCACTGCCGAGGTCGTGCGCTATCTGGGTGCCGACGTGAAACTGGTCGACATCCACCCGACGACGCTGAACATTCACCCGGCCGCGGTCGAGGCCGCGATCACGCCGCGCACCAAGGCCGTGATCCCGGTGCACTACGCCGGCCTGGCGGCCGACATGCACGCCATCGGTGCCATTGCGCGCCGGCATGGCCTGGCGCTGGTCGAGGACGCGGCGCACGCCCTGCCCAGCACGCATGGCGGGCGCCTGGTCGGCACGCTGGACAGCGCCGCCACGGTGTTCAGCTTCTACGCCAACAAGACCATCACCACCGGCGAAGGCGGCATGCTCGTCACGCGCGATGCGGCGCTGGCCCGGCGGGCGATGGTGATGCGCCTGCACGGCATGAGCCGCGACGCTTTCGACCGCTTCACCGCGACCCGGCCGAGCTGGCATTACGAGATCGTCGCCCCCGGCTTCAAGTACAACCTGACCGACATCGCCGCGGCCATCGGCATCCACCAGCTGAAGAAGGCGCGCCACTTCCAGGCCCGCCGCGCGGCCATCGCCGCCGCCTACGACGCTGCCTTTGCCGACCTGCCGCTGATCACGCCGCCGCGTGCGGCCGAGGGCGAGTTGCACGCCTGGCATCTGTACGCGCTGCGCCTGGCCGACGGCGCTGCGGTCGACCGCGACGCGCTCATCGAACGCCTGTTCGCCGCCGGCATCGGCTGCAGCGTGCATTACATCCCGCTGCACCTGCAGCCCTACTGGCGCGACCGTTACGCGCTGGCGCCGTCGATGTTCCCGCACAGCCAGCACGCCTTCGAGCACATGCTGAGCCTGCCGATCTACACGCGCATGAACGATGCCGACGTGGCGCGGGTGGCCGACGCGGTGCGCGCCGCGCTGCGCTGATCAAGGTGGGCAAACGCATGTTCGACATGCTGCTGGCGGGCCTGGGCCTGCTGCTGCTGTCGCCCCTGCTGATCGCCCTGGCGGCCTGGGTGCGGCTGGACTCGCCCGGGCCGGCGCTGTACCGGCAGCTGCGCGTCGGGCGGGGCGGCCAGCCCTTTGCCATCCACAAGTTCCGCACCATGTTCGTCGCCGCCGGCGGCCCGCCGCTGACGGTGGGCGACGACCCGCGCATCACGCGCGCCGGGCGTTTCCTGCGCCGCAGCCGGCTCGACGAGCTGCCGCAGTTCATCGATGTGCTGCAGGGCACGATGAGCCTCGTCGGCCCGCGCCCCGAGGTGCCGCGCTACATGGACGCCGCGCCGCCGGCGCTGCGCGCGCGTGTGCTCGCCGTGCGCCCCGGCATGACCGACCCGGTGGCGCTGGCGCATATCGACGAATCGGCGCTGCTGGCGCAGGCCGACGACCCGGAGCGGGTCTACCGCGAAACCCTGCTGCCGGCCAAGCTGCAGGCCGCGGCCGACTACGCCGAGCGCGCGACGCTGTGGACCGACCTGCAGGTGCTGCTGCGCACCGCGCGCGCATTGTGGTGGCGGCGATGAGCGCGACGCCGTCGGTCTGGCACCGGCTCGACGCCGGGATGGCGCGCCTGCGTCCGCACCGCCGCGGGCTGTCCCTGCTGATCGACGCGGGCACCGTGTTCACCTGCTGGAACGCGACCTATCTCTTCCGCCTGGGTTTCGAGCGCTGGTTCAGCGTGCGGCCCGACTACGACCTGGCGGTGATCGCCGGCATCGTGCTGGCCTATGTGGCCGCGTTCGCCATCCTGCGCGTGCCGCGCGGCCTGTGGCGCTTCTCCGGCTTCGGCGAGGTCAAGCGTCTGGCGGCCGCCTGCGCGCTGGCCGGTGCCGTCTCGGCGGCGCTGGTCATCGGCCTGGGCCTGGCGAAGGTGCCGCGCGCCGTGCTGGCCCTGCACCCGGTGGTCACGCTGATGGGCGTGGTCCTGGTGCGCATGGCCTACCGCATGCTCTATGAACATGCGCGCAGCCGCATCACCGGCAGCGAGCGCGAGATCCGGCGTGCCCTGGTGCTCGGCGCCGGCGGCGCCGCGCAGCGCCTGCTGGCCGGCATCCACCGCCATGGCTGGGTCGTGCTCGGCCTGCTCGACGACGACCCGGCCAAGCAGGACTCGCGGGTGGCTGGCGTGCCGGTGCTCGGCACCCTGGAAGCGGTGCGCGACGCGGCCGTGCGCGGCGCGGCCACGCATGTCATCGTCGCCATCCCCACCGCCACGCCGGCGCAGCGGCGCCGCGCGCTGGCCCTGGCCGCCGACAGCGGGCTGCCGGTGGTCACGGTGCCCGGCGAGGACGAACTGCGCACCGGCCGCAGCCGGCTCGAGCGCCTGCGCGAGATCGAGCCCGACGACCTGCTCGGGCGCGCGCCGGTGGACTTGGACGAAGCCGGCGTCGGTGCGCTGCTCGGCGGCGCCACGGTGCTGATCACCGGCGCCGGCGGCAGCATCGGCAGCGAACTCTGCCGCCAGGTGGCGGCGCTGGCGCCGGCGCGCCTGCTGCTGCTGGAGCTGTCGGAGTTCAATCTGTATGCGATCGACCAGGAACTCGCGCGCGGCTTTCCGGCGCTGACCCGCGTGCCGCTGGTCGGCGACGTCAAGGACGCGGCGCAGATGCAAGCACTGATGCAGCGCTGGCGGCCGGCGGTGGTCTTTCACGCCGCGGCCTACAAACATGTGCCGCTGATGGAAGAGCACAACGCCCTGGCGGCGCTGCGCAACAACACCCTGGGCACGCAGCAGGTGGCGCAGGCCGCGGCCGAGGCCGGGGTCGGCTGCTTCGTGCTCATCAGCACCGACAAGGCGGTGAACCCGACGAATGTGATGGGGGCGAGCAAACGCGCCGCCGAGATGGTGCTCAGCACGCTGGCCGCGCGCCACCCGGGCACGCGCTTCGTCGCCGTGCGCTTCGGCAATGTGCTCGGCAGCAGCGGCAGCGTGATCCCGAAGTTCAAGGAGCAGATCGCCGCCGGCGGCCCGCTGACGGTGACGCACCCGGACATCATCCGCTACTTCATGACCATCCCCGAAGCGGCGCGCCTGGTGCTGCAGGCGGCGGCCATCGGCGAGACGGGCCAGGTGCTGGTGCTCGACATGGGCGAGCCGGTGAAGATCGCCGACCTGGCCCGCCAGCTGATCCGCCTGGCCGGGCACACGCCCGAAGAGATCCGCATCGAGTACACCGGCCTGCGCCCGGGAGAAAAACTCTACGAGGAACTGTTGGCCGACACCGACGACACCCTGCCGACCGCGGTGCCGCGGCTGCGCGTGGCCAGGCTGGCGCAGCGCCCGGCGAGCGACGATGCGCTGGCGGCGCTGCTGGATTTCGCGGCCGCCGACGCCGCCGGCGACGATGCGGTGCGTGGCAGGCTGCACGCGCTGGTGCCCGAGTACCGGCCTTCCGGCGAGGCCCTGCGCTAGCATCGGCCGCGCCAGAATGAGGAAACCGATGACCGCGCCCTGCCTGCACCTGATTGCCGGTGCCCGCCCCAATTTCATGAAGATCGCGCCGATCGTGCGTGCATTGCGCGCCGACGGGCGGCTGCGCTGGAAACTGGTGCACACCGGCCAGCATTACGACCGCAACATGAGCGACGTGTTCTTCGAGGAACTGGGCATCCCGGCGCCGGACGTGCACTTCAACTGCGGCGGCGGTAGCCATGCCGTGCAGACGGCGCGCATCATGGAGGCCTTCGAGCAGCACATCGCCGCCGACCGGCCGGACGCGGTGGTCGTCGTCGGCGACGTCAACTCGACGCTCGCCTGCGCCATCGTGGCCAAGAAGGCCGGCATCCCGGTGGCGCATGTCGAGGCCGGACTGCGCAGCGGCGACATGGCGATGCCCGAAGAGATCAACCGCATCGTCACCGACAGCATCAGCGACTGGTATTTCGTCACCGAGCCCAGCGGTGTCGAGAACCTGCGGCGCGAGGGCCAGCCCGAAGCGCGCATCCACCACGTCGGGCATGTGATGGTCGACAACGTGATGTACCAGGCGCAACTGCTTGCCGCGGCCGACACCGCAGGCTTCGCCACCGACCAAATCAAGCGCGAGTTGCAGGCGGACCGGGCGACGGGTGGGCGTTACGGGGTGGTGACCCTGCACCGGCCGTCCAACGTCGACGACCCGGCCAACCTGGCGGCGATTGCCGGCGCGCTGAAAACCATCGCCGAGGAGCTTCCGCTGGTCTTCCCGGTGCATCCGCGCACGCGCGGCACGCTGCAGAAAGCAGGTCTGGACCTGGGCCCGCGCATCCGGCTGATGGACCCGCAGCCCTACATGAGCTTCCTGCACCTGTGGAAGGACGCGGCGCTGATGTTCACCGACAGCGGCGGCCTGCAGGAGGAAACCACCGCGCTGGGCGTGCCCTGCCTGACGCTGCGCGAAAACACCGAGCGGCCGATCACGATCGACGAGGGCACGAACCATCTCGTCGGCACCGATCCGGCGAAGATCGTCGCTGCCGCGCGCGCGGCGCTCGCGGCCGGCGCGGCACCGGGGCGCCGGCCGGCGCTGTGGGATGGGCGGGCGGCGGGACGGATCGTGGATGTGCTGGCGCACGGGCTGGGGGCCTGAGCTCGGACTTGGCCGGGAGCGCGATTGATCCTGCCGGTCTACGTCAACGGAAAGTTTGCGGCCCAGCGCACGACGGGCGTGCAAAGGGTCGCTCGCGAAATTCTGTGTGCGCTCGATGATCAGGTGGCGGCGGTCGGATGGACGCTGCTGTGCCCTCCGTCCGCTGACCCACCGCCGTTGCGGCGGATCGCCGTGCGCCGCCTGGGACCACCGTCGTGGCCGCTGCATGCCTGGGAGCAACTGGTGCTGCCTTGGGCGGCGCGCGATGGTGTGCTGATCAATCTTGCCGGCGCCGTGCCTGCCGCGGCCAGGCGGCAACTCGCGCTGCTGCACGACGCCGCGGTGTTCGATCACCCCGAAGCGTACTCGCCGGCGTTCCGCGTCTGGTACCGGTGCTTGTTCCGGCATCTGGCGCGTCGCGGTGACACGCTGATGACGGTCTCCGAGTTTTCGCGGCTCCGTCTGGCCGAAGCGCTGGCCGTACCCGCCTCTCGCCTGGGGCGCCTGCGTCCGGGGAGTGAACACCTGCAGCATGTCGTGGCCGACGAACGGGTGCTCGACATCCACGGGCTACGTGACTCGACGTTCGTGCTCGCGGTGGGCAGTGCAAATCCGACAAAGAATCTGGACGCGCTGGTCGAGGCCTGGCGCCTGCCGGGCTTTGCCGCGCAACGCCTGGTGATTGCCGGCGGCGCCCAGGCCCGGGTGTTCGCGGCGTCGGAGAGAAACGACGTTCCCGGGCTGTTGCGCCTCGGTCCGGTGGACGATGCCGCGCTGGTGGCCTTGTACCGGCATGCCAGGGTGCTCGTCTTCCCTTCGGTCTACGAAGGCTTCGGCCTGCCGCCGCTAGAGGCCATGGGCCAGGGCTGCCCGGTCCTCGCGGCGCGCGCCGGCGCCATCCCCGAGGTCTGCGGCGACGCCGTTCTGTACCTTGACGATGTCAGCCCGGCCTCAATCCGTGAAGGGCTGCAGCGCATCCTGGCCGATGCCACGCTGCGCGCCCACCTGCGTGAGGCCGGCCGCACGCAGGCCGGCCACTATCGGTGGGAACTGGCGGCCGCCGATCTGCTTCGGGCGCTGCAGCAGAGCCTCGGGCACTGACCAGACCTCGCCACCAGCATACGGCACAATGCCGGGTTTTTCGCGCATCGAGGGGCATGCCCTTGCATATCCAACCCGTCATCATGGCTGGCGGCTCGGGCACGCGGCTGTGGCCGTTGTCTCGGGCCGGTTTTCCCAAGCAGTTCCTGGTGTTGTCCGGAAATTGCAGCCTGCTGCAACAGGCCGCCTCGCGGCTGCTGGACCTGGCCGCCGACGATATCGGGGTCCAGGCACCGCTGATCGTCGGCAACGAAGAGCATCGCTTCCTGGTGCTGGACCAGCTTCGCGAGGTCGGCGTCGAACCGGCGGCCGTGCTACTGGAGCCGGTGGGGCGCAATACGGCCCCGGCCATCACGCTGGCCGCGCTTCTTGCGGTCGAGAGTGGCACCGATCCGGTGCTGGTGGTCACGCCCTCGGACACCACCATCGGCGACGAGGCTGCCTACCGCACGGCGCTGCAGACAGCGGCCCGACGAGCCGCCGGCGGCGAAATCGTGATCCTCGGCATCCACCCCGACCGACCCGAAACCGGCTACGGTTATCTGCGTGCCGAGGGCGCCGCGGTGGCCCAGTTCGTCGAGAAACCCGACGCCGCCACCGCGGAGCGCTACCTGGCGGCGGGTGGGTATTTCTGGAACGCAGGCATCTTCGTGTTGCGGGCGTCGGTTTGGCTGGCCGCACTGGAGCGCTTTCGACCCGACATCGCCGCGGGCTGTCGTGCGGCCTGGGCCGCGCGTCAGGCCGACGCGCGATTCGTGCGCCCTGACCGGGAGTTGTTCACTGCAGTGCCTTCGGAGTCGGTGGACTACGCGGTGCTGGAGCACTGCCCTGGGGAACTGCCGATCGGCGTGGAAATGCTCGACGCAGGCTGGAACGATCTTGGCGCCTGGGACGCGGCGTGGCAGGCGGCGGCCAAGGACAGCGAGGGCAACGTCACGGTCGGCGACGTCCTGGTGGAAGACAGCACGAACAGCTTCGTGCATGCCAGCAGCCGACTCGTGGCGGCAGTGGGCCTGTGCGACGTGGTCATCGTCGAAACCGCGGATGCCGTACTCGTCGCTGACCGGGCGCGTAGCCAGGACGTCAAGAAGATCGTGGCGCGACTCGGACGCGATCGGCGCGGCGAGCAGGTGCTGCACCGCAAGGTGCACAGGCCCTGGGGCTGGTACGACAGCATCGACATGGGCAAGCGATTCCAGGTCAAGCGCATCATGGTCAAGCCTGGGGCATCGCTGAGTCTGCAAAAGCATCACCACCGAGCCGAACACTGGATCGTGGTCAGTGGTACGGCCGAGGTCACGAACGGTGAACGGGTGATCCTGCTGGGCGAAAACCAGAGCACCTACATCCCGCTGGGGACGATTCACCGTCTGGCCAACCCCGGGAAGATGCCGTTGGAACTCATCGAAATCCAGTCCGGCAGCTACCTCGGCGAGGACGACATCGTGCGCTCCGAAGATACGTACGGCCGCATCTGAGGCACGCGCCATTCTCAGATGCGCGTGCTCCAGGTCAGCAAGTTCTACCCCCCGGTGCTGGGCGGCATCGAGTCGGTGGCATGGGAACTGACGGAAGGGCTCAATCGCGCAGGCGTGCACACCGATGTACTGTGCTCCCATCAACGCCGGGCCAGCGTGAGCGAAACTGCCGCATCCGGTTATACGATCCAGCGCAGTGGTGCCTGGGGCCAGTGGCTGTCGACGTCGTTCGCGCCGGCCATGCCCCGGCATCTGGCACGAATGGCCCGCGGCGCGGACATCGTGCACCTGCACATGCCCGACCCGATGGCCGCCGGCGCCTTCTTCGTCGCGCGCCCGGATGCCCGCCTGGTGCTGCACTGGCACAGCGATGTGATCCGTCAACGTCGGGCATTGAAGGTGTACGAGCCCTTGCAGTCCTGGCTGCTGGCGCGCGCAGACGCCGTGATCGCCACCAGCCCGCCTTATGCCGAGTCGTCGCGCCCGCTGCAACCCTGGCGACACAAGTTGGCCATGGTGCCCATCGGCATCAGCGACAATCGAGGTCCTGGCTGCAGCAGGAAGGCAGTTGCGCTGCGCCTGCGCTTCGGCGGGAAACGGCTGATTTTTACGCTTGGCCGCATGACGTACTACAAGGGGTTCGAGGTCCTGATCGAAGCCGCCGCAACACTACCGGGCGACTGTGCGGTGCTGATCGGTGGCCACGGCGAACTGCTCGAACACTTCAGGATGATGGTGGCCAGGCGCGGTCTGGCCGGCAAGGTGCATTTGCTGGGACATATCCTCGACGACGACCTCGAGAGCCATTTCGAGGCCTGTGACATCTTCTGCATGTCCTCCACCGTGCGCGCCGAGGCCTATGGCGTGGCCATGCTGGAGGCCATGGTCATGGGCAAGCCCATCGTGGCCACGGACATTGCCGGGTCCGGCGTGCCCTGGCTGAACAGACACGGCGAAACCGGGTTGAACGTGCCGGCAGGGGATGCCCGGGCGCTGGCCGGGGCGTTGCGCCGGCTGCTCGATGACGCGCCGCTTCGGGCCCGCCTCGGCGCGGCGGCGCGGATTCGCTACGAAAAGGACTTCGGCGCCGACCGCATGACGCAGCGGACGCTGGACTTGTACCGCCGGGTCGCCCCGGACGCCTGCCCATGACAACACTCTCCATCGCTCGGCGTCTGCGGCGCCGCCTCGACCCGCTCTTCCTGCTCACGGTCGCGATACCGACGCTGCTCGCGGCTCTGTATTTCGGGGCCATCGCCTCGGATGTCTATATCTCCGAGTCGCGCTTCGTGGTTCGCAGTCCGCAACGTCCGGCCCAGAGCGGACTGGGCGCGTTGCTGCAGGGCACCGTGTTCTCCCGCTCGCAGGACGATACCTACTCGGTGCACGACTTCTTCCGCAGTCGCGACGCGCTGCTTGAGTTGAACGACACGCTGGAACTGAGGAAGGCCTATTCGGACCCGGAAATCGATGCCGTCAGCCGTTTCCCGTCACTGGAGTGGTGGGACAGCAGCTTCGAGGCGCTGCACCGCCATTACCTGAAGCATGTGTCCATCGAGTACGACTCGGTCTCGTCGATCAGCGTCCTGAAGGTCAGGGCCTACACCGCCGAGGACGCGCAGCGCATCAACGAACAACTGCTTGAAATGGGCGAGCGTCTGGTGAACACGATGAACAGCCGCAGCCGGCAGGACCTCATCCAGGTCGCCGAGCAGGAGGTGCTGCAGGCCGAGGAGCGCGCAAAGGCCGCCGCCGCGGCCCTTTCGACGTTTCGCAGCGATCGTTCCGTCTTCGACCCCGACCGGCAGAGCGCGCTGCAATTGCAGGGTTTGGCCCGACTGCGCGAAGAACTCCTGGCCGCAGAGTCGCAGCTTGAACAGGTGCGCCGCGTTTCGCCGAAGAACCCGCAGGTACCCGGGCTCGAGGCGCGCGTGGCGGGTCTGCGCAAGGCCATCGCGGAGGAAAACGCCCGCGTGCTCGGGCGCGACGGCGGGCTCAGCGCCAAGTCGCCGGCCTATGACCGGTTGGTGCTGGAGAAGACATTCGCCGACCGGCAACTGGGCGCGGTGCTCGCGGCGCTGGATACCGCGCGCAACGAGGCTGCTCGCAAGCAGTTGTACCTTGAACGCCTGGTGCAGCCGAACAGGCCGGACCAGGCGTCGGAGCCACGGCGCCTGCGCGGCATCTTCACGGTGCTGGTGGTCGGCATTGTCCTGTGGGCGGTCTTCAGCCTGATCATTGCCAGCATCCGCGAGCACCAGGCCTGACCCGATGACGAGTGGCGGCGACACACCGTTCCTGCAGTCGCTGGCGATCCAGCGGCGCGTGATCTGGGCGCTGATGATGCGCGAGGTGATCACGCGCTTCGGGCGCGAAAACCTCGGCGTGCTCTGGTTAGTCCTCGAGCCGATGATGTTCACGCTCGGCGTCACCGCGCTGTGGTCGGCCGTGAAACTCAACCACGGTTCGTCGCTGCCGATCGTCGCGTTCGCGATCACGGGCTACTCGTCGGTGCTGATGTGGCGCAACACCGTATCGCGTTCGACCAGTGGCATCCAACAGAACGTCAACCTGCTCTATCACCGCAATGTGCGCGTGCTCGACGTCTTCATCACGCGCATCCTGCTTGAGGCGGCGGGCGCGACCGCCTCCTTCCTGACCCTGTTGACGATCTTCACCTATGCCGAGTGGATCGACTTGCCGGACGATGCGCTGAAGGTGGTCGCAGGCTGGATGATGCTGGCCTGGTTCGGTGGTGCGCTGGCCATCCTGATCGGCTCGGCGACGGTCTTCACCGAAATCGTCGATCGCTTGTGGCACCCGGTTTCGTACCTGCTGTTCCCCTTGTCCGGGGCGGCCTTCATGGTCGAGTGGCTGCCTCCGGCGATGCAGAAGCTCGTGCTGCTGCTGCCGATGGTGCATGGGGTGGAGATGCTGCGCGAAGGTTACTTCGGCAGCGTCGTGCACACCCACCATGACATGGCCTACATGGCGGCCTGCAACCTCGGGCTGACCTTGTGTGGCCTGTACCTGGCGCGTGAAGCCGCGAAGCAGGCGGGCCGCAAGTGATCCGACTGGAAAACATCTGCAAGTCCTATGGCACCCGCGGCGGGCCGCGGCGGGTCCTCGACAACATCAACCTCGAGTTGGAGCGCGGCCGCCACATCGGCATCCTGGGCCGCAATGGGGCCGGCAAGAGCACGCTCATCCGGATGCTCAGCGGGGCCGAGCTGCCGAGCTCGGGTCGAATCCACCGCGGCATGAGCGTCAGCTGGCCGCTGGCATTCACCGGGGCGTTTCAGACACATCTCACCGGCCTCGACAACCTGAAGTTCGTTTGCCGTGTGTACGGCGTCGACTGGCAGCCCTTGGTGCCCTTCGTCGAGGAGTTCACCGAACTCGGGATCTATCTGAACGAGCCGGTGATGCACTACTCCAACGGCATGTCGATGCGGCTGGCGTTTGCACTGTCGATGGCCATCGAGTTCGATTGTTTCCTGATCGACGAAGGCATGTCGGTGGGGGACTCGCGCTTTGGCGACCGCTGCCATGTGGAGCTGTTTCAGAAGCGCAAGGACAGGGCATTCATCCTCGTCTCGCACGACCCCGGCATCATCCGCAGCTATTGCGAGCGTGCTGCGGTGCTGCATCTGGGTCGGCTCTACGAGTTCGATCACGTGGACCAGGCTTACGAGTTCTACGAAAACCAGCACGTCCCGCCCCCGGGGCCGCAGTTCGACTGAGGACAGCGTGAAGATCCTGCTAGAAATGCGGCCGGCGCTGGATGGCCATGCCGGCATTCCCCAGGAGACCCGGCTGCTCTTCCATGGCCTGTCGCGCCTCGACGGTGTCGAGGTGCTGGGTCTGTTGCAGAGCGGCAACCTGGTGCTTGATGGCGGGCTGCCGGTCAGGCGAGGTGCGATCGACCTGGGCGGCGATGCCTCGGTCCGGGCTGAGCGAATGTCCAGCGTCGTCGTGTCGCTGCAGCAGGGGCCGGCTTCGCACCGCTTCGAGCACATCCGCAAGCGGCTGTTGTTCTTCGGCGGCGCGCTGACCGCTGCGGCCGGGTCGGTGCTGGGTCGACTCGTGCCGCTCACCGGATTCGTGCCCACGGGGTTCGAGGACTTCGTCTGGCGCTCGATGTTCTCGAAGTCGCTGCCGGTCGAGGACTTCGGCGACGTCACGCGCGGCGAGTTCCGGGTCATGCGCTGGCCCTGGTCGGCGGTCAACGCAGTCGGGGTGGCGACAGCGGCCCTCGGCCACGCGCTGTACCCGAGACTGGACACCGAGGGTATCGACCTCATGATCGCCGAAACGCCCTATCCGGGGCGCGTCAGCGGGCGAACCCGCATGGTGGTGCGCTACCACGACGCCATCCCGCTGCTGATGCCGCACACCATCAAGGATCGGGGCTACCACCGCGCGATGCATTTCCATGCCCTGAAGCGAAACGCCCACGACGGCGCCTGGTTCGCCTGCGTCTCCGACGCAACCCGCGCCGACCTGCTGTCGGTGCTGCCCGAAGTCGAGCCGCGCGCGGTCACCATCCCGAACATGGTTTCGTCGCACTTCCGGCCGGAGCCTGATTCGGCGACCCGCGTGCCCGAAATCCTCTGGAGTCGCAAGAACCGGACGGCGCCGCACGAGGGTGGGGCGCCGGTTGACCCGTCCGATGAGATCGACGGGGAACTTCCCTACCTGCTGATGGTGTCCACCATCGAGCCGCGCAAGAACCACCTGGCCCTGCTCGACGCCTGGGAACTCCTGCGCAGCGGCGCCTTTGCGGGACTCAACCTGGTCATCGTCGGCGGCATGGGCTGGGACCATGGCGCAATCGTGCAGCGCTTGTCGCCCTGGCTCAAGCGCGGCGGCTTGCACCTGCTCGAAAACGTGCCGGCGGACGACCTTCGCCTCTTGTATCGGCATGCCCGCGTGACCGTCGCACCGAGCTTCGGCGAGGGTTTCGACTTCGCTGGAATCGAATCCATGCGCTCGGGCGGTCTCGTCGTCGCTTCGGACATCCGGGTCCACCGCGACGTCTATGCCGACGCGGCCGAGTACTTCAATACCTATTCGCCGCGCGACCTGGCCGAGGTGGTGGCCGGCCTGCTTGATCCGGCAGCAGCGCCCCGGCGAGCGGCTTTGCGCGAAGCCGGCGCTCGCGTCGCTGAACGTTATCTGCCGCAGGCCGTCCTGTTGCAGTGGCAGGACTTCCTGCGGCGGGTCGCAGCCTGAGCGCGATGGCCGGCTGGCGCGCGGCACTGGGGCGATTGCGCCGGCGTCTGCGGGGCGCCGACGACGCGGGGGTCTGGTTCGACGCCGACGAGATTGCCGAGGTGCACCGAGTTTATGCCGCCTCAGGCTCGGTGGCGGGCGGGCCATGGGACCGCTATCGTGACGCGCATTTGCGGCTGCCCGCGTGGTTCCGACCCGGCCTGGACCCCTGGAGCGAGGACTATGCGCGCCAGCAGCATCGGCTCTGGGCGCTGGTGGCCGGCGTCGAGCGCGACTACCGGGCGGAGGTCGACGAACAGGATGTTGGCTGGGACGATGCTGATCCCATCCGGCGGCCCGGCTACTACCAGCGCCGCGACCCGCTGGCTGTCGCGACCGCGGCCGACCACTGGCTGGCCACCGGCATGCTGATGCAGCACAGCGGCCTGCGCCCGGGCGACTGGGCGCTGGAGTACGGTCCGGGTTTCGGCCAGAGCGCCCTGGCTCTCGCACGCCTCGGTGTCAACGTCGACACCGTGGACATCTCACCGCGCTTCGTGCGGTTCATGGCGCGCCAGGCACGGCACTTTGACGTCCCGCTGCGCTCCTTCCGAGGTGCCTTCGGGCACCGACCCGACCCGGACCGGCACTATCAGCTGCTCTGGTTCTACGAGAGCTTTCACCATTGCGTTGACTTCAGGCAACTGGTGCCGCGACTGGCCGAGATGCTTGCACCCGGGGGGCGCGTGATCCTGAGTGGCGAGCCCATCGTCGAGGCCGAGTGCCCGGCGGTTCCCTATCCCTGGGGCGTGCGCCTGCACAGCGAAGTCGCTGCGGTGATGCGCACGACGGGCTGGTTCGAACTTGGTTTCACCGAGGCCTTCCTGTTCGAACTCTTCGGCCGAAGCGGGCTGCGCGGCCGGCGCGTCGACTGTGAACCGTCGCTGTTCGGGCGGCTGTATGTGTTCGAGCGCTGAGGCGTTCGCCGTAGGTCAGCCCGGCAGACCCATCAGATGCGGGTTGTCGAAGGGCAGGATGCGCTCGAGATCCAGGAGTCGGCCGACAGATTCGATCTGGCTGTCGATCTCGCCGAGCAGCGACCAACCGTAGCCCAGGGGCTGCAGGATCTCGAGGATGGCCACCAGCGTCGCTCGGCGCTTCGCGAACAGGAAGTTGTGCAGTTCGAGGTCGATGATCGGGCGCTGGGCCAGCAGCCTCGGCATGCCGCGCAGGGCCTGGAGGTCATGGCCCTCGACGTCGATCTTGATGAAGTCCACGCGGACGTCGGCCGGCAGGGCATCGTCCAGCCGCACGATGCGGACCATGTCGGACGCCGCCGTGCCGGCGATGTTGTCCCCGCCCATGACCACCGTGTTGCTCGCGTTGTGCTCGATCCTGAAACTGGCATTCGTTTCGCCGACGCCAACGCCGTGCACCCGAATCTGCGGCATGCTGTTCAGGGCGGCGTTCGATTCGGCCACTTCGGCATTGCTCGGCAGGGCCTCGAAGGCATGCACCGTGCCGGACGGTCCGACGGCATGGGCAAACAGCACCGACATCATGCCGTGATGAGCGCCGCAATCGACAACGGTCATTCCCGGGCGCAGTTGATCGAGGCACCATTCGCGTTCCCGCATCCACTGGTTCGGGCTGCCGTCGTACCAGGATCGTCCGGTTTCGTTGGCGATGTGGAAATCGAACCGGAAATCGCGGAAGTGACGGTCGCGGGCAATGTAGGGCGTGAAGGCCATGCGTTTCACCAAGAACTGCTGGGCGTCCTAGTATCGTCTGGGCATCCGCCCTCAGGCGCGCCGGAAAAACAGGAAGGCGCCGACGGCCCCGCCATGGTCGGTGAACTCTGCGTGCAGCCGTTCGACCCCCGCCCGCTGCACCACGTACAGCAATTCGCTGAGGTTGTAGAAGTTCATCTGCATCTCGGGGTCGGGCGACGGCGGCGGTGGGGGTGGCGGGGTGCCGGACAGGGAGCGCAGAGCCGAGGCCAGCCTGGACCTCAGCCCGGACGGCGGGGGGGGAGGGGGCAGGGGCTGACCGAAGTTGGCGTCGAAGTGATCCCAGGCGAAGGTCACCTGCAGCGCGCCGAGTCCGCCCGGCCTGATCCTTTTCACCAGTTCCCGGAACAGCGCCTTGCCGCGATCCACCTCGATGTGCTGCAGCACGATGCAACTGTGGACCAGATCGAAGTCGCCGGACAGCGACGACAGCGTATCGTCGGACGGCAGCAGTTGCACATTGGTGATGCCCTGGGCATCGCAGTTGCGGCGCGCCTCGGCCAGCATCGACGGCGACACGTCCATCCCGACGGCTTCGGACACCAGGCCGGCGAAAGGGATCAAGACGCGGCCGACGCCGCAGCCGAAATCGAAAACCCGCTGCGGTGCGAAGCCCGGATCCACGCGCTGCCGGCAGGTGTTCAGTACCTGCTCGGCATGCACGCGGCCCGACTCGAAGAACTCGGCTCGGGCGGCATCGTCGATGACGGCGCTGCGAAAGCGCGCATGCGTCAGTACACCGTAGTAAGGATCCTGGGCACCCCAGGACTCCCAGTGGTGGTCGGTGCTCATCGGCGCGTCACGCTTCCAGCATCCAGTGCAGCGTATCCTCCAGGGGCCGGTCCTCGACGCGGCCGATGCAGGACTCCAGGGCTTGCCGGCTGCCGAGCAAGCGCCTGACCTCGTTCGAGCGCACGAAAGCCGCATTGACGCGGATCTCCGGTCGGTGCCCGCCGATCGCCGACGCCATGTCGATAACGCCGCGCAGCGAGTAGGCGCGGCCCGAACAGACGTTCAGCACGCGGCCGGCTGCATTCGCGACGAGCAGCTTGCGATAGACCTGCACCACCGTGCGCACGTCGGAGAAGTCGCGCTCGACGTCCAGATTGCCCAGTTCGAGCACGGGCGCGCGCCGCCGTACATGGCCCACGATCTTGGGCAGCAGGAACTTCTCGCTCTGGCCGACGCCCGTGTAGTTGAAGGGCCGCACGACGGTGATCGGCAAACGGTCCTGCCATGTCGCCGCCATGTACTCCATCGCCAGCTTGCTCACGGCATAGTCATTCGCTGGCGCCAACGGCGTTGATTCGTCGATGACGCCCTCGGTGGCGTTGCCGTAGACATTGGCGCTGCTCGCCAGAAGCACGGCCGCAGGTGGTGCCTCCAAGGCGGCGAGGCCGGCCAGGAGGTTGCGTGTGCCGGCAATGTTGACGCGATAAAAGTCCTCGACCTGCCCATGCCCGACGAAGGCCACCGCCGCAAGATGCGCGACCCACTCCGGCGCAAGCGCGGCCGTGAGCTCGGCCACGGCAGCGGCGTCCAGCAATTCGCAGACATGCAGCGCGGCACAGCCGGGCACCGTCAGCGATGCCGCTTGCGCGCGCACCAGGCCATGCACCTCGTCGCCTTGCGCAGCCAGAGCGGCCGCGAGGTAACGGCCGGTAAAACCGTCGGCGCCCGTGATCAGAACCCGTGCCATCGGAGGACTCGGGTCAGAAGGCTGTGCCGGTCCTGCATCGGTGCAAGTCGGCTTCCACCATCATCGCGCAGAGTTGCTCCAGGGTGGTCGTCGCCTTCCAGCCCAGTTCGCGTGCCGCCTTCGCCGGGTTGCCGATCAGCAGGTCGACCTCGGCGGGTCGATAGAAGCGGGGGTTCACGCGCAGCACGGTCCTCCCGCTCGAGCGGTCCACGCCGGTCTCCGATTCGCCCTGGCCGCGGAAATCAAGTTCGAAACCGGCCGCGCGCGCCGCCATGGTGACGAAGTCGCGTACCGACTCCGTCCGGTTCGTCGCCAGCACGTAGGTGTCGGGCGTTGGCGCCTGAAGGATGCGCCACATGCCCTCGACATAGTCCTTGGCGTAGCCCCAGTCGCGGCGCGCATCGAGGTTGCCGAGTTCCAGCAGGTCGGTCTGACCCAGGCGCAGCCGTGCCATCGCGTCGGTGATCTTGCGCGTCACGAACTCGCGCCCACGCAGCGGCGACTCGTGATTGAACAGGATCCCGCTGGCGCCGAAGATGCCGTAGCTCTCGCGGTAGTTCACGGTCATCCAGTGCGCGAAGAGTTTGGCAACACCGTAGGGACTGCGCGGGTAGAAGGAGGTTTCTTCATCCTGGGGCATGGCTTGCACCTTGCCGAACATCTCCGATGTGCTGGCCTGGTAGAAGCGGATCGACCGGTCGACGATGCGGATCGCCTCGAGCAGGTGTACCGGCCCGATGCCCGTGATTTCGGCGGTTGTCACCGGCTGCTCGAAGGACACGCCCACAAAGCTCTGTGCCGCCAGGTTGTAGATCTCCTGCGGCCTGGCCCGCTCCAACAGGCGGATGCTGGCGCCGAGGTCGGTCAGATCATGCTCGACAAGGGTCAGTGCAGGGTGCGACGCGATGCCGAGTTCCTCGATCCGCCAGAAGTTGACCGAGCTCGTGCGGCGGAAGCAGCCGTAGACCTGGTAGCCCTTGGCAAGCAGTAGCTCAGCGAGATAGGCACCGTCCTGACCGGTGATGCCCGTGACAATTGCGGTTGGCATGGCGTTTGTGTGACCCGGGCCTGTCGCCACCCCGAAAGGGCTGCGAACGGCCCGGGCGATACCGGGTAGCGAAACAAGGCGCGCATTATCGTCCGGCTTCGTCGGGGCGCTAAACTCCGCCTCCGCTTGCGACTCCCACCTGCTGTGCGACCGCCCCCGACTCCCTTGCCGCTTGAACCTCTGACCCTGGAGCATGCTTCAGGGTGTCCCGGTCGAATGAGCCGATGACCAGCCCAGCCTTCATTGTCACCAGCCTGCCTTTTGGCGCGGGAGTGGACGCGGCGCGCGCGTTGGCGGAGGCCTGTAAAGGTGTGGCGGTGTGGCTGCCCCCCGCTGCGGATCTCGCCGAACGTTTGCGTCACGATTCGAGGCCGCTGTTGTTGGTGACCGAGGCACCCCAGTCGGCTCTCGCGCATTGGCTGGCCAGCGGGACGGCAGGTGATCCGCACCAGGCAATGGCGCAATGGTCGACGGCCGCAGCGGCCTGGGTCCGCCACCTGCCTGGGCGTGCTGTACGCTGGATGGCGATCGACCTGGACGAGGCCCGTCACGCGCCGCAAGCCTTGCTGGCGGCACTGCGGGAGTCATTCGACAAGCTGTCGTCGGTGCAACTGCCGTCGCTGGATCACGTGCTGCCGTCACTCGAACGGATGGTTGCCGCCGGGGCGGTTGTCCGCGACCATGGTCTGCGCCGCCAGGCCGATGCGCTTCTCGCCCTGTGTTCACCATTCGCCGCCGAACCGGTGGTGGCCGGGCCGACAGTCGAACGCGAGCTTGGCGCCGCCGTGCAGGCGCTGCGAGCGATGCGGGCCCAGGCCGCTCACGCGACGGTGCTGGACGAGAAACTGCGGGGCGTGGACGAGGCCCGCTCGGTGGCCGAGTCTGCCCAGCGTGTGACGCGCGAGCGGCTCGATGTCGTCGAGCAGGAGAACAGCCTGCTGGTCGAACAGCTGTTGCGCGCCCAGGAGGCTTGGGACAGCGCACTCGACAGGGCCCGAACCGCCGAGTCTGCGCTGGCCGAAGAACGCGCGGCCTGGCGGGACGCACAGTCAAGACACGAACTGCAGTTGGCCCAGTTCCAACAGCGCGTGCAGGCCGCCCTTGCCGCTGGCAAGATGGCCGAGGCGTCGGCGAATGTCGGGCAGCACAGCTTGTTGCGCCGCATCGGGTTCGACGTGCTGCGCGTACTGGGCGAGGATCCCACCCCGACACATCGTCAGCTGGCGCTCGAACTTCAGGGATTCCGGATCGATGGCCAACCCGCCTTGCAGGCTGAAGTGCGCTTGGTGGAGCACCACGGCCAGGGCGGTCTGGCATGGCTGGCGGCCCCGGCGGGCGCTCCGCCCTTTCTCAACTGGCAGGCGGTGGGCGCGGAGCAGGGCAAGCCCTACATGCTGCTCATCCCCGGAGACGAAAGCACCTGGCCAGCCTTCGAGGCGCTGGCGGCAACGGATTGGCATGTCGTGCTGCAAGTGGTGGCTTTGCTGGCCGTGCGCATGGACGATGACGAACAGCTTCTGTCCTGGCAAAGCATCGCCCGGCGGGTCGCCATCGGCGTCATGTCGCGTCCCGCCTGTCTTCGCTATGACCAGGCGCGGGCGCAGGGCGATGCCAGCCGCGGCCAGCTCGAGTTGCAGCGTGTCACCTTCGGTCCGGCGACATGGGCAGGTTGCAGCCTGCGCTGGGAGATGCGCGCCGGCCGGACCAGCCTGCACATCGAGTTGCAGTTCGTGCAGGACGGTTTGCCCAGCACCTGGCCCTTGCGCCTCGAGCCGGCCCCTGAAGACGCTGCGTTGCGGCCGTTGACCGCGGCGCTTGCGGCGACGCTTCCGAGGGCGCTTTCCGCGCTCGATGACGCGGGCGAGCTCGTACCGAGGCTGCAGCGCGCGCTGGCGCCGCCGGCCGCCCCGGCACAGGGCTTGGCGGCACGCCTGCGCCATCGGCTGCGTAGCGTTCGCCGACGGCGATGATCGAGCCACCGATTCTCCTCCCCGTGGCCCGGCTGCCGGCCCGGGGCTTCGGCACCGTGGTCGTATTGGGTGCCGGCGATGATCTTGACCTGCGCCCCTTTCGTGATCAGGCGCCGAAGCGTCTGGTCCTGGTCGAGGGTGACCCGGAGGCTGGCCGTGCACTCGAGAAGGTGTTGCGCGCGCATCCGACCTTCGAGCTTCGATCCGCCGTTGTCGACGTCGCCGGCGGTACCGGCACCTGGCAGACCTGCAATCTGCGTGGGTTTGCCGCACCGAGCGTTCCGGATGCCTTGCGGGACTTGTACCCGCGCCTGCGTGTCGAACCGGGGCGCGCGGTCAGCGTCGTCGCGCTGTCGGATCTGCTGGGTGAACTGAAGGTGCTACGCGAGCCCGGCATGGCCAACGTGCTGGTGCTGGACCTGCCGGGCCAGGAAGCTGCCCTGCTGCACAGCCTCGAAGAGACTGACTGGCTGGCGTTCGACTATGTGCTGTGGCGCGGCCTGGCGGCGCCCGGTCCCCAGCGTGACACCGTCAAGCTGCCGGCCTTTGTGATTCCGATCCCGCTGGCCGTTGATGACGACCCGCTGTGGCCGCTGCAGGCCGCGCGCGTCGATGCGCGGGCACAGCAGCTCGGTGCGGTGCGCGGTCAGCTCGCCGTCGCCGCGCAGCGTGCCGACGCGGCGGCTGCAGACGCGGGCCGCTGGCGCGAACAGCTCGATCGCGAACGCGAACATTCGAGGCGGCGCGAGTTGGAGGAATCCGAACGCGCTGCATCCTATGTCGCTGCTCTGGCCACCCTGCGTGCCGAACGTGATCAGGCCCAAGAGGCGCTGGCGACGGCGCAGGCGGCAGCCCGGCAGGAACTCGAGGTGCTGCGGGGCGAGCGCGATGCCGCGCGGGGCGAGGCTTTCGAAGGCGAACAGGCGCTCCAGCGGCTGCAGGTGACGGCAACCGCAGTGCGCGAACAGATGACGCTGCGCGAGATGGAGGAATCCGAACGCGCGGCATCCCATGCCGCTGCCCTGGCCGCCCTGCGCGCCGAACGTGATCAGGCCCAAGAAGCGCTGGCGACGGCGCAGGCGGCAGCCCGGCAGGAACTCGAGGTACTGCGGGGCGAGCGCGATGCCGCGCGGGGCGAGGCTTCCGAACGCGAACGGGCGCTCCACCGGCTGCAGGTGGCGGCATCCGCAGCCGGCGCCGACGTCGAGGACCTGCGGGCTGCCCGCGACGAACTGGCCAGCCAGCTTGCTCGGACCCGGAATGAACATGCTGCGCTCGACGCGTTGCACAGGGATACGGATCGGTTGGCATCCGAGTGCGCAGACGCGCTGTGCAGCCTGCAGGCCGAACACGCCAGTCTGCGCACCACGCACGTCGGGGCCACGACGGAACGCGATGCGCAACGACGGGCGCGCCAGCAGGCCGAGGCCCGGCTGGCCGCCCTGCAGCACGACTTCGCCGAGCATGCGCTGCGGTTCGAAGCGCTGGAAGCCACGGTGTTGGCGCAGCGGCAAGACAATCAGACGACGCTCAAGCGCATGCAAGCCGAGTCCGATCAACTCGGTGCGGCACTGAAGGCGAGCCAGTCGGAACTTGCGACGATCAAGGAGCGGCAAGCCGAATCCGCGACGGCGGACGGCGCTGCCGCTGCCAAGGCGGCCGAAGCACTGCAGGCGGCCGACAAGGATCGGCAGGCGCTGAACCGGCGGCTGCTCCAGCAGACGGAGGCGGCCGTGGCGGCGGACCTGCGCGCCGATGCCGCCGAGATGCAACTGCGTCGACTGGACCAGGAGATGGTCCGGCTGGCCGAGCGCCAGGCGCGTGTGGACGAGGAACTCGTGCGCGCCGAGGGGCAGCTGGCGCTGGTGGCGCGTCTGTCACTCGGCGAGCCCGGGATCTGACGCGGCGTGAAAATCAGCCGATTCCGTCACCGACGGCCTGGCGTCCGGCCGCCGCCTCGCCCCGAACGGCCGGCGCCGACATCGCCCTTGATCGCTGCCGATGCGGCCGCCGGCGTCGGTGCGCGACCGGAACCCGACTCGACCCTGGCCGAACGTGCGCGCACGTTGTGGCAGTACGGCGACTGGGATGGTCTGGCGAGGCTGTGCGACTTGCCCTTCGACGCCCACCCCATGCGGGCCAAACTGGCGCTGATGGTGGCGACCGCCCTGTTTCAGACCGGTCGGAGCGCCGACGCCGAGCGTTTCGTGACGCAGGCTGTCCTCTGGGGTTGCCCGCGGGACGTGGTGGCGCGAGCGCTCGTGGCAGGTACGCTGAACAGCCTGGGTCGGTTGCACGCGCTGCGTGGTCGGGACGAAATCGCCGCCCGCCGATTCCGGCGTGCGCTCGAGATCGGATTTCCTGGCAGTGACCACCCTTTGACACTGCAAGCCCGTTGCCGGCAACAGTACGAGCACCTCGGGCTGACTTTCGCCGACACGGGCAGGCTTCGCCCTCACCATTCAGCGAGCCAACTCGAACCGCGCTACGCCGCGCTGGACTCGCTGGTCGCCGGCAATCGCATGCCCGCCTGGCAGTCGGACGACGAGCCCGGGCGCCTGGATCTGCTGGCAGCGGCACAGGAGGCGCTGGCTGGCGCGCTCGGTCGCGACGATGGCACCACACTGGCGCTGTCGGTCGTGCCAACACCGCGCGGCGCACTTCGACTCCTGCATGTCGACGGCGACTACATTCCGCAGAAGATGCTGCGCGAGAGTCGGGTCTACGAAGCTGAATTCCTGCATCTCCTCGAGCAGTTCCTGGCGCCCGCAGCGCTGTTCGTCGACGTTGGCGCCAACATCGGCAATCACACGCTGCACATGGCGCGCCAGCCCGGGACCCGGGTGGCCGCATTCGAGCCTGAACCGCACAACGCCGTCTGCTTGGGCTGCAATCTGGCACTCAATGGGGTCGCCGACACGGTGCGTGTGCACCGTGTCGCGCTCGGCGCGCGATCCGGTACCGTGCGACTGGGAATGGCGATAGCGCGAAACTTCGGCTCCTTCAGCAGCACCCCTGAATCCAATCCTGAACATCGGCCCGACCCTGCATTGCCAGATTGTTCGGTGGCGATGCGGACGCTTGACGAGGTGCTGGCGACCGAGCACCCCGAAGAACCGGTGGGCATCGTGAAAATCGATGTCGAGGGCATGGAGTACGCCGTGTTGCAGGGGGCGATGGCGGTGCTGGAACGCTGGCGGCCACTGGTCGCCACCGAAAGCTTTCATGTCGACGACTACCGGCGCATCGAGGCACTTCTCGCGCCACTGGGTTATGCCGCCATTGCCCTGTGCAATGCGACGCCGACATTCGTGTTCGTCTCCGACGCCAATCCCTTCCATGCGCGGCGCCTGATGCAGCATCTGCGCCAGACGACCCTGTCCGCAGCGGCCAGGCGTCAGGGATTCGCAACCACGCCATGACCTTACTTCGGTCTCTTCGCGCATACGACTCGCCGACACTGTTGGCCGCCTCGCCGTGGCGCTTGCTGCTGCCGCGACTCGCCGAGGAGGCCCGGGACCATGCGCCCGGCTCGATCGAGGCTGAACTGCTCAGCACGGTGAAGGCGCTCGACCGACCGCCGGCGGCGGTCGCCGACGCGGGTCTGCCATTGGTCAGCGTCGTCGTGACGCTGTTCGATTGCGCCCCGCATGTCGCCAGTTGCCTTGCGTCGCTGAAGGCGCAGACCTACCCTGCGGTGGAAGTGATTCTGGTCGACGATTGCAGCCGTGACGACACCTGGGAGGTGGCGCGTGCGCTGGCAGGATCGTTCGCCGATGTCACTGTGCTTCGCACACAGCGCAACGCCGGCACCTATGTGGCGAAGAACCTCGGGTTGACGCGGGTGCGCGGACGCTACGTGACGTTTCAGGACTGCGACGATCTGTCGCATCCGATGCGTATCGCGAAACAGGTTGCCGCGCTGCGCGCGGACCCGGCGCGCGTCGCGAGTTCCTGCCACTATGCGCGCATCGACGAGGACAGCGGTGAACTGCTGCTCAACCGCGCCGAGCGCTCACGTGCCGGGCTGATCTCGCTGATGATCGACTGGCCCCGCGTTCGTGACGCCGTCGGCTACTTCGACTGCGTGCGCGTGAATGCCGATGATGAGTTCAAGACCCGCATCCGGCGGGTCTTCGGTCCGGCAGCGCTGTGCGAACTGGCCGACTGCCACTACTACGCGCTGCTGCGCAGCGACGGCCTGACGATGAGCGGCCACACAGCGAACAACATCGGCAGTACCGAACTCCGCCACTTCCTGGCGCCGGTACGCCAGCGCTACACCGAGTCCTTCCTCCAGTGGCATCGGCAGGCCGAGCCAGCGTCACTGGTGATCGAATTTCCCACGCTGCGCCGGCCGTTTCCGGCGCCGGTATCCATCGACGCCTTTCACGGGGCCCGGTTCACGGCCAACGCGCTGATGATCGACCACACGCAGGCGGACGTCCTGGCGCGGCGTCCGCTTGGCGGTTTCACGCGCCGATTCTTCGACCAGGTGGTGCTGTTCAACGACGCGGCCGATCCTTCGCCGGGACTGCAATCGACGTCGGGGTCGAGCCTCGACGGGATCCCGGTGCATGTGCTGACCCGCCAGAGCAGCACAGACAGGACGCTGAAGGCACTTGCGGACATTCTGGGGGGCGGCGCCGTGCTGATGCTGGATCGAGCCGAGGACCTGGCCGGTCTGGGTCAGGATCGATTGCGACGGGCGATGTACACGATGATGGGCGAGCGACCGCGGCCGGTGG
Source organism: uncultured Rubrivivax sp. (assembly GCA_964637205.1). GTDB lineage: Bacteria > Pseudomonadota > Gammaproteobacteria > Burkholderiales > Burkholderiaceae_C > Rubrivivax. The sequence goes on from CAZWUR010000006.1 coordinate 78,566, forward strand.
CCGTGGCGTTCGACGATCACGCCGCAGCCTACCTGCCGCTGGAAACGCTGGATGTGGCCGGAACGCGCTTCGACGCTGAGGGTGACGACCTCATTCGCGCCGGAACACTGGCCTTGCTCGCTGCCGGCGGCCGCCTGCACTTCGGTTGATGGAGATGGACGGCATCTTTTCGCATGCGCGGCGACTGCTGGCCGAAGGCCGATACGAGGCGGCGCTGCTGGCGCTGCGTGTGGCGCGCGATGGCGGGCACGCCAAGCCCGAGCTTCTGTCCAGTCTGGACTTCGATATCGCGCTGTGCGAGCGCCAGCGGCGGCGCCATGCCGCCGCGTCGGGAACGGCCGTCCTGAAGGTCGGCATCGTGACGCCGGCCGACCGCAGCAAGGGGCTGTTCCGCGACGCCGAGACGGTCGCCTGGGCTCTGAACGACGCCCCGGATCTCGGCTGCAGCGCTCTGATGGTGTCGGACAACCTCTACCGCCATGACTACGGCCGTGCCGGTGCAAAGGTGTACGAGGTGATCGACCCGGCTGATCCCACAATGTCGGGCCCCCGGATGACCCCGGAGCACTGGCTCGAAGGCATCGACGTGCTACTGGTGCTGGAGGCGCTCAATCCGTCGCTGCTGGCACTGGCCAGCCGCTCGCCACGGGTACGTCAGGTGCTCTTCATGCCCAATCTCGAATGGGCCGTGCTGGATCCCCGAGTGGAGGACACGCGGCCCTGGGAACGGACCCTGCAGCAGGCCGGCGCGCGGGTGTTGACGGTCGCACGCAGTCCGAGCATCGAGCGCCGACTGCTGCCCCTGCGCGTGCCGGTGGTGCAGATTCCTTGGTCGATCCCGGACCCGGTCCTGCCGACACGCCGTCCGCCGCCTCGGGCCGACCGGCCGCTGAATCTGTTGTTCAACGGGGGCAACCTGGGGTATCGCGACCGGCGTGGCCTGGATGTCGTCGTCGAGGCCTTGCGGCGGCTGGGCGAGCCGTCGCGACCCTTGCACGTCGTGATCAAGTGCAACAAGACGCATGAGGCGCTGGCGTCGTTGCCGGAGCAACCGGGCCTGCGCATCGACGTCGACACCCGTTTCCTGCCGGACCGCGACGACCTGCTGGCCCTCTACGACCGGGCCGATGTCGTGCTCTATCCGAGCCGCTTCGAAGGCCTGGGGCTCAGCCTGCTGGAGGCCCTGCATCGCGGCTGCTATGTGCTGGCCACCGACGGTGATCCGATGTCGGACCTGCTGCCGGGCCACTGCCTGCGCATTGCGGCGCAACAATGCGGCATGATCAAGCTGGCGCCGCTGTTCGAGCCTGACCCCCAGTCCCTGGCCGATGCGATCGCGATGCTGATTCGCGAGCCTGCCGGGCTCACCGCTGACATTGGGGCGGCCTACATCGAGCGGCAGCGGCGGTTCCGGCGCGAACTCGGTGCACTGGTGCGCCTGGTGGCACGTTGACGCATCTGCCGCATGAGGAACGACGAGCTATGACGATCCTGGTCTCTCTGGGCTGCAATTGCCATCCTGCTTGGTGGTTGCGCAAACTGAATCTTCGCGGGCCGGCGATGCCTTTCGACTGGTTGCTGAGCAAGCCGCATCTCGGGTTGGACTTCGCCGTAACGGTGCAGGACAACGGCTTCGACGGCTGGCTGGATGGCCTGAGCGTCAACGCGCGCGGGCACCCGGTGTCTTCGCGCTATCCGGCCATTGAGCTCTTCCATCATCACGATCTGGTCGCAGACGACCCAGAACTGCGGGCGGCCGAGCACAAACGACTGACCCTCCGCGCCGCGGACTTCGGGGTGACGGTAGCTCGGGGAGGTGTGGACTTTCTGTACTGCTTCCCGTTGCGCGACAAGCTGCCGCAGCCTGCCGAGTTGCAGGCTTTCGAGCGTTCAGTGGACAGAGCGCTCGCGAGCTGGCCCAGCGCAACCCTGCATGTCTACTTTCTGAGCGACGCACCGGGACTGCTGGGTCGACCGTTGCTCAAGACGCGCGACCGCCTGGTCGAACATGCCTACTTCCGCGACCGGAACATCGACAGGAATTGGGGCACCGAACCCTCGTTCCTTCGCGCGATCACGGCTGAGGTTTCGGCCGTTGATACGCCGAGGTGAATCCATGCCTATGAAACAACTGCTGCTGACCGTTCTTTTGGCGCTCGCCTGCGCGACAACGCAGGCCAAGGACCAGACCGGCACGCCGGTCTTTCGTGCCGATTACGAGAACCGCGAACTGACTTCGGGTGTGGCGGGGCTGGCCGCCGATGGGCCGGCGGCCAAGGACGCCCTGGAGATCGACTGCAGCGTCGGCCGAACGGGCAAGTGCTCGTTGCAGTCCAGGGTCCGGATGCGAGACGACTACATATCGGGCGGGGCGTTTCGCGCCGAGACCAGCACGAGCCGGATTCCAGGGACGCTCTACAGTCCGGGTGATCGGTTCCGCTACCGCTTCAGCCTGCTGATCGACAAGGGCTGGCAGGCGGATACCCGCGATGCCATCGACATGGTCTGGCAGTTCAAGCGCTTCTCGACGCATCCGGACATGTTCATCGCCATCAAGGGCGAGACGCTGGTCTGGCGCATCAGCGATCAGAAGCAGATCACGCTGGCCAAGGCCCTTCCACGGGGCGAGTGGGTCGATTTCGATTTCGTCGTCAAGTGGTCGATCGGCGACGACGGCTTGGCCGAACTGACGCTGACGCAGACCGGGTCGGGCAAGACGGATGCATTCAAGTACGCCGGGCCCAATCTGCGCGACGCCAAACCGCGTGGCGGTTACCTGAAATGGGGTTTGTACAAGCCTGGCCAGAAGCAGCGCCAGGAACCGTTTCCGGTGGGCCTGGTCCACCACGACGACGTCGAAGTCGATCGGCTGCCGTGACGTTGCCTTGTCGCGGCGCGGTCATTGCAGGGGAGTGAAGCATGCGGGTCTACAAGTTCCTGGCGACGGCCTTCAACATGACGCGGGACAGCGCGCTCTTCGACGAGGATCCGAAGCTGCTTCAACGGTCGGTCTCGGCCTTCCAGCGGGTGGCGCCGCTGGCGCTGCGCCAGGCCGATCGCTTCCACAGCCAGTTCGGGCAGGACATTCTTGTCGCGGAGATCCTGATGCCCGGCCGGGCAGGATTCTTCCTGGACGTCGGGGCGCGCTGCGGGGTCATCAACTCCAACTCGCTCGCGCTCGAGCGGTCCTACGGCTGGCACGGACTGCTTGTCGAGCCGGAGTGCGACAGCCATGCCAACATCGTTGCCGAGCGGACTCAGCCTGTCCGCCACCTCGCCGTGAGCGATCATCCGGGGCGCCTGGAATTCGTCAGCTTCACCGATGAACGCGGCCATTCCAAGCTGCGCAAGCTCGTGCCCGACGACGAACTGGCGCGGCGCGCGCATCAGGTCTACGCCGTGGATGTGCTGCCCATCGCGACCATTCTCGCCCAGGCGTCCGTGACCGAGGTGGACTATGTGGATATTGACGTCGAAGGCGAAGAGATCCCGGCGCTGCGGGGCATGGACTTCAACGCCGTCCGCTTCAAGGTGATTGCCGTCGAATCAAACCCTTCTCGCTACCGCGAGATACGCGCGCTGCTTCGTGCGCACGACTTCGTTCCGCTGTGCCGATTGGGAGTCGACGTCTTCTTCGTTCCGATCGACGAGTTCGATCGGTACTGTGCCTGCCTCGTAGGCGGTGCCTGAAGGCCGCAGGCCGCCGCCCATGGCGCAACTGATCCTCCACATCGGCACCGGGAAGACGGGCTCGACGGCTGTGCAGCAGGTGCTCGCCGATCGCGCCGAGGTCCTGCGTGCCGCCGGAATCGTCTACCCTGTCGGCGCTGTGGGCCATCACAATGAGCTTGAGGCCCTGTTGCTGCCTCCCGAGCGCTGGCATCGTGTGCACCGGGTCGAGTTCGGCGGGCGCGAGAGCATTCTGGTGGAGCGTGCCCGCGGGCTGATGGCCGAAAGTCGTGCGGCGCTGTCTCGAGATCAGGTGTGTGTGCTGAGCTCCGAGTACCTGTACTCTTTGCGAACCGTCGACGTGCATGCCTTGCTGCAACTGTTCGATGGCTGCGGCGCTCCGGCCACCGCGATCCTCTACGTGCGGCAACCGTCGGCCTATGTGCTTTCGAGCCTGCAGCAGTTCCTGAAGCATGAACATGAGCTGCGAGGCTTCATGCGGCAGACCTACCCGTTTGCCAACGCCGTGCGCAACTGGACCCGTCTGCTTGGTCGGCGTGGCCTGCGCGTTCGCGAGTTCAGCCGCAGTGGCCTGGTCGGTGCCGACGTGGTCACCGACTTCGCTGCCCTGCTGTCCGAGCAGATCGCGCGTCCCGTCGAACTTCCCACATCCGGTGCGGCGTCCAATGTCGCGCTTTCTGCCGAGGAATGCGTGGTCCTGCAGAAACTCAAGCGTGAAGCCTTGATCGCGATTGATCCGGCGTTGCGCCAGCGCAACCAGGCGATCAACCGGGCGGTTGGTCGGGCAGCGCAGGGCCTGGACCTGACGCGAATGCAGTTCCGGACCGGAATCGCCGAGTTGCTGGATCGCCACCATGCCGCAGAGCTGGCCGAACTGCGTGCCGACCACGGCATCCGATTCGGCATCGAACCGGCAGCACTGGACGGCGAGGGAAAGGCCGAACTGCACCGTCTGAGCGAAATCGTCGACGTCGGCGACCTGCTCATCGTCGCGCCGGACCGGCTGGCTGCACTGATGGCGAGTGCCCAGGCGCATCTGAGCCGCGACTCGATGGCGATGTAGACCCCTCGCGAGTTTTCGATGTGAGCCGTTGCTTCTTGTATCCACTTGCCCCGCACAATCACAGTTTGCACAAATATGATCGCGTCGTGAAACCGGCAAGCTTTTCAGATTCCCGTCCGGCAAACCGCCTGGAACTCACTGCCGAGCCCGACGCCGAGCAGATTCTCGTCTGCGCGAATCGTGCGCTGCTGGATCAGGACTGGATGCTTGCGGAGAGCGCCTACGGCAGGGTGTGCAGCCAGCGCCCGGAAGCCGAGGCCTTGTTGGGGTTCAACCTGCGCGCGATCGATGCACAGGCGGTCGGCTTCGACCCCACGGGAATGCGGCGATTCAGTCCCCGCGATCCGCACAGTTGGTCGCTGTGGCCAGGAGCCCGACACGCAGGGGGCGCATTCGAGTCGCTGCTGGGGGTGGAGCAGCCGATCGTGTGTACGGCTTGGCGTGCCGCGGCATCCGGAAGCGTGCACCTGGTGCTGCGCTGTCTGGCGCCGAGCGCGCATCCCATGCAGCTCTCGCTGCTGGCGGCGGACGGGCAGCTTCGGCCCGCCCTCAAGTTGGAACCCTCCCCACAGCCGCGCGACGTCGTGCTCAAGCTGGAGCGGGTGCTGACCGGCGACAGGATCGCGTTCAGCTGTGCGGGCCCGGCAGGTCAACGCGTTGCGTTCGATGCCCTGTATCTGCGCTTGGAAACGGCGCCCGCAACGCCGCACAGCGGTGACGTGGCGACTGCCGACCGGCGACCAACGCGCATCTTGATCGGTGTCAAGACATTCGATCGCCTGCCCTACTTGCAGCAATGCCTGGCGTCGTTGTTCCGCACGCTTTGCCCAGGCTTCGAGACCATCGTCGCCGTGGCCGACGACGGTTCCAGCGACGGCACGCTGGACTATCTGGCCAACCTCGACGCCCCGGTTCCTTTGCACCTGATCCGCAATCTGCGACGCTACGCGCCTGGCCAGTTCAATTCGCTGGTCGATCTGGGTTTGACGCTCGGCGTCGACTTCTACTTCGTGATCGACGACGATGTCGTTTTCAAGCGGCCGGGCTGGATGTCGGCGTACTTCAATGCGGCCATAGCCTCGGGCCTGCACCATCTTTGCCACTTGAATCTGCCGCACTACAAGCAACTCTGTGACCGCCGCGGCGAGTCCTTTCCGCCGCCCGCGCGACATCATGAACACCATCCCTTGGTGGGGCATGTGCCCGTCGAGCGCTGCATGGGTGCGCTGTTCACGCTGACGCCCGAGGTCGTGCGCCGGGTGGGATGGGCTGACGAGGTCAATTTCTTCGTGCGTGGGCTCTGGCATGTCGACTACTCTGCCCGTTGTGCACGGGCCGGCTTCAACGATGCCGCCTCGCTCTACGACCTTGCCGATGCGGACCGTTTCCTCGAACTGCAGAACACCGTGTCGGGTGACTACATGACGTCGCTGTCCTGGGCCGCAAACGACTTCAAGCGTGCGACGGCGCCCGAGGAGATCCGCCGTCGCGAGCGGCTCCTGGCATCGCCCAACCGGATCTACATCTCGCGAAAGCTCGCATCGAGCGGCCCGTTGCATCTGGCTGCGCCGGCCTGAGGCGCTTGCGCCGGGATCCACAGGTCTGTGGATCCGCAAGCCGCACAGTGGCAGATCTCGTGCCAGAATCGCCTTGAGACGCGACTGAAGGGATGGTTGCCGGTCGGTGGACCGAGGCCTCCACCTGAGGATCCGCGCAGCCCGTCCCTGATGATCAGGAGTACCCGAGCATGACCGTACGAATCCGGATCCTGATGCTTGCGGCGATGGCCGCGATGTGCGCACTACCGGCACAGGCTGCTCTGGAGACCTACGGCACCTACGACCTGTTCCCCGGGTCAGGGCCGATCGACAAGACCAAATGGAACAACTTCGAGCGCCTGCGCAGCGTCAGTTCGGGGGTCCTGAACATGCTCCAGCGCGATCATGGTGATACTTTGGGCGACATCGGCCTGACGGCTCAAAGCTGGGGCGAAGATCTGTCGGCGCCAGGGAAGATCACCCAGCTCAAGGCCACCCTGAAGGTCATCGGATACGAGACCACGGGCTGCCCGGCCAATGCCTCCCCTGGATTCGTGCGCGCCCGACTGGTTGGCACGTTCTTCAATACCGGAAATCCGACATCCGGAAGCTACCTCGGCGATGTTCTGGTTCAGGCTCGCGTCGGCCGATTCTCCAACTCGACCGATGGCAGTGACGTACTGCGCGTCCAGGCCACCGCAGGTGTGTGCACGAGCTCGGATTGCAACAGTACCTTGCCCCTGGCCAGCAGTCTGGACCTGGGGACGGTAGCGGTCGGACAGGCGCTGACCTTGGCCATGGAGTGGCGCAAGTCGGAAAAGAAGTTCGTCTTCATCCGTGACAACGGCAGCACGGTCGGCGAAATCCCCTACACGGTATCCGATGCCGCCAGCCCGGGCCGGCCGTTGCAGTCGATCGGTACCCGAATCGACGTGCCGAACTGCGCCGGACCGACTCGGACCACCGGCATGATGAACGCCACCTTCGATGGTGTGCAGATCAATAAGGCGGCCAGGCCGTGAATGCGCAACGGAGCATGAACATGATGCAGCGCTTCCTCGCGCTCTTGGTGTTTTTGGTGTCTCTGGTCGGCGCCGCGGCGCCGGCACATGCCCAGGAACCCTATTTCGGCTATGACGCCTTCCCCACGCCGCAGATCGACTTCACGCGCTGGCTCTACGGCGAACGCTCCCGGCAGATCGTGGGCGGTGCGCTGCTGATGTCGCAGCGTGACTACGGCGACCAGACCGGCAACAGCGGGACCCGGCGCGCGGGCATGACCTTGCCGGTCGACGAGCCGCAACGTGTCACCCAACTGCGGGCCAGCGTGACGATCTCCGACTACGAACTGGCGGGCTGCGTCGACAATGCCACGCCGTCATCGGTCCAGGCGCGTGTCCTGGGCAGTTTCTTCGGCGCCGGGCCCACGTCAGCGGGCAGCCAGTTGAACGACGTCATCGGTCTGACACGGATGCTCCGCCGCAGCAGTTCTGGCGACGCGCCCGACGTTTTTGTGGTCGAAGGCCTGGTCGTGGTGTGCACAGCCAGCGATTGCGCCTCCAGCACACTAGTCGGCACGGTGCAGAGCTTGGGTACCGTTACGCAGGGGACTCCTGCACGGCTGGCCCTGGAGTGGGATGCGTCCAACCAGACCTTCTACTTCCAGCTCAACAGCGACCCGAAGGCCAGTGTCGTCTACACCGGCGACATCGTGTCGACGCCCGGGCTGCCGTTCAAGCAGTTGGACACTCGAACTGAACTGGCGAGTTGCCTCAGCGGCCCCCGTACGATGGCCAGTGTGGCCGGCCGGTTCGACAATGTTCAGGTGAACAGCTCCGCGCTGCCATAGGTCGGGAGGGTTTCACCCTATAGCCGGACTTCGATCCGCCGGAGCCAGGCCATGACGCGCTCGGCGCGGCGACGGGCGGGCCAGCCGTCCACCTCGAAACGTCGTGGATGTTCGGAATCGTCCGGCGCTGGCCTTCAGCCCTTGCGGATGACGACACCAAAACTCGTCACGACGTACGCGTCGATCTGCAGCTTCAGATGTGTGGCCTGGACATAGGGTGGCTGGTCCACGTACTGGTCCTCCGGCAACTGGCCGGTCGCAAAATTCAGCGGCAGCATCGCGTGGCCCTGCGCCATAAGTCGTGATTGAAGTTCGAGCACATCGCACCGCCTCAGCAGCGACACCGTGGCGCTCTCCAGCGTCAGGACATCGCTCGATACATTGAAATCAAAGGTGTGCACCGCGATACCGCCGGGTTTCAGAGCGTCCAGCGAACGCAGAAGGTAGTCCAGACCCGCCGCAACCGAACCCAGGTGGCCCGCCAGTGAGCAGGACCAGAGGAAATCGCGCGAGGCTGCCGAATCGGGGAGGTCCGACCATGGTGTCGTCTCGACGTGGGCACCGGATCTAGCGACCAGCGACGCGACCAGGGGCAGGCCATTGCCCAGGCCCAGGCCCAGGCGACCGTGCGCCATCTGCCCCGAGCTTTCGAGTGCACGAAGCACGAACGCCAACTCCCACTGCTGGCGGTGAAAGTGAGGTTCCAGACCGGCGGCCCCGATCCAGCGGATGAAGTGCTCCTGCCGGAACTGTGCCGCCGTACAGGCCTGACACGCCAGTTCGGTCAGGTTGGGCGGTCCGACAAAATTCATGCTGCCGTCCTGCACATCGCGCACTCAGGTCGACCGGCGCGCCATGACGAGCTGCCGGTAGAGGTTGACGGCGCGGGAGGCGCTGCGGCGTGAGCTGAAATCGCGACTGCGCCGGCGGCTGCCCGCCGCCAGTCGCTGATGCAAGGCGTCATCGCGTGACAGGCGCAGCACGGCATCGGCCAGCCCCGCCGGATCGTCCGGCTCGAAGAGCAGGCCGCTTTCGCCGTCGACGATGACCTCCGGCACCGCGCCCGCCCGCGCCGCGACCGTCGGCAGTCCATGCACGAAAGCCTCCAGCGGCACCAGGCCGAAGGACTCGTAGCGTGACGGAAAGACCAGGCAGCGTGCACCGTTGAGCAGTTTCTCGCGTGCCGCGACGCTGACCTCTCCCAACAGAACAATCCGTTCGGCCAGCGCCGAGCCGACCAGATTGTCGATCTGTTCGGTCCAGCCGGCGATGTCGCGCCCCGCGATCACCAGCCACAACTCCGGATCTTCGGCAAGGACGCGGCGGGCCGCTTCAAGCAGGAGATCAATTCCCTTTCGGCGCTCCAGTCGACCGACGAAGAGCGCAAACCGGGCGCCTTCGGGCAGCGCCCAGGTGCGGCCGTCGATCCTGCGCAGGTCGGTGTAGTCGTCACTGTATTCGAAGCTGGGCCAGTAGGCGATGCCGCAAGGGCTGAGGTGCCAGCGCCTGTCGGGGGTCAGTCCGTGAGTTCTTTCGATCATGCGCCCGATCGAGGCGCTGAGTGCAACGACCGCATCGGCCCGGGCGATCAACTGCAGTTCGGCCTGCTGCAGCCGTTCCAGTTCCAGGGCCGGAATCGACCAACCGTTTTGTTGCGCCACCGTGATGATCGGCGTCACCAGTCTGAGCACCAGTGGGGGTCGTCGCGGCAGCAGTGACAGCGCCAGGGCCTCGGCATTCCACAGTGCAGAGTCGAAGACATCGACTGCCTGCTCGGCATGCACGACCGCGGCCTCGTTGAGCGCACAAAGGCTCCAGGTCAGGTTGGCATTGAAGGCGGACGGCTCGGCCTGCCCAGGGGAGCCGCGTCGTGCCACGACGAATCGGAGCTGAAAACGCCCGCGGCGCGAAGCATGGCTTTCGGCGCCGGGTGTGATCACCGTCACATGGTGCCCCATCAACAGCAGTTCCGAGGCCAGGTGGTAGTACATCGTGCCGATGCCCCCTGCATTGCCAAACGGCGGAAACTCCTGAGTGATGAAACAGATGTGCAGCCGCGTCGGCTTGAGTCCGGTCGAGGCGTCGGCGCCTGGCATCGTGAACGGCCTCATTCGCGCGCTGGCCTGCGGCAGCAGCGCCCGCTCCGGCGGCAGTTCGGCGTCACGCAGTCCCTGCTCGACGCCGGCGTGGATGCGCTGGACCAGGGCGTCGCGGTCGGCCTCGCTCAGTTCACCAGCCTTGGCGGCAGCGTCAAGCGGTGCGATGCGTTCGGCCTCGATGCGTGTTCGCAGATAGTCCGTCAGCGCCGCTCCGTCCAGCCCCGAGTAGCGGGCGACGAAGTAGGCCGTGTTCTTGCAGATGCTGAACCAGTTGAAGCGATGCTGGCCGGACCGGTTGCTGCTTTGCGCGAACTCATGACGCAGATAGAGTTCGGGGCAATAGCCGACCAGCCAACCCTCGCGCTGCAGCCTGTAGGTCAGCTCCGACTCGTCCAGGAAGTAGTCGAACTGCTCGTCGAAGCCGCGGGTCGTTCGCAGCACATCGGCCCGGAAGCAGACATTGGTACCCAGGAGCGAGCGCGCCCAGCCATTTCGTCCGATCTGGTCCTGGCTGATGTCGGTGCAGACTTCGGCGCGACCGTTGATGCCGATGTCCTGGGCCTGGAACTCCATCGACCCGGCGTAATACACCGGCCCGCCGAGAGCGGCTGTCGTCAGCGGGCGGCGCCCGAACTCGTCCAGCAGACAACCAACCCAGTCATCGAAGGGCAATGCGTCGTCGTCGATGTAGGCGATGAGCTGGCCGCTGGCGGCGGCGACCCCGAGGTTGCGCGAGACCGACAGGTTGGTCACCGGATTGACCACGACTTTGATGCGGTCCGCATAGGCCGCGAGCACTGCCTGCGTATCGTCGGTCGAGGGTCCGTTGACAACGATGACCTCGAATCGGGGATCGGTCTGATGCTGCAGGTAGTCCAGGCATCGGTCGAGCAGTTCCGCTCGGTTGTAGGTACACACGACAACGGAGACGCCGTGGAAACGGCCTGCTGACGGCAGTAGCGCGCCGAGGGCACGCGCCAGGGGGACGGCCGCCGCCGCGGGTTCGAAGCGCCGAACATGCTGGCGCTGGCGCGCGCACAGCGCCTGACGACGCGCCGGGTCGGACATCAAGGATGCAACCAGAGGCGCCAGATCTTCGATCCTGTCCACGATTGCGTCGGCGGTGCCGATGGCGGTGCGTATGCCGGCGCAATTCAGACCGACCACTGGCAATCCGGCGTGCACCGCTTCGATCATTGCCCGGCCCTGGCGCTCATAGGCACTGCAACTGACGAAGATTCCGGCCTGGCTGAGAAGCGTTTCGAACCTGACGACATCCACTTGACCCCACGCCAGCACGCCGGTGTCCGTGTCGACGCCGGGATCGCGATCGTCGTCGGCGTGCCGCCGGCCGACGAGCCACAGTTCGCGCGCCAGCTCGGGATGGCTCTCGCGCTGCTGGGCAAAAAGCTGCATCAGTTCCGGGATCCGCTTGTGCGCCCAGGTGCGCGCTGCACACAGCCAGGTGCCGGGACAGCGGGCGCCGTCCACGCCGGCCAGCGGGCCGGGTCTGACGATCGCCGGCACGATGTCGCACAGTTCGCGGGCGACGCCAAGAGCCTGCAGTTCCGCCGCGCGTGCATCATCCGGAACCCAGAAGCGGTGGAAAATGCCGGCCGCGCTGGCAAGCTGTTCGCGCCCGGCGCGCATTCGGCGGGCCATCGCCGAATCGGGCGCGAAATGCGCCTCAGGCGGGATGCCGTGGTAGACTAGGACACGCGTCGTATGCATGGCCAGCACGGCCGGCAGGACGTAGCCCGAGAGATCGTCCATGTGCACGAGCAAAATGTCATGCTCATCGGCGCACAGCGTTTCGAGCGGATGTCGTCGGTCGCCCAGTTCCGGATCGAACCACTGCGTGTGGACCACGCTGTCCAGGCCCATTTCCTGGAGCTGACGGTGTAGTTCGAGGATCTGTGCCGACGTTCCGTCGGCGCCGACAAGTGCTTCCGACACCTGAACGACGCGGCCGCCGAATCTGGTGTCCAGCGGCAGCGCCTGCCTGGCCTCAGGACTCGGCAAGTCGTCGCGCCTCATCGGTAAACGCCAGCTGTGCAGCCAGCGCTTCGATCTGTGACTGCGGTGGCAATCCGTGCGGCAACCAGCAGTCGAGCGCGCGGGTCGCCGACGCCAGGACCTGGCGATCGCGCGGCCGTTCGGAGGCTTGTCGACGATTCAGATCCTCGATCCCGTTTTGCAGCGGTCGCACGACGGCTTCTATCCGTTGTGCTAGGTGCAACTCGGCCGCTCGCGATTGTTCCGCGAATTGATCAACAGCCGATCCGGCTTCGCGCAGGGTCGTGGCCAGGCTCTCGAGCCTGGCCTGGCATTGCACCAGCGATGCGTCCTGTTGCGCCTGCAGGGCATCGACACGGTCCATCAGCCGACCCAGCAGTTCTTCGACGTCGATCTGCTGTGCCAGTCGTCGGACCTCGGATGCGGCAAGGCGGCGGTCCAGCCGCTCCAGCGCCAGCCGGGTCCGTGTCGGGTGGTCCCGCCAGCGCTGCCACAGGCCATCGGACATGTCGACTTCGCGCGCCAGCCCTGCGCCGGCGATCTCCAGCAGCAATCCGACCTTGTCTTCGCCCTGCCCCAACCGTCCCTTGTACTGCTCGACGGTGCCCTCGTCAGGCGTTGCCAGGAGCAACACGCGATGGGCGGCGTATACGAAGGCGGCACCGTCCAGGCCGAACAAATCGCGGACGCGCCCAGGTGCAGGTGCTTGCTCGGCGTCTTGCATCTGCTGCTCAGACAGACGCCATGGAACGGATTCCGCTCGGGCGAACGGCCGATGACGGCTCGGGGTCCGACGCCGCGCCGTGGCGTTCCGGTCGCAGCGACATCTGTTCAATCGTCACCTCGTCTTGCGCCCCCACCGCGATCCGCACTTCGAGGTCCATGATCGCACGATCGAGGTGGAACACCAGGCTCGCCAGGAGGTGCCTGTCCCGCGAGCCATCGGCCAGTTCGAACCGCGCGATCTCGTGCCGGGCGCGGTCACACATCACTTCGATGCGCAAGCTGGACCCCTTCGCAACTGTTGCCCGGCCCTTGATGTCGACCCGATGGGTGCCCCGAGGCAACATCGCATATGGACCGAACATCAGATAGCCGGCGCTTCCTGTGCTGCGCAGGAACCTGCCGTGGACCATGCCAACCTGGGTGCGTAGCATCCGGCTCGAACCCGGCAGGAGCATCGAGCCATCGGGTCGGCGAGCCGACAGCGCGTATGCGATATTGGACAGGCGCCGCGCCATCGGCCCGACCGCATGCGCCGTACGCCAGCGTTCGGCTTGTTCAGCGACACGGCGCGCGTCGTCGCTTGAGTCTTCGATCGATTGCAATGTGGCCTCGATGCCATCGGCCAGATCCTGTGCGCGGGTACCCGGCAAGCGGAAGGTGCTTGCGGACAGTTCGTCGAAGATCGGCAGCGGGGTGACGGCGATCGGGCGCCCCGTTGCGATGCCGTGCCGAACCGCACCGCTGGCCGACTCGCGGGTGTCCTGATAGGCGAACACGATCAGGTCGGCCTCGCGAAGCAGAGCGGCCGCGACGTCATCGGCCAGGTAGTCGTGCCTGAACTCGACGAGTTCACCGACCTCCAGAACCTGGATCCGCTGCTGGATGTCGGCCACCATCCGCGTCGACACCACATCCGGATACTCGGCGTTCAACAGGCGCAATCGCACGGGGCGGCCGGCAAGCTTGAGCAGATGCACGGCCTCGACCAGTTCCGGAAGTCCCTTGTGCGGCAAACAGTAGCCGAAGGAAGCGACGAGGGGAATGGCGTCGACCCGGTCGCGCATCGGCGCGCTTGGCGGCAATGTCCACAGCGGATGCGGGAACAGCACCAGGTTGTCGATGACTCGAAGTGCCCGCAGGCGGTTCATGTCATCCACCGTATGCACGAGCAAGCGGTCGCAGCGGGCAAGGGCCGGCGCCAGGGTCTGGATCTGCCAATTGGGATCCTGCTGCAGGGCAGGCTCGTCCGCCGTCGAGTGCAGCGTGACGATCACGGTCCGGCCGGCATCGACCTGTTCGTCCAGAAAGATCGCCAGGTCGTGCAGATTGAAGAAGCCGTAGTTGAACTGGACGATCAGCACCTCCAGACGCTGGGCGTCGATCGCCTCCGACAACGCTGCGAAGTCGTTGCTTATCTTGTCCGACCGCCAGCAGCGGATGCAGAAATCCTCGTCGGCGCGCACCAACCCGGCCTGGATCGGCGCCAGGACGCAGACGCTGTCGCCGGCGGCCTCGATCAGGTAGCGGCTGTAGGACGCGATGCCGCAGCGCGTGTTCCAGGTCGTGACCCAGCCAACCCGCGGTGCCGGACGGACCGGACCGGACCAGCGGCGCGCCGCCAAAACGCCACGCGCCGCCACATGTGCCCAGAGAAAATGGTCGCGCAGCACACGCTGTCCGCGCGCCGCCATCGACGCCCGTTCCGACGCGCTGGAGACCCGCGCCTGACGCATGGCTTGCGCCAGTGACTCGCGGTCCGGCTCTGCCCACACCGAATCGTGCAGATCGAAGTGAGAGCGGGCCCGAGCAAAGCTGAAGTCGACCAACCACGAGTTGTCATCGTTGCAGAAATCGGTCTGTCCGCTCCAGGCTGTGGTGATGATGGGCAGGCCGCTGAGCATGGCTTCGGCCAACGGCAGGCCGAAGCCTTCGGCACGGCTGGGCGCCACCAGCACTTGGCAATGCTCATACAGAGAACGAAGCACTACGTCGGGCAGATCTTCCTCGATGATGACAACGTCCGGGAAGCGCGGGTTGGTGGCCCGGAGTCGCCTGAGTTGCTGGTGGATCTCGTTGTGCGGATTCGCAAAGGTCTTGATCAGCAGGGACACGTCGTCGGCATCGCTGAAGGCGCGGCCATACGACTCGAGCATCGCGTCCGCGCCCTTGCGCGGGAAGCACGACGAAACATGCAGGAAACGGAAGCCGCGTCCGGGCCACCGCAGTCCAGGTGTTGCGACGACACGATCCCAGTGGTCGACGCCAGTACCTGCCGGCGTGATGCCGACACGCAGTCCGGCATTGACCAGCACACGCTCGACGTGGCGCGACAGCACAGTGACGCCGCTGAGGTGCTGGTTGAAAGACTCCGCCCATTCGACCGGGAAGCCGCTTTCCTCCCAGGCGTAGGGGTGGAGCAGACGCAGTGCCGAACTCATGTCGCCGACCCGAGGCGGATACAGATTGCGGCTCGTCACATCGGCGCAGTCCGCGGGCAACCCGGGCTCGCGGGCGTGCAGGGCGGCGATGTCGGGGTTGGCTGCTAGAAAGTCGGGGTTGGCCGTGAAATCTCCCGGGCCTTCCGTGGAGTGCAATGCCACGTCGTGCCCGAGAGCGGACATCGCCCGGGCCGTCTCGCGGTTCACCAGGGCCAGGCTGTAACTGCTGTCGAACGGACCCTCCAGGCGCCAGCGCAAGGGGCCGTCCCAGTCTGCGCCCCCTCGGATGCGCTCGGCCTGGCTGCGGTTTCGCGCCAGGCAGGCCACGACCTGCGTCAGGTCAGTGTCATCGGGCTGCAGTTCGCCCGGGCGCCCCGCGATGTGCTGCAGCGCGATGTCGCCATGCTGGCACTCGTCCACGACGGCTGACCTCGCCCGCTCCTGCAGCGCCGCTTCGAAGGCCTTCCAGGTGGCCTGGGCGGTGCGATCCCAGCTGAAGCTTTCGGCCCGAACCCGTGCATGCCGCTTGAGTCCGGCATGAAAGCCGTCGTCACGCAGGCAGCGCGTGATCAGGCGGGCAATGTCTTCGGGGTCGGTCGGGTCGAACGTGGCGTCGTCGCGGCCGATGACCTCGGGCACGCTGCTTGTTCGCGAGCCGATGGTCGCGGCGCCGAAGTGCATCGCTTCCAGGGCCGGCAGCCCGAACCCCTCGTGCAGGGACGGAAAGACGAAGAGATGGCAGCCCGCATACAACGCCGCCAGGTCCTCGTCGCTCTGGTGCCCGGCGACGATCAGGTCGTCGCCGGCGAGCCCGGCATCGCGTGCCCGGAACTCCAGCATGGACTTGTCCTGCGGCGAGACCTTGCCGACCAGCACCAGCTGGTGGCGCTGTCGCAGCTCGCGCGGCAACCGGGCGAATGCGGTGATCAACCCCAAGAAGTTCTTGCGCGGCTCGACCACGCCGGTGTGCATCAGATAGGGGCGCTGGATGCCGAGTCGTCGCTGGCAGTCCTGGACCTTGTCAGGGTCTGTGCGGAGCGCGACCAAGCCCTCGTCGGCGGCCGAGGAGATGTTGTGCACATGCCCGGGATCGGCGCCGAGCAAGGACTCTGCTTCGCGTTTGGCCGACTGCGAGATTGCCAGCAGCAGATCAGCACGGCGCAGGGTTCCCAGCTTGTCGTGGTACCAGTCGCGCGCCGCGTCCGTCGTCAAGTAGTGATCCGGGTCGCTCAGCGGTATCAGGTCGTAGAGCACGGCCCCTGTGACCGGGGATCCTGGCGCCCAGCCCAGAGAAACCACGGTGTCGTCGAGTGCGCCTTCGACCACGGTGCTCAGCAGCACCGCCTCGGGAGCCAACTCCACGATCAACTGCTCGCGCAGGATCTCGGCGGCACGCCGACGCCACTGATTCTCCGGCCGCAGGTGGTCGACTGGGCTCGGCACGCTCAGCGTGATGAAGCGGTCGGCCGGAATCCAGGGCGCCAGGGCTTGATGCAACGGGCCGATCGTCTCGGGGAACGCGTCGCTCAAGAGCACGAAGACACGGTGTTCTCCCGCCGTGCGCGCCAAGGCGCGTGCCAGCGACTGGGCATATCGGCCGATGCCGCGGGCGCGGCTGCCGTTCTGGCAGGCCTGGAGGTCGATCAGCAAACGCATGGTGGACGGTGCCTCAATGCGCGGACTGGCTGCGCAGCCACCGGATGCGCCGGAGGCGCATCAGTGCGTCATCGGCCGCCGGCGGCACCTGTCGCGGCAATGGCATCTGTCGCTGTGGTGTAGCAGCCGGCGACGCGCCGCGATCGTTGCCCGCAGGCCCATGCTCGCGCAGCCGCTCGAGCTCGCGGCGCAGCATGCCGATCTGCTCCTCCTGACGGGCCAACATCGACTCAAGCCGCGCCAGCCGGTTGCCGCTGCGGCGCATGTCCTGCTCGAAGGCATCGGATCGCGTGTGCACTGCGGCAGGGACCAGCCGCCGCCACAGGCGTTCGAGGATCCCGCGTTGCGGCCGATAGCCCGCCAGCAAGGCGGGAAGGCCTGCGACGGCGTCTGAGGCCTGGCGCCCTTCGAGCGATTCCGCGAGCACGGCGATCAGGTCGCGCCGGTCGGCTCCGGCCCGCAGCAGGCCGACATAGGTGTCCATGCCGCTGTCGTCGGGTTCGCGGCCCAGCAGGGTCAGGTAGGCCAGCCGGACGAACTCCGCGTCGTCGAGCAACAGCAGTTGCTGCACTGACGTGGCTGGTTCGGGCCGCTGGCTGTACAAGGTCACGATCGGATCACTCCCAGGTTCACTTGGTCACGTTGATCGTGTTGATCACCGGGTACACGATCGAGAACACCAGGTTCAGGAACTTCTGCAACTCAGCGGCAGGCGCGTTGCTGACGTATAGAAGATCCTTATCGCTGACCGGGAAGCTCTGCATCACGAAGAAACTGGCCGGGTCGCGCAGGTTGAGCCGGTAAACCACCGGCACCAGCCCCTCGGGTGTCGTCACGACCGGTTGTCGCGGCCAGTGAAGGGCCTTCTGCCGCTCGAGGCGAAAGATGAACACGCCTTCTGCATTTGAGCGCGAGTCGATCAGCCCGCCGGCACGCGCCAATGCCTGCGCAAGCGTGATGCCCTGGGCCTCGAAGGCGATCTCTTCGTTCTTGCCCGTGGCCCCCAGCGCGGTGAACGACAGCGGCTGGTACATCGCCGTGATCACGTCACCCGGCTGCAGCGGGATGTTCTGTGCAGGGTCGCGGATGATCCGATCCAGTGGCATGTCCAGCACCTGCTGACCACGTGTTAGCTGCAGCGTTACCTTGCTGACGGGCTGACGAACGCCGCCGGCGGCGGCCAGAGCATCGAGCAGACGCTCACCGCTGGCCGTTAACGGCATGCGCCGGCTGTTCGTCACTTCACCGACCACGGTGACGGTAGATGAGGCGTTGTTCATCACCCGCACGAGCACTTCGGGCTGGTTGGCCTTTCCCTTCAGTCGGTCCGCGATGTCGCCAGCAACGGCCTGGGGTGTTCGACCCGCAGCCTGTATCCGGCCCGCAAACGGCACGCCGATGAAGCCCTCGCGATCCACGGTCTGTTCGGGCAGCGTCGTTGCGCGTACCGTGGAGGGTGCACGCGGATCAATGGCGCCACCGCCGAAGAGTGTCGCCGGCGGCGCTTCCCAGATGTTGACCTCCAGCGAGTCGCCGCGGCCGATGTCAGCCGGCGTGCCGCGCTGCCCCAGGGCTTCAGAGAAGAGCCTTGTGCGCCGCTGCTCAATCAATTGCTGCGCCACGCTGGCGTCGATGTCGACGATTTGGACGGCGCTGGTCCCGGGTCGCGTGGACGATTCCAGGATTTCGTCCTGACTGGGGCCCGTCCTGGGCAACTGAGCGGCGCAGGAACTCAGCAACAGCGCGACGATGGCAGGGGAAAGCAGGCGAACGAGGGCGGGCATCCGTATCGGTCGGCGTTGAAAGCTCGGGTCGCACCCGGCGCGCGGGTCACTCAAGCGAAGCCCGTTACTTTAACTGAGCTCGATGTGGGGCCTGCGCAACTGGAGCATCTCCGAAGCCGGGGCACGGTGTGCTGCATAGAATCCATGCCGTGCTGCCCCTGCTCGTCGCGTTCGCCGTTTCTCTCGCCATCACGCTGCTGCTTGTGCGTTCGGCCAGTCTGCATGCGGCCCATACCGGCGACCGGGACTTCAGCAAGCCACAGAAGTTGCACCGGTTCCCTGTTCCGCGAATCGGTGGTCTGGCCGTCGTTCTCGGCCTCGTCGCGTGGCTGGGGTGGCACGGCTGGCAAGGCGGGCAGATGACCCTGCCGTCGCTGTTGCTGGCCTGCGCGGCGCCAGCCTTCCTGGCCGGCTTCGTCCAGGACTGCACCGAGGCCGTCACCCCGCGCGGCCGCCTGATCGCGACGGCCCTGTCCGCGGCGCTGGCATTCCACTTCGTCGACGCCGGGCTGCGCGAAACCGCGATCCCCGGCCTCGACTGGGTGGTCGGCTTCACGCTTGGCTCGTTGGTCCTGACCGTGTTCACCGTGGCCGGTATCGCGAATGCGATCAACATCATCGACGGGCTCAACGGCCTGGCTTCGATGTGCGTGATGCTGATGCTGGGGGCAATAGCGTATGTCGCCTTCCAGGTCGAGGACCCGCTGATCGGCTTCATGGCGCTCGCCGGCATCGGCGCGGTGCTCGGCTTCTTCCTCTGGAACTACCCGTCGGGCCTGATCTTCCTCGGCGACGGTGGCGCCTACTTCCTCGGTTTCCTGGTCGCCGAACTCGGCATCCTGCTGATCGGCCGCAACCCCGAGGTGTCGCCGCTGTTTCCGCTGCTGGTCTGCATCTACCCGGCCTTCGAGACCCTGTTCTCGGTCTACCGGCGCGGCGTGCTGCGCCAGCGCCCGGCACATATGCCCGACGGCATCCACCTGCATTCGCTGGTCTACCGGCGGGTGATGGGCTGGGCGGTCGGCGACCGCAGTGCCAAGGCCCTGGCGCAGCGCAATGCCCGCACCTCGCCCGTGCTCTGGGCCCTGTGCATGGTCTCGATCGTGCCCGCGATGTTGTTTTGGGACAACACAACCGGCATGGCCAGCTTTCTGCTGATCTTCGCGGCGACCTACGTCGCCCTGTACTGGCGCATCGTGCGCTTCCGCTCGCCCCGCCTGCTGCGCCTGTTCGGCTCGCGCCCGATCCCGCTGGACACCCGCCCGCTCGATGCAGGCGATAATCCGCACACATGACCGACGAAACAGCGGTCGGCGCCCCGGACACGTCAGTCCCCGCGCCGCACTTCGACACCCTTCCGCTCGACCCCAAACTTCTGCGTGCCGTGGCCGATTCCGGCTACACGGCGATGACGCCCATCCAGGCCAAGGCGATCCCGCTGGTGCTCGCCGGGCGCGACATCATGGGCGCGGCGCAGACCGGCACCGGCAAGACGGCCGCCTTCACGATCCCGCTGCTGCAGAAGATGCTGCGCCACGAGAACCCCAGCATGTCGCCGGCACGCCACCCGGTGCGCGCGCTGGTGCTGGCGCCGACGCGCGAGCTGGCCGACCAGGTCGCCAACAGCGTCAAGACCTACGCCCAGCACACCAAGCTGCGCTCCACGGTGGTCTTCGGCGGCATCGACATGAAGCCGCAGACCGCGGTGCTCAAGGGCGGCGTCGAGGTGCTGATCGCCACGCCGGGCCGGCTGCTCGACCACATCGAGGCGAAGAACGCGATCCTCAACCAGGTCGAGTACGTGGTGCTCGACGAAGCCGACCGCATGCTCGACATCGGCTTCCTGCCCGACCTGCAGCGCATCCTGTCCTTCCTGCCCAAGGCGCGCCAGACCCTGCTGTTTTCGGCCACTTTCAGCCCCGAGATCAAGAAGCTCGCCGCCAGCTACCTGCAGGACCCGCTGCTGGTGGAAGTGGCGCGGCCCAACGCCACCGCGACGAATGTGGAGCAGCGCTTCTACAGCTGCACCGACGACGACAAGCGCCACCTGATCCGTCAGCTGCTGCGCGACCGCGAGCTCACGCAGGCCCTCATCTTCGTCAACTCCAAGCTCGGCGCCGCGCGCCTGGCGCGCGCTTTCGAGCGCGACGGGCTGAAGACGCAGGCCCTGCATGGCGACAAGAGCCAGGACGAACGCCTGAAG
>CAZWUR010000007.1:0-93396 GCA_964637205.1 uncultured Rubrivivax sp.
TGTGCGAGATCTACATCGTCGAGGGCGACTCCGCCGGCGGCAGCGCCAAGCAGGGGCGCGACCGCAAGTTCCAGGCGATCCTGCCGCTGCGCGGCAAGATCCTCAACGTCGAGAAGGCGCGCTACGAAAAGCTGCTCACGAGCAACGAGATCCTGACCCTGATCACGGCCCTGGGCACCGGCATCGGCAGCGGCAGCGGCGGCGACGACTTCAACCCCGACAAGCTGCGCTACCACCGCATCATCATCATGACCGACGCGGACGTGGACGGCGCCCACATCCGCACCCTGCTGCTGACCTTCTTCTACCGCCAGATGCACGACCTGGTCGAGCGCGGCCACATCTACATCGCGCAGCCGCCGCTGTACAAGGTCAAGCATGGCAAACACGAGCAGTACCTGAAGGACGCGCACGAACTCGACGCCTTCCTGCTCAAGGTGGCGCTTGACGGCGCACGCGTGAACCCCGGCAACGGCCAGCCCGAGATCGCCGGCGACACCCTGGCCGAACTGGCGCGCGCCTATCTGCTGGCCAACAGCGTGGTCAACCGGCTGTCGGCCTGGATGGACGTCGAAGGCCTGCGCGCCATCGCCGACGGCCTGGTGCTCGACCTGGACAGCCCCGAGGCGGCTGCGGTCAGCGCCGCGGCTCTGCAGGCTGCGCTGCACGACGCCGAGGTGACGGCCGAACTCGACGCCCGCACCGACAAGCACCTGCTGCGCATCAGCCGGCGCCACCACGGCAACGTCAGGAGCAGCGTCATCACGCAGGACTTCGTGCACGGCGCCGACTACGAGGCCCTGTCCAGGGCCGGCCTGACCTTCAAGGGCCTGCTCGGCGACGAGGCCGTGGTGCTGCGCGGCGAGGGCGAGCGGCAGAAGGAGCAGAAGGTGGCCGACTTCCGCGCCGCGATGGCCTGGCTGATGCAGCAGGCCGAAGCCAGCGTCAGCCGCCAGCGCTACAAGGGCCTGGGCGAGATGAACCCCGCGCAGCTCTGGGAAACCACGATGGACCCCGCCGTGCGCCGCCTGCTGCGCGTGCAGATCGACGACGCGATCGAAGCCGACCGCGTGTTCACGATGCTGATGGGCGACGAAGTCGAACCGCGACGCGAGTTCATCGAGGCGAATGCGCTGCGGGCGGCGAATATCGACGTGTGAAGTCCCGCCCGGCTCCAGCAGACGACGCGCCCGGCCATGCCGGCGGCGGCTCGGGATCAGAGATTGCCATGAACACTGATACATCGAAAGCGACCGTGGCCAGAAGGGCTCAAGCCCCCGCGCCGACGGGCGAGACGTCGACCACCGAAGGTGCAGGCACGGTCTTCAAGGCCCTGGCGGTGCTCGAGGCCGTGATCGGCTCGTCGCCGACACCCACGGCCGCGGCCATCACCGAGCGGCTGAAGATGCCTCGGCCGACCACCAACCGCATCATCGCCAACCTCATCAAGCTGGGGTTCCTGAAGCGCGATGTCACCCAGCGGCAACTCGTCGAAGGTGAGCGCCTGCTGCAACTCGCGCTGTCGGTGCTGGTGCGCTCCGCCCAACATGGGCCGCGCCATGAAATCCTCCGGGGACTGGCCCAGCGCACGCAGGAGACCTGCAACGTCGGCACCATCGTCGGCGGTCAGATCCGCTATGTCGATCGTGTCGAATCGCAGTGGCCGCTGTCACTGCGGCTGGACCCCGGCAGCGCCGTGCCCTTGCACTGTTCGGCGCTGGGCAAGGTGCTGCTCGGGCACATGCCTGTCGCGCAACGTGACAAGTACCTCAAGACCTTGCCCCTGAAGCGCTACACCGACAATACGATCACCGACGTCCAGGCCCTGGCCAAGGAACTGGACCTGGTGGCGCGGCGTGGTTTTTCGCTCGACAACGAAGAGTACTTCTCGGGCGTCGTCGGCATGGCGGTGCCGATACTGAACGGGGATCACGAGCCGGTGCTGGCGGTGGCGGTGGCGGCGCCCAGCGCCCGCGTCACCGTAGCGGAACTGCAGAAGGACCTGCCCGACCTGCGCGATGCCGCCGGCAAGCTCGCCCTGTGCTACGGGCGCCACCAGATTCCGAGTTCGGACTGAGCGCCTGCAGGGCGCTTCCCGAGCGCTGCTCTACAGGCGCTTGAGCCAGCGTCGCGCCTTCAGGTCGAGCGTGCCGCGCGCAGGATGGCGTCGGTGGTCAGTGTCGCTGCTTCCCATTGCGGCATGTGTCCGACATCGGGGATCAGATGCAGCGCCGCGTGGCCCGGGGCGTTCAAGGCATGCTGCCACGGGATGATGGCGTCCGAGCGGCCGTGCAGCACGGTGATCGGGCACAGGGCCTTGTGCAGATCGGCGGCCACGCTGAGCTGCTGCACACCGTCCCAGCTGATCGCATCGGTGAGCTCAAGCAGCAGTTCGCGGCGCGCCGTGATGCCGGCGCGCAACTCGCTCAGGTAGGCGTCGGTCGGCTTGAGCCCCGACCGCGTCAGCTTGGCCAGCTCGCGGCCCAGGGTCTCGTCGTTGCGCGCGTGCGTGACACCGTGCAGGAAGTGTTGTTCGATCTCGGTGCCCAGGCCCATCGGCGCGATCAGCACCAGAGCCTGTGCGGCGAGTGCCGGGCGGCAGGCGAGTCGCGCTGCGACGACGCCGCCGAAGGAATGTCCGACCAGGACACGGCGCTCGCCGGGCAGTTGCTGCAGCGCGTCGTCGACGGCATCGACGATCTCGTCCAGTCGGGTGACGGCGGCGCCGCTGCGCCCATGCCCCGGAAGATCGATCGCGACGACACGCTGTCCCGCACGGCTCAGCGACAAGGCCAGGCTCGCCCAGGCCTCGATGTCGGCAAACATGCCGTGGATCAGCACGATTGTGGCGGCGCCGGCCACGGTGCCTACCGGTTCCCAGATCCGCGTCTGCAACTCGCCATGGCGGGTGCTCACCCGGCCGGCGGGTGCCGACGACGGCATGCCGGCGCGGCCGGGCGCCGCGCGCGCGACATCGGCCAGCGTGACACGGCCGGCCGGGCCGCTGCCCCGGACGTCGCGCGCCGACAAGCGCAGTGAACGCATCGCTGCGCGCGCCGCGGGGGTGGCCAGCGCGCGCGCCGGATTCGCTGCCGTGGGCGCCGCCGTCGCCGTGGCCGAACGCAGGGCCGGTGTTTGAGACGGCGCTGGCGGCCTGGCGGCCGGCGCTGCGGGCGCTGTTGGCCCCGGTTTTTCGGCCACCACCGACGCCGCCCCCTCGACTTCGAGGCGGGCCAGGAGCGTGCTGCCGTCGATCACGGCGTCGACTGCGGCGATTTGTTCGAGCAACCGGCCGTCGCAGGGCGCCGGGATCTCGATCACCGACTTGTCGGTCTCGATCTCCAGCAGCACCTCGCCTTCGGTGAAGGGCTGGCCGGTCTGGACCTGCCAGCTCACCAGCCGGGCCGAGTCCTGGATTTCACCCGTCGGGGGCAGCCTGAATTCGACGACATGCGAGGTCGCTTCAGCCGCGGCTGCGGCGGGCCGGGCCGGCGCCTCACCCTGGCCTTCGAGCTCGAGTCGCGCCAGCGGCGTCTCGATCGTGATCACCGCGTCGGCCGCCGCCAGATGTTCGATCACCTTGCCGGCCTGCGCCGCGGGGATCTCGATCACCGACTTGTCGGTTTCGATCTCCAGCAGGACATCGCCAGCGGCGAAAGTCTGGCCGGGCTGAACCTGCCAGCTCACCAGGCGCGCCTGATCCTGGACTTCTCCCGTGGGCGGAAGCGTGAACGTGATTTGAGTTGCCATGAGTCGTCCGATGCGGTGACGTGGGGGCCCTGCCGCGCATCGCGACAGCAGGGCCGATCTCGACCTGTGCGTGGGCTCAGGCGTCGTGGACGTAGTACTTGCCCTGCGTCTTCGCGGCGTCGCTCAGACGATCGAAGACGGCCGTGGAGCCGACCAGCTCGGTCTTGACGCTGTCCCACTCCTTGCGCTGGGCGCCCGCAGCGGCCTTCCACTGCACGAGTTCGTCGGCGGTCGGCGAATAGAACTTGACGCCCGCGGCGGCCATCTCGGCAAACGCGAACTCGCGCGATGCGGGCACCTGCGACATGTTCTGCAGGAAGGTGATCTGCGAGCCCCACAGCACGCCCTCCTGGGTCTGCGAATCGAGGCTGTTGAACCACTTCAGGTTGCAGGGATAGACGCCACCGTCGGGGACCGCACGCACCAGCGTGCAATGGCTGACGATCTCCTTGAAGCCGAACAGGTTGAGCCCCATCACGTTGGGGTCCAGCGCATCGGCCACGCCCTGGCGGATCGCCGACGCCGTCTCGCCCCAGGCGATGGGCGTCGGGTTGGCCCCCATCATCTGGTAGACCTGGGACAGGATCTTCGAGCCGGGGATGCGGAACTTGACGCCACGCAGGTCCTCGGGGGTCCGGAAGGGCTTGTCGCGCAGACCCTTGCGCATCGACAGCGTGCGCGGGTCGACGCACTGATAGACGAGGATCTTCAGGCCGTTGGCCTCGACGCGCGAATCCACTTCCTTCTTCCAGGCGGCGGAGGTGACGAGGTTGATCATCTGCTGGTTGTCGCCGCACCAGTAGGGGATGTTGATCAGATCGACCGCGGGGGCGAACGGTGCCAGGTTGGACATCGACACCTGCGCCGCCTGGATCGTGCCGGCCTGCACCTTCTGCGCCAGCTCGGTACCGGCGCCCAGCGCGCCGGCGGGCACGAGCTTGACGTAGACCTTGCCGCGGGTGGCGTTCTGGATGTTCTCCTTCAGCTCCAGCTGCATCACCGGGAAGGTCCGGTTCGTCCCCAGCCGGTAGGCCGTGGCGATCGTCATCGTGTACTTGGCGGCGGCCTCGCGCTCTTTCTCCTCGTTGCGCGCCTGGGCGTGCGCGTCCTTGCTGGCCAGCGCGCCGGCACCGGCCACGACCGATGCGACGGTGAAGCCGGCCGCGCCGCTGAGTTTGGCGAAGGCCCGGCGATCGATCGCCGTGGGCATGATGATCTTGGGCTTGGATGTCGGTTGCATGTCTGTCTCCTGTAGAAAACGCTGATGGGTGCCGTCACGGCCTGTGGCCGGGCGGCTGGTGAACGCACATCGTCAATCCGGAGGGTCGTCGGGTCCCGGAACGTGCGAATACGCTGCAAAGGCGACGAAACAGCCCGTGGCCAGAAACAGCACGAGGAATTCGACGACCCCCGGCACACGCGGCAGGCCCCATTGGTTGAGCACCGTCAGCTTGCCGACGACCAGGTTGGCCGCGAACAGGGCGAAGAAGAAGAGCGCCAACCAGCCGAAAGCGCGCCGCGCCGCCGCGTTGCCGGTGGGGGCGTTCATGGCCGTGCTCCCGGTGTTTGAACCGAAGGTGTCATGCCGGCGAGCTGCTCCAGGGCCAGCAGCATCGCCGTGCAGTCCTGGTCGGCGCGCCCCTGTTCGCAGGCCGCACCGAACAGCTGGCCGGCGGCCGCGCCGAGGAACAGCGGCACACTCAACTCGTCGCCAAGCTTGAGCGCCAGCGACAGGTCCTTGCGGCCGAGTGCGATCGGGAAGTCGGGCGTCAGGTCCCCCGCCAGCACCTTGCGCGGGTAGTTGACGTTGATCTGGCCGCGACCGGCGACCGTGTTCTGCAGGACTTCAGCGGCCGCGCCGAGCGTGATGCCCGCCTTGCGTGCCAGGGCCAGGGTTTCGGCGGTCAGCACCATGCTGACCATGCTCATGTAGTTGTTGATGACCTTCATGCGGATCCCGGACCCGGCGGGGCCGAGGTGCAGAACCTTGTCGCCCATCGCGTCGAAGGCCGGCAGCGCCCGTTCGAAGTCGGCGCGGTCGCCGCCGGCCAAGATCAGCAGGGTGCCGCGGCGCGCATCGGCAGGCGTGCGGCCCACCGGGGCGTCCATCATGCGCAAGCCTGCCTGGCGCAGCGCAGTGCCGATTTCCAGGCTGGTGGCCGGGAAGATCGTGCTCATCTCGAGCACCAGGGTGCCCCGCGGCGCATGCGTCGAGACCCCGTCCTTGCCCAGCAGTACCTGGCGCACATGTTCGTCGCGGGGCAGCATCGTGATCACCAGGTCGGCCGACGCGCAGGCCTCGTGCACCGAAGTGCAGGCCCGACCGCCGCCCGCCGCCAGGTCCGCGGTCTTGGCCGCATCGACGTCGAAGCCGCTCACCTCGAAGCCGTGCACCAGCAACTGGGCGGCCATGCCCTGGCCCATGGTGCCGAGGCCGATGAATGCAATGCGCTTGATCATGGAATCTCCTGGCCCTGAAAGTGCACCCCGGAGCTCAACCCACTGCCGGGTTGAACTGGATGAACTCGGTGATCGCCCCTTCGGGCTCGCACAGGTAGAACACCCGCGTGCGGCCGCCGCGCAGGCTGCGCGGCGAGGACACGGTCTTGTAGCCACGGGCCACGGTCTGCGCGTAGACCGCGTCCACGTCGGCGACCTCGAAGGCCATGTGGCTGAAGCCGAGGTCGCATTGGCGCCGCGCCACGGCGTCGCCCTCGGGGCTGTAGTACTTGAAGAGCTCGACGCGGTAGCTGCCCTTCTTCAGCATCGCCCAGCGGATCACCGCCCCGGGCAGGCCCACAACCTCGCCCAGCGCCGGTTCGCTGCGCTGGTCCATCTCGCCCTCGAGCTCGAAGCCCAGGAAGCCGGTGTAGAAGTCAAGCGCATGGTCGAAGTCGGTCACGCACACGGCCGTGTGGTGGGCGACGAGCAGCGGGTCCTGCAGGGTCATGGGGTGCTCCTGGGCAAACGAGAGGGGCCGGGTCCTGCTGTCACGGGCGGCCGCGGCGGCTGTCGAGCTCGCGCAGGGCCCGCTCCACCGCGTCGGCGCCGGCCAGCGCCGCGCGCTCGAGCACCTTGGACACCACCGGCGATGAATGGGCGCCGGTGACGTGCACGATCTCATGGTCGAGATGGTCGAACAGGCGGGATTGGGCGTCGCTGACGATGCGCGATCCGATCGTCGTGCCCCGCGCCGATTGCTCCGCGATGAGCAGCGTGTTGGTGCGCTGCACGCTCGCCGAGATCGTCTCCCAGTCCAGGCCCAGCGGGTCCAGGGTGCGCAGGTCGATGATCTCGGCGTCGACGCCGCTGCGCTCGACCGCCTCGGCGCACATGCTGACCATCGTGCCGTAGGTCAGGATCGTGCAGCGCTGGCCGGCGCGCACTACACGCGCCTTGCCGAAGGGGATGATGTAGTCCCAGTCCTCGGGCACCGGGCCGCTGCTGCGCAGCAGGTCGTTGAACTCGACCATCAGCACCGGGTCGTCGCAGGCCAGGGCCGCGTTCAGCAGGCCGATGTAGTCGTACGGCGTCGACGGGGCGACGATGCGCCAGCCGGGGTAGAGCGCAAACAGGCCGCTGGCGTCCATCGAGTGCTGCGAGCCGTAGCCGGTGCCGGCGGAGACGCGGCTGCGCACCAACACACGCACCGGGAATTCGCCGCCGAACATGTGGCGAACCTTGCCGATCTGGTTGAACAGCTGGTCGGCCGCGACGAGGGCAAAGTCCGGGTACATGATCTCGACCACCGGTCGCATGCCGTTGAGCGCCGCGCCCAGGGCCATTCCGGTGAAGCCGTTCTCGCAGATCGGGGTGCCGATCAGGCGCTCGGGGAAGCGCTCGCCGATGTTCTTCGTCGCCCCGGCGGTGCCGCCACGCAGGCGGTGCACGTCCTCGCCGAGGATGAAGATGTTCTCGTTGTGCTCCATGTTGCGCAGCATCGCCCCGGAGATCACGTCGACGAAGCGGGCCTCGGTCAGCTTGGCCGGGTCCTGGTCTGAGACTTCGCGCACCGCGTGGCCGCCAAGCTCGGACAGGTCGCCACGGATGCCGACATCGACCTGTTCCGGATCCGGCCACAGCGCGGGCTTGATGCGCTCGGCGGCACCCTCGCCGACGTGGTCCAGCAACTGGCCCAGGGCGGTCTCGATCAGGCTGCGGGCGCGGTCTTCCAGACACTCCAGCCCGGCATCGTCGATCAGCTCGTGGGCGCGCAGCTGGGCGACGAAGGTCACCATCGGGTCGCGCCGCGCCCATTCTTCTTCCTCGGCCTTCTCGCGGTAGCCGAAGGCGCTGCCCTTCTGGGCGCCGGACTGGTGGAAGTGACGGTAGGTCTTGGCCTCGAGCAGCACCGGGCCTTCGCCACGCTCGATCAGCGTGCGCGCCTCGGCCATGGCGCGGCGTGCCGCCAGCACGTCCATGCCGTCGAACTCGATAGCCGCAATGCCCAGCGACAGGCCGCGTGCCGACAGCCGGGTCTCGCGCGTCTGCTCGGAGACATGCGTCGAGACGGCGTAGAGGTTGTTCTCGATGAAGAAGATCGTCGGCGTGCCGTACAGGGCCGCGAGGTTCATGGCCTCGTAGCTGGCCCCGTTCTGCGTCGCGCCGTCACCGAAGAAGGCCACCGAGATGTCGGCACGCGCCTTGAGCTTGTCGGCCAGCGCGTAGCCGACGGCATGCGAGGGGTTGCCGCCGACGATGGCGTTCGAGCCGTAGACGCCGGCCTCGACATAACGCAGGTGCATCGAGCCGCCGCGCCCGCCGCAGTAGCCCGGCGTGAGGCCGAGGATCTCGGCGTAGGTGCGCATGACCACCTCGTGCATCGGCGCCGGCAGGTCCTGGGTCAGCGGCGAGTAGCCGGCCGGCCGGACATGGTTCAGCGCCTTGGCCAGGAACTGGTGGTGCATGCGGTGGGTGCCGTTGATCTTGTCGGTCGAGCCCAGGACCGACATCGCGCCGACCGCCGCACCGTCCTGACCGATGCTCGAATGCGCCGGGCCGTGCAGGACGCCGGCGACGCTCAGCTTCAGCAGCCTTTCTTCGAAGCGACGGATGATGATCAGCTGTTCGAGCATCGCCTGCAGTTCCGCGCCGTCGATGCCGTCCATCGCGTCCTTGGCGTCGATGTCGAGGCGCCACCAGGGCGTCTTGGTCTTGAGAGCAACGAGCTTGGACGTCATGCCGGTTCCTTGAAATGAGCGGCGCGGCACGTGCTGGGGCACCGCGTCAGGGGGAGTTCGATTGGGCGGGTCGCGGCCCTAGAAGGCCCACAGCGACAGCCAGGGGACGAAGGCCGTCAGCAGCGCGATCACGATCATCGTGAGCACGAAGGGGATGACGGCACGCGCGATGGGCAGGATCGACTGGCCGGTGACACCGGCGATGACGAACAGGTTCAGGCCCAGCGGCGGCGTGATGAAGCCGATGCCCAGCGAGGTGATCATGAAGACGCAGAACTGCAGCGGGTCCATGCCGATCTCGACCGCCAGCGGGTACATGATCGGCGCCAGGATGACGATGTTCGGCGTCGCCTCCATGAAGCAGCCCGCGGCCAGGAACACGGCCAGCATCAGCAGGATGACGACGTAAGGCTCGGAGGTGAAGTTGGTGATCAGGGACACGAAGGCCTGCGGCACCTGGACCAGGGCCAGGGCCTGCGCCAGCGGCAGGGCGACGGCGATGATCGGAACGATGATCCCGTTCACCTTGGCCGAGCTCTCCAGCATCTTCGGGATATCCCCGATCGTCAGCGTGCGGGTGACGAAACCGATCAGCATCGTGACGACGACCGCGACCGCCGCGGCCTCGGTGGGCGTGAACAGCCCTGAATAGATGCCGCCAAGGATGATGAACGGGATCGACAGCGCCCAGCGCCCGTCCCAGACGGCGGCCAGCCAGCGCTGCAGCGAGAACCCCAGATGGGCGTTCTCGTAGCCCTTGACGCGGTTGATGACGATGTTGGTGACCATGATGCCCACGAGCACCAGCACACCCGGAATCGCCGCGGCGATGAACAGGCTGGTGACGGGCACGCCCAGCACCAGGCCGAGGATGATGTAGGCGATCGACGGCGGGATCAGGATGCCGGTGCAGGATCCGGCGGCGATCAGCGCCGCGGCATAGGGCGCCGGGTAGCCCTTCTCGACCAGCCGCGGATAGGTGATGCGCCCGACGGCCGCGCAGCCGGCCGCGTCCGAGCCCGAGATGCAGGCGAAGAAGCCGCAGCCCAGCGTGGTCGACGAGCCGGCGCCGGTGCGAAACGAGCCCATCGTCGCATCCGCCACCGCAAGCAGCTTGTCCGACAGTCCGGAGCGGACCAGCGCGTCGCCGGTGGCCAGGTACAGCGGGATCGCGATCAGCGCGAAGGCGTCGATGCCGTTGAACAGGCTTTCGCCGAGCAGGGACAGTGGCAGCACGTCGGTCAGCCACAGCATGGTCAGCCCCGACAGGCCCAGCGCCAGCCAGACCGGCACGCTGAGGGCAAAGAGCACAGCCAGCATCAGCAGCGGTCCGAGCACACTGAAGCCGAGTTCGAGCGCAACCGTGTCGTTTCCGTACAGCATCTCGTGGCCCTTCAGTCAAACAGCTTTTCGCTGCCGGTCGTGACGCTGCCGTGGCGCAGGTCCGAAAGATCGATGTGCAGCGACTGCAGCGCGCGCCAGAGCACGAGTGCAAAGCCCAACGGCACGGCGAGCAGGAACCAGGCCTTGGTGATGCGCAGCCCGTCGCTGACCGAACCGAAGCGGAACGACACCGCCACCGGCTCGAGCGACCAGTACAGCGCGAAGCAGGCGAAGACGATGGCGCAGACGCTGGCCAGGATGTTCAACAGCGCCTGGCCGCGCGGCGGCAGGGCCTTGGACAGCAGATCGATCCGGATGTGCGCGCGGATCTTGATCGCGTAGGCGGCGCCGAGCCAGGTCAGGTAGACGAAGGTGTAGCGCGCCGTCTCCTCCCCCCACAGCGAGGAGTAGTCGAGCACGAAGCGACGCACCACCTCGACGAAGATGACGCTGATGACGTACCCGTACAGCCACAGCATCAGCCAGAGCTCGCACTTGGCGTTCAGGGCGCGAAGCAGTCGCATCGTGTCTCCTCAACTCTGTCGAACAGGGGTGGCGAATCAGGCGCAAGCCACCGAAGCGTTCCAGAATTCAGATCATTAAATGATCTGAATCGGATCACGAAAGAGTATTCGATTGAGCTGGGCCTGTCCAACGGAAATGCATCGGGATAAACCCGCGGCCTGTGCTCGCGGCACGCCGCCATCGGGCGCGGCTGCGCCAGCGTCGCCGTTCGGCACGGATGGAATGGGCCGCTGGCCGCGCGCCGCGAGCGATAGCGGCGCACGGCATCGAGGGTCTTGCCGATGGCGAACTGCCGCACCCCGCGGTGAATTGCAACGCCGCCGGCACATGCTTTGCCGGCCATCGGGCAACAGGGGCATCATCGTGGCGCCGCCCGCCGCCCGCCGCCCGCCGCCCGCCACCCGCCACCCGCCACCCGCCACCCGCCACCCGACTCAAGGACCAAGGCCATGCATCAGATGACACCGGCGATCGACTGGGAGGCCAGCGCCTGGTTCAACACTCCGTCCGGGCCAACCCTGGCCGGCCTGCGCGGGCAGGTCATCCTGCTGCATGCCTTCCAGATGTTGTGCCCGGCCTGCGTCAACCACGGCGTGCCACAGGCCGAGCGCGCGCACCGGGCCTACGCCGGGCAGGGCCTGGCGGTCGTCGGCCTGCACACCGTGTTCGAGCACCATGCCGCGATGACGCCGGTGTCGCTCGAGGCCTTTCTGCACGAATTCCGCGTCAGCCATCCGGTCGGCGTCGACCGCGCCGTGCCGGGCTCCCCGCTGCCCGCCACCATGGACCGCTACGGCATGCGGGGCACGCCGACGCTGATCCTGGTGGATCGCGCCGGGCGCCTGCGGCTGCACGAATTCGGCCAGGTCGACGACCTGGCCCTGGGCGTGATGCTGGGGCGGCTGCTGGCCGAGGAACCGCCGCCGGCCGGCTGACGCCCGGCGCACGCAGCGGCGCGCGAGTCGATGCCGCCGCCAAGGCCGCCAGGACCGCTTGGGCCGCCCGGGCCGCCCGGGCCGCCCGGGCCGCTATGCTGGCAGCCACCCCGCCGCCGGCCCCCTGCCCGCCCCGCACCATGCCCGATTCCCTGCACGACCTGACCCGCGCCGTCGACGCCTTCGCCATCGAACGCGACTGGCACCAGTTCCACGCGCCGAAGAACATCGCCAGCGCGCTGATCGTCGAGGCCGCCGAACTGCTGGAGCCCTTCCAGTGGATGAGCGAGCAGCAAAGCCGCGATCTCAGCCCCGAACAGCGCAGCGCCGTGGCCGACGAGATGGCCGACGTGCTGCTCTATCTGGTGCAGCTGGGCAATGTGCTGGGCATCGACCCGGTGGCCGCGGCGCAGGCCAAGCTCAGGCGCAACGCCGAGCGCTACCCGGTGGCCAGGTCGCGCGGCCGCAGCACCCGGCACGACAAGCTCTGAGGCCGGCCCGACCCGACCCGCCGCCGGGTCAATCGCGGAAGAAGGCCTCCACCTGGCCCTTGAGCTTGATCAGCAGGGGCTGGCCCCGGCGGTCCACCGCCCGGCCGGCGGGCACCCTGACCCAGCCTTCGCTGATGCAGTACTCCTGCACGTCGGAGCGTTCCCTGCCGTTGAGCCGGATGCCGATGTCGCGCTCGCACACCGCCGCCACATGGTGCGGGCTGCGGGGGTCGACCGACAGCCGGTCGGGCAGGGTCAGGGGGGTCTGTGAATCGGTCATGCGCGGGGGCTCCAGGCGCCGATTGTCGCCCGTGGCGGCGCCGGCCCTGCCGGCCCGGCCCCGCGGCCGCGACCTGATGCGTCGCGACAGGCGGGAATAGGGATGGTGCGACCGCCGCGCGGGTGCTATCAGCAGCACCCTGCTCACTCGCTCACTCGGAGTCCTCATGCAAGACAAGCTCAGCGCATTTGCCGTGGCCGCCGCCGCGCTCTTCGTCGCCCTGCCGGCGCCGGCCGACGAGACCTGCAACTCGCCCTACGTCAGCAGCCTGATCAAGGGCCAGGAGGACTTCGTCCACGTCTGGACGCTGGGCGTCAAGGGGCTGGGCAACGGCAACGACAAGCTCGTCACCATCGACGCCAACCCGAAGTCCGCGCAATACGGCAAGGTCATCCACCAGATCGACCTGCAGGGGCGCGGCGAGGCGCACCACATGGGCTTCAGCGACGACCGGCGCTTCCTGTGGGCGGGCCGGCTCGACGACAACAAGATCTTCGTCTTCGACCTCGTCGACCCGGCGCGGCCGAAGCTGGTCAAGACCATCGCCAACCTCGTCGACAAGACCGGCTTCGTCGGCCCGCACACCTTCTATGCGATGCCCGGCCGGATGCTGGTGCAGGCCCTGTCGAACAGCAAGGACCACGGCGGCGTCACCGGTCTGGTGATGTTCAACAACCGTGGCGACATCATCCAGACGACGCCGATGCCGACCGGCGAGATCGGTGGCGTGAAGGGCGACGGCTACGGCTACGACATCGGCATCAACCCGGCCAAGAACACCATGCTCACGTCCAGCTTCACCGGCTGGAACAACTACATGATGGACCTCGGCAAGCTCGTCAAGGACGGCGAGGCGATGAAGCGCTTCGGCAACACCATGGTCGCCTGGGACGTGAAGGCGATGAAGCCGTTGAAGATCTTCGAGGTGCCGGGTGCGCCGCTGGAGATCCGCTGGTCACTCAGGGAGGGCGACAACTGGGCGCTCACGGCCACGGCGCTGACCTCCAAGCTGTGGCTGATCAAGCAGGACGCGGCCGGCGAGTGGCAGGCCAAGGACGTTGCCACCGTCGGCGACCCGGCGAAGATTCCGCTGCCGGTGGACATCAGCATCACCGCCGACGGCAAGGGCCTGTGGGTCAATACCTTCATGGACGGCACCACGCACTACTTCGACATCAGCAACCCCGAAGCGCCGAAAGAAATCTACAGCAAGGTCATCGGCAAGCAGGTCAACATGGTCTCGCAGAGCTGGGACGGCAAGCGCGTCTACTTCACCTCGTCCCTGCTCGGCAACTGGGACAAGAAAGGCGCCGACGACGAGCAGGTGCTGCGCGCCTACGACTGGGACGGCCGCCAGCTGACGCCGCGCTTCGAGGTCGACTTCCAGGCCCTCAAGCTCGGCCGCGCGCACCACATGAAGTTCAGCGCGCGGCCGGCCGGCAAGCAGTTGGCCGAGCTGGCGCCGGCCCGGGTGGTGCAACGGTGAAGCGGCGCGCGCTGCTGGCAGCGGCGCCGGCTGCGGCGTTGACGGCCGCGCTGGCGCCGGCGCGCGCCGGGGTCGACGTCGCGCGGCTGCCGGCGCCGGGCAGCTATGGGCTGTCGCGCATCATGCTGGCGCCCGACGGCACGGTGCTCGACAGCGCCGCCCGCGCGCGCCGCCTGCACGCGCTGCTGCGCGGTCGGCTGAGCGTGCTGTCCTTCGTCTACAGCTATTGCCGCGACCCCGAAGGCTGCCCGCTGGCCTGGGCCGCGCTCGACGCCGTGCATGCGGCGCTGCTGCAGGATCCGGCCCTGGCCTCGGTGTCGCAGATCGTCAGCCTGAGCTTCGACCCGAGCCACGACACGCCCGAGCAGATGCGCCTCATCGGCGGCGAACGCATCACCGATGCGCGCGTGCGCTGGCATTTCCTGACGACGCGCTCGGTGGCGGCCCTGCTGCCCCTGCTCGACGGTTTCGGGCAGGCGGTGACGGTGGAAACCGACGCGCGCGGCCGGCCGACGCGCACGCTGAACCACATGCTCAAGCTATTCCTGATCGACGCCGAACTGCAGGTGCGCGAGATCTACAGCGCGTCGACGCTGTCGCCGACGGCACTGCTCAACGACCTGCGCACGCTGCGGCTCGAACGGTCGGCGCGCTCGTGACCGGCTTGTCCGCGCGACCGCTGGCGCGACTGTCGGCGCTGCTCGCCGGCCTGCTGGTTGCCGCCGGCCTGCCTGCGGCCGCGCCCCCTGCGTCGCTCGCGTCGACATCGCTCGGCCTGCCGCCGCCACCGCTGCCGCCGGCCAGCGCGGCCACCGTGGCCCTGGGCCGCAAGCTCTTTTTCGACCGCCGGCTGTCGGTCAACAACACCCTGTCCTGCGCGATGTGCCATGTGCCGGCGCAGGGTTTCACGGTCAACGAATTGCGCACCGCGGTCGGCATGGAAGGGGTCAGCCTGCGCCGCAACGCACCGACCCTGCTCAACGTGGCCCATGTCGACAGCCTCTTCGTCGACGGCCGCGCCGCGAGCCTGGAGGCGCAGGCATTGCAGCCCTTGCTGCACCCCGACGAGATGGCCAACGTGGACATCGCCGCCGTCATGCGGCGCATCGATTCGTTGCCCGACTACGCTGCGCCGCTGCGGCGCGCCTTCGGCTCGGCGCAGCCGACGCCGGCGCGCGTCGCCGCTGCGCTGGCCGCCTACGAGCGCACGCTGATCGCGGCCGGTTCGCCGTTCGACCGCTGGCGCTATGGCGGCGACGATGCCGCGCTGCCGGCGCAGGCACAGCGCGGCTTCGCGCTGTTTCAGGCACGCGGCTGCACGGCCTGCCACACCATCGGCGCGCACGATGCGCTGTTCAGCGACGGCGGATTCCACAACTCCGGGGTGCGCGCGCGCAGCGAGGCGGCAGCCGATCAGGCGACGACGGTCACCCTGGTGCCGGGGATGACGACGCAGCTCAGCGTGCAGACGCTGCGCCGCATCGGCACCCCCGATGCCGTCGACCGCGGCCGCTTCGAAGTCACCGCCAGGCCCGCCGACCTGCGCGCCTACCGCACGCCCAGCCTGCGCAATGTGGCGCTGACGGCGCCCTATATGCACGACGGCTCCTTCGCCACGCTGGAAGCGGTGCTCGACTACTACGCCGGCGGCGGCAACCCGGCGGACGCGGCGCAGGACCCGCGCATCCGGCCGTTTGCACTCGACGCCGCCGACCGCGCGGCCCTGGTGGCCTTCCTGCACGCGCTGACCTCGCCGGCGGCGGCGACATCGGCGCCTTACGCATCCGGCGCCCTGGCCGTCACCGCGCCGGGGCCGGATCTCGTCGCGCTGCCGAATCGGGTTCGGTCGACCCCAGCAAGCGCGCCACGAACTTCCCCTCGCCGCTGAGCGGAATGAACAGGCGTTGCGTCGCCCGCGTGGCCGCGACGTAGAACAGACGCGCTTCATCGGCTTCGTCCTGGTCCTCGGCCGGCATGCGCCCGACGCCGCACAGCGCCACCACCGCAAACTCCAGGCCCTTGCTGACATGCATCGTGAGCAGCTTGATGCTGTCGGCCCGCGGATCGAAGGAGCCCGCACCCTTGCGCACCGCATGCGGCAGACGCCGGCGGCGCAGGATGGCGGCGCAGCGTTCCAGGTCGGCGTGGTGGCGGCAGAGCACGGCCATGTCGCCCCAGGCGTGCCCCTCGTCGTGCGCCGCGCCCAGCAGTTCGGCGATGCGCAGCGCCTCGTCGCGTGCGCTCGGCAGCCGGACCAGCAGCGGCGCCTCGCCGTCGCGTCCGCAGCTCAGGGGATGCAGCAGCGGCACGCCGTCGTCGCCGCAGCTTTCATCGTTCAGCAGATCGGCCGCCACCAGGCTGGCCGTGTGCAGGATCTGGCGCGTGTTGCGGTAATTGATCTTCAGGATCGTGGTCCGCCCCTGGGCCTGGATGCCCAGGCTCCTGAAGCTGAACTGGCGCGCCCGGCGGCGCTGGTAGATGCTCTGCGCGTCGTCGTAGAGCAGGAGCAGGCTGTTGCTCGCCGGGTCGACCATCTGCGTGGCCAGCTTCAGCCACGCGGCCCTGAAGTCGTGCCCTTCGTCGATGAGCAGCGCCTGGTACTGGCCGGACGGGATCTGCCGCCGCGCGACGCCGCGGATCACGCCGTCGACCATCTGCTCGAACATCTGCGGGCCTTCCTGCGGCAGGCGCTGGCCGAAGGCCACCAGCTGCTGGCGGCACCACTTGTGGAAGTTGCGCACCAGCACCCGTTCGGCCAGGCCCTTGGCGGCCATCAGCGCGTCGAGCTTGAGCGCCAGCGGCTGGTTGTAGCAGAGCACCAGGATCGGCTTGGCACCCGGCGACGCGCGGGCCAGGTGTTCGGCGCGGTAGCCCAGGATCATGGTCTTGCCCGAGCCGGCCACGCCGTGGATCACGCGGTGGCCGTCGCCCAGGCTGCGCGCCAGCTGCTCCTGCTGCAGGTCCATCACCTGCATGATGTCGGGCAGGGTCTCGTCCGCCGCCTCGTCGGCGGCGAACAGGTCGGCCTGGCCGCCGCCGATGCGGACTTCGGGAAACAGGATCCAGCGCACACGATCCATCTGCGGCAGGCTCAGCACGCCGCGCATCAGGGTCGGGAACATGCCCCAGAGCCGGCTCTGCAGATCCTCGGCGTCGACGCCGCTCGTCATCTCGTCGCTGCACATCACGCGTTGCGGCGCGATCGCCTGGTCCAGCCCCGCGGCCTCGAACTGCCGGCGCGTGATGCGCGTCAGGACCACGCCGTAGCTCCAGGGAAAGACGAGACGGCCGTCGGCATGGGTCAGCGGCGGGTCTTTCGACAGGGCGTCGATCACCTGGTGCGCGTAGTGGCGTGCCTGCTCGAGCGGGCTCGGCACCTGCTTGGGCACACCCTGGGCCAGGATGTCCCAGCGTGTCCTGTCGGCCCGCAGAACCGTCTCCAGCCGCCAGTCCTTGACCTCCAGGATGAGCAGGCCGCGCCGCGGGTGCAGGACCACGAAGTCGGGGTGGGCGTGCCGCGGGCCGACGGGCACGTCGTACCAGACGAGGTAGTCGTCATCGAGCTTCTGTTCGAGGCGTTCGGCGGTGCGCCGCTCGCCCGCCGTCATGCGGCCGACGCAGCTGCTCAATGCCGGGATGACGGTGGCCATGTGATCACTTGCTGGCGCTTGTTGCTGGCGGGCATGGTGCCCAAGCCCGGGCCTGTTGTCATCCCCGGCCCACCGTGTGGCGTTGCACATCGACCTGCGGGCCTGCGCCGTCGGGTGGCCTGCGCCCATCACGGAACCGCGCCCGCGCCCGCCGACTCGCACCCACCCCGCCGCCTACACTCGCGGCCACCTCTGCACCCCAGGCGCCATGCAAATCTCCCGCTCCCTGCTCGCTGCCGCCCTGTTGCTGGCCTGTGTCTTCACCGTGCCCCTGCATGCCCAGACCGCGGCACCGGCCAGCGTCGACCTTGCCGCCATTCCGGCCCGTGTCGCGGCACCCAACGACCTGTCGGCCTACCGCCGCTTCGTGCTGCCCAACCGCATGCCGGTGCTGCTGCTGTCGGACCCCAGGCTCAATGTCGCGTCGGCGTCGGTGGCGGTGGGCGTCGGCAGCCTGGCCGACCCGGCCACGCGGCCCGGGCTGGCGCATTACCTCGAGCACATGCTCTTCCTGGGCACGCAGAAGTACCCGTCGGTGGAGGAGTTCGGCGAGTACCTGCAGCGCAACGGCGGCTACAACAACGCCTACACCGCGCGCGACCGCACCAACTACCACCTGCAGATCCCGCCCGCGGCCTTCGAGGGCGCGCTCGACCGCTTCGCGCAGTTCTTCATCGCGCCGCTGTTCAAGCCCGAGTTCAACGAGCGCGAGGTCAACGCCGTGAATTCCGAGTACCAGAAGAACCTGGAGAACGACGGCTGGCGCGAGTTTGCGCTGCGCAACTCGGTGCTGCGCGACGGGCACCCGATGCGCGGCTTCCACATCGGGGACCGCAAGACCCTGGCCGGGACCATGCAGGAAGAACTGCTGGCCTTTCATCGCCGCTACTACAGCGCCAACCGCATGACCCTGGCGCTGACCGGCCCGCAGAGCCTGGACCAGCTCGAGCAGTGGGCGCGCACCTATTTCGCGCCGGTGCCCGACACCGACCGGCCCGAGCTGGTCTGGCCCGCCGACGTGCTGCCGCCCAAGCCGGCGCTGCGCCTGCTGCGCATGGCGCCGGTGACGGACCTGCGGCGCCTGACGCTGAGTTTTCCGCTGCCCGACCTGCGCGCCGACTTCGGCAGCAAGCCGGCCGCGCAGGTGGGCTATGTGCTCGGCAACGAGGGCCCGGGCAGCCTGCTCGCGCAGCTCAAGGCCGAAGGCCTGGCCACCGGCCTCAGCGCCGGCGCGGACGCCGAGACGCACCAGTTCGGCTTCTTCGAGATCGGCGTCAGCCTGACGCCGCAGGGCCTGCAGAACTATCCGCGCGTGCTGGCCCTGGCCTTTGCCGCCATCGACCAGCTGCGCGCCAGCGGCATGCCGCCGACGCTGTTTGCCGAGCGCCGCACGATGGCCACGCTGGACGAGCGTTTCCGCGACCAGGGCGAAGGCGCCGGGCGCGCGGTGGCGCTGGCCAACGCGGTGATGGACTACCCGCTGGCCATCGCCGAGCGTGTGCCCTACCTCTGGCTGCAGCCCGATCCGGCCGCGGTGCAGCGGGTGCTGGGCCGGCTGCGGCCCGACAACCTGCTCGTGACGCTGGTGGCCAAGGGCCTGCCCACCGACAGCGTCGAGAAATGGTTCGGCGCCCACTACAGCTATGCCGAGCAGACCGGGCCGGCCTATGCGGCACTGCTGGCGCCGCCGGCCGTGGCCACGATCACGCTGCCGCCGCCCAACCCCTATGTGCCGGCGCACACCGGCCTGTTGCCGCTGACGCCGACGCGGCTGATCGATGAACCGGCGCTGTCGCTGTACCACGCGCAGGACACCGAGTTCCAGCGGCCGCTGTTGGCGCAGGTGATGCGCTTCGTGCTGCCGCGCGAGCGCGGCACGCTGCGCACCGCCGCGCTGCTGCCGCTGTACCAGGCCTGTGTGCAGGAGGGCCTCACCGAGACCACCGATGCCGCCGCCGAGGCCGGGCTGCACTTCGGCTTCTCGGCCGGGCTGGAGGGCGTGCAGATCAGCATCGACGGCTACGACGCCTCGGCTGGCCGCCTGCTGCAGCAGGTGGCGGCCGGGCTGGGCGACTGCAGCGTTTCGCCCGAGCGCTTCGCGGCGCTGAAGGACCGCGTGCTGCGCGGGCTTT
Organism: uncultured Rubrivivax sp.; assembly: GCA_964637205.1. GTDB lineage: Bacteria > Pseudomonadota > Gammaproteobacteria > Burkholderiales > Burkholderiaceae_C > Rubrivivax. The sequence continues at coordinate 19,813 of CAZWUR010000007.1, forward strand.
CGGCCTTCGAGCATGTGGACGCCTATCAGACCTTGACCGAATCGCGCCGGCGCGCGGTGCGCGAGTTCTACTTCCGGCCCGACGAGATCCTGGCGGCGGCGAAGGACCTGTCGCTGGCCGACGTACAGGCCTTTGCGCGCGGCCTGTATGCGCGCGGCAAGCTCGAGGCGCTGAGCTACGGCAACCTCGACGCGGCCCAGGCCCGCGCCGCGGCGCGCGGGCTGGCCGCGGCCCTGGGCACGCAGCCCCTGCCCGAGGCGCAACTGCTGCGCCGGCGCCTGCTCGCCAGCGCGCCGGGTGACGCCTTGCTCGCCAGCGAGACACTGGCCGTCAACAACTCGGCCTATCGGCACGAGGTGATGCTCGGCCGCGACACGCCCGAGCTGCGCGCCGCCACGCTGGCGCTGGCGGCTTTCATCGGCCCGCCCACCTACAGCGAGCTGCGCACCCAGCAGCAGCTCGGCTACATCGTCTTTGGCGGTGCGGGCGAGGAAGTGCACGACGAGTTCGCCTACTTCATCATCCAGTCGGGCGACTACCCGGCCGATGTGGTGGCGCAACGCACCGAGGCCTTCATCCAGACCCTGCCGGCGCTGCTGCGTGCGCTGCCCGAGGCCGGCTGGCAGACCATCGTCGCCGGCGTGCGCGCCAAACTGGACGAAAAGGACAAGTCGGTCGCCGAACGGGCCGGGCGCCTGTTCGAGCTGGCCTATGCGCGCGACGCCGAGTGGGCGCGCGACGCCGCCACGCGCGCCGCGCTGGCCGTCCTGACGCAGCAGCGCGCGGCCGAGATCCTGGCCGCAGCGCTGGCGCCCGCGCAGGCGCGGACCCGCACCTTCCTCGGTTTTGCGCGCAACCACGAGCCCAAGGCGCCGCCGGTGGTGAGCTACACCGATGTCGGGGCCTGGAAGGCCAGGCAGCGCTACGCGCCTTGAACCCGACGGCCGCCCAGGGCGCGCCAGGCCGACGCGGTCGCCAGCGCCGACAACAACGCGCAGCCGGCAACGACGCCGCCGTAGCTGCCGGCCGCATCGAACACCCGGCCCGCGACCCAGGGCCCGGCCACATTGCCCAGCGCGGCGCCCGTGTAGAGCAGGCCGATGATCGACGCCACGGCGCGCGCGCCGTACAGGTCCATGCACAGCGCCGGCATCAGCGAGACGATGCCGCCGTAGCTCAGCCCCATCCACAGCGCGAAGACTGCCAGCGCCGGGTAGCCGCCGGCGCCCAGCCACAGCAGCATCGACAGGCCCAGCGAGGCCTGCGCTGCGACCAGCGTCCCGCCGCGGCCGACGCGGTCGGCCACCCAGCCGATGGCAAAGCGCCCGCTCAGGCTGCCGATGCCGATCAGGCCGACCAGGCCGACCGCCTGCGCGTCGCCGATGCCCAGGTCGCGGGCCGCGGCCGACAGGTGCGCAAAGGGGATGAACATGCCCGGCGCGGCCAGCACGCACATCGCATACAGCCAGGCGAATGAAGGGCTGCGCAGGGCCTGGCCCAGGCTCAGGCCGGGCACGGCAGCGCCGGCGCGGCGGGTGGCCGCGGGCGCGGGGCGCAGCGCCAGCGTGGCCGTGAGCCCGACCAGCAGCACCCCGGCGGCGAGCGCGAGCATCGCCCCGCGCCACTGCCAGTGCACGATGGCCAGCGCCGCGAGCAGGGGCACGCCGAAGGTGCCCGCGCCGATGCCCGCGCTCGCCAGGCCCGCGGCCAGACCGCGCCGGCGCGTGAACCAGGGCTGCACGCAGCCGATCGACGGTGTGTACACGAGCGCGATGCCCACGCCCAGACCGACGCCGTAGACCAAGGTGAGCTCCAGCATCGAGCGCGCCTGGCTGCCCAGGGCCAGCGCCGCGGCGATGCACAACATGCCGGCACTGGTGATGATGCGTGGCCCGAAGCGGTCGGACAGCATGCCGCCGACGGCGCCGAGCACAAAGTACAGCAGCCCCGACAGGCCGAACACCAGCGAGACCTCGGCGCGGCTGGCGTCGAAGGCGTGGGTGTACGACTCGAAGAACGCGGCAAAGGAATAGGCCACGCCAAAGATCACGGCCAGGGCCGTGAACGCCGCGCCGACCACAACCCAGGCGTAAGGCGGTTCGTCCTCGGCGGCGGCGCTGGTCATAGGCCGATGCTAGACGCTGCACCGGATCGGTGGGCGTGTCGTCGGTGGCTCGGGACTGGCCCTGTCATCGAGATCGCCGCTGCTGCGTTGCTGGGTCGGGCCCGGACGTCGGGCTCGTCCACGGGAGCACTTCGCCGCGGCCGGATCCGGTCGCGGCGGGGCACCCCCCACCGGAGACCCCGCATGGTCGATACTCGCCCGCTGATTGCGCTGGTCGCGTCGATTGCCGCACCGGCCGCCCTGGCCGCCGACGCCACGGCCGAGGCCGAGCGCTACAGCCACCAGGCGCGTGCCTGGCTGGCGTTGCGCGCCGCCCAGGTCGAGCTGTACTGCGATCACGATGCCAACGCCATCGCGGCGCTGCAGCAGGCGCGGCGTGAACTGCAGGCCGCCGCCGGCACCGGTGCCGGCCTGCTGGCGCTGGACCGCGCCGCCCGGCAACTGCGCCAGCATGACCCCCTGGGCGCCGTCGCATCGCTGGGTGACGCCATCGACGGTCTGCCCTCGCCAGCCATCGGCGGCTGAAGGCGCACCGCGGCTCAGCCGCGTGCTGCCGGCCAATGGGTATGGAACAGCCGACCCGCGGGCCGGTCGATGCGCTCGTAGCCATGGGCGCCGAAGAAGTCGCGCTGCGCCTGCAGCAGATTGGCCGGCAGCCGCGCGCTGCGCCAGGCGTCGTAGTGGGCCAGCGCGGCGCCCATCGCCGGCAGCGGCAGACCGGCGTGCGCGGCGCTGGCCACCACCTGGCGCCAGGCGGCCTGCGCGCCGGCCAGCGCGTCGCGGAAAAACGGCAGTTGCAGCAGGTCCGGCGCGGCGGCGTCGGCGATCCGGTTCAGCAAGCGCGCGCGGATGATGCAGCCGCCGCGCCACAGGCGGGCGATGGCGCCCAGGTCCAGTGCCCAGGCCTGTGCGTCGCTGGCCGCCTGAAGCAGGGCCAGCCCCTGCGCGTAGGCGACGATCTTGCTGGCGTACAGGGCCTGCCCCACCTGCGCCACCCAGGCCGCGCTGTCGGCGCCGTGGGCGGCGGGCATGCGGCCATCGGGCCCGGCCAGCTGCGCGCTCGCGGCCTGACGCTGGTCCTTGCGCGCCGACAGCAGGCGTGCATCCACCGCGGCGGCGATGACGCTGATCACCACACCCTGCTCGGCGCCGGCGACCAGGGTCCAGCGGCCGGTACCTTTCTGGCCGGTGCGGTCCTGGATCAGGTCGATCAGCGGGCGGCCGCTGCCGGGGTCGCGCTCGGCCAGGATCAGCGCCGTGATCTCGATCAGGTAGCTCTGCAGCGGGCCCGCGTCCCAGCGCCGAAAGATCGCGGCCATCGCGTCGGTGTCCAGCCCGGTGGCCTGCAGCAGCGCATAGGCCTCGCCGATCAGCTGCATGTCGGCGTACTCGATGCCGTTGTGCACCATCTTCACGAAATGTCCGGCGCCGCCGGGGCCGATGTGCGCCACGCAGGGCTGGCCGTCGACCTTCGCTGCGATGGCCTCGAACAGCGGCCGCAGTGCCACCCAGGCCTCGGCGCTGCCGCCGGGCATGATCGACGGGCCGTCGCGTGCGCCCCGCGCGCCGCCCGAGATGCCGGCGCCGACAAGATGCAGGCCGCGCACCGCCAGCGCCCGTGTGCGTCTTTCGGTGTCGGTCCACAGGCTGTTGCCGCCGTCGATCACGATGTCGCCCGGCCCCAGCAGGGGCAGCATGCCGTCGAGCACCGCGTCCACCGGCGCGCCGGCATTCACCATCAGCAGCAGTTTGCGCGGGCGCGCCAGCGTGGCGACGAGTGCCGGCAGATCGGCGCAGCCGGCCGCGCCCAGGCCGGCGGCATGCAGCGCGTCGAGGCCGGCTGCGATGGCGGCGGGGTCACGGTCGTGCACGGCCGCGCTGAAGCCGTGGCCGGCGATGTTGAGCGCCAGGTTGCGCCCCATCACGCCGAGGCCGACGAGGCCGATGTCTTGCGTGGCTTGCATGCGGCGGCGGCCTCAGGAGTGCCGTCAGTAGTGCGGCGGCAGTTCGTCGCGAAGGCTGCGCCCGGCCTCGGGCTCGGCCGGGGCCAACAGCCCGCGCAGTGCGCCCAGGGCATGCGCCAGCGCGTCGATCTGCTGCTGCTGGCGCACGACGACGGCGTTCAGCTGGTCAAGCAGGTCCTCGGCGAAACTGGCCTTGATCTCGAGGTCGACCAGGCGGTCATCGATGCGCTGCAGCTCGTCGGGGTCCATCGCGGCATGGTAACGGCGCGGTACCCTGCGCACCTTGCATCACGGAGGACGACGATGAACGCCCTGCAGGGCAGCAACGGTGTGGACGCCCTTCACGGCGTGCGCGTGCTCGAACTCGGCCAGCTCATCGCCGGCCCCTTTGCCGGCAAGACCCTGGCCGACTTCGGCGCCGACGTGATCAAGGTCGAGCCCGTCGACGGCGGTGACCCGCTGCGCCAGTGGCGGCTGCTGCGCGACGGCACGTCGGTGTGGTGGCAGGTCCAGTCGCGCAACAAGCGCAGCGTGGCGCTGGACCTGCGCACGCCGCAGGGCCAGGCGGCGGTGCGCGCGCTGGCCGCCGAGGCCGATGTGCTGATCGAGAACTTCAAGCCCGGCACCCTGGAAGGCTGGGGCCTGGGCTGGGAGGCGCTGCACGCGCTCAACCCGAAACTGATCATGCTGCGCATCTCGGGCTACGGGCAGACCGGGCCGTATGCCGCGCGGCCGGGTTTCGGCGTCATCGCCGAGGCGATGGGCGGACTGCGCCACCTGACGGCCGAGCCGGGCCGGGTGCCGGTGCGCGTGGGCGTGAGCCTGGGCGACACGCTGGCCGCGCTGCACGGCGTGATCGGCGTGCTCACCGCCCTGCGCCACCGCGAGGTCAATGGCGGGCTCGGTCAGGTGGTGGACGTGGCGCTCTACGAAGCGGTGTTCAACGTGATGGAAAGCCTGCTCCCCGAATACGACGCCTTCGGCACCGTGCGCGAGCCGGCCGGCAGCGCGCTGCCCGGCATCGCACCGAGCAATGCCTACCGCTGCGCCGACGGCGCCTGGGTGCTGGTGGCCGGCAACGGCGACGGCATCTTCCGCCGCCTGATGACGGCCATCGGCCGCGCCGACCTGGCCGCCGACCCGGCGCTGCAGTCGAACACCGGCCGCGTCGCGCGTGTGGCGCAGATCGACGCCGCGATCGGCGACTGGACGGCGCAGCAGACGATCGCCGACGTGCTGAGCACACTCGACGCGGCCCGGGTGCCGGTCGGCCGCATCTACACGGTGGCCGACATCGCGGCCGACCCGCAGTACCGGGCGCGCGAGATGCTCGTGATGACGCAGGACCACCGCGGGCAGCCGCTGACGGTGCCCGGCATCGTGCCCAAGCTCTCGGCCACGCCGGGGCGGCTGCGCACACCCGCGCCGACCCTGGGCGAGCACGACGCCGACCTGGCCGCCGCTGCCGGCTGGCCGACTCAGCGTGGCGCCGAGGCGGGCGGCGACACCACGATCACGCCCATCGTGCCGCCGACGCAGCCCACGGTCTGACCGGCGGTGCAGGGCGGCTTGTCTGCGCGCGCCAGGGCCAGCCGGGCGCGCAGGTAGTGCACATGCGGCCCCAGCATGGCCACGCCGATGGCCAGCGTGGTGCCGACGGTCAGGGCCACGATCACCCAGCGCTGGCGGCGCGAGGTGGGCACGAAGCGGTCGGGCCCGTCGCGGCGCCGGTGCAGCGGGTTGCGGATGCGGATGCGGATCTTCACGCCAGGGCCTGCAGGGTCAGCGGGTCGGGCAGGCCGGCGTCGAAACGCGCGAGCACGGCGCCGAACAGCGGCTCGTCGGGCTGCGCGGCGGCGAACAGGGTCATCGAACTGCGCAGCTTCAGATGGTCCGGCGCACCCAGGATCTGCAGGCTGCTGCGCCCTGCGGGGGCCTGCAGCAGCCAGCCGCAGGCGCTGCGCAGGCGCTCGCCGAGCAGGGGGTGGGTGGCGTAGGCGCGCGCCTCGTCGAGCCCGGCCAGGCCGTAGCGCCTTGCGGTGCCGCTGCGGCCGAGCGCGGCCAGCTGCGGGAACACGAACCACATCCAGTGGCTGCGCTTGGCCCCGGCCTGCAGCTCGGTGGCCACGGCCGCCCACACGCCGGCCTGCGCATCGACGAAGCGCTGCAGATCGAAGGGGTCGTTGGCGGCGGGCATGGGGCCTGGAGCCTAACGCAAAGGCCCGCGACCGATGCGCGCGCGCGGCGCCTTTGCGGCATGCTCGCGGCATGTTCCAGCGGCCCGAACTGCTGCGCCCGCTCAGCTGCGGCACCGTCATCGTCAACGCCGACGGCGAGCTGCTGCTGTGCCATGTCACCGGGCAGAAGCGCTGGGATCTGCCCAAGGGCGGTCCCGAGCCCGGCGAGAGCGCGCTGCACGCGGCGCTGCGCGAAACCCGTGAGGAGACCGGGCTGGCGCTCGACGCCGCCGGCCTGCTCGACCTGGGCCGCCTGCACTATCGCTCGCGCAAGGATCTGCACCTGTTCGCCACCCTGCAGCCGCGCTTCGACCCCGGGGCCCTGGTCTGCGAGAGCCGCTTTTGCGACCTGCGTGGCCGGCGCGGGCCCGAGATGGACGGTTTCGGCTGGTTCCGCTTCGACATCGCGCCGCTGCGCGTGAGCCCGCGCCTGGCCGTCGTGCTGACGCAGCGGATCGACCTGCACGACCTGCTGCGCCGGCTGCAGCCGACCGCCGGCGCGTTCGCCCAGGGGCCCTTCGCGTAGCGTGAACAGACCCTAACATCGGCGCGTGAAACGAACCCGACCCGAAGCCTGGCGCGTCGATGCCGGCGAAGCCGATGTCGCCGTGCTCACCGTCCCGGCCGTGCTCAAGCGCGAGCGCAGCTTCGACATCGACCTGCGTTTTGCCGTGCGCACACCCGAAGCGCCCGGCGCCTGGCTCGCCGTGACGCTGGAACTCGACGGTGCGCGCGAATGGACGCGGCGCATCGACGCCAGCTGCCCCGGCCAGACCGATAGCCTGGACTTCCACTGCCGCCGGACGCTGACCGCCGGGCGCGCACTGCGCATCCGCGCCGTCACGCGGGTGGGTGGGGGTGCGCGGCGGCAGCGCCTGCAGCTCGCGGCCGAGGAGGTGGACGATGCCTGATCGTGGCGACGGACCTGAACCCGGCCTGGCCTTCAGCCCGGCCGCCGAACGCAACCGGGCGCCGATCCTCGAGGTCCTGGCCGGCTGGCTGGCGCCCAGGGCTGCGGTGCTGGAGCTGGCCAGCGGCAGCGGCCAGCACGCGGCGTATTTCGCTGCCGCGCAGCCGGGCTGGACCTGGCAGCCGACCGACGCCGACGCTGGCGTGCTGCCCAGCATTGCCGCGCGCTGCGCCGGGCTGGACAACGTGGCCGCGCCGCGGCCGCTGGACCTGCTGGCCCATGCGCCTGAGCGCTGGCCGCCGCGGCCCGGCGGCTGGGACGCATTGTTCGCCGCCAACCTCGTGCACATCTCGCCCTGGGCCGTGACGCCGGCGCTGATGCGCGGTGCCGCCCTGGCGCTTGCACCGGGCGGGCTGCTGCTGCTCTACGGACCGGTCATCGTCGACGGCGAGCCGCTGGCCCCGAGCAATGCCGCTTTCGACGCCAGCCTGCGCGCCCGCGATCCGGCCTGGGGTCTGCGCCGGCTGGCGGACCTGCAGGCCGAGGCCGAAGCGGCCGGCCTGCGCTGGCGCTCGCGGCAGGCGATGCCGGCGAACAACCTGATGCTGGCCTGGCAGCGTCCGGTCTGAGCGGCGCGGCCGAAGCTGCGGGAAAGCGCCACATCCTTCACGCCGCGCGCCGCTGCGTCGTTGCTGCTCCCCAGTTCTAGGCGCTTGCGGGCCGCCCCCAACGGGGGGTAGGCCCTAGTCTGTGCGCTGTGGTGCAATGGCTGCGTGTCCGGATGTTTCCGTCCGGGCATGGAGCGACGACGATGTGAGGCCCATGATGCAGCTCCGATCCATCACCCGTGCGACCCGCCCGGTCGTTTCTTCTGCCCTGCTGCGCCGGCTGGCGCTTGTGGTGGGCGCCAGCCTGCTCGCCGCCGCCGCCCAGGCGGCCGAGCTGCGCCAGGCGCTGGTCATCGGCAACAGCCGCTACGCCCAGATCCCGCTCGACAACCCGGCCCACGACGCGCAGGCCATGGCCAAGGCGCTGCAGCGTGCCGGCTTCCAGGTCGACCTGAAGCTCGATGCCGACCAGCGCCAGATGGAAGCCGCGATCCGCGACTTCGGTGACCGGCTGCGCGGCGACACTGTGGGCCTGTTCTACTTCGCTGGCCACGGCGTGCAGGTCAAGGGGCGCAACTACCTGCTGCCGGTGGGCAGCCGGGTCGAGCGCGAGGACGAAGTGCCGTTCAAGGCGGTCGACGCGCAGCAGGTGCTCGACAAGATGGAATCGGCGAAGAACCGCATCAACATCGTCGTGCTCGACGCCTGCCGCGACAACCCCTTTGCCAAGGCCTCACGCTCGACGGCGGGCAACGGCGGCCTGTCGCAGATGGACGCGCCCAGCGGTTCGCTGATCGCCTTCGCCACGGCGCCGGGCAGCGTCGCCAGCGACGGCAAGGGCGCCAACGGCCTGTACACCCAGCATCTGCTGACCAATATCGAGCGCTCGGGGCTGCCCGTCGAGCAGGTCTTCAAGCGCACGCGACTCGGCGTTCGGCTCGATTCACGCGGCCAGCAGGTGCCCTGGGAGAACACCTCGCTGGAAGGCGACTTCTATTTCCATCCGCCGGTCGCCGGCAGCACGCCGGTGAACCCCGCGCTGCTGCCGCCGCCGCCCAGCGTCGAGCACATCCTGCGCACCGAGAAGGCCTACGACCTGCTGCGCCAGAAGAAGATCGACGCCGCCGAGCAGGAATTCAAGGCGCTTGCCGCGGTGAGCGGCTACCCCGAGGTGGCGCTGATGGGCCGCGAGGGCCTGGCCGAGGTGCAGCTCGCGCGCGGCAACCCGCAGGCCGCATTGAGCGCGGCCAACGACATCATCGCCAGCGCGCCGGCGCGCAGCGCGGCCTACCTGATCCGCGGCCGCGCGATGACCGCGAGCGGCAATCTGGCCGAGGGCGGCGCGGCCCTGAAGCAGGCCGCAGCACCACGCACCGAGGCCGATTTTTCCTGGCAGAAGGCGCAGGCCCTGGTGGCGGTGGGCAATCTGGAACGCGCCCAGGACCCCAAGGCCGCGGTGCAGCACTACGAGCAGGCCCTGAAGGCCGACCGGCATTCGGTGCCCGCCCTGTCCAACCTGGCCGTGGCGCTGAACCAGGGCGGTCAGCCGGCCCGCGCGAAAGCCCTGCTGGAGCGCGCGCAGGCGCTGGACCCGCAGGACGCGATGACGGCGGCACTGCTGCGTCAGGTACGCGACAACCTCGCCAGCGAGCAGGACGCGGCGAAACAGAAGTACATCGACGACACGGTCAAGGAACTCGCCGCACGCCTGCAGGCGCCGCCGGCCAAGGGCGCGCCGCCGGCGGACGACTGGACGTCGCCGGTGATGGCGATCAGCGTGCTGCCTTTCCAGGACCGCACGCTGGAGTCGCTGACCGGCCGCATCGGCTTTGATGGCCTGCTGCAGGAGGCGCTGATCGGCGAGCTGCAGTCGCGCGGTTTCACCCTCGTCGAGCGGCGCCTGCTGGACAAGCTGATCGCCGAGATGAACCTCGGCTCGTCGGCCCTCGCCGACCCCGACGCGCAGACCCGGCTCGGCCGCGTGCTGGCGGCGCGGCTGATGGTTTCAGGTGTGCTCAACACGCAGGGCGCCCAGCTCGCCGCGGCGCTGCGCGCGGTCGACGTCGAAACCACCCAGCTCGCCCTGGTGCGTACCGAGAGCGTCGCGTCGCCGGCCGACCCGGCCGCGCTGGCCGCGGCGATGGCCCAGCAGATCGCCACCACGGTGGCGCAGAAATACCCGCTGAAGGGCCGGGTGGCCGCAGTCGACGGTGAGCAGGTCATCATCAACCTCGGGCGCAAGCAGGGCGTCAAGCCTGGCCAGTCCTTCAACGTGCTGATGCGCGGTGAGCCGATCGAACTGAATGGCCGCGTGCTCGGCTACAAGGACAGCCGCATCGCGCGGCTCACCGTGACGCAAGTCGACGAAGGCCTGGCGCATGCGAGCGCGGCCGAGGTGCGCGGCACGATCGAGAAGAACCAGCGCATCATCGCGCGCATCGAATGACGGCTCGCCACGGCAGTACCCGCGTCGGCGCGCCAGGGCCAGCCACCCGGCGCGCCGTGCTGCTGTGGGTGGCCGCCACCAGCGCAGCGGCGGCGGCGCAGACGGCGGCCCCCACGCCCGGGGCCGCATCACTGCCGGCGGTCGTGGTCTGGGACTTCGAGGACCGCAGCGTGGCCGCGCTGTCGGCGCTGCCGCCCGGGCGCACCGACTGGCTGCGCCGCAGCCTGTCGGAGAGCCTGGTCACGGCCCTGCTGCGCACGCCGGGCCAGTCCGTGGTGGACCGTGTTCGCCTGCACGAACTGCTGGCCGAGCAGAGGCTTGGCAGCGGCGCACTCGCCGACGAGGCGGCGCGCTTGCGCCTGGGCCGCATCGTCGGCGCCGGGCGCATGGTCTTCGGCAGCTTTTTTGTCGTCGGCGATGCGGTGCAGGTCAATCTGCGCGTGGTCGAAACCGCCACCTCGCGCGTGCTCTATGCCGACGAGGCCACGGCGCCCTTCGACAGCGTGATGGCGGGCCAGCCGGCCTGGGCGGCGCGTGTGGTGCAGGCCCTGGGCGGCCGTGGCGAGCCCGGCCATGCCTTCCCGCCCGAGCTTTGGCAGGCGCATGATGCGGCGGCCGCACTGGCCGATGCCGGCCGGCTGGACGATGCCGTGGCGGCGCTGCAGCAGCTCTTGCAGCGCCGCGCCGATTTCGAGCCGGCCGAAAGGCTGCTTTCGGCCGTGTTGCAGACGATGGCCCGTCGCTGAGACCCCCCGATGCCCCAGTTTTCCGACCTCCCCTCGAAGCCGCTGCGATCGGCGCTGCTCGCCCTGGCCCTGCTGCCTGTGGCCGCGGCGGCCCTGGCCCAGACCGCGCCCGACGCTGGCCAGCTGCTGCAGCAGCAGCGGCCGGATGCACGTCCGCTGCAGCCTTCGTCCGCCGCGCCGCGGGTTGTCGAGGCCCCGACGCGGCCGACCGTGGACCTGCCCGAAGGCGCGGCGGTCCAGGTCCAGGGTTTCCGCATCACCGGGGCCCGGTCCTACCCCATCGAACAGCTCGACGCGCTGGTCAAGCCCTGGGTCGGCCGCAGGCTCGACCTGAAGGGCCTGAACGAGGCCGCCGGTGCGCTCACGCGCCTGTACCAGTCGGGGGGCCATCTGCTGAGTTATGCCTACCTGCCGGCGCAGGCGGTGCAGGGTGGCATCGTCGAGATTGCGGTGCTCGAGGGCCAGGTCGAGACGGTGCAGGTCGTCACGGCGCAGGAGGTACGGCTGCGCGACGCCGTCGTGCAGGCGCACACCGACCCGATCACCACGGCGCAGCCGGTGCTGCAGGCCGACCTCGAGCGCAAGCTGCTGCTGCTCAACGACATCCCGGGTGTGGTCGCACGCGGCACCTTCGCGCCCGGCGCGAGCACCGGCGGCGCCGACGTGATCGTCAGCGTCGCCGAGGACGAACCGCTGGCCCTGCGCCTGGAGGCCGACAACCACGGCAGCCGGTCCACCGGCGAGTACCGGGCCGGGCTGCAGCTGCATCTGCGCGACCTCAGCGGCTGGGGCGACGACAGTACGTTGCGTGCCACCGTGTCCAACGGCGGCGGCCTGGTCAGCGGCAGTGTCGAGACACGCTGGCCGATCGGCGGCGACGGCCTGCGCCTGGGCGCCAGCCTGTCGCGCCTGACCTACTTCCTGGCCGGCGACTTCAGCGCGCTGGGTGCCACCGGCACCGCCAATACGCTCGGTGTGGACCTCGAATGGCCGTTGTGGCGCAGCACGCGCGGCAATGCCTGGCTGCGCGGCGGGCTGGACGTCAAGCGGCTCAACGACGAGGTGCGCCTGGTCGGCCAGGAGCGCCCGCGCAGTGCCCGGCTGCTGCAGCTCGGCGGCAACGGCGACCTGCGCGACGACTGGCTCGGCGGCGGGGCCAGCGCCGCGGCGGCCACCCTGTGGGTCGGCGAACTGCGCGCCGGTGATGCCGGCCGCAGCGACTTCAAGAAGGCCCAGCTGCAGCTGGCGCGGCAGCAGACGCTTTGGGGGCCGGTGTCGGCCTATGCGCGCGTGCTGGCTCAGTACACCGGCAGCAATCTGGACAGCTCCGAAAAGCTCAGTCTGGCCGGCCCGAACGGCGTGCGTGCCTACGCGCCGGGCGAGGCCGCGGTCGACCTCGGTCGGCTGTGGAGCGCCGAGCTGCGCTACGCGCTGGCGCATCTGGGCGGCCAGCTCACGGTGTCGCTGTTCCACGACCAGGCCAGCGGCGTCGTCAGCCGCGGCGGCGGCCAGGGCAACGACGTGCGCCTGCGCGGCACCGGCTTCGGCCTGCAGTGGGCGGCGGGCGAGCTCGGCGTCTCGGCCTCGCTGGCCTGGCGCGGGTCGCGCGAGCCGCGTGCCGAGGGCGGCGACCCGAAGCCGCGCCTGTATCTGCAACTCTTCGCTGCGCCTTGAGAGGACCGGTCATGTCCGCTCCCCGTGTGATCCTGATTCGACGCCATCGGCGCATCTCGCGCCTGCTGGCCCTGCTGCTCGCTCCGTTCTGCGGCTGGAGCCTGGCCCAGGCCCTGCCGCCGACCGTGCTGAACCTCTCGGCCAGCGCGCTGCCGCGCGGCGGCCAGGTGCGCGTGGGCAGCGGGCAGATCACGCAGACCGGGCAGCTCCTGCTCATCCAGCAGTCGAGCGCGAGGCTCGGCATCGACTGGCAGGGCTTCGACATCGGCCGCGACGCGACAGTGGAGTTCCGCCAGCCGGGGGCCGACGCGATCGCGCTCAACCGCGTGCTGGGGCACGATCCGTCGGCGATCTTCGGCCGCCTGGTGGCCAACGGCCAGGTGTTCCTGACCAACCCGAACGGGGTGCTGTTTGCGCCCGGCAGCAAGGTCGACGTCGGCGGCCTGATCGCGAGCACGCTCGACCTGTCGCAGACCGACTTCGCCGCCGGCCATCTGCGCTTCGAGGCGGGTGCGGGTGGCGTCGTCAACCGTGGCCGGATCGAGGCCGACAGCTATGCCGCCCTGTTCGGTGCCCAGGTCGACAACGCCGGCGAGATCCTCGCCCCCGGCGGCAGCGTGGTGCTCGCCGCCGGGCGCGCCGTCACCGTGGCGCTGGATCAACACGGCCTGCTCTCGGCCGCCGTGACGCCCGGTGCCGGGGCCCGCGTGGACCATAGCGGCCGCATCGACGTCGACGGCGGCCGGGTGCAGCTCACGGCACTCGCCGGGGCCGGACAGGCGCCGGCCCTGGTCAATACCGACGGCCTGATCCGCGCCAGCGCGATCACCGAGCGTGGCGGCGAGATCGTGATCACCGGCGACGTGGTCACTACGCGCGGCACGCTGGCCGCCGACGGCACGGCCGGCGGGCGCATCCGCGTGCGCGGCGACATGCAGGCCGGGCGCATCGACATCGGCGGCACGCTCAGCGCGCGCGCCAGCGACGGTGCCGGCGGCCACATCGAAACCTCGGCAGCCCGGGTCGCCATCGACCCGGCCGTGCGCGTGGACACGCGCGCCGCCGGTCGCCGCGCCGGCGAATGGCTGATCGACCCGACCGATTTTGTCGTCAGCGCCGGCGGCGGCGCGCAGACCGTGTCGGGCATCGGCGCGGCGACCCTGCAGGGTGTGCTGGCGCAGACCAGCGTCACACTGCAGACGGCCGCCGACGGCGGCGAGGCCGGCGACATCCGCATCGAGGCGCCGGTGAGCTGGGCCGCCGACACCACGCTGACCCTGTCGTCGATCAACGACATCGCGGTCAACGCCGACATCACGGCCACCGGCAACGCCGCCGGGCTGACGATCAGCGCCGGCAGCGGCCGCTACACCCTGGCCGACGGGGCGCGCATCACGCTGTCGGGCAGCAGCCCGTCGCTGTCGATCAATGGCCAGGCCTACATCGTCGTCAACAGCCTCGAAGCCCTGCAGGCGATCAATGCCAACAGCACCGCGCTGACGCGCAACTACGCGCTCGGCTCCGACATCGACGCGTCGCCGACCGCCGGCTGGAACGACGGCGCCGGCTTCGTGCCCCTGGGCGGCAACCAGGTCGCCGTCTTCTCCGGCGACTTCGACGGCCTGGGCCACCGCATCAGTGGCCTGACGATCAACCGGCCCGGCACCAGCTACACGGGCCTGTTCGGCTATGTCAACACCGCCAGCCTGCGCAACCTGAACCTTGAAGGCGGGCGCGTCGTCGGCGGCTCCTACAGCGGCGCCCTGGTGGGCTACCAGTACGGCTACAACGACAACCGCGCCGGCATCGAGAACGTGCACGCCGACCTGCCGGTGAGCGCGGTGCGCATCGACTCGGGGACCATCTTCGCCGGCGGACTGGTGGGCTACCACTACTACAACGCTGCCGGCATCACGCGCAGCAGCGCCAGCGGCGAGGTCTTCGTCGACGGCTACTACGCCTATGCGGGTGGGCTGGCCGGCTATGTCCAGCAGGCCGGCAGCCTGAGCGACAGCCACGCCAGTGGCAACGTGACCCGCCAGGGCAGCGTCTACAACGTGAGCTACGGCAGCTCCGGGGGCCTCGTCGGCGAACTCTATTCGACCACCCTGCAGGGCGTGTCGGCCAGCGGCAACGTCACCGGCGGCAGCTATGTGGGCGGCCTCGTCGGCCAGGCCAGCGGATCGGCCAGCGTGGTCAACGGCGTGCGCGTCTATGCGCATGCGATCACCGACGCCAGTGCTTCGGGTGCGGTGCAGGGCGTCGACTACGTCGGCGGCCTCGTCGGCTATCTGTCGAACATGGCGCTCACCGACGTCAGCGCCAGCGGCGATGTCGGCGGCGCCAGTTCCTATACCGGGGGCCTGGTCGGCTACCACTACTGGTCGCCGCTGCTGCGCGGCAGCGCCAGTGGCGACGTCAGCGTGAGCAGCGGCTACGTCGGCGGGCTGCTCGGCTACGCAAACCGCAGCGACGTGACCGACAGCCATGCGTCGGGCGACGTGAGCGGCGGCTACAGCACCGGTGGCCTGATCGGCCGGGTTCAGTTCGACCTCAACGGCGGCACGATCCGCGGCAGCCGCGCCACCGGTGCGGTGCAGGGCGACAACGCCAGCGGCGGTCTGGTCGGCGAACTGCAGGCCTACAACTACACCGCCGACGAGCGGGTCGCCGTCGCCGACAGCCACGCCAGCGGCGACGTCGCCGGCCGCGCGCGGGTCGGCGGTCTGATCGGCGAATTCAACGGCACCGGCGTCGTCATCGAGGACAGCTCGGCCAGCGGGCGAGTCACCGGTACCGGCACCGACGGCGAGACCCGAACCCTCTACCTCGGTGGCCTGATCGGCTACGCCTACGACTACAGCGGCTACTACCACCTGGTGTCGGGCTATTCACGCGGCGCCTTCCGGCGCAATCTGGCGCGCGGCGCCGTCAACGTGTCCGACACCGTCGCCGCCGCCTCGAACACGGTGTTTGCCGGCGGCCTGATCGGCTACTTCTACAACTATGGCAACGACGGCGTCGAGCATGATGTCCCGCTCAGCGACAGTTATGCCAGCGGCGCCGTCGCGGCGCGCGGCACCGGGGGCACCGGCTATGCCGGCGGCCTGATCGGTTATCTGTACGGCGGGGCGATCTCGCACACCTACGCCAGCGGTGCGGTCTCGGCCAGCGGCTTCGGCAGCATCGCCACCGGCGGCCTGGTCGGCCGGCTGCAAACCGCCGGCACGCCGGTGGCCGACAGCTACTGGAACACCACCAGCACCGGCCAGGCCACGTCGGCCGGCGGCGGGACGGGGCGCACCGACGCCGAGATGCGCCAGGGGGCCACCTTCGAGGGCTGGGACCTGTCCGCCACCGGTGGCGAGGCCACCGTCTGGCGCCTCTACGAAGGCCTGTCGCAGCCCCTGCTGCGCGCTCAGCTGAGCCCGCTGGCCCTGACCCTGGCCGATGCGAGCCGGACCTACGACGGCAGCGTGTCGCTCGGCGACGCCGGCTTCACGGCCGACGGCGGCGGCACCATTGCCTACCCGGAGCGCATCCTCGTGGCCGGCCTGTCCGCCGACGTCGGCAGCCGCCTGATCGGGGCCTCGGCGCTGTACTCGACGCAGGACGGCTACGACCTCGTCGTCAGCGGCAGCGCCACGCTGACCACCTTGCCGCGCGTCGTCACGCTCGACGGCATGGTGCTCGACAAGGTCTATGACGGCAATACTGCGGCCGGTTTCATCGCCGGCGCGCAGCCGACCGGCCTGGTGGCGGGCGAGGCCCTGACGATCGGCCTCGGTGGCGCCTCGGCGAGTTTTGCCGACCGCAATGCCGGCGCCGACAAGCTGGTCACGGTGACCGGCTACACGGTGGGCGACGGTGCCAACGGCAAGGCCGCCAACTACACCGTGCTCGGCAGCGCGAACGCCGGGATCCTGCCCAAGGCGCTGAACATCGGCGGCTTCAGCGCTGCCGACCGGGTCTACGACGGCAGCAGCAGCGTCGTCGTGAGCTACACGCCGGTGGCCCTGGCCGGCGTGGTGGCCGGCGACAGCATCGTGGTCTCGGACAGCGGCGCGGCCGGTGCGCTGGCCGACCGGCATGCCGGTGTCGAACGCCCGGTCATGGTTTCCGGCGTCACGCTCAGCGGCGCCGACGCGGCCAACTACCGCATCAGCGGCATCGACGCCGTCAGCGTGACCATCGCGCCCAAGCCGCTCGGCGTCAACGGGCTGGTGGCCACCGACCGCGCCTACAACGGCAGCGCGACCGTCGCGGTGAGCGGCGCGGCGGCAACCCTCGCCGGTCTGATCGACGGCGATCAGGTGGTCAACGCCACCGCGAACCTCAGCGGGACGATGGTCGACCGCCATGTCGGCAGCGACAAGACGGTGGTCGTGAGCGGGCTGACCCTGGCCGGACAGGACGCGCGCGACTACGCGCCGACGGCCGGCGACCTGAGCGTGGACATCACGCCGCGGGTGGTAACCGGCTACGTCACCCAGATCTACAACGCCGAGGCGGGCGGCTACGGCTACAAGATCTACGACGGCAGCAGCGACGCCAGCGCGGTGGCCCAGGCCTACGGCAGCGGCCTGATCGGCAGCGACGCGGTGAGCTTCAGCAGCACGGGGATCACCTTCGCCGCCAAGGACGTGGCCTACAGCGGCGGCAACGTTGCCAACCAGACCATCACCGCCACCGGCTTCGCGCTGTCGGGCGACGACGCCGGCAACTACACGCTGTCCAACGCCAGCAACACGACGATCGGCCGCATCGTGCCGCGTGCACTCACCGTGACCGGCGTCACCGCCGTCAACCGCGCCTACGACGGGACGTTGGACGTGCAGGTCAATGTCGAGGACGCGGCCGTCGACGCCGACCGGCTGGTGGCCGGCGACGAGGTCTCGATCACCGTGCCCGGTGGCGGTGCCGTCATCGGCACGCTGGCCAGCAAGACCGCCGGCAACGGCAAGGCGGTCAGCGTGCCCGGCCTGGGCCTGTCGGGCGCTGACGCCGGCAACTACTCGCTGACCGGCAGCAACGGCGTCACGGTGGACATTGCGCGCAAGGAACTGCATGCGCAGTACGCCGGGCAGGACAAGGTCTACGACGGCCATGCGCGCGCTACCGCGGTGGCCAGTTCCAGCGATGTGGTGGACGGCGACAACGTCACCTTCTACACCAACCTGTACGGCAACTCCTATTGCACCGGCGGCTACTACAGCTGCTACGTCAACTTCACCGGCGACGGCGCCAAGAACGTCGGCAGCGACAAGCCGATCGCCATCAGCTACGAGTACCTGTACGGCAGCGACGCGGCCAACTACCTGCTCGTCGGCGCCAACGCAGGCACCGCTACTGCGAGCATCACGGCGCGCCCGATCACGCCCAGCGTCAGCGGGGTCGACAAGGTCTACGACGGCGGCACCGCCGCCAGCGTCACGCTGAATGCCGCGGGCTCGGGGATCATCGGTGGCGACGTGGTCGAGGTCGGCACCTCGAACGCGCTGTTCAGCGGGGTCGGGGCGCGCAACGTCGGCGTCGCCAAGGCCGTCGACGTCACCGGCATCACCCTGGCCGGTGCCGACGCCTTCAACTATTCGCTGGCCACCGATGTCGCCAGCACCACGGCCAGCATCACGCCGCGGCCGGTCGGCGTCACCGGCATCACGGCCACCGACCGGGTCTACGACGGCACTCTGCTGGTCGCCGTCAGCGCCGACACGCCGGCGGTCAGCGGCCTGATCGTCGGCGACGACGTCGCCGCCGTGCTGCCCGTCGGCGGCATCAGCAGCGGCACCCTGGCCGACCGCCATGCCGGCGAGGCCAAGCCCTTCAGCGTCGTCGGCGTGTCGCTGTCCGGCGCGGATGCCGGAAACTACACGCTGGACGGCTCCGGCGGCACGGTGAACATCGCGCCGATGCCGATCAGCGTCAGCTACAGCGGCATCGACAAGGTCTACGACGGCAATGTCAACGCCGCCGTGAGCGGCAGCTCGGCCGACGTGCTGGTCGACCTCGGCGATGTGGTCGGCTTCACGCAGACGGCCGTGTTCAGCGGCAACGGCGCGAAGAATGCGGGCGTCGACAAGCCGATCGCGGTCAGCGCCATCGTCATCACCGGGGCCCAGGCCGGCAACTACCTGCTGCTGGCCGACACCGCCACGGCGAGCGCCGACATCACGCCCAAGCCCATCACGGTGAGCTATGTGGGGGTCAACCGCGTCTACAACGGCGCGGCCGACACCAGCGCCGCGGTGATCGGCAGCCCCAGCGGCCTGATCGCCGGCGACAGCGTGGGCCTCAACCAGACCGCGCGCTTCGCCGTCGACGGCCGGGCCGGCAACGGTCTGCTGGTCAACGTCACCGACATCGCACTGGCCGGTGTCAACGCCGGCAACTACATGCTCGGCACCGCCGTGGCGAGCACCACCGCGAGCATCCTGCCGCGCGCCCTGGGCGTCGCCGGCATGCAGGCCGTCGACCGCGTCTATGACGGCACGAGCACGGTCGACGTCAACGTCGCCGGCGCGGCGGTGGACCTGACCGGCGTGCTGGCCGGCGACGCGGTCACGGTCAGCCTGCCGCCCGCGGGCATCACCAGCGGCACGATGGCCGACCGCCACGTCGGCATCGACAAGACGGTGAGCGTGACCGGGCTGCTGCTCGGCGGCGCCGACGCCGGCAACTACATCCTGACCGGCGACGACGCGCTGACGGTGACGATCACGCCGCTGGCGATCACCGCCATCTACAGCGGCATCGACAAGATCTACGACGGCGGCACCCTGGCCTCGGTGAGCGCCAGCGTGGCCGCCTTCCTGGACGGCGACAGCGTCGCCGTCGCCGCCAGCGGCCAGTTCACCGGCAACGGGGCGAAGAACGTCGGCAGCGGCAAGACCGTGGCCGTCGCCAACGGCCTGCTGACCGGTGTCGACCGCTTCAACTACAGCCTGGCCAACCCGAGCGGCAGCACCACCGCGAGCATCACGCCGCGCACCGTGACCGCCGTCTACACCGGCGGCGAGCGGGTCTACGACGGCACGGTCGACGCACCGGTGAGCGCCTTCCTCGCCAACCTCGTCTTCGGCGACACGCTGACGCTGACGCAGAGCGCGGCCTTCACCGGTGCCGGCGCGAAGAACGTCGGCGACGCCAAGCCGATCGAGGTCAGCGGCATCGTGATCGGCGGCGCCGATGTCGGCAACTACACGCTCGCCAGCGACAGCGCCACGACGACCGGGCGCATCACGCCAAGGCCGGTGGTCGTCGAGGGCCTGGCCGGCATCAGCGCCACCGATCGGGTCTATGACGGCAGCACCGTGGTTGCCGTCAGCGTGCCGTCGGGCCTCACCGGGGCCACCCGCGAGGGCGACGTTCTTCCTGGCGAGACGGTGGTCGTCGATCTGCCGGTCGCCGGCGCGGCCACCGGCCAGATGGCCGACCGGCATGCCGGCACGGACAAGCCGGTGCTCGTCGACGGGCTCGGCCTGTCGGGTGCCGACGCCGGCAACTACATGATCGCTCTGGCCAGCGGGCTGACGGTGGACATCGCGCCGCTGGCGATCAGCGCCGCCTACAGCGCCGTCGACAAGGTCTACGACGGCAGCAGCCTGGCCCAGGTCGGCGTGGCCCTGCCCGGCGTGCTTGCCGGCGACCTGCTCACCGGCAGCGCCAGCGGCCTGTTCAGCGGCGGGCGCAACGTCGGCCTGGACAAGGCGGTCGCAGTCACCGGGGGCCTGCTCGCCGGGGCCGATGCCGGCAACTACCGCCTGCTCAACCCCGAAGGCAGCAGCGCGGCCGACATCACGCCGAAAACCGTGACGGCGCTGTACATCGGCGGCACGCGCATCTATGACGGCACGACCCTGGCGCCGGTGAGCAGCAGCCTGGACGGCCTGGTCGCCGGTGACACGGTCGGCGTGGCGCAGAGTGCGGCCTTCGGCGACAAGCATGTCGGCGCCGGCAAGCTGATCTCGGTCAGCGGCATCACCCTGTCCGGGGTCGATGCCGGCAACTACAGACTCGCCGCGGACAATGCCGTGAGCACCGGCAGCATCACGCCGCGGCCGGTGGTGGTCGAGGGCCTGACGGTCAGCGCCGAGGGCCGCGAGTACGACGGCACGACCCAGGTCGCGGTGCAGGTGACGGCAGCCGCAGGCGCCGGCCCACGCGCCGGCGACCTGATCGCCGGCGACGACGTGAGCCTGCTGCTGCCACCGGCGGGCAGCACGACCGGCCAGATGGCCGACAAACACGCCGGCGTCGGCAAGTCCGTCGTCGTCGACGGCCTGGGCCTGAGCGGTGCCGACGCCGGCAACTACAGCGTGGTCGGCACCGCCGGGCTGAGCGTGGACATCGCCGTGCGCACGCTGAGCGCCAGCTGGACCGGCGCCGACAAGGTCTACGACGGCAGCGACCTGGCCACCGTCTTCGGCAGCGGCAACCGGGTGATCGCCGGCGACGATCTGAGCATCACCGGCAACGGCGTCTTCGTCGCCGGCCGCAACGTGGGCAGCGCGCTGGAGATCCGCATCGATTCGGCCGTGCTCGGCGGCGCCGATGCGGCCAACTACGCGCTCGACAACCCCAGTGGCAGCGCCAGCGCGTCGATCACACCCAGGACGCTGACGGTCAGCTACGTCGGCGGCAGCCGGGTCTACGACGGCAGCACCGGTGCGCCGGTGACGGGGTCCTTCGACGGCCTGATTGCCGGTGACGTGGTGAACCTGCAGCAGACGGCGGTGTTCAGCGGCGCCGGCGCCAGGAATGTGGGCGATGCCAAGCCGGTGGCGGTGACCGGCATCGGCCTGGCCGGCAGCGACGCGGGCAACTACCGCAGCGACATCGCGTCGACCACGACGACGGCGAGCATCACGCCGCGCCCGGTGGTACTCGAGGGCCTGAGTGCCAGCGCCGCCAGCCGCGAATACGACGGCACGACGTCGGTGCTGGTGGACTTCACCGGTGCCACGGGCGTGGCGCCGCGTCCGGGCGACCTGATCGCCGGCGACGACGTCGGCGTCAGCGTGCCGGGCACCGGGGCCACGCTCGGCAACATGGCCGACAAACATGTCGGCAACGGCAAGGCGGTGGTCATCAGCGGCCTCGTCCTGACGGGTGCCGACGCGGCCAACTATCGCATCGAAGGCATCGACGGCGTCACGGTGGACATCACCCCGCGCACGCTTACCGCGGTCTGGACCGGCGTCGACAAGGTCTACGACGGCAGCGACGCCGGCGCGGCCACCGGCATCGGCGACCGCAGCGTGGCCGGGGACGACCTGCTGCTCGCTGCCGACGGCGTCTTTGCCGCCGGCCGCAACGCCGGTACCGGGCTGCAACTGGACTTCGAGGGCGCCACCCTGGCCGGCGCCGACGCCGGCAACTACCGGCTGCTCAACCCGAGCGGCCGCGTCAATGCGTCGATCCTGCCGCGCACCGTGACCGCGGTGTACAGCGGCGTCGACAAGGTCTACGACGGCAGCAACGCGGCCACCGTGACCGGCACGCTCGACAACGCCGTCGAAGGCGACACCCTGGTGCTGACGCAGAGTGCGGTGTTCAGCTCGGGCAAGAACGTCGGCGAGGCCAAGGCGGTGCTCGTCGGCGGGATCACGCTCGGCGGCGCCGATGCCGGCAACTACGTGCTGGCCAGCAGCGAGGCCGGCACCAGTGCCAGCATCACGCCGCGGTCGCTGACGGTGACCGGCCTCGGCGGCCTGAGCGCCGCCGACCGCGAATACGACGGCAGCCGCATCGTGGCCTTGACCGGCAGCCTGTCGGGCAGCGCCGGCCTTGAGGGCGCGATCGGTGGCGACGACATCAGCCTGCTGCAGGCGGGGGCCGATCCGACCCAGGGCCTGATGCTCGACAAACATGCCGGCGCGGACAAGGCGGTGGTGGTCGACGGGCTCAGCCTGGCGGGTGCCGACGCCATCAACTACGTCATCGCCGACACCCTGGGACTGACGGTCACGGTCACGCCGCGCACGGTCACGGCCGGCGGCCTGGCCGTCGTCGACCGCAGCTACGACGGCACCACCCTGGTCGCCCTCGACACCTCGGGCGGGTCCCTGGCCGGCCTGCTCGCCGGTGACGACCTGCGCCTGCGCCTGGACGGGGCCACGGCTTCGGTGGCCACGGCCAACGCCGGCCAGGGCAAGGCCGTGACCCTGGACGGCGCGGCCCTCGAAGGCAGCGATGCCGGTGACTACCGGCTGGTCGCCGACAGCCAACTGCGCGTCGACATCACACCGCGCGCGCTGAGCCTGGCCGCGCAGGCGCAGCACAAGGTCTATGGCGACGTGCTGGTGCTCGCCGGCACCGAGTTCCTGGCCGAAGGTCTGGTCGACGGCGAAACCATCGGCCACGCCAGCCTGAGCAGCACCGGGCTGGCGGCGCCGGCGGGCGTCGGCAGTTATGTGCTGAGCATCGGCGGCGCCGAAGGCGGCAGCTTCGACCCGGCCAACTATGTGCTGAGCTACCAGGCTGCGGCCCTGCTCGTCAATCCGCGGCCGCTGACGCTGAGCGCCATGCTGCAGTCCAAACGCTACGGCGACGCCCTGGGCCTGACGGGCACGGCGTTCACGGTCGGGGGCAGCGGCCTGGCCAACGGCGAAACCATCGGCCAGGTGCAGTTCAGCACGGCCGGGGCGCTGGCGACGGCGGTCGTCGGCGACTACGGCCTGGCGATCACCGGCGCCAGCGGTGGCAGCTTCGACGCCGGAAACTACACGCTGAGCTACGAAGCCGGCACCTTGCGCGTCACGCCGCGGCCGCTGACGGTGGCCTCGCAGAGCGTGATCCGTTATGCGGACGAACCGAATCCGACGAGCTTCGGCTTCTCCACCAGCGGCCTCGTCAATGGCGACCGCATCGCTTCGCTGCTGCAGCCGGTGCCGCCGGGCAGTGTCGGTGCGCCGGGCGGCTCGGTGTTCGAGCTGCTGCCGGGCGGCGCCGTGTTCGCCAGCGGCCAGGCCGCCAACTACGAGTTGCGCTACCAGGGTGGCCTGCTCATCGTGCTGCCCAAGCCGCCGCGCATCGACGACCCCGACGGCGGCACCGCCGGCAGCGGCGACCCGCAGTTTGCGATCGTGCTCGACCCCGAGGACCTGGCGCGCGCCGAAGCCGCCTTGCAGCGCAGTTCGGCGCTCATCGCCGGCGGCGGCGCGGCCGCAGGTGGCAGGGCCAGCGGCGACTCTGGCCCCGGCGCCACCGACGCCGAAGCCGCCGCCGTGATCGCCGCCTTGCTGCGCGGGCAGACGCAGCAGGTCTCGCTGCCGGTGCTGCTGCGCCTGCCCTTGATCTCGATGGACCCGAACCTGCGCCGGCTCATCCTCGGCGCCGCCACCACGCCATGAAGCATCTGCGACGAAGCGCACGACGGACCGGCGCGGCGCTGCTGGCCACGCTCTTGCTCAGCGGCCTGGGCAGCGCGGCCGCCGCGCCGCTGGACGACCTGCGCCGCCTGGTCGAGAGCAGTCAGTTCGAGCAGGCGGTAATGCTGGCCCAGCGCCACCCCGAGCTGATCGGTGACGTGCACTTCGACTTCCTGTTCGGCATCGCCGCCATCTCGGCGGGCCGGGTGCCGGAGGGCCTGCTCGCCCTCGAGCGCCACCTGGCCGCGGTGCCGGCCAACGACCGTGCCCGGCTCGAACTGGCGCGCGGCTACTTCCTGGTCGGCGAATACGCGCGGGCACGTGCCGAGTTCGAGCTCGTGCTGCGTTATGACCCGCCGGCGGCGGTGCGGCGCAACATCGAGGGTTTCCTGAACGCGATGCAGTTGCGCGACGGCAGCCGCCGCGCCAGCAGTTCGCGCCTGTACCTCGAGGCCGGGCTGGGCCACGACAGCAATGTGAACACCGGCACCACGCTGGACCAGATCGACCTCGTGTTCGGCACCGTCAGCCTGCTGGGATCACCTTCGCAGGCGGTGGCCGACGGCTATCTGCAGCTTGCCGCCGGGGCGCAGCAGGCCTGGCGGGTCAGCCCGCAGTTCTCGGTCTTCGCCGGCGCCGACCTCGACCACCGCGAGCACTTCAGGCAGCGCCAGTACAACCAGAGCAACCTGGCCTTCAACGGCGGCTTCACCCAGCTGCGCGGTGAGGCGCTGTACCGCTTCACGCTTGGCCTGGGCGAGCTGCGCGTCGACGACCGGCGCTACCGCGACACCCTGTCGGTCGGCGGCGAGGCCACCTTCACGCTCGGGCCGCAGAAGAGCTTCAGCGCCTTCGGCCAGTATTTCGAGTACCGCCACGACGG
The DNA here is from genome assembly GCA_964637205.1 of uncultured Rubrivivax sp. Lineage (GTDB taxonomy): Bacteria > Pseudomonadota > Gammaproteobacteria > Burkholderiales > Burkholderiaceae_C > Rubrivivax. The sequence goes on from CAZWUR010000007.1 coordinate 44,778, forward strand.
CGCCGATGCGGTGCGCGACGCGCGCGCCGTGACCCTCGGCGGCAGCTGGACGCTGGGCCTGCCCGAACTCGCCGGCGCGCCGCAGATCGGGCTGCGCGCAAGCTGGACGGTGGAAACCAACAACCGCCTGCGCGACGACCTCAGCCGCGACGTGCCGCTGCTGCGCCTGTCTGGTTCGGCCTCGCCGATGCCCAGGCTGCGCGTGGCCGGCGGGCTGACCGCCTACATGCAGAAGTACCGCGGCCGCGACATCGGTTTCGGCAGCACACGCGCCGACAGCGCCGTGAACCTGGACCTGGTGGCCACCTATGCGCTCGACCCGCGCTGGTCGGTGCGCGCCGAGTGGACCTCGTTCTGGAACCGCTCCAACCAGGATCTCTACGACAGCGAACGCCATTCGCTGGCCGTCAAGACCCGCTACCAGTATTGAGTCGCGCATGAAAACCCTGGCCCTGATCGCCTCCCTGCTGGCCTGCGGCAGCGCCTGGTCGCAGGCCCGGCTGGTGCATGTCGAAGGCCAGGTCACGCTCGACGGCCAGCCGGTGGCCGAGGGCGTCGAGTTTGCCAGCGGACAGCTGCACACCGGCGCCGCGGGCGGGGCCCAACTGCGTTTCATCGACGGCACTCTGGTGATGCTCGGCGCGGCCACCGAACTGGCCCTGCCGCGCGCCGGCTACAAGGAGCTCGCGCTGTCGGCCGGCGGCCTGCGCCTGGCCACCGGCTCGCCCGACTGGATCCTGCAGCTCGGCGGCCGCCAGCTGCGCGCCACCGGCTTCGTCAAGCTGCAGTGGTGCCGCACCGAGGCCGGCTGCGCGCTGGCCCCGGGGCTCTACGGCAGCGTGTCGCAAGGCGAAGCGGTGCTCGAATACCAGGGCGGCCGCTCGGTGCTGCGCAACCGCCACTTCCGCTGGGACGGCCCCGCCGCGCGTCCCGAGATCCTGGCCCAGCCGCCGCTGCTGGCGGTGGACGCGCCGCGCCGCGAGGCCGTCGAACAGGCGCGCGCGGCGGTGGCCGCGCAGCTCAAGACCGGCATCGAGGCTTTCGGCGCCGAGCAGGACGTCGCCGCCGTCGCGGCGCTCGAGCAGGTGCGCGTGGCCGCGCCCGGCGAACCGCTGGTTCCCTACTACCTGGGCCTGATCGCGCTGCGCCGGGGCGACAACGCCGAGGCGCTGCGCCAGCTGCAGCAGTACGCGCGCGAAGACCCCGAAGGTGCGGCGCAGCGCGAGCTGCCGAAGACCCTGACCCTGCTCAGCTCGGCGCAGCTGCAGCAGGAAGTGCAGGCGGCGGTGGCGCGCGAGCGCGAAGTGTCGGCCGCGCCGCCCGAGCCGGGCAGCATCGCGGTGCAGGCCTTCGTCAACCGCGGCGACGAGCAATACCGCGCGATGGCCAAGGGCCTGGCCGCGATGATCATCGCCGACCTGAGCAAGGTGCCCGGCCTGAAGGTGCTCGAGCGCGAGAAGGTGCAGCTCCTGCTCGACGAGATGAAGCTCGGCGACGCCGGGCTCGCGAACCCCGAGGACGCGGTGCGTTCCGGGCGGCTGATGCGCGCCGAGAAGGTCATCGTCGGCAACTTCGAGGTGCAGTGATGAAGCCCGTCCTGATGTTGGCGCTGATGTCCGCCCTGCTCGCGGCCGCCACGCCGCCGGCCGGCGCGCAGACCCCACCGCCGCAGCGCTTCGTGCTCGAAGGTGCGGTGATCGACAGCCGCAGCGCCGCCAGCCTGGGCGTGACCAGCGAAAGCGGCGACATCGCGACGCTGTTCCGTGCGCAGAAGACGCTGAGCTTCGGCATCCTGCGTTCGGCCGGCGTCGACCTCGACAGCCTGCCGCCCGAGGTGCGCGCGCGCATCGAGCGTTTCCAGACCACCAACCTCGAAGCCTTCCGCGCCTTTTCCAGCGGCCTGGACCTGAAGGACCAGGGCCGGTTCGCCGAAGCGCGCGAGCAGTTCAAGCGTGCCGCCGAGCTCGACCCCGGATTTGCCCTGGCCGTCGAACAGCAGCAGGCCATGCCCGAGATCAACCTCGGCACCCAGGTGCAGATCCGCGCCGTGGTCGCCGCCGCGGCCGGCCAGGCGGTGGACCGCGGCAAGGCCACTTATGCGGTCGACGCGGCGCGTGCGGTGGCCGCGCTGCAGGCCGGCCAGACGGTGGTGCAGGTGGCGGCCACCGCGCCCACCGACGTCGCCGCGCTGTCCGGCGACCGCAGCCGTGAATTCACCAGCAACCCGGCCGGCTCGGGTGTGCAGTACGTGCCCAACCTGGTCGCCGGGCTGGCCTTCGGTGTCACGCGCGCCGGCCAGCCGACCACCGGCCTGGCCCTCGGTGGCGAGTGGAAGGGTGACCAGTACCGCGTCGGCGCCTCGGGAGCGCTGGAGGCCGTGGGCACGACGGGTGACTTCCAGGCGCAACGCCAGGGGGTGGGCCCGGGGGCGGTGCAGCAGCCCGGCGGCAGCAGCACCCTGGCCGACGGCACCCTGGCCTACTGGGGCCGCTGGCTGTCGGCACCGGGGGCCAGCGCCAGCGTGGTGCTGAGCGGCGAATCGCTGAGCGCACCGACCCTGGGCGCGGTGGACTGGATCGCCGGCGACGCCACGCGTGCCATGCCGACCAGCGGCACGGCAGTCTTCGCGCCGGCCGGCGGCGGCAACATGAGCGCCGTCGACGGCCAGATCGCGGTCAATTTCGTGACCCGCGACGTGGCGGTGCAGAACCTGGGCTTCACGCTCGACGGGCGGGTCTTCAGCGCGCTCAATGGCAGCACGAGCTATGACCCGCGCATCCTGTCGGGCGGCTTCGTCGGCAACTACAGCAGCGGCAGCTGCAGCGGCTGCGCCGCCTTCCTGCCTCAGAGTTCGTCGTTCGGCGGCAACTTCCTCGGCGCCAACGCCGATGGCCTGATCTTCTCGACCATCCTGATCACCGGCGACGGCACCAGCGGGGGCGTGACCCTGCTCAAGCGACCCTGAAGCTGCGGCGCGGCGGGCGGCGGTCGTCAGTGCGACATCAGCACCGGCACCGTCATCGACTTCAGGATCGTGCGCGTGACACCGCCGAGCGCGAGCTGGAGCAGCCGTGCGTGGCCGTAGCCGCCCATGACGATCAGGTCGGCGCCGCTGTCGGCGGCGTGCGACAGCAGGGCCTCGGCCACCGGTACGTCGGGGGTCCACCCGGCACCGGGCAGGATTCCGCCGGGTGCCGGCCCGGAGCCGCGTGGGATCACGCGCACACGGGCTTCGATGGCATGCCGGCGCAGGTAGTCGCGTACCGCCTCCAGCGGCTCCGGTCCGGCAGGGTCGGCGCCATCGGCCAGGCGCACGAGTTCCACCGCCTGCGCCGCCGCCAGCAGCGGCAGGGCGTCGCGCAGCGCGCGTGCCGACTCGCGCGTCGGCGCCCAGGCCACCAGCACGCGTTGGCCGCAGCGTGGGCCCCCGTCGGCCTCGGCCGGCAGCGCGTCCACCGCGGGCACGAAGAGCAGCGGCGTGCCGGCGCCCACCAGCAGGCTGCCGGCAAAACCGGGCAGCTGGCCGTCGCCCGTGACCTGCTTGGCGAGCAGCACGAGGTCGCTGTGGCGCGCGGCCGTGAGGGCCGCGTCAAGCGGGTCGGCCGCGGCCGACGCGAAAGGGATCTCGAGGCCGTGGCGCTCGGCCGCGGCCGCCACGCGCGCGACGGCCAGCTGCCGGCGCTCGTCGTCGGCCTTGGTCGCGTAGTCGATGGCCAGGCCGGAGGTTCCCGGCGACAGATAGGCCGCAGCGCCACTGGTCAGCGTGCGCACAACGTGCATCGCGCTCAGGCCGGCACCATGGGAGCCGGCGAGCCTAGCGCCGAGGGCGAGCACCGCGTCGCAGCGCGGATCGTCGTCGATGAGGGCAAGGATCTGGCGGATCGAACTCATGGGGTGGCCTCCTGGGTTGAATGATCGCGCGCCGCAGTGCGCGCGCATTGACAGCGCTCAAGCGATGCGCGGCTCCAGCACCCTCCGCGCCACCTGAGCGGCCACTGCCTCCGGTGTGCCCGAGGTGTCGAGGCGCTCGGCGCCTTCTTCGTCGGTCACGGGCTCATGGGTTCGCAGCTGTGCGTCCAGCACCGCCGTGTCGGCGTCGGAAGGATCCTGGCCGGCCGCCTGTCGGCGCCGGATGCGCTCGCGCAGCACGGCGGTCGGTGCGTCGCAGACCAGCAGCCGGCAGCGCGCGCCGGCCGCAGCGGCCACGGCGCGCAGGGCGTCGCGTTCGGCGCGGCGCAGACAGGCCGCGTCCACCACCAGGGAAACACCACCGGCCAGCGCCGTGCGCGCCACCTCGGCCAGGCGGGCGTAGGTGCCCAGCGTGCTCTCGGCGTTGTAGAGCCGGGCCGGGTCGGCCACGCGCGCGGTCGGCGCCAGCCCGTGCAGGCGCTTGCGTTCGACGTCGCTGCGCACGCGCACCGCGCCGGCGGCTTCGACCAGCTGCAGCGCCACCGTGCTCTTGCCGCTGCCCGACAGGCCGCTGCACACCCACAGCGTGGGCGGCGCGGCAAAGGCCAGCGCCTGCGCCAGGGCCAGGCGGGTGGCGGCTGCTTCGGGCGCGCCCTGCAGCAGCGCCACCTTGGCGCGCACCGCGGCGCGGTAGGCCGCCTGCCAGCGCAGCAGCGGCAGCGCGTCGTGCTCGCCACCGGCCTCGCACCACTGGCTGATCAGCCGCCAGGCCAGGCGCGGCAGACCGTGGGCCAGCAGGTCCATGAAGCTGAAGGCCGGGTCGGCGATGCGGTCGCCCCAGCGCAGCTCGGGCTCGAATTCGAGGGCATCGAAGAGCTGCGGCGCACCCGCGTGCCAGACGATATTGCCCAGGTGCAGGTCGCCATGGCCCTCGACCACCCGCCCGGCGGCCTGGCGTGCGCGCAGCAGCGGCGCGGCGGCCCCGGCCTGGGCCGCGTCCCAGGCGATCAGCTCGGCCAGGTCGCCGGCCTCCGGCTGCGCCTGCAGTTCACGCAGATTCGCGGCCGACCACTGCGCCGCCAGCGCCGCGGCGTCGACGTGCGATGGCGCCGGCGGCAGGCCGGCCTGGAAACGCGCGATGGCCGCCGCCAGGGCGTCGATGTGGGTCGGCGTCAGGGATCCATCGCGCGCCAGCCGGTCGAACAGCCCGGCTTCGTCGAAGCGCCGCATCCACAGTGCCGGTTCGCCGCCGATCGTGACCACGCCGCGGTAGAGCTGGGGCGCGGTGCGGCGGTTCAGCCGCAGTTCTTCGGCGCAGAAGTGGGCGCGCCGGTCGCGGGTGGAGAAGTCGACGAAGGGCAGCTTCACCGGCCGCTTGAACTTGAACACCGCATCGCCGGCGAAGAGCAAGGACGAGATGTGGGTGCGCAGCAGGCGGAACTGATTCATCCGCCGTCGGCCAGCGCCTTGTGGATCCGCCGCCGCCCCACGCGCGCCTTGGGCACCGGGAAATGAAACCAGCTGCGCACGTCCTCGTCGAGGCCGATGCCATGCATGTAGTTGTAGATGGCCTTCTTCAGCCCGTCGGCGAAGGCGTCGTGGTCGGTGCCGGTGGGGTCGTCGAAGGCGACGTCGTTCTTCGCGAAACCGCCCGGCGGCAGCGGGCGCAGCGTGACGCCGAACTGCTCCGGATGCTGGCCCACCGGCGAATGCACGGTGCAGGCGAAGCGGTGCCAGAAGCCGCTGTGCACGCAGCCTTCGGCAAAGAGCTGGCGCACGTATTCGAGCGCGTCCAGCGTGTCCTGCGCCGTCTGCGTCGGGAAGCCGTACATCAGGTAGGCGTGCACCAGGATGCCGGTGTCGGCGAAGGCCTTGGTCACGCGCGCCACCTGGTCGACCGAGACGCCCTTGTTCATCAGGGTCAGCAGGCGGTCGGAGGCCACCTCCAGGCCGCCGCTGATGGCGATGCAGCCGCTGTCGGCGAGCTGCCGGCAGAGCTGCGGGGTGAAGGTCTTCTCGAAGCGCACATTGCCCCACCAGCTGATCGCCAGCCGCCGGCGCTGCAGCTCGGCGGCCAGCGCCTTCAGCGACTTCGGCGGTGCGGCCTCGTCGACGAAATGAAAGCCGGTCTGCCCCGTTTCGGCGACGATGGCCTCGATGCGGTCGACCAGGGTCTCGGCGCTGGCCGTGTCGTAGCGGCCGATGTAGTCGAGGTTGACGTCGCAGAAGCTGCACTTCTTCCAGTAGCAGCCCTGGGCCACGGTGAGCTTGTTCCAGCGCCCGTCGCTCCACAGCCGGTGCATCGGGTTGAGCATGTCCAGCAGGCTCAGGTAGCGGTCCACCGGCAGGCCGTCCCAGGTCGGCGTGCCGACATCCGCGAAGGCGATGTCGGGCTCGGCCAGGTGCAGATAGCGCACCGCGCCGTCGACGCGCGCGAAGGTGCGCACCAGCCGGCCGGCGCCGCGACGGCCCTGCAGATGTTCGAGCAGGGCCAGCAGCGGGCGCTCGCCGGCGTCCAGGGTCACGTAGTCGAAGTAGTCGAAGACGCGCGGTTCGGACAGTTCGCGCAGCTCGGTGTTGACGTAGCCGCCGCCGAGCACGGTGACGACGGCGGGGTCGGCGGCCTTGATCGCCTGCGCGATGCGAAAGCCCGCATACACCGCCCCCGGGAAGGGCACCGACACCAGCACCAGCTGCGGCGCATGTTCGGCCAGCACCTGCTGCACCAGACGCTGCAGGGTGCCGTCGACGAGGTTCAGCGGCGCGGCCAAGGCGGCAGCCAGCGGGTCGAAGCTGGCCTGGCTCATCGCCAGCTGCTCGGCGTAGCGCACGAACTCGAAGCGCGGGTCGACCGCTTCGCGGACCACGTCGGCCAGGTCGTTGAGGAACAGCGTGGCCAGGTGGCGCGCGCGGTCCTGCACGCCCAGGCTGCCGAAGGCCCAGGCCATCGGGTCGCCGCCGCCGTCTTGGGCATCGGGGTCGACATAGGCCTGCAGCGAAGCAAAGCGCGGCCCCTCGGGCAGGAAGGCGCGGCTGGCGATGCGGTGGGCCAGCGTGGCGTCGCGGCCCTGCAGGAAGGCGATCGTCGGGCCGATGGCCGCGCGGCAGGCGTCGAAGGCCTCGACGAAGCCGCGCGCCAGCGGGCCGGGGTCGGCCTGGGCGTCGATCGCCGCACGCAGCGCGTCCAGCCCCGCGGGCGACAGCAGTTCCAGCGCCAGCGCGAGCGCCAGGTCGACCTGCGCCGCGGACACACCCTGGCTGCGCAGGAAACCCGTCAGGTAGGCGGTGGAGGGATAGGGCGTGTTGAGCTGCGTCATCGGCGGGATGAGCGACAGCACGCGGATCGGCGAAACATGCATGGGCCTGCCCATTGTCGGCGCCCGGCAGAATCGGGGCATGACCTTCAATGCACAAGCCGGCACGCCCGATGAGGACGTGCGCCATGAAGACCGCCTGTGGCGCGACAAGGGCTGGACGGCCCGGGTGATCGACAACGACGACGACGACGGCTGGGCGGTGGCGATGACCCCGCACGGGCAATCCGAGCCGGCGCTGGTGGGCCCCTGGACCATGGGCCGCGACAAGAAGAACCCCAAGCCGCTCGACGCGGCGGCCTTCAACACCCTGGTGAAGACGGCGCGCGAAGTGCTGCGCCGCCACGAACAGCAGCGCGACGCGATGCTGCGCAAGCGCCTGAGCCTGGAAACGGCGGATGGCCCGCTGCTGGTGACCCTGGACATCGTGCCCGACGACGACGACCCCTGCGCCTGGCTGGCCGCCACCGATGCTGCCGGCGACGAGCTGGGCCGCGTGCGCGTGGCGGCCACGTTCCGGCTCGATGCCGTCAGCGCGGCGGCCTGGGTGGAGGGCGGCTTCCGGCGGCCGGGCTGAGGCGCGTCAAGGGCTGGCGACCGCGGTGTCGCCTTCCAGCGCCAGCGCCGTCAGCCACAGCCGGACGTCGAATTCCAGCTGGTGGTAGTCCGGCGCCATGTGCATGCACAGCGCATAGAAGGCCTTGTCGTGCGCGCGCTCCTTCAGGTGCGCCAGTTCGTGCACGACGATCATGCGCAGGAAGGGTTCGGGTGCGTCGCGGAACAGGCTGGCGATGCGGATCTCGCGCTTGGCCTTGAGCCGGCCGCCCTGCAAGCGCGACACCGCGGTGTGCGTGCCCAGGGCCTGGGCCAGGCGCCGCAGCCGGCCGTCGTAAAGCACCTTGGCCAGCGGCGGGGCGTGGCGCAGGTGGCGCTGCTTGATCACGTTGACGTAGTCATACAGCGCCGGGTCGCTGCGCACTGCATGTGTCCCGGGGTAGCGCCGGCGCAACGTGTCGCCGAGCTGGCCGGCGTCGATCAGCGGCTGCACCTGCGCCAGCAGGGCCGGTGGATAACCCTGCAGATAGGCCGGTGTGACCGCGCCGCTCACCGTCTCAACGACGTTGGATCCGCTCGGCGCGCGCCAGCGCGAGTTGCGCGTCCAGATCGGCCTCGCCGATGCGCCGGAGCACACAGAAGTTGGCCTTGGTCAGCGGGCTCGATTCGAACTGGCGCAGCAGCAGCGCACGCTCACGCTGCGCCGGGTCCTGAGGCTCGGGCATCGGGGCCTCGGCGGGGCGCGGCGCCGGGCGGTTCGATGGCGGCCGCGGCCCCTCGGGGCGGCGATCTTCGCGCGGCGGGCGCCGGTCCGCACGCGCTGGGCGCGATTCACCGGCGCTGCGCTCGGGTCCGGGGGGGCGACGGCCGGGGCGGCGGTCGGGCCCGGGCTGGCGCTCGCGGGGCGGTCGGCGCGGCTCGCCAACGCGCGGCTGCGGCTCGCCGGTGTGCGGGCGCTGCTCGCCGGTGCCATCGGCCATGGCTGCCGGCGGTGATGACCGTGGCGGCCGTGCCGCGGCGCGTTCCGCGGCTCGGCGCGCGATCGCGAGCTCGCGCCGGCGCGCGAGCTCGGCCAGCGCAGCGGCGCGATGTTCCTCGGTCACCTCACCGGCCGGCTGGCCGTCGAGGTCGAAGCGCTGCGTCGCCGTGCTCAGCACCTTCAGATAGGCATTGTTCGTCGTGTAGCGGGCGAAGAAGGGGCCGAGTGCACGGCGCGAGAACACGCCCGGCGCGCGCGCCTGCAGATCGATGTGGATGCGCAGCTTGATCGGCTTGGGCGGCCCTTCGGGGCCGAACAGCGCCGGGAACAGGGCGGACAGCTTCGCCGCGCAGGCAGCCGGGCTCAGACCGGGGGCCGCTGCGGGGGCGTCGACCGGCGCTGCAGCATCCGGGACGGCGGGGTCGGCTGCGGTTTCGGGCGCCGCCTCGGCCGCAGCCTCGGCCACGCCCTCGGGATTTGCGGCCGCAGCCGTCTCGGATTCGAGCCCCGGTCCGACGTTGGCCGCAGTCTGCGCCGCTGGTGGCGCCAGGGCTTCGGCGCTCTCGGGCGGGGTCGCGTCGCCGCTGGGCGGCGTTTGGGGATCGGACATCGGGCTCGGGTCGGGGCACATGCGGGCCGCGATTGTCGCCGCTGTGCGCGGGTGCGGTCTACAGCGCGGGGGTGGCTGCCGCTAGACTGGCCCTCGATGCAAGCCGCCAGCCCGCCAGAGTCACCGACCGTGGTCGTCATCGGCGGCCCGAACGGGGCCGGAAAGTCCACTGCCGCGCCCTTTCTGCTCAAGGGCGCGCTGGGCGTGCTGGAGTTCGTGAACGCCGACCAGATCGCCTTGGGGCTTTCGGCCTATGCGCCCGAAACCGTCGCCTTCCAGGCCGGCCGCATCATGTTGCAGCGACTGCAGGCGCTGGCGCTTTCGGGCGCCAGTTTTGCCTTCGAGAGCACGCTGTCGAGCCGAAGTTTTGCCCGTTTTCTGGCCGATTGCCGGCGGCGCGGATACCGTGTGATCCTGTTCTACCTGACCCTGCCCAGCGCCGACCTCGCACTGCAGCGCGTCGCGCTGCGCGTCGGGCAAGGCGGCCACGGCGTCCCCCCGGACGATGTGCGCCGACGCTTCGGGCGCAGTCTGCACAATCTTTTCGAGCTCTACCTGCCGCTGGCCGACCGCTGGTCGGTCCTGGATAATGCGGCGGGCGTGCTGGAACCGATCGCGTCGGGAGTCGCACGCCGCATCACCGTGAAGGATCCTGAAAGATGGCGTCTGCTCCGGCAAGTCGCGCTGCCCTGAAACCCGCCAAGGCCTGCCCCGCCATGAACGAGGACGCCCGCATCGACGCGGCGCTCAGGCAAGCCGTGGCGCACGCGCGCAAACAGCTCGCCGCCCAGGGCCTGAAGCTGCCCACGCAGGGCTGGAAGCGGGCGCGCATCTACAACCCCGTGGTCTGACGCGGTTCAGGCACCAGGCTCGGTCCCGAATGCGCAGCATCATTGCCCTTGTCGGCCTGCTGCTGGCCGCGGCCGCGGCCGCTGCCGAACCCTCGCGCGGCCAGCTGCTCTACGACACCCACTGCATCGCCTGCCACAGCACGCAGCTGCACTGGCGCGAGAAGCGGGTGGTGCAGGACTGGCCCGGCCTGCTCGCCGAAGTCGGCGCCTGGCAGGCACGCGCGCAACTGCGCTGGAGCGCGGCCGACATCGAAGCGGTGGCCGCCTACCTGAACCAGACCCAGTACCGTTTGCCCTCGGCGCCGACGCGCGGCGAGTGAGCGCAGCGGCGGGGTGCTCAGGCCGCGGCCGGCTCGGCCGGCGGCACCATCGCCGCGATGACATCCTCCATCGTGATCACGCCCAGGTGCCGGCCCCGGGCATTGACCACATTGGCCGCCTCCAGGTGCTCGGCGCTGAGCAGGCGCGCCGCCTCCTCGATCACCAGCCCGGGGTCCACCGCGGGCCCCGTTACCGGCGCGCCGTCGTTCATCAGCGTGCGGCAGCGGATGACGCGGCCGCGGTTGACGTCCTTGACGAAGTTGGCGATGTAGTCGTCGGCCGGCTTGAGCACGATCTGCTGGCCGCTGCCCTGCTGCACCACCTCGCCGTCGCGCAGGATGGCGATGCGGTCGCCCAGGCGCAGGGCTTCGTCGAGGTCGTGGGTGATGAAGACGATGGTCTTGCCGATCTCCTGCTGCAGGTCGAGCAGCACACTTTGCATGTCGCTGCGGATCAGCGGGTCCAGGGCCGAGAAGGCCTCGTCCATGAGCAGGATCGGCGCGTCATTGGTCAGCGCGCGCGCCAGGCCCACACGCTGCTGCATGCCGCCGGAGAGCTGGTTCGGGTAATGGGCTTCATAGCCGGCCAGGCCCACCCGCTCGATCCAGCGCTGCGCGCGCTGCCGGCGCTCGGCGCGCGGCACGGCCTGCACGGCCAGGCCGTACTCGGTGTTCTCCTGCACCGTCAGGTGCGGGAAGAGCGCGAACTTCTGGAACACCATCGCCGTCTGCGTACGCCGGAACTCGCGCAGCGCCGCGGCATCCATGCCCACCACGTCGGTGGCGCGGCCGTCCACCTGCACGATGACCTCGCCCGCGCTGGGGTCGATCAGGCGGTTGATGTGGCGGATCAGCGTGCTCTTGCCCGAGCCCGACAGGCCCATCACGACCTGGATGCCGGCCGGCGGCATCTCGATCGAGATGTCGCGCAGGCCGAGCACATGGCCGTGCGTGTCGCGCAGTTCCTGCTTGCTCATGCCGTCGCGCACGGCGTCGAGGAACTTCTCCGGCGTCGGTCCGAAGATCTTGTAGAGGTGACGAATCGAGATGCCGGTGGCGGTCGATTCGGCGGCCGCGGCCGGAGTGGCCGCTGCGGCCTGGGGGGCCATCACCTGGCCCGAGTCGAGAACGGCTTCAGCCATGCTGCACCTCCAGATGGCGTTGCAGACGCTTGCCGTAGGCCTGCGAGACGCGGTCGAAGATGATCGCGATGCCGACGATGGCCAGGCCGTTGAGGATGCCCATCGTGAAGTACTGGTTGGAGATCGCCTTGAGCACCGGCTGGCCCAGGCCCTGCACGCCGATCATCGACGCGATCACCACCATCGCCAGCGACAGCATGATGGTCTGGTTGATGCCGGCCATGATGGTCGGCAACGCCAGCGGCATCTGTACCTTGCTCAGGCGCTGCCAGGTCGAGCTGCCGAAGGCGTCGGCGGCCTCCAGCAGGTCGCGGTCGACGAGCCGGATGCCCAGGTTGGTGAAGCGGATCACCGGCGGGATGGCGTAGATCACCACCGCGATCACGCCCGGCACGCGGCCGATGCCCAGCAGCATCACCACCGGGATCAGGTAGACGAAGCTGGGCATGGTCTGCATCACGTCCAGGGCCGGCGTGATCAGGCGCTGCAGGCGGTCGGATCGGCTGGCCAGGATGCCGATCGGCACCCCGAGCACCAGGGCGACCACGGTGCAGACGAAGATCATCGACACCGTCTTCATGGTGTCGTCCCACATGCCGAAGATGCCGATCGCCAGCAGAGTGAGCACCGTGCCGAGCACGATCTTCCACGAGCGCGACGCGATCCAGGCAATGACCGCGATGACCGCGACCACAGCCGGCCAGGGTGATCTCGTAAGCAAGTGCTCACTGAAGAGCAGGAACTCGCGCAGCGGATCGAACAGGCGCTCAAGCACCTCCCCGTATTCGCGCGTGAAGCCGCGGAAGGCGCCGTCGATCGCACGCCGCAGGGCGCTGAGCGTGTCCGCCCCCAGCGCCGGGAAGTCCTCAAGCCATGTCATGTCTGCCCCTTGTCCGGCGAGTACGCCGGCCGATCCCCGAGGGAATGCGGGCCGGCTTGGGGGCGGCCCGGCGCTCGGCCCGCGGAATCAAGTCGTCATACCCCATGCGATCAGGCGTCCAGCGCCGCGCGGATCCGGGCAGCCACCTCGGCCGGCACCCAGGCCTCCCAGACCTCGGGCTGGGTCTTCAGGAAGTGGCGCGCGCCGTCTTCGCCGGTGGCCTGGTTGTCGCTCATCCAGGCGAGCAGGCCGTTGACGGTCGTGTTGTGCCAGCTGCGCTTGGCCAGGTAGTCGTTGGCCGGGCCGCCGACCTTCATGAAGCGGTCGGTGACGACGGTGAAGACCTCGGAGCGTGCCCAGTCGTTCTTTGCCGGCTTGTCGCACTCGGTCACGGTGTTGCACGCTTTCCAGGCGACCGGATCGTGCGCCACGCCGGCGTCGAGCTTGACCATGTCGTACTTGCCCAGGATCGAGGTCGGCGCCCAGTAGTAGCCCAGCCAGCCCTGCTGGCGCTCGTAGGCCTTGGCGATCGAGCCGTCCAGCCCGGCGGCCGAGCCGGTGTCCACGAGCACGAAGCCCTTGTCCTTCGCGTCCCAGGCCTTGAAGGCGTTGCCGGTGGTGATCTGGCAGCTCCAGCCGGAGGGGCAGTTGTGCACGGCGCCCTTGCCCTTGGCCTCGGGCGCCGGGAACAGTGCCGGCTGCTTCAGCGCGTCGTCGATGGTCTTGATCTCGGGGTGCGCGTCGGCCACGTACTTCGGGATCCACCAGCCCTCGACGCCGCCGTCCTTCAGCGACTCGGCGGCGTAGTGCAGCCGGCCTTCCTTGACGGCGGCGTCGAGCGGCTCGCGCACGGCATTGATCCAGGCCTCGGGCGCGATGTCGGGGTCGCCCTTCTCCATCATCGCGGTCAGCGTGGGCATCGTGTCGCCAGGGACCAGCTCGACCTCGCAGCCATAACCCTTGTCGAGGATGAAGGCGTCGATCTGGGCCAGCACCTCGGCCGACTGCCAGTTCATATTGGCCACCGTGACCTTGCCGCAGGCCGTGGCCACCGGCGTGGCGGCGGGGGACGCGGCCGGCTTCGGTTCGTCGGACTTGCCGCAGGCTGCGAGCAGGGCGGCGCCGGCGAAGGCGGCGAGGGTCAGGCGAAGACGGTGAGGGACAGTGGTGGACATGGACAGTGACTCCAGAAGCTGAAAGAGGGAGAAAAAGAGGGGGCCGACGGCGAGCGCCGTGGTGATGTTGGTGCTGCGCGGCCAGCGGGCGCGGCCAGCGCGGCCCGGTCGGAGCGCTCACGACCCGGGCAGGCTGTGTTGCGAAAACAACAGAGTATACTCGAAAGCTTTGCGCAAATGTGATGGCATCAAATGCAAATCACCGGCCGACCGGCCCGGCGCTGATTTTTTCCCTGTCCGAGGACCCTGCATGACCCCCTTCCGACCCTTGTTCGATCGCCTGTTCCGACCCCTTCCGCTGGCCGCCGCCGCGGCCGCCCTGCTCGCGACCGGCCATGCCCACAGCGCCGACTTCAGCCTCTCCGGGGCCATCGACATCGGCATCTACCGGGGTTTCGACAAACAGGAGCACATGGGTACCGTGCAGCGCAGCCATGTCACCCTGGCCGGCCAGGAGGACCTGGGTGGTGGCCTGAGCGCCATCTTCAAGCTGCAGCATCGCTTCGAGGCCGACACCGGCAGCACCGAGAACGCCGGCAAGCCGTTCTGGCATGGCGAGTCCAGCGTCGGCCTGAAGGGCGGCTTCGGCCAGCTGCGCTTCGGCCGTGCGCTGGACGTGATCTCGAATAACGACTGGGCTTTCGACCCCTGGTACAACTACGACCGCATCGCGTCGCCGGCCTGGAACAACTGGCACTGGAACTACGCCACCGACCGCAGCAGCAACAGCGGCGGCGCCGAGTACGGCCGGCTGAACAACGGCATCTTCTACGATTCACCGAACATGGCGGGCTGGTCGGTGCACTTCAGCGGCGCCTTCGAGAACGCCCCGGGTGACGACGGCGGCAACAACGCCGGCCTGGCGCTGCAGTACGGCGGTGGCGGCTGGAAGGCGATCGCCGCGGGCTCGAAGAACCGCAGCGGCGACACGGTGCGCTTCTTCGGCCTGAGCTGGACCGGCGGCAACTGGACCCTGATGGGGGCCCATGACCGCAGCGTCTACGATGCCGCGGTGGATTCCACCGCCAAGGTCACCTCGCTCGGCCTGCGCTACGCGATGGGCGTGGTCAACCTGAAGGCCGGCTGGGCGATGCGCGACGTCGACGGTGCCGACTCCGACTTCCTCGGCCTGGGTGCCGACTACGCGTTCTCCAAGCGCACCAGCGTCTACGCCAGCTTCGGCCGCCAGGACCCCGACGCGGGCGCCAGCGCCAGCGCCTACGGCGTGGGCATCACGCACAGCTTCTGAGGCCGCAGCCCCGGCCGCTCAGCGTCGGGCCAGCTGGTCGAACGGCGGCCCGATCTTCAGGACCGCGCTGGCGCGCGCCACCAGGGTGCCGTCGGCGCTGACCAGGCCCTGGACGAAGGCCAGGCTGGCCGTGGTGCGCAGCACCTGCACCTCGCCTTCGACCCAGGCGCCCGGCGGTGTCGGCGCCAGATAGTCGACCTGCAGGCTGATCGTCGGCAGGAAGCGCCCGGCCAGCGCCGGACTCTGGTGCTGGCCGCCGATCGGCAGCAGCGTGTCGCAGAAGGTGGCCATCATGCCGCCGTGCAGGATGCCGGCGGTATTGGTGTGCCGCGCCTCGACGCGAAAGCCGAGCCAGATCCTGTCCGGCCCGTGCTTGAGGAACAGCGGCCCGTTGGCGATGGTGAATTCGCCGCCCAGGGCGAGCGGCGCATACCCCTGCGGCGGGTCCGCGCTCAACGGGGCTCCCGGGCCACGTCGGCCTGGAAGTCGGCCTGGTTCAGCGCCTGGCCCTGCGGCCCCCAGCCGGGATAGATGGTGTGGAAACCTTCGACGATGGCCGCCAGCGGCACCTCGTCGAAACTGCCGCGATCGGCGACGTACTCCATATGGCGCTGGCCCGCCGCGTCGAAGGCGTGGTACAGCGAATCGTTGACCCCGTCCCAGTCCAGCGGCAGCAATCCGAACCGTTCGCACAGCGACAGGTTGAAGGCCGGCGTGGCCTTGACCCAGCGGCCGCCATCGCCGTTGTCGAGCCAGATCTCGGCATAACCGTGCCAGATGAAGAGGTCGGTCTGCATGGTCTGACGCATGCGCTCGGTGCTCAGGTGGTTGCGCACGTCGGCATAACCCACGCGCGCCGGGATGCCAACGGCGCGGCAGGCCGCCGCCAGCAGCGCCGCCTTGGTCACGCACCAGCCCTGGCCGGTGGCCAGCACGGCGCTGGCTTTCATGCCGGCGGGGCTGAGGTCGATCCGGTAGGGGTCGTAGCGGAAACCGTCGCGCACGGCGTGGAAGAGCGCCAGCGCCTTCTCGCGCGCATCGGCGCCCTGGGCGTGTGCGGCGGCAAAAGCGACGACGTCCGGGTGGTCGCTGTCGATCAGCGGTGTCGGTGACAGGGTGGGGGGTTGCGGTGTCATGCCGCAAGCGTAACCGCAGACCCGGCGCCCGTGCTGCCATCGCGGCTATCCTGCGCGTCCATGTACGCCTCGTTCTTCGGCCTGCACGACGAGCCTTTCTCCGTCGCCCCCGACCCGCGCTTCATGTACCTCAGCGACGCCCATCGCGAGGCGCTGAAGCATCTGGAACTCGGCCTGCGCGGCGGTGGCGGCTTCGTGCTGCTGACCGGCGAGATCGGCGCCGGCAAGACCACGGTCTGGCGCGCATTCCTCGAAAAGCTGCCGCCGGACGTCGACATCGCCACCGTCGTCAACCCGCGGCTGCGCGTCGACGCCCTGCTGGCGCGGGTCTGCGAGGACCTGCGGGTGGAGCGGCCCGAAGCCGAGTCGGGGGCTGTTTTCGACCCGATCGACGCCCTGCACGGCCATTTGCTGCTGACCCACGCGCGCGGCCGGCGCACGCTGATCGCGGTCGACGAGGCGCAGGCCCTGTCCGACGAGGTGCTCGAGCAGCTGCGCCTGCTGACCAACCTCGTCACCAGCGACCGCAAGCTGGTGCAGGTGCTGCTGATCGGCCAGCCCGAGCTGCTGGACACGCTGGAGCGCCCGGTGATGGAGCCGCTGGCGCAGCGCGTGGTGGCGCGCTTTCACCTGCCGGCGCTGCCGGCCGACGAGACGCGGCGCTACATCGCCCACCGCCTTGCGGTGGCCGGCGCCGGCGGGCCGCTGCCCTTTGACGATGCGGCGCTGGCGCGCATCCACGAGTACTGCCGCGGCATCCCGCGGCGCATCAATGTGCTCTGCGACCGGACCCTGCTGGCCGCTTTCGAGGCGCGCCGCAGCCGCATCGGACGCGACCTCGTCGATCAGGTCGCCGACCAGGTGTTCACGCGGCCGGCACGTCCGTCGCCGCCGGCCGCCGCCACCCCCTCGGCCCCGGCGCCGGCCGAACCTTTTGCCTCGGCGCCCGCCAGGCGCCGGCCGGTCTGGCCGGTGCTGGGGCTTGCGCTGCTGGCCGGCGTCATCGCTTCCCCCTGGCTGCGCGGGCTGGTGGCCGGACCGCCATCGGTGGATGCCCCGCCCGCCGTGGCCACCGTGGCCGCCGCGCCGGCGCCGGCCGCGCCGCCGGTGGCGCCGCAGGCGGCCGTCGCGTCGACGGTTCCGCTGGCGCATCTGTCCGATCTGTACATCGACCCGGTCGGCGAGGCCGATGCCTGGCGCGCACTGGCGCGCGCCTGGGGCGAGGCCCTGGGCCCCGGAGAACCCTGCGCGCAGGCGCTGCAACGCGGCCTGCAATGCCATCTGGGCAAAGGCGGGCTGGCGCCGATCCGGATGCTCGACCGGCCGGTGCTGCTGCCCCTGGTCGACGCCGCGGGGCGGCGCAGCCATCCGGTCCTGGCGGGCATCGACGACGGTCTGGCCACCCTGCTCCTGGGCGAGCGCAGGCTGCGCGTGCCGATGATCGAGCTGGCGCGCGACTGGCGCGGCGAATTTGCCACCCTGTGGCGGGCGCCGCCGGGTTATCGCGAAGGCCAGGTGATCGGCCAGGCCGACGGCCCGCTCGGGCGCTGGCTGGACGAGCGCCTGAGCCGGGTCGACGGCGGCGGCGGCGGCAGCCTCGGCGAACGCATCGCCGCCTTCCAGGTCGCCCAGGGCCTGGCGCCCGACGGGCTGGCCGGCGCCCTGACCTTGATGCAGCTCAACCGCAGCGCCGGCGTGGACGAACCGCGCCTGGGCGCCACGGCGCCGGCGCGCGGGCCATGATCGACGGCCCCGACGACGGCCGAGGCCGGCGATGAACGGCAGGCTGGCCCTGGCGGCGCAGCGCCCGGCCGGAGGGTGCGCGCTACGCGGCTCTGGTCGAACGCGGGCGCGCCATACCCATCGACCGAGATCGGCGTCAGTGCGCCGACAGGGCAGACGCGCTATCTTCGGGGTTTCCCCGCAAGACACTGACTGGAAGGAGCAATGGCGATGAGCAAGCGTGACGTGGTGGTGCTGGGCGCAGCGCGTTCGGCGATCGGGACTTTCGGTGGCGGCCTCGCCGACATGGAGCCCGCGGACCTGGCCGGCACGGTGATGAAGGAGGCGGTCATACGCTCCGGCGTCGACCCGAAGTCGATCAACTATGTGACGGTGGGCAACTGCATCCCCACCGAGAGCCGCTACCCTTATGTGGCTCGTGTGGCCGCGATCCAGGCCGGCTTGCCGATGGACTCGGTGGCGATGGCCGTCAACCGCCTGTGTTCGTCGGGCCTGCAGGGCATCGTGACGACGGCGCAGAACATCCTGCTCGGCGACTGCGACTACGGCATCGGCGGCGGCGTCGAGGTGATGAGCCGCGGCGCCTACCTGAGCCCGACGATGCGCAGCGGCGCGCGCATGGGCGACACCAAGATGATCGACAGCATGGTCGCCGCGCTGACCGACCCCTTCGGCGTCGGCCATATGGGCATCACGGCGGAGAACCTCGTCGCCAAGTGGAAGATCACGCGCGAGGAGCAGGACGCGCTGGCGGCCGAGTCGCACAAGCGCGCGGCCGCGGCGATCGCGGCGGGCTACTTCAAGGAGCAGATCGTCCCGATCGTCAAGCAGACGCGAAAGGGCGAGGTGACCTTCGACACCGACGAGCATGTGAAGCCGAGCACGACGATCGAGTCACTGGCCAAGATGAAGCCGGCCTTCAAGAAGGACGGCAGCGTCACCGCCGGCAACGCCTCGGGCATCAACGACGGCGCCGCCTTCTTCGTGCTCGGCGACGCTGCCGTGGCCGCCGCGCACGGCCACAAGCCGCTGGCCCGCCTGGTGAGCTATGCGGTGGCCGGCGTGCCCAACGAGATCATGGGCGAGGGCCCGATCCCGGCGACCAAGCTGGCGCTGAAGAAGGGCGGCCTGACGCTCGACCAGATGGACGTCATCGAGTCCAACGAGGCCTTCGCGGCGCAGGCCATCGCCGTCGCGCGCGGCCTGGAACTGGACATGAAGAAGACCAACCCGAACGGCGGTGCCATTGCGCTCGGCCACCCGATCGGCTGCTCCGGCGCCTTCCTGGCCACCAAGGCGATCTACGAACTGCAGCGTACCGGTGGGCGCTATGCGCTGGTGACGATGTGCATCGGCGGCGGGCAGGGCATCGCGGCGGTGTTCGAGCGGCTCTGAGCCCAGGCGACGGTCGGGGGTGTTCGCCCCGATCGCCACCCGGCACGCGGGTTGCTAAATTCCTCGGGTTCCCCAACCCGAACCCGAGGAGTCCCGCGCATGTCTCTCTCCCGTCGCACCACCCTGGGCCTGGCCCTGGCCGCCAGCACCGTCCTGGCCGGCCCGGCCTTCGCCCAGGCCAGGCTCAAGGTCGCCGCGATCTACACCGTGCCGGTCGAGCAGCAGTGGGTCAGCCGCATCGACAAGGCGCTGAAGGCGGCCGTGGCGCGCGGCGAGATCGAGTACGTGTTCAGCGAAAACGTCGCCAATGCCGACTACGAGCGCGTGATGCGCCAGTACGCCGAGGCCGGCCATGCGCTGATCCTCGGCGAAGCCTTCGCCGTCGAGGCCGCCGCGCGCAAGGTGGCCAAGGACTACCCCAAGACCGCCTTCCTCCTGGGCAGCAGCGGCAAGCCGCAGGCGCCGAACTTCGGCGTCTTCGACAACTACATCCAGGAGCCGGCCTATCTGAGCGGGCTGGTGGCCGGCGGCATGAGCAAGAGCGGCAAGATCGGCATGGTCGGCGGCTACCCGATCCCCGAGGTCAACCGGCTGATGAACGCCTTCATGGTCGGCGTGCGCGAGATGAACCCGAAGGCCGAGTTCATGATCACCTTCATCAACAGCTGGTTCGATCCGCCGAAGGCCAAGGAGGCGGCCTTCGCGATGATCGACAAGGGCGCCGACGTGATGTACGCCGAGCGCTTCGGCGTCAGCGACGCGGCCAAGGAACGCCAGGTGCTGGCCATCGGCAACGTCATCGACACCCAGGCCCAGTACCCCGACACGGTGGTCGCCAGCGCGCTGTGGAACATGGAGCCCACCATCGACGCGGCGCTGAAGGCGGTCAAGGCCGGCGCCTTCAAGGCCGAGGACTACGGCAAGTACTCGACGATGAAACACAAGGGCTCCGAACTCAGCCCGCTGGGCAGCTTCGCGGCCAAGGTGCCGAAGGCGGTGATGGACAAGGTGGCGGCGCGGCAAAAGGAGATCCTGGCCGGCACCTTCAAGGTCAAGGTCGACGACAACCCGCCGAAGGCCAAGTAAGCCGCCGGTGACTGCCCCCGTCCTGCGCCTGCAGGGCATCAGCAAGCGCTTCGGCGCGCTGTGCGCCAATGACGCCATCTCGCTGCAGCTCGCGCGCGGCGAGGTGCTGGCCCTGCTGGGCGAAAACGGCGCCGGCAAGAGCACCTTGATGTCGGTGCTCTTCGGCCACTATGTGGCCGACGCCGGCAGCATCGAGGTCAACGGCCGACCGCTGCCGCCGGGCCAGCCGCGCGCGGCGCTGGCGGCGGGCATCGGCATGGTGCACCAGCATTTCACGCTGGCCGACAACCTCAGCGTGCTCGACAACGTGCTGCTCGGCCACGAACCGCTGTGGCGGCCGTTTTCGCGCCGCGCCGCCGCGCGCGCCAGGCTGCTCGCGCTGGCCCGCCGCTTTGGCCTGGCGGTGGACCCGGACGCGCGCATCGGCAGTTTGTCCGTCGGCGAACGCCAGCGGGTGGAGATCCTGAAAGCGCTGAGCGCCGGCGAAGCGTCGGGCCAGGGCACCCAGGTGCTGATCCTCGACGAGCCGACCGCGGTGCTGACGCCGCCCGAGGCGCAGTCGCTGTTCGCGACCCTGCGCCAGATGGTGGCCGCGGGCATGGCCCTGATCTTCATCAGCCACAAGCTCGACGAGGTGCTGCAGATCGCGCACCGCGTGGCGGTGCTGCGCGGCGGGCGGCTGGTGGCGGAACTGCCGGCCGAAGGTGCCGACACGGCCCTGCTGGCCGAAGCGATGGTCGGCCGCAGCGTGGCGCCGCCGGTGCGGCGCGACCATGCGCGCGGCGCGCTGGTCTGCACGCTGCCGGGCACGCCGCTGGCGCTGCACGCCGGCGAGATCGTCGCCATCGCCGGGGTCGCCGGCAACGGGCAGGCCGCGCTCGCCGATCGACTGTTCGGCCTGGCGGGCGCGCCGGTGCTGCTCAAGGGCCGCGCGCTGCGCCGACGCCCGCGTGACTTCGTCGCCGCCGGCGTCGCGCGCATTCCCGAGGACCGCCATGCCGTCGGCCTGATCGGTGACCTGCCGCTGTGGGAAAACGCGGTGCTCGAACGCATCGGCACGCCGCGTTTTTCGCGCGCCGGCCTGATCCGCCGCGGCGCGGCACGCGCCCACGCCGCGGCCATCGTCGAGCGCTTCGACGTGCGCGGCGGCAGTCTCGACGCGCCGGTGCGCGCCCTGTCGGGCGGCAATATGCAAAAGCTGATCCTCGGCCGTGCCCTGGTCGACGGCGACGCACAGCTGATCGTCGCCGACCAGCCGACCTGGGGCCTGGACGTCGGTGCGGTGGCCGAGGTGCATCAGCGCCTGCTCGACGCCGCTGCCGCCGGCGCCGCGGTGCTCCTGATCAGCGAGGACCTGGATGAGATCTTCGCCCTCGCCGACCGCATCGCGGTGATGCACGCCGGCCACCTGGGCGAGGCGAAGCCGGCGGCGCAATGGACCCTGCCCGACATCGGGCTGGCGATGGCCGGGGCGGCGGCATGAGGCTCGAACGCCGCGACCGGACGCCGGCCCTGCTGCTGCTCGCCGCACCGGTCGGCGCGCTGCTGTTCACCCTGGCCGTGAGTTCCCTGCTCGTGGCCTGGGCCGGCGCGCCGGTGGGCCGCGCTTATGCACTGCTGCTCGAAGGTGGTTTCGGCTCGCGCTTTGCGCTCACCGAGACGCTGACGCGCGCCACGCCGCTGATCCTCACCGGGCTGGCCGTGGCGGTGGCTTTCCGGGCGCGCCTGTTCAACATCGGCGCCGAGGGCCAGCTCTATGCCGGGGCGCTGGCCGCGGTCGCGGTCGGCACGCTGGACGGCCCGCCGGCCCTGCTCTTCCCGGCGATGCTGGCCGCGGCGATGGTCGCCGGCGCGCTGCTCCTGCTCGGCCCGGCCTGGGCCCGCTACCGGCTCGGCGTCGACGAGGTGGTGACGACCCTGCTGCTGAACTTCATCGTGCTGCTCCTTGTTTCCTGGATGCTCGACGGCCCGATGAAGGACCCGGCGGCGATGGGCTGGCCGCAGAGCGCGGCGCTGCCCGAGGCCTTTCAGCTGGACAAGCTGCTGGCGCGCAGCCGCGTGCACAGCGGGCTGGCGCTGGCCCTGTTCGCGGCGCTGGGCTGCTGGGCGCTGCTGCGCTTCACGACCGCCGGCTTTGCCATCCGCGCAGTCGGCGCAAACGCACGCGCGGCCGCTTTTGCCGGCCTGCCGGTGGGCGGCACCACGCTCTTCGTGGCCCTGCTGTCGGGCGCGCTGGCCGGGTTGGCCGGCGCGGTGGAAGTGGCCGGCCGCGCCGCCTACCTCACGCTGGACATGAGCCCGGGCTACGGCTACAGCGGCATCGTGGTGGCGATGCTGGCGATGCTGCACCCGCTGGGCGTGGTGGCGGCGGCGATCTTCGTCGCCGGCATGCTGGTCGGCGCCGACAGCATGAGCCGCGCGGTCGGTGTGCCGACCTACATCGCCGACGTGATCGTGGCCGTCGCGCTGATCGCGATGCTGGTGGCGACGCTGTTCACGCAGTACAGGTTCAGGAAGTGACGGAGACTTTCGATCTGCTGCTCGCCGCGCCCTTCTGGGTCTCGGTGCTGCGCATCGCCACGCCGCTGATCCTGGGCACCCTGGGCGTGCTGCTGTGCGAACGCGCCGGGGTGCTGAACCTGGGCATCGAGGGCATCATGGTCGCCGGCGCCTTCGTCGGCTGGCTGGTCGTCTGGCAGGGCGCCGGCCTGTGGCTGGGGGTGGCCGCGGCAGCGCTCACCGGCGGGCTGTTCGGGCTGCTGCACGCCGGGCTCGCGGTGGGGCTGGGGCTGTCGCAGCATGTGGCCGGGCTGGGCATCACCCTGCTGGCGAGCAGCCTGGCCAGCTATGCCTACCGCGTGAGTTTCCCGCGCGTGGACAGCCCGCCGACGGTGGAACCCTTCGCGCCGATGGCGGGTCTGCCGCTGCCGGTGCTCGACGCGCAGACGCCGCTGACCCTGCTCGCCCTGCTGCTGGTGCCGGCGCTGGCCTGGGTGCTCAACCGCACGCCGCTGGGCCTGGCCCTGCGCATGGTGGGCGAAAACCCGGCGGCGGTCGAAAGCCAGGGCCTGAGCGTGGCCGGCCTGCGCAGCGGCGCCGTGGTCGCCGGCTCGGCGCTGATGGGGGTGGCCGGCGCCTTCCTGACGCTGTCGGCCTTCAACGCCTTCTACTTCAACATGGTCAACGGCCGCGGCTGGGTCTGCGTGGCCCTGGTGGTGTTTGCCTCCTGGCGGCCGGGCATGGCCCTAGTGGGCGCCCTGCTGTTCGCCTTCTTCGACGCCCTGCAGCTGCGCCTGCAGCAGGCCGGCGACGGCGGCGTCTTCGGCCTGGACCTGCCCTACCAGATCTACCTGATGCTGCCCTATGCGATGGCCATCGTCGCCCTGGTGCTGGTGGCACGGCGCGCGCGCTATCCGCAGGCGCTCATGAAACCTTACCGCAAGGGCGAACGCTGAGCGAGGGCTGACTTCACCGCGGGCCGCCGTTTTGCGGGATCATGGCGACTTCGCGCGAACCAGAGCACACCGATGGCCGACGAGCCCCGCGCAGCATCACCCAGCCCCAGCCCCAGCCCCAGCCCCAGCCACATCCGGCTGACCTCGCACCCGGGCCAGGGCCCCGCAGGCATGCTGCCGATCCACTGGGGTGCGGCCGATCCGCTGGCCCGCGGCCCGGTGGTCGGCACCACCGGCCAGCGCGGCCAGCGCAATGTGATCGGCACGCACAGCGGCAGCTACGGCGTCTACCGCGCCCTCGCCGTGGCCGCCGGCACCCTGCCGCGCGGCCACCGCGCCGACCTGACCGACACCGCACCCACCGACCTCGTCGGCCCGCACCCGCAGTGGGCCGAGCCGGAGCGCATCGTTTCGCTCGACCCCTGGGGCGCCAACGTGCAGCAGGTCTACGCGCCGCTGATCGCGCAGGGCTGCGACATCCGGCCGACGATCGCGGTGACCCAGGCCCATATCCACCTGCCGGAGATCCGCCAGGCCCTGGCCTTCCAGCGCCTGCAGGTCGACGGCCACATCCTGCTCGCCGACGGCAGCGCCGCGGTGACCAAGATCGCCGTCGAACCGGTGTGGTGGCTGCCCGGCGTGGCCCGGCGCTTCGGCGTGTCCGAAGCCGAGCTGCGGCGTGCACTGTTCGAAGAAACCGGCGGCATGTACCCGGAGCTGGTCACACGCAGCGACCTCGAGGTCTTCCTGCCGCCGATCGGCGGGCAGACGCTCTACGTCTTCGGCGACCTGCACGCGCTGGCCGACCCCGCGGTGACGCTGACCGCACGCGTGCACGACGAATGCAATGGCTCGGACGTCTTCGGCTCCGACATCTGCACCTGCAGGCCCTACCTGACGCATGCCATCGAAGAGTGCATCCTGGGCGCGCAGCGCGGCGGCGTGGGCCTGATTGCCTACAGCCGCAAGGAAGGGCGGGCGCTCGGCGAAGTCACCAAGTTCCTCGTCTACAACGCGCGCAAACGCCAGGTCGGCGGCGATTCGGCCGACAAGTACTTCCTGCGCACCGAATGTGTGGCCGGGGTGCAGGACATGCGTTTCCAGGCCATGATGCCCGACGTCCTGCACTGGCTGGGCATCCGCAGGATCCACCGCCTGGTGAGCATGAGCAACGACAAGTACGACGCCATCACCGGCAGTGGCATCACGGTCGGCGAACGCGTGAAGATTCCCGATGCGCTGGTGCCCGCCGACGCGCGCGTGGAGATCGAGGCCAAGATCGCGGCCGGCTATTTCACCGACGCGGCGGTGCCCGACGGCGCCGCGCTGGCGGCCGTGAAGGGACGCGACCATGTCTGAACACACCAGCTTCACCGGCCTGGACGGCGCCGGCAAGGATGCCGCCGCCGAGGCCGTGCGCCTGCTGCGCAAGCCGCAGGTGGTGCGCGAACGCTGCGCCAACATCACCGCCGCGGTGGCCGCCGACCGCTCGCCGCATTTCCGCCTCGAACGTGCGCGGCTGCAGGACGTGGCGCGCCGCGTCGCGCGCCTGACGCAGGAGCGGTTTCCCGACGGCCGCGTGCCGCTGCACAGCCGCTGGCGCCATTTCGAGACCGGCGGCGGCAACCGCAAGGCGCTGATGGACGGCCGCGCCCAGGGCCTGTCGGCGGGCGAGCTGGCGCGCACGCGCATCGACCTCGCGGTGCTCAGCGTGCTGCTCGATGCCGGTGCCGGGCCCGACTGGCATTTCGTCGAACCGGGCAGCCAGCGGCGCCTGGTGCGCAGCGAGGGCCTGGCGGTGGCCAGCTTCCACGCCTTCATGTCCGGCGCCTTCTCGTCCGACCTGCGCGTGCCGATGCGGGTCGACGCCGCCGCCCTCGAGCGTGTCGACGCCGACCAGCTGGCACGCCTGTTCCAGGTGCGCGAGGGCAATGCCCTGGTCGGCCTGGAGGGCCGCGTCGCCCTGCTGCGCCGGCTCGGCGCGGCGCTCAAGAAGCGCCCCGACGTGTTCGGCAACCCGGGCCGGCCGGGTTGTCTGTTCGACCTGCTGACGAATCCGATGGTCGGCGTGCCGGGAACCACCGTGCAGCGCATCGCGGTCAAGCGGGTCTCGGCGCAGCAGATTCTGCGCGCCCTGCTCAAGGCCTTCGGCGGCATCTGGCCCAGCGGGCAGTTGCTGGCCGGCAAGCCGATCGGCGACACCTGGCCGCATCCGATGGCCGGCGGCGAAGGCCCGAGCGCCGGCCGCGTGCCCTTCCACAAGCTCAGCCAATGGCTGAGCTACTCCCTGGTCGAGCCCTTCCAGTGGGCCGGCATCGAGGTCGAGGGCCTCGACGAGCTGACCGGCCTGCCCGAATACCGCAACGGCGGCCTGTTCATCGATGCCGGCGTCATCGTGCCGCGCGACCCGGCCTTCGGCGCCCAGGCCTACACCGTGGCCGACCCCTGGGTGATCGAATGGCGGGCGCTGACCGTGACCCTGCTCGACGACGTCGCGCGCCAGGTGCGCGCCGAACTCGGCCAGCCCGGGCTGCCCCTGGGCGCGGTCCTCGAAGGCGGCACCTGGCTGGCGGGCCGGCAGATCGCGGCCGAGCGCCGGCCCGGCGGCCCGCCGCCGGTGCGCGTGGCGAGCAACGGCACGATCTTCTGAGCCGCCGAACCACCCACCACCCGGAGCGCCCGTGATCCACACCATCGACCATCCGCTGGTGCAGCACAAGCTGACCCTGCTGCGCGAGCGCGACCGCAGCACGAGCAGCTTTCGCCGCCTGCTGCACGAGATCGCGATGCTGATGGCGTATGAGGTCACGCGCGACATGCCCACCCAGCTGATCGAGATTGAAACCCCGCTGGCGAAGATGCGCTCGCCGGTGATCGACGGCAAGAAGACGGTGTTCGTGATCGTGATGCGAGCCGGCAGCGGTTTCCTCGACGGCATGCTCGAGGTGGTGCCCGGTGCGCGCGTCGGCCACATCGGCCTGTACCGCGACCCGAAGACGCATGTCGCGATCGAGTACTACTTCAAGATGCCGCAGGACATGCACGAGCGCGACGCCATCGTGCTCGACCCGATGCTGGCCACCGGCAACTCGGCGGTGGCGGCGGTGGAGCGGCTCAAGGAAACCGGGCCGAAGTCGATCCGCTTCGTCTGTCTGCTCGCCGCACCCGAGGGCCTGGCCCACTTCCAGCGCCACCACCCCGAAGTGCCGGTCTACACCGCCGCCATCGACGAGCGGCTCGACGAACATGGCTACATCCTGCCCGGCTTGGGTGACGCCGGCGACCGGCTGTTCGGCACCCGCTGAGGCGGCCGGCAGGGCCCGTTTACGCCGCAGAATGCGCCACCGCATTCCGAGGAGGGGACACGATGGGCATGTTCAGCTGGCATGAGGTGCAAGCGGCGCCCGGCGCCGTGGTGGCGCCCGACGAGCGCCTGCCCTGGCCGCAGACCGCGGCCATCGGCGTGCAGCACCTGATCGCGATGTTCGGCTGCACCGTGCTGGCGGCGCTGCTGATGGGCTTTGACCCCAACGTCGCGATCCTGATGTCGGGCCTGGGCACCCTGATCTTCTTCGTCATCGCCGGTGGCAAGGTGCCGAGCGACCTGGGCTCGAGCTTCGCCTGCATTGGGCTGTACGCGCTGCTGCGCCCACGATGAACCCGCCGCTGCTGATCCATGGCGCGACCCTGCCCGACGGCCGGGTGGGCATCGACCTGCTGCTGCGCGACGGCCGCATCGCCGCGCTCGGCCCGGCGCTGCCGCGGCCTGAAGGCGCCGCGCTGCTCGACGCCCAGGGCTGGCTGCTCAGTCCGCCCTTCGTCGACGCACATTTCCACATGGACGCCACGCTGTCCTATGGCCTGCCGCGCGTCAACGCCAGCGGCACCCTGCTCGAAGGCATCGCGCTGTGGGGTGAGCTCAAGCCGCAGCTGACGCCCGAAGCGATCGTCGAACGTGCGCTGGCCTATTGCGACTGGGCGGTGGCGCGCGGCATCGGGGCGATCCGCTCGCATGTCGACGTCTGCGACCCGCGCCTGCTGGCCGTGCAGGCCCTGCTCCAGGTGCGTGAACGCGTCAAACCCTATCTCGAGCTGCAACTGGTCGCTTTCCCGCAGGACGGCCTGCTGCGCAGTCCGTCTGCGCTGGACCAGCTCGAGCGTGCACTCGACCTGGGTGTCGACGTGGTCGGCGGCATCCCGCATTTCGAGCGCACCGCCGGCCAGGGCGCCGAGAGCGTGAAGCTGCTCTGCGAACTGGCCGCCGAGCGCGGCCTGCGCGTGGACATGCATTGCGACGAAAGCGACGACCCGCTGTCGCGCCATGTCGAGACCCTGGCCTTTCACACCCAGCGCCTGGGCCTGCAGGGGCGCGTCACGGGCTCGCACCTGACGTCCATGCATTCGATGGACAACTACTACGTGTCCAAGCTGATCCCCCTGCTCGCCGAGGCGCAGCTGCAGGTGGTGGCCAACCCGCTGATCAACATCACCCTGCAGGGCCGCCACGACGGTTACCCCCGGCGCCGCGGCATGACCCGGGTGCCGGAGCTGCTGGCCGCCGGCGTCAATGTCGCCTTCGGCCAGGACTGCGTGATGGATCCCTGGTATGCCCTGGGCTCGGCGGACATGCTGGAAGTGGCCGCCATGGGCCTGCATGTGGCGCAGATGACGGGCCTGTCGGCGATGCGCCGGTGTTTCGACGCGGTGACGGTGAATGCGGCCCGCGTGCTCGGCCTGACGGGCTACGGCCTGGAAGTGGGCGCTCGCGCCGATATGGTGCTGCTGCAGGCGCGCAGCCCCGAGGAAGCGATCCGCCTGCGTGCCGCGCGCCTGGCCGTGCTGCGCGGCGGGCGCATCGTGGCGCGCGGCGTGCCCGCCGAGATGACCCTGGATCTGCCGGGTCGTCCCACATCCGTGGACTTCACGCGACAGGCCCCCCGATAGAATGGCGGGCCTCAGGCAAGCCCCCACAACATGCCCTCCATGAAGCTCATCGGGTCGCCGACCAGTCCCTACGTGCGCAAGGTGCGCGTGGTGATGTCGGAAAAGAAGCTCGACTTCCAGCTCGTCTTCGAGGATCCGTGGTCGACCGAGGTCGTGCTCAAGAGCAACCCGCTGGGCAAGGTGCCCTGCCTGGTGATGGAAGGCGGCGAAGCGGTCTTCGACTCGCGCGTCATCGTCGAGTACCTCGACACCCTGAGCCCGGTGGGCAAGCTGATCCCGGCCAGCGGCCGCGAACGTGTCGAGGTACGCACCTGGGAAGCCCTGGGCGACGGCCTGCTCGATGCTGCCGTCTCGGCGCGCCTGGAGGCCACCTGGTCGGGGCGCGGCGACAGCGAGCGTTCGCAGGTCTGGATCGACCGCCAGATCAGCCGCGTCGAGAGCACGCTCAAGGCCATGGCCCAGGGCCTGGGCGACAAAGCCTGGTGCCACGGCAACAGCTTCACGCTGGCCGACGTCGCCACCGGCTGCGCCCTGGGTTACCTGGACTTCCGCTTCCCGCAGATCGACTGGCGCGGCAGCCACCCGAACCTGCACCGGTTGCACGACAAGCTGTCGGCGCGCCCGAGTTTCATCGACAGCGCGCCGCCTCCTAGCGCGACAGTGACGCCGCAGGGCTGACCGGCGGCGTCGCCGTGAAGCTGGCGCTTGACGCCAGCGGCCAGTACAGCCGGTAGACGTTGTGCGGCCAGTCCACGCGGCCCTCCATGGCCGCCAGCAGCGCACCCGGCGCCACCGCCGGCAGCAGGTTCGACAGCAGCCGCACGTCGCTCTTGCTGACCCGGCGCACGATGTGCGAGGTCGTGAAATCCCGTGGGTGCTGCAGGCCCGCGGCCTGCGTCAGTTCCTGCAGCGCGTGCAGGGTGTGCCGGTGGTAGCGGTAGATGCGCTCCATCTTGTCGGGCACCACCAGCGCACGCTGGCGCCAGGCGTCCTGCGTCGTGATGCCGGTCGGGCAGGTTCCGGTGTGGCAGGTCTGGGCCTGGATGCAGCCGAGCGCGAACATGAAGCCGCGCGCCGCGTTGCACCAGTCGGCGCCGAGCGCCATCGCGCGCGCGATGTCGAAGGCGCTGATCACCTTGCCGGCGCAGCCGATGCGGATCCTGTCGCGCAGGTTCAGGCCGACCAGGGTGTTGTGCACCAGCAGCAGCCCCTCCTGCAGCGGGGCGCCGACATGGTCGGTGAACTCCAGCGGGGCTGCGCCGGTGCCGCCCTCGGCGCCGTCGACGACGATGAAGTCGGGCAGGATGCCGGTCTCGAGCATTGCCTTGCAGATCGCGAACCACTCCCAGGGGTGGCCGATGCAGAGCTTGAAGCCGACGGGCTTGCCGCCGGAGAGGGCGCGCAGCTTGTCGATGAACTGCAGCAGCTCCACCGGCGTGGCGAAGGCGCTGTGGCTGGACGGGCTGATGCAGTCGCGGCCGACCGGGACGCCGCGCGCGGCAGCGATCTCCAGCGACACCTTGGGCCCCGGCAGCATGCCGCCGTGACCCGGTTTGGCGCCCTGGCTGAGCTTGATCTCGATGAGCTTGACCTGCGGATCGGCGGCATTCTTCGCGAAGCGATCCGGGTCGAACCGGCCCTCGTCGTCGCGGCAGCCGAAATAGCCCGAGCCGATCTCCCAGACCAGGTCGCCGCCGTGCACGCGGTGGTGCTGGCTGATCGAACCCTCGCCGGTGTCGTGCATGAAGCCGCCCATCTTCGCGCCGCCGTTGAGCGCGAGGATGGCGTTGGCCGACAGCGAGCCGAAACTCATGGCCGAGATGTTGAACACGCTGGCCGCGTGGGGCTGGGCGCGCTCGGGCCCGATCGTGATGCGGAAGTCGTGACCGGGCAGCGTGGTCGGCATCAGCGAATGGTTGATCCACTCGTAGCCGTCGCCCTGCACGTCGAGCTGGGTGCCGAAGGGACGCACGTCGGCCTCGGACTTGGCGCGCTGGTAGACGAGGCTGCGCTGCTGGCGCGAAAAGGGCGAGGCCTCGTGGTCAGACTCGATGAAGTACTGGCGGATCTCGGGCCGGATGAATTCGAGCAGGAAGCGCAGGTGGCCGATCACCGGGTAGTTGCGCAGCACCGAATGGCGCCTCTGGCGCGCGTCGCGAAACCCGAGACCGACCAGGAACAGGCCGAGCAGAGCCCATCCGCCGCCGACGCCGAAGGCGACCCAGGCGAAGCTGGCCAGCAGGAACAGCATCGCGCTGGACAGCCAGGCCCAGTAGCGCACGGGGAAATGACGGTCCAGCCGCCGCAGCCAATCATGCAAGAGTGCATCTCCTCGGGCGGTTCCACAGGGCCCCGTGCGACGATAACCGGCTCGCTATACTCAACAAGCGCCGATTTGCTCCGGATTGCGGGCGCTTTAACAAATGCCGCTAAAAAGGGGACGCCGACCCGGTGTCCGCCTTCGTCGGCGGCAGCGGGTTTTTGCATTTCATGGCTTCCATCGGACGAGTCACACCCCAGCGCATGCATTTTGCCGAGCCGCTGCCGCTGCAAAGCGGCGCGCGGCTGGCCGACTACAGCCTGGTCTACGAAACCTATGGCAGCTTGAACGCCGAGCGCAGCAATGCGGTGCTGGTGTGCCATGCGCTGAACGCCAGCCACCATGTGGCCGGAATCGACGCCGACGGTCAGACCGGCTGGTGGGACAACCTGATCGGGCCCGGCAAGCCGGTGGACACCGAGCGTTTCTTCGTCATCGGCGTCAACAACCCCGGATCCTGTTTCGGCTCCACCGGGCCGATGCACGTCAACCCGGCCAGCGGCCAGCCCTGGGGCGCTGACTTCCCGGTGCAGACGGTGGAGGACTGGGTCGACGCGCAGGCCCGCCTGTTCGACCGCCTGGGCATCCAGCAGCTCGCCGCCGTGCTCGGTGGCAGCCTGGGCGGCATGCAGGCCCTGAGCTGGAGCCTGCGCCACCCCGAGCGGCTGCGCCACTGCGTGGCGGTGGCCACGGCGCCCAAGCTTTCGGCGCAGAACATCGCTTTCAACGAGGTGGCGCGGCGCGCCATCGTCACCGACCCGGAGTTCCACGGCGGGCACTTCTACCGCCACGGCGTGGTGCCGGCGCGCGGCCTGCGCGTGGCGCGCATGATCGGCCACATCACCTATTTGTCGGACGACTCGATGGAGGCCAAGTTCGGCCGCCAGCTGCGTGAAACCGGCCTGGCCTACAGCACGCAGGCGGTCGAGTTCCAGATCGAGAGCTATCTGCGCCACCAGGGCGAGAAGTTCGCCGGTTACTTCGACGCCAACACCTATCTGCTGATCACGCGGGCGCTGGACTACTTCGACCCGGCGCGCGAACATGGCGGCAGCCTGGCACGTGCCTTTGCCGGTGCGAAGGCGAAGTTCTTCGTCGTCAGCTTCAGCACCGACTGGCGTTTCGCCCCGGCGCGTTCGCGCGAGATCGTCAAGGCCCTGGTCGACAACCAGCACAGCGTGAGCTACGCCGAGATCGACGCACCGCACGGCCACGACGCCTTCCTGCTCGACGACCCGCGCTACTTCGATGCCATGCGCGCGTACTTCGACAACGTCGCGCGGGGGCTGTGATGAAGCTGCGCAGCGGCCTGGACCACATCGCCGAGCGCGTGCCCCGGGGCGCCCGGGTGCTCGACCTGGGCTGCGGCAGCGGCGCCTTCCTGGCCCTGCTGCGCGAGACGCGCGGCTGCCGCGGCTTCGGCATCGAGATCGAAGATGCCCTGGTCGCGCAGTGCATCCGGCGCGACGTGCAGGTGCTGCAGCTCAACCTCGAGGACGGCTTGAACCTGTTCGAGGACGACAGCTTCGATGTCGTGCTCCAGCTCGACACGCTGCAGAACCTGCGCCAGACCGAACGGCTGCTGCGCGAGACGGCGCGCGTGGGCCACCAGGCCATCGTCAGCTTCCCCAACTTCGCGCATTGGCCGAACCGGCTTTCGGTGCTGCGCGGGCGCATGCCGGTGACCAAGGCCCTGCCCTACCAGTGGTTCGACACGCCGAACATCCGCGTCGGCACCTTCGCCGACTTCGAGGTCCTGGCCGGCCAGTGCGGCCTGCGTGTGCTCGACGCCTTCGGCCTGCACGCGGGCCGGCGCATCGACCGCTGGCCGAACCTGCGCGCCAGCACGGCGGTGTTCCACTTCGAACGCGCCTGAACCCGGGGTTCTGCGGCGATCGGGGATTCGCCCGCGGCTTCCTGCTTCTTCCAGTACGGGCCCCCATCACAGGCTCGAACGGAGGACCGCATGACCCATTCCACTCCCCTGTTTTCCCTTCGCCGCCTGATCGGTGGTGTCGCCCTTGCGGCCGGGGCCGCGGCCTTGCCCCAGGCCCAGGCCGCGACCGCACAGCAGTCACTGCTGTTCAGCAGCGGCAGCCAGAGCATCTGGGGCTCCGGCGGTTCCGCCGGATTCGGAGCGTCGGGTTATGCCATCGGCAACCACAGCCTGGGCATCTCGTACAGCATGAGCGCCAGCAGCGGCACGGTGGCCTCGACGATCAACGGCCAGCTGGCGGCCAGCTACCAGGACCAGGTGGCGTGGGACGACCGTGGTGCGGTCCAGGTCGGCTTCGACTTCTTCGGCAACCCCACCGGCGGCTCGCTGTCGACCGACCTCGGTGCGCACGCGAAGGTCGATGCACACCTGAACCTGAACCTCGCCGGCGTGCCGATCGGCTGGAACCCGGCCTTGATCGACGTCGACTACCGGCTCGACATCGACCGCAGCTTCACTGCGGCGCTGCCGCAGTCGATCACCGGCAACGACGCCTTCACGCCGGCCAGCATCGGCATCGGGCTGCCCACCTTCGGCATCGGCCTGGCCGGTGGCGCCGGGCTGGACCTGGACATCTTCCAGAGCGCCCAGATGGACCTCACCGGCCTCGGCGGCTGGGTGCAGGCGCGCCACCGCGACAGCGGCAGCACCGTGCTCCAGGCCCTGTCGCTGAACAACGCGAGCGAGCAGTTCCTGAGCTTCGACCTCGGGCGCTCCGGTGTCTGGGACTTCAACTACCTTGACCTGTCGCTGGCCAACCGCTTCGCCACCCAGTTCTCGATGAACATGCTCGCCTACGTCGAGTACGGCGTCGGTGTCTACTGCGGCGACCTCGGCACCGACAGCGACAACGTGCTGTGCACCGACGACCGCAAGCGCGCCAACCTGGCGGGCATCAACCTGTTCCGCAGCCCGGAGCTGCAACTCGCCTTCGGCCCGCTCGACGCCGGCAATGCGTTCAGCGTCGAGGTCCTGGCCGCACCGGTGCCCGAGCCGGCCTCGGTGCTGCTGATGCTGGCCGGCACCGGCGTGCTGCTGGCGCGCCGCCGAACCCGGTTTCAGGCCAGCTGATCGCGCAGCCAGGCCTTGGCGAAACGCAGTTCGGTGTCGATGGTGGAGGCCGACAACTGCAGTACGGTGGCCATCTCGTCGTAGGTCAGGCCACCGAAGTAGTGCAGTTCCAGGATCTGCGCCTTGCGCGCATCGAAGGCCTCCAGCCGCCGCAGCGCGTCGTCGAGGTCGCCGAGCTCGGCGCTGGGCGTGCCGACGACGTCAAGCGCGTCGTCGAGCGAGGCGTGCGCCAGACCGCCGCCGCGCTTGGCGGCGCGGTGGGCCTCGCCGTGGTTGACCAGGATGCGCCGCATCTGGCGCGCGGCAATGGCGAAGAAGTGGGCGCGGTCGGCCCAGTCGACACGCGCACCGGCCAGCGCGATGAAGGCCTCGTGCACCAGGGCCGTGGTCTGCAGCGTGTGGCCGGGCCGCTCGCCGCGCATCGCGCCGCGCGCCAGGCGGTGCAGCTCGCGGTAGACCAGCGGCGTGAGCTGTTCGAGCGCGTCGCGGTCGCCGCCGCGCCAGGCAGCCAGCAGCTGGGACACGTCTGCGGGGTTCGCATCCGGAAGGTCCTGGGCCATGGGCCCGATGGTAAGGTTTGCGGCGATCGGCGGAGGACACAGGCATGGAAGAAGCGCATTGGGCGCGTCTGCAGCAGCTGTTCCGCGAGGCCCTGGCGCTGGCGGGGCCGGCACGCGTTGCCTTCGTGGCCGAGGCCACCGCCGACGACCCGGCGCTGGGCGCTGAACTGCGGCGGCTGCTGACCCAGGATGCCGCCGCCGCGACCGGCGACGCCGCCGTGCGCGACGCCATCGGCCATGCGGCGGCGCGGCTGGTGTCCGAGCGGCAGGATCGGCGCCTGGGCGAGCGTCTCGGGCCCTGGCGCATCGTGGCCCACCTGGCCGACGGCGGCATGGGCGCGGTCTACCGCGGCGTGCGCGACGATGGCCGCTACGTGCAGCAGGTGGCGGTCAAGCTGCTGAATCCGGCCTTCGCCTCCGCCGACGCCAAGGCCCGGCTGGAGACCGAGCGCCGCATCCTTGCCCGTCTCGAGCACCCGGCGATCGCGCGTCTGCTGGACGGCGGCAGCACCGACGACGGCGTGCCCTATCTGGTGATGGAATTCGTCGACGGCGAGCCGATCGACACCTGGTGCGATCAGCAGGGACTGGACACCGAGGCGCGGCTGCGCCTGTTCGTGCAGGTCTGCCGCGCGGTGGACCATGCGCACCGCAACCTCGTCGTGCACCGCGACCTGAAGCCCAGCAACATCCTCGTCGACACTGATGGCCGGCCGCGGCTGCTGGACTTCGGCATCGCCAAACTCGTCGATGGCGCGCCGGGCGTCACCCGCACCGGCGAGGTCGTGCTGACACCCAGCCACGCGAGCCCGGAGCAGATCACCGGCGGCACGGTGACCACCGCCACCGATGTCTACGCCCTGGGCGTGCTGCTGTACGACCTGCTCACCGGCCGCCCGCCTTATGGCGGCGCGGGCACGCCGGCGGCGGCGCTGGCGCGCGAGATCGTCGAGGCCCCGCCGCCGCGGCCCAGCGCCGCCGTCACCGACGGCGGCAGCAGCCGGCGCCTGGCGGCGGCACGCGCCCGCGGCGAGCGTCTGACGCCGCAGCGGCTGGCGCAGGAGCTCAGCGGCGACCTTGACAACATCGTGCTCATGGCGCTGCGCAAGGAGCCCGATCGCCGCTACCCGACGGCGGCCGACCTGGCCGACGACATCGAACGCAGCCTGGCCGACCTGCCCGTGCGCGCGCGGCGCGACACGCTGGGTTATCGCGCCACGAAATTCGTGCGCCGGCATCCGGTGGCCGTGCCGGTCAGTGCGCTGGCCATGCTGCTGGCCGTCGGCGCTGCCGGCGTCTTCACCTGGCGGCTCGCGCAGGAGCGCGACCGCGCGCTGGCCGCCGAGGCGCGCGCCACGCGCGTGGCCGAGTTCACGGCGTCGGTGCTGCGCAACACGGGTGCCGACCAGGGAGCGGACCGCAACCTGCCGGTGCAGACCCTGCTCGGGCGCGCTGCTGCGCGCGTGGATGTCGAACTGGCCGGCGACCCCGCGGTGGCGACCCGGCTGCGCACCGCGCTGGGCGACGCCCTGATGAGCTGGGGTGACTACGACGCGGCCCGTCGCCAGCTCGAGGCGGCGCTGGCCACGGCCCGATTGCGCGGTGCTGAAGGCGAACGCGACGCCGCCGAGGCGATGCAGCTGCTCGGTACGGTCGCGCATGACCAGAGCGAGCTTGAGAGGTCGCTGGACTGGACGCAGCAGGCCGAGGCGCTGTTCCGCCGCGTCGGCACGCCGGCGGAACAGGCCAGCGCGCTCGGCGATGTGGCGATGTCGCTCAACGCCCTGCGCCGGCGCGACGAAGCCGAACCGGTGTTCCGCGAAACCCTGCGCCTGATGCGGCAGGTGTACGGCGGCGCCGACCACGACGACATCGCCTGGATCCTCAACAACCTGGCCTGGTGCCTGCATGCAATGGGCCGCCTCGACGAGGCCGAGCCGCTGTACCTGGAGGCGCTCGCGATGCAACGCCGGCTGGGTGCACCGCAGACCACGCTGCAGCAGACGCAGAACAACCTCGCCGGGGTCTACTACGACCGTGGCCGCCTCGACGCGGCCGAGCAGCTGTGGCGCGAGGTGCTGCAGCAGTACGAGCAGGTCTTCGGCGCCGAGGGCCACGCCGCCGTGGCGCGTGGCCGGAGCATGGTGGCACTGATCGACATCGAGCGTGGGCACTGGGACGAGGCCGTGCAGCTGATGCAGGCTGCGGTGGCCACCAACCAGAGTCTGCTCGGCGAGAAGCACCGTTGGACGGCGGGCACCATGCTGCGCCTGGGCAACGCGCTGCTGGGCGCCGGCCGGCTGCGCGACGCCGAGCGCTGGATGCAGCGTGCCGATGCAGTGCAGCGCGCGCTGCTGCCGCCGGTGCATGCGTCGCACGTCTACACCCAGCTGGCCCTGGCGCGGGTGGCGATGGCCCGCGGTGGGGCGGGCCGGCTCGCCAGCGCCGAGCGCCTGCTGCGTGCGGCGCACGATCAGATCGCGGCGATGCCGTCACCCGACCGCGTGCCGCTGGACGACGTGGAGATCGCCCTCGCGCGGGTGCTGGCGCTGCAGGGCGCTTCGGCCGAGGCGGATGACCTGGCGCAGCGGGTGCGCGATCGCGTGCGCCGCACCCTGGCGCCCGATCACTACCGGCGGCTGGCGGCCGAGGCGGTGCTGGCCCTGCCACCCTTCGTCGCCGCGCCTACGGCGGCGGCGGTCGCGCAAGCGCGCGACGCCCTGCAGCGTGTGCGCGCAGCCACCGGGCCGCAGGCCCGGCGCGTGCGCGACATCGTTGCCGGCTTGCGCGCCGCCGGCGCCGAACCGATCTGAGCCGACGCGCCGGCCGCCGCCGGGGTGCCTACAATCACGGCCCCGGAATCCCCCGAAGCGTGCCATGGACCTGAAACTGCCGATCACCATCGTCGACGAGCTCAGCGACGACGTCGTGCGGGCCAGCGGCGTGCTCGACCTCGCCAGCGGCGACATCTACGACGTCAAGTACCAGGACTACGACGCCGCCAGCGAAGGCCTGCCGGCCGAACGCGGGGACTACGAGTTCAGCTCCGGCATCCTCTCCAATGGCAGCAAGGAAGTGGAATTCCGCGTCGAAGTCGACGCGGTCTCCGGCCGCTATTCGGTGACGCCCAGCGAGCTGCTGGAGCTCAAGGGTCGCGCCGCGAAGCTGTTCACGGCCCCGCCGGAGCGCCGTTGAGGCGCCGCTGAGGCTTCGGATCAGCGCGGCGGCAGCGGCGGCGGCGCGAGCACAGGCCGCGGCGTGAAGGCCGCTCGGCTGACGCCGTCGCGGTCGATGGCCGCCAGCACCGTGGCGAGGGCGGTCTCGAGCTGGCGGTCGCGGCCGGCGGCGGCATCCTGCGGCGCATTGTCGACCTCCACCTGCGGATCGGTGCCGTGGTTCTCGACGCCCCAGCCCACATCCTCGAACCAGAAGGAATACTCCGGCTGGGTCGTCGTGCTGCCGTCGGCCAGGGTGTGCCGCGGCCAGATGCCGATCACGCCGCCCCAGGTGCGCGTGCCGACCAGGGTGCCCAGCTTCAGCAGCTTGAAGCCGTGGCTGAAGATGTCGCCGTCGGAGCCGGCATGTTCGTTGGTCAGCGCCACCACCGGGCCGGCGCGCGCTTCGTCGGGGTAGGGCGAGGGCCGCTGCCAGCGCGCCATCACGTAGCCGAGCCGGCGCCGCGCGAGTTTTTCGAGCAGCAGCTCGCTGACATGGCCGCCGCGGTTGTAGCGCAGGTCGACGATCAGGCCGTCGCGGTCGCATTCGGCGCGGAAGTAGCGGTGAAACTCGGCAAAACCGGCCGACATCATGTCCGGCAGATGCAGGTAACCCACGCGGCCGCCGCTGCTGGCATGCACCCAGGCGCGGCGCTGTTCGACCCAGGCGCGGTAGCGCGCCGGCGTCTCGTCGGCCAGCGGGCGCAGCGTGACCTGGCGCTGCCCGGCGTCCGAGGCCAGGCTGAGTTCGACCGCCACCCCGGCCTGCCGGCGCAGCAGGGCCTGCGGCGGCAGCTCGGCCGCCAGGGGCTGGCCGTTGACGGCGACGATGCGTTCGCCGACGCGCGCCATCACGCCGGCGGCGGCCAGCGGTGAACTCGCCGCCGGGTCCCAGGCGTCGCCCTCGACCAGGGCCGTGATCAACCAGCCCTGGCCGTCCCAATGCAGGTCGGCGGCCAGCTGGCCCAGGGCCAGGGCCGGGGGTTTGCGGTGGTCGCCGCCCATCTCGTAGGCGTGCGAGGTGCCGAGCTCACCCTGCAGCTCCCAGATCAGGTCGGACAGCTCGGCACGCGTGGCCACCTGCGGCAGCAGCGGCGCGTAACGTGCCCAGACCGCGGGCCAGTCGACGCCCGACATGTCCTCGACCCAGAACTGGTCGCGCTGCAGCCGCCAGACCTCGCGCAGCATCTGGCGCCATTCGGCGCGTGGGTCGAACATCAGGCGCACACGGTCCAGGTCCAGCCAGCCGCTCTTGCGCGAGGGCTTGTCGCTGCCGGCTTCGTCGCCGGCCTTTTTTGCATCGCGACCGGCGGCGATCACGCGCAGGCGCTGGCCGGTGCGCACCAGCAGGGTCGTGGCGTCGGCGGCGAGCACGAATTGGTCGGCCTGCTCGAGCAGGGTCTCGGCCTCGCCGCGTGCGAGGTCGAAGCGCTCGAGCAGGCCCGGGCTGTCCTTGTGGCCGCCGCGGCCGTGCGCGCCGGGAATCGGCAGCCGCGTCCACAGCACATGACCCTCGGCGGCGCCGGCGATGCGGCCGAAGCGGCCCTCGGGCACCGGGAAGGGCAGCACGCGGCGGTCCAGCCCGTCGAGGTCGATGCGCGTCAGCCCGCCCGGCGGCACGCTGCCCGTCGGCTTGTCGGCCTTCGATTCCTGCATGCCGCGCGGCGGCGGTTCGAAGGGCGGGGGCGCATCGGCCTGCAGCGCCACCAGATAGGGCCGGGCGCCGCGCGGAAAACTCAGCTCGAACTGCAGGCTGTCGTAGACCGGGTCGAAGGTGCGGTTGGACAGGAAATAGAGGTGCCGGCCGTCGGGCGCAAAGGCCGGCGACCAGTCGTGGAACTCGGGCTGCGTGACCAGGGTCAGGCGGCCGCTGGAAAGTTCGAACAGCTTGATCGCGCGGTGGCGCGGGCTGGTCCAGCAGGCATAGGCCAGCCAGCCGCCGCAGGGCGACCAGGCCAGATCGTCGATGCGGCCGGCGTCGCTGTGGTCGGCCAGCTTCAACTGGCCGTTGCCGGTATCGCCGACCCAGAGCTGGTGGCGATGGTTGCACAGCGCCACATGGTCGCCGCGTGGCGCGGCGAGCAGCTCGACCACCCGGCCGACCGAAGCCGCCGGCCAGGGCAGCACCGTGAAGCCGTCGGGCCGGTGCAGTTCGACCTGTTCTTCGCTCTCGCCATGGTGTTCGGCGTCGGACACCACCACCAGGCTGCGCCCGTCGGCCAGCCACTGACCGTGGCGGTAGCGGGCGCCGTCGGCGCGTCCGTGCTGGCGCACCGCGCCCTCCCAGAGCGCGAAGCTGACCAGCTTGCCGCGCACGTCCAGCGCCACCGAATGGCCCTGCGGGTGCAGCGCCGCGCCGCCCAGATGCGCCGACGCGCTGATCGCTCGGCGCACGGTCTGCGCGCGCGCCGCGGGCACCTCGATCGCCAGGCGCTGGGCCTGCGCCGCGCCGGGGTCCAGGCGCCACAGCTCGGCCGCGCACTGGTAGACGATGTGCTGACCGTCGGTCGCGGCGTGGCGCGCATAGGTTCCGTCATGGTCGGTGTGGCGCTTGAGGCCGCTGCCGTCGGGGGCGCAGCTGTAGAGGTTGCCTGTGCCTTCGTGGTCGGTCAGGAACCACAGCCGCTCGCCCAGCCACATCGGGCAGCTCACGTTGCCGGGCAGGGGCAGGCGGTGGAAGTCGCCGCTGCCGGAGGCGTCCACCCAGAGGTGGCCGGCGGTGCCGCCGCGGTAGCGTTTCCAGCGCGCGGGGTCGGCGGTGTTGCGCCCGATCACGCGCGCGCCCGCCGGGCCGAAGGCGAGATGGTTGACCTGCCCGAGGCCAAGCGGCTGTGCCGCGCCACCCTCGGGCTCGACGGCCCAGGCCTGCAGGTTGCGGATGAAGGGCTGGCCATGGTTGCTGACGAAGAAGATGCGGCCGTCCGGCAGCCAGCCGCGCACCTGGGTATCGGCACCGAACCAGGTCAGCCGGCGCGCCGGCCCGCCGACGGCGGGCATGACCCAGACCTCGGCATGTTCTTCGTCGCGGCCGGTGTAGGCCAGCCAGCGGCCATCGGGCGACAGGCTGGGCCAGGCCGGCTCGCCGGCGCTGGCCGTGAGCCGCCGCGCGAGTCCGCCCGCGGCGGGTGCGGTCCAGAGATCATCGTCACAGACGAAGGCCAGCAGGTCGCCGGCCAGTGTGGGCATGCGCAGGTAGGCAGGCAGCATCCAGCGCGCTCCTCGACATCAGGGTGGTGATGTGCCGAGCTTACGTGCTGAAACAGGTGCTGCCCATCCGGCCGGCTCCCCCGTCGGGGTGCCCACCTGCGGTGGATGGTCAATGCGCGTTCGCGCGCGCACGATGCGCGCATGCCGGGTCCACCGACCTGGCCAGGAGAGGTCTTCCGATGCACTTCCATGAACTCACCGAAGGCGCCTACCGGATCTACGTCGGCGCGCTGGAGTCCCCCGTCGGCGACGGCTATACCGCGGCCCTCGTCGTGGCGCCGCGCAAGGGCGGCCGCGAGCTGTTCAGCGACGACCGGCTGTCCTGCGGTCACCGCTGGGCGACGGCCGACGACGCGATGTCCTTCGCCCTGCGCAAGGGCCGCGCGATCGTGCGCGAGCAACCTTTGCAGGCCGCCTGACCAGCGCAGGACCAGCACCGGCACTGCACTGCGTCTGAGCAGCGGCGTCGTCGTGCTGCCGAGCACGAGTGGGTGCAGCCGCGCGTGGCCGAAGGCGCCCATCAACAGCAGCGCGGGCCCTTGCGCCTTGACCAGGCCGGGCAGCACGGCCTGCGGCGCGTCGGCGATCAGCTCGGTCTGCGCGGCGGCGGGATGCTGCCGTACCGCAGCATTGCGGTGCGCCGCAGAAGAATCGTCCGCGCGAATGCCTTGCTGCCGATGTTCGACGGCCGTCGCTGCTTGAGGTCTTCGCCCGACGGTCACCGGCGCAGCCACAGGTCACTCAACCCGCGCCATCTGCGGCCTGGCGCGGCGCCCTACGATCGGGGCGTCGTCGCAGCACCCAGTCGTCCTGCGCGAGCACCGCCAGGCACCGAGACGACCATGCCGCCTTCTTCACCCAAGCTCCTCGGCGCCGCTCGCGGCCGGCCGCCCCCGACCCGCACTGCACAGCCCTGGTCCCCCGCGCTGCGATGGCTGCTGCTGCTGGTTCTGGTGGTGGTTCTGGTCGGGCCCGCTTGGGCCCAAGGCGGACCGCCTCCCGAGCTGCGACGCGCGGTGGATGCCGCCGCGGCCATGCTGCGCGCCACCGACGAGGCATCCGCCGAGGCCTTCGTGAACGAACGGCTGGCGCCGCAGTACCGCGCAAGCAGGGACGCGGCCGCCTGGACGGCCAAGCTCGCCGAGATGCGCCGCAAGCTGGGGCCATATGCCGGCGCGCTCAACATCGAGGGCGCACCGAAGGGCGTGCATCTGGTCTTCGGCGGCCCCGGTGGCCCGCAGCTGCAGCTGGCGCTGGGACCGGACACCGGCTGGCTGATCACCGGCATGGACCTGGTGGCCGCCGATGCCTCGGCCGGGTCCGGCGCGGCGCCGGACGACGCACGTCAGCGGGCGGTGGGCGCGCATGCCCGCGCCATCGAGGCGGTGGGCATGCACCCTCCGGCCGACAGCCTGAGGGCCCTGGAGACGGGCCACTTCAGACCCGGGCTGTTCACCAGCGCGGCGCGGCAGACGCTGTTGACAACGCTGGCGGAATTGCGCGGCGTGATCGCCGCTGCCGGCATGATCGA
This sequence comes from uncultured Rubrivivax sp., assembly GCA_964637205.1. Taxonomy (GTDB): domain Bacteria; phylum Pseudomonadota; class Gammaproteobacteria; order Burkholderiales; family Burkholderiaceae_C; genus Rubrivivax. The sequence continues at coordinate 87,421 of CAZWUR010000007.1, forward strand.
TCTGCGTGCGCGCGACGGCGGTTTCGTGATGAGCTTTCGCGGGCCGCGCGCCGCCGACGTGATGTTCACGCTGGAAGACGCCCCGCCCTACCGGCTGCGCAGCTTCAGCGTGGACCTGCAGCCGGCGATGGCCGCCGGCCCCGTGACGCCGCCCCTTCAGTGGGACACCCTTGCCGACAGCTTTGCCCAGGCCGCGCGCGATGGCTTCGGCGGCGTGGTCCTGGCGCAGCGCGCCGGCCGGACCCTGCTGCAGCAGGGCTACGGGCAGATGGACCCGACGCGCGGGTCGGGTTCAAGCCCCGCGCCCACGCTGGACACGGTGTTCGACATTGGTTCGATGCCCATCGACTTCACGCGTGCGGCGGTGCTGGGCCTGGCGCAGGCCGGCCGTCTGCGATTGCACGACCCGGTGGGCCGCTACTTCCCTGCCGCCCCCGCCGACAAGGCGGCCATCACCCTGGGCCAGTTGATGGACGGCCGCTCAGGCCTGCCCAACTTTCACCACCACAGCAGCGATACCGACAAGGACCTGAGCTGGATCGACCGCGACACGGCCCTGCAGCGCATCTTCGCCCAGCCGCTGCTGTTTGCGCCCGGCAACGGCCAGAGCCACTCGCACTCGGCCTTCGGCTTGCTGGCCGCGGTGATCGAACAGGTGACCGGCCAGCCCTACGGCGAGCATCTGCGCACGCAGCTGTTGGGTCCGGCGGGCATGGCGCGCACCGGCTTCTACGGGCAGACGCTGGGCCTGCCGGACAGTGCCTTCGCTGTCGGCATCGGGCGCCCTGCGTCGCAGCCCAACATCCCGCCGCGCTGGGGCCCGGTGTCCTGGCTGGTGGTGGGCAGCGGCGGCATGGTGTCCAGCGTGGCCGACATGCAGCGTGCCCACGAATACATCACCAGGCACTGGCTGAAGGGTGACTGGCTGCAGCGCTATCTTTCGCTGCGCGTGGCCGTTGGCGGTTCGGACCGCGGCTTCCTGTTCCTGCGTGTCACGTCCGACGACGGAAGCGCCGTCTTCATGGCCAGCCACACGCAGAGCGGCCGGGCCGGCACCGAGGCGCTGGTGCAGGGTCTGATCGGCCTGCTGCGCGTGCCCGCCGCGGCCGGCAGGGCGTCGGCGCCCGGGCGCTGAGAGCCTCACTTGGGGTGACGTGGCGTGCGCGCGCGTGTGCGCGACGGGCTGCTGCACGCGCCGATGCAGCGAGCCCGCTCTTCATCGCTGTGGGCGACATCACCTTGGTGCTTGCAGCCTGATGTGTGCTGGTTACGCAGTCGCCCATGTGGCGGGGTGCCCCGCCGCCGGGCTGGCAGCGCAGGCCTTCTTCACCATCGTGCTCGATCGGGTGGCGACACGCCGCGGCGCATCTGGGGTGGCTGCTGACGGCGCCTTGACGCACCGAGGGCTGCTGCCACTCGAAATTCACATCGTCGTGCTGGCCATCACAGCGTGAAGTCGTAGTCGATGATCACCGGCGCGTGGTCACTGAAGCGCTGGTCGAGGTAGATCTGCTCGCGCCGGGCCCTGGCAGCGATGCCGGGTGTGGCCAGGTGGTAGTCCAGCCGCCAGCCCACGTTCTTTGCGCGCGCCTGGCCGCGCTGGCTCCACCATGTGTACTGCTCCGGATGCGGGTTGAGCGTGCGGAACACGTCGACCAGGCCGCCGTCGCTGAGCAGGGTGCTCATCCAGGCTCGCTCCTCGGGCGTGAAGCCGCTGTTCTTCAGGTTGCCCCGCCAGTTCTTGAGGTCGATCTCCTTGTGCGCGATGTTGACGTCGCCCACCAGGATGTACTCGCGCTCGGCCTTGAGCCGGCCGAGGTGGCGCTGCATGCGCTCCAGAAACCGGAACTTGGCCTGCTGGCGCTCGTCGCCGCTGGAGCCGCTCGGGAAGTAGCAGCTGATGACGCTGAATTTGCGCTTCGTGGTGTCGTAGCGCGTCTCGACATAGCGGCCCTCGGCATCGAACTCGTCGCCGTCGAAGCCGACGAGCACGGCGCTCGGTGCCTTGCGCGTGTACAGACCGACGCCCGAGTAGCCTTTCTTCTCGGCGTAGTGGAAGTGGCCGTCAAGCCCGCCCAGGCGCGCGAAGCGTTCGCCCACCACGTCGGCCTGGGCCTTGATTTCCTGCACGCCCATACAATCGGCGCCCGTTTGCGCCGCCCATTCGACGAAGCCCTTGTCGGCCGCCGAGCGGATGCCGTTCAGGTTGAGCGTGAGCAGTCGGAACACGGGAGTCTCCATGACAAGAGCAAACAACGCCGACCCCGGGCTCGATCCCCTGGCCCAGGACTTCGTGCGTTTTGCGGTCCAGGCGCGGGTGCTGCGCTTCGGTGAATTCAGGACCAAGGCCGGGCGGCTGTCGCCCTACTTCTTCAACGCCGGCCTGTTCGACGACGGCGCCAAGCTCGGCCGCCTGGCGGAATTCTATGCACGCCGGCTGCTCGCCTCGGGCATCGCCTTCGACATGCTCTTCGGCCCGGCCTACAAGGGCATCACGCTGGTCGCCGCGGTGGCCATCGAGCTCAACCGCCTGGGGCGCAATGTGCCTTTCGCCTACAACCGCAAGGAAGCCAAGGACCACGGCGAAGGCGGCAGCCTTGTCGGCGCGCCGGTGGCCGGCCGCGTTCTGATCATCGACGACGTGATCTCGGCCGGCACCTCGGTGCGCGAGTCGATCGCCATGATCAGGGCCGCCGGGGCCACGCCCTGCGGCGTGGCGATTGCGCTGGACCGTCAGGAGATGGCGGCCGAGAACGGCGCCGACGTGCCCTGGTCGGCGGTGCAGGACGTGCGCCGGCGTTTGAAACTGGAAGTAGCGGCGATTGCGACCCTTGACGACCTGCTTCACTATCTGCAGTCCGGGCAGGATCCCGGACTGCAGGCGGCCCTGGCGCCGGTGCAGGCCTACCGCGAGCGCTACGGCGCGCGCAACGCATGAATCAGCTCCGCAACACGATGAACCCGGCCACCTTCAGCATTGCCTCCCGCCTGTGTGCCCTGCTGGCAGGGTTGGGCCTGGCCGACGCGGCGACGGCCCAGACGGCGCCGCCCGCCGCCACCTCGGGCAGCATCTACACCTGCACCGACGACAACGGCCGACGGCTCACCTCCGACCGACCGATCGCGGCCTGCATGCACAAGGAACAGCGTGTGCTCAACCGCGACGGGTCCTTGAAGGCCGTGCTGCCGCCGACACTGACCGCCGACGAACGTGCGGCCAAGGAGATGCGTGATCGTGCGGCGGCCCAGACGCGCGCCGCGCAGGCCGACGCGGTGCGCCGTGACCGCAACCTCGTGAACCGGTTTTCCGACCGTGAGGCGCACGACAAGGCGCGCGCGGCGGCGCTGGACACCGTGCGCCTGGCGATCCGCGCCTCGGAGCTGCGCCTGGAGGCGCTGGACCTGGACCGCAAGCCCCTGCTCGACGAGGCCGAGTTCTACAAGGGCAAGGCGCTGCCGGCGGCGCTGAAGGCCCAGCTCGAAGCCAATGACGTGGCGGTGCAGGCGCAACGCAACGCGATGCGCACCCAGGAAACCGAAGTCGAGCGCATCAACAAGCTCTACGACGCCGAACTGGCGCATCTGCAGAAACTCTGGGCCGGCGCCGCGCCGGGTTCCATCGGCGTCGTCACGGCCGCGCCGGGCCGTGCCGGGCGGCCGCGCGAGTAGCGCCGTTCAGCCGTCGCCGAGCAGGCGGCGCAGGATCTCGGCGGCCTGCGCCGGGTTCGCCTTGCCCTGGGTGGCCTTCATCACCTGGCCGACCAGGGCATTGAAGGCGCGGTCCTTGCCGGCGCGGAATTCCTCCACCGACTTCGGGTTCTTCGCCAGCACCTCGGCAGCGATGGTCTCCAGCGCGCCGCTGTCATTCATCTGCTTCAGGCCGCGGGCCTCGATCACGGCATCCGGGTCGCTCGCTTCGCCGGACCAGAGGGCGTCGAAGACCTGGCGCGCCGCGTTGTGCGAGACGGTGCCGTCCTGCACGCGCTGCAGCAGCGTCGCCAGCGTGGTCGGCGGCACCGGACAGGTCTCGATGCCGGCGTCGGCGGCATTCAGGCGCTTGGAGATCTCGCCCATCAGCCAGTTGGCCGCTGCCTTGGCCGGGGCGCCGGCGTCGCGCGCCGCCTCGTAGTAGCACGCGAAGGCCCGGCTCTGGGTCATCAGCGCGGCGTCGTGGGCCGGCAGGTCGTCGTCACGCTGGAACCGTGCGGCCATCGCCGCCGGCAGCTCCGGCATCGCGGCGCGCTCGGATTCGATCCACTCCGTACCGATCACCAGCGGCGGCAGGTCGGGATCGGGGAAGTAGCGGTAGTCCTGCGCGTCTTCCTTGCTGCGCATCGCGCGCGTCTGGCCGCTGGCGGGGTCGAAGAGCACCGTGGCCTGGTGGATCGGCAGCCCGTCCTCCAGGCGGTCGATCTGCCACTGGACCTCGAAGTCGATTGCCTGCTGCAGGAAGCGGAAGCTGTTCAGGTTCTTGATCTCGCGCCTTGTGCCCAGCGGCGCGCCGGGGTGGCGCACCGAGACGTTGGCGTCGCAGCGGAAGCTGCCTTCCTGCATATTGCCGTCGCAGATGCCCAGCCAGACGACCAGCCGGTGCAGCGCGCGCGCGTATTCGACCGACTCGGCGCTGCTGCGCAGATCGGGTTCGGTCACGATCTCGAGCAGCGGCGTGCCGGCGCGGTTGAGGTCGATCCCGCTGTGGCCGTGGTAGTCCTCGTGCAGGCTCTTGCCGGCGTCCTCCTCGAGGTGGGCGCGCACCAGGCGCACGCTGCGGTCCTGGCCCGCATGCACGAAGTTGACCGTGCCGCCCTGCACCACCGGGATCTCGTACTGGCTGATCTGGTAGCCCTTGGGCAGGTCCGGGTAGAAGTAGTTCTTGCGCGCGAAGATCGACAGCGGCGCGATGTGGGCGCCGACCGCCAGGCCGAAGCGGATGGCGCGCTCGACGGCGCCACGGTTGAGCACCGGCAGCGTGCCCGGCAGGGCCAGGTCCACCGCGCAGGCCTGGGTATTGGGCGCGGCGCCGAAGGCCGTCGAGGCACCGCTGAAGATCTTGCTCGCGGTGGACAGCTGGGCGTGGGTCTCGAAGCCGATGACGACTTCGTACCCGCGGATCAGGGCGACGGCATTCATGACGGGCTGCGGCGGTGGAAATCCGTCGCCTGCTGGAAGGCGTGCGCCGCGTGCAGCAAGGCGCCTTCCTGGAAGTAGTTGCCGATCAGCTGCAGGCCGACCGGCAGGCCGAGCGTGCCGGGGGCCGCGGCGAAGCCGGCGGGCAGGCTCATCCCGGGCAGGCCGGCCAGGCTCGCCGGCAGCGTGAAGATGTCGGCCAGGTAGGCCTTGACCGGGTCGTCGGCCTGTTCGCCCAGCGGCCAGGCCACCGTCGGCGCCACCGGGCCGGCGATCAGGTCGCAGCGCGCAAAGCAGGCCTGGAAATCGTCGGCGATCATGCGCCGCAGCTTCTGCGCCTGCAGGTAGTAGGCGTCGTAGTAGCCGTGGCTGAGCACATAGGTGCCGATCATGATGCGCCGCTTGACCTCGGCGCCGAAGCCTTCGGCGCGCGTCTTGCGGTACATGTCGACCAGGTCGTCGTACTGCGCCGCGCGGTGGCCGAACTTGACGCCGTCGAAGCGGCTCAGGTTGGAGCTCGCTTCGGCCGGCGCGATGATGTAGTAGACCGGGATCGACAGTTCGGTGCGCGGCAGGCTCACGTCGACCAGGGCGGCGCCGAGACGCTCCAGCTCGGCCAGCGCCGCGCGCAGCGTGCCGGCGACGTCGGCGGCCAGGGCGGCCGGGAAGAATTCCTGCGGCAGGCCGATGCGCAGCCCGCTCAGCGGCCGGCCGGGCGTGGCCCCGGCGCGCACGCCGAGCATCTGCGCGTGGAAGTCCTGCGGCGGGCGCTCGGCGCTGGTGGCGTCGCGCGGGTCGAAGCCGCTCATCGCCGACAGCAGCAGCGCGCAGTCTTCGGCGCTGCGCGCC
>CAZWUR010000008.1:0-66865 GCA_964637205.1 uncultured Rubrivivax sp.
TTCATCTGGACCGGCGGCGACTGCCACATCTACGACAACCATGTCGAGCAGGTGCGCACACAACTCGCGCGCGAGCCGCGGCCCTACCCGAGCCTGGTGCTGCGGCGCCGGCCGGCGTCGATCTTCGACTACAACTTCGAGGACTTCGCCATCGAAGCCTACGACCCGCACCCGGCGATCAAGGCGCCGGTGGCGGTGTGAAGAACTCGTACCCCCAGGCTCGCTGACGCTCGCCGCCCCCCGCGGGGGCTCCGGCGCCTTCGGGCGGCCGGGCAGCGCCGGCCGGGATTGACCCCCAGGCTCGCTGACGCTCGCCACCCCCCGCGGGGGCTCCGGCGCCTTCGGGCGGCCGGGCGGCGCCGGCCGGGATTGACCCCCAGGCTCGCTGACGCTCGCCACCCCCCGCGGGGGCTCCGGCGCCTTCGGGCGGCCGGGCGGCGCCGGAACTACTTGCCGCCGAGCAGCAGGGGCTTGAGGTCGCTGTCGGCCGGCTTGTCGCCGAGCCAGATGCGCAGCACGGCGTTGTAGAAGCTGGGGTCGGCGATCGGCTCGCCCACCGGCTTGCCGTTGACCGTGGCCACGAGTCCGGTGCCAGGCAGCCAGTCCATGTGGATCAGGTCGCCTTCCTTCAGGTCGCCCTGGCTGGCGAAGCTGCCGACGAAGTTGCGGATCGGATCGGCCAGGCGCTGCCGCTCGGCCTCCGAGGTGTTGTTGTTCAGGCCCTCGGTGAAGGCCTTGGCGAAGTCTTCGCCGGAGAGCTTGCGCAACAGATGCAGGGTGACACGGCGCGCACCTTCGCTCTTCAGCACCTCGTCGGTGCTGCCGGCCTTGCGCGACAGGTACAGGCCCATCGCGTAGACCTTGAAGAACACCCGCGTGCGCACCCCGGCGCCGTTGAGCAGCAGCGTCTGCCCGGCCAGCGTGACGCTGTCGGGCAGCGTCGCGCCGCCGACCTCGACGGCCCATGCCGGCCATGCCAACCCTGCCGCAAGCCCCAGCGTGGCCAGTCCCAGTTGTCTTCGGTGCATCGTCAGCGACCTCCTGCGCGCATCATAGACGGCGCGCCGGGCACACAATGGCATGGCCTTCACGTCCGCCGCCCGCCATGACCCCGAAAGCTGCCCGCCTGTGCCTGATCGCCGCCGTGGCCCGCAATCGCACCATCGGCCGCGACAACCAGTTGCCCTGGTCCGACCCGGCCGACCAGCGGCATTTCCGCCTGGCCACGATGGGCTGCCCGGTGATCATGGGTCGGCGCACCTGGGAATCGCTGCCGGCGCGATTCCGGCCCCTGCCCGGCCGGCGCAACCTCGTCGTCACGCGCAACCCGGACTACATCGCACCGGGCGCCGAGATCGCCGCCGACCTCGACGCCGCGATCTCGCGGGTGGCCGACGCCGACCGTGTCTTCGTCATCGGCGGCGGCGAGCTCTATGCCCAGGCGATGCCGGGCGCCGACGAGCTGCTGCTCACCGAGATCGACGCCGACCTCGACGGCGACGTGCTGTTCCCGGCGGTCGACCCGGCGCAGTTTGCCCAGGTCGAGCGCCAGCCGCAGATTGCCGTCGACGGCACCGCCTTTGCGTTCGTCACCTACCGCCGACGCGGGACGCCGGCTCCCCTGTCCCGCGATTGACAGCCGGGAGCCGGGCTCCTAGCGTGACGCTGCCACGACCAACCAGGAGACGAGCATGGTCATCGCGCACAGTGTCGGCGTCGCGGGTCGCAACGATCTCGCCGACGTCACGGTGGTCCAGGTTCTTTTCAACCTGAACCTGCCGCATTTCGACGCGCCGACGCCGAAGGCGCTGGATCCGGACGGCCGCATCGGCGACAAGACGCTCAAGGCCATCCAAGCCTACGAGATGCGCGTGATGGGTCTGGCTGAATCCGACCAGATGATCGCGCCCGGCGACGCCACCGTGAAGGCGCTGTTGGCGGGCCTGCCCGAGGGCCCCTCGCCGGAGAAGCTGCGGCTGGTGATGCCGCGCGCGCTGGACAGCCGGGTCAAGCGTTACTACGAGCCCCTGGTGGCCGGCATGACACGCCACAAGATCACCACGCCCTTGCGCATGGCGCATTTCATCGCCCAGCTGGCGCACGAGTCGGCCTCGTTCCGCTTCGCCGAGGAGATCGCCAGCGGCGACGCCTACGAAGGCCGCAGCGACCTCGGCAATACGCAGCCGGGCGACGGTCGGCGTTTCAAGGGCCGCGGCCTGATCCAGCTCACCGGGCGCGCCAACTACGCCGCCTACAGCCAGGCCGCGGGCGTCGACTATCTGGCCAAGCCGCAGCTCCTCGCCAGCGACGCATTTGCCGCCGTCGACGTGGCCTGCTGGTTCTGGAACTCGCGCAAGCTGAATGCGCTGGCCGATGCCGACGACGTGAAGGCGATCACGCGCCGCATCAACGGCGGCTTCAACGGCCTGGACGATCGCATCGACTACCTGAGGCGGGCCAAGGCCGTGCTCGGCCTGCGCTGAATGCGGCGGACCCTGGCTCTGCTTCAACTGCTCGCGGTGATGGGCCTGCCGGGCTGCGGCGAGCCGACGGCCTTGCCGCCCGCGCCGGCTGCTCCAGCCGCGTCGGCCGCGCCGGTCCGGGACACGGATTCGATCCTGGCCGGCAGCCTGCACATTTCGGCCATCGGCGAGCGCGAGGGAGAACTGCTGCATGTGCAGCGGCTGGAGGTGTACCGCACGGGCCAGCACGAGCCGGTCCAGGTGATCCGCGGCCTGCAGACCGACACCCCCTGGCCGCCCGGCAGGCCGGGGCTGGAAGCGCCGGACATGAACTTCGACGGCCACCCCGACCTGCGCCTGATCGAGTTCCGCGCCGCCGGGCCGAACACCCCCTGGCGGCACTGGCTGTATGACCCGGCGCAGCAGCGTTTCGTCGCCAGCGAAGCCCTCGACGCCCTGTCGCCGACGCGCTTCGACGCCGCGAGCCGACGCATCATCGTCGACTGGCGCGACGGCGCCGCCCGCCACGGCAGCGACGCCTATGTCTGGCGCGACGGTGCGCTGCAGCCGGCGCCCGCCGCGCCCTGAAGCCGACCGGCGCCGTCAGGCCAGGCTCAACATCGCCAGGCCGAGCGCCGCAGGAATCGCCTGGATGAACAGGATCCTGCGGTTCGCCGTCGCGGCGCCGTAGAGTCCGGCGACCAGCACACAGACGAGAAAGAACACCTTCACCTGAAAACCGGCTTCGCCCAGGGTCAGGCCCCAGAACAGGCCGGCGGCCAGGAAGCCGTTGTACAGACCCTGATTCGCCGCCAGGGTCCGGGTCTGCGCGGCGAACTCGGGCGTCAGCCCGAAAGCGCGCAGGCCGGTGGGCGTTTCCCACAGGAACATCTCGAGCACGAGGATGTAGACGTGCAGCAGGCCAATGACCAGGACCACGAGGTCGGCGGGTGTGGTGAACATTCGATGCGGCTCCGCAGCGCTGAAGTCAGCCGATGCTAAACAGGTTTCAGCTCGGGCGCGCTGCGCAGCAGTTGGCGCAGCGCCAGGGCGCCGAGCACGACGGCCGCGGCCACCAGGGCGATGCCGGTCTGCTGCTGATCGCCCTGCAGGTAGTTGACGCACAGGCGGGCCGGCGCATCGATGTAGAGCAGGCCGGCGCTGGCCATCATCCATGCCAGGTTGCCGGCCAGGAAAAGCAGCAGTTCCGGGTCCATGCGCCGCAGGCTGCCCGCCAGCACCCAGCCGGTGAACCACCAGCCGGCCGTCTTGGCCGCGGCCACCGGTGTCCACAGCAGGGCCAGGTCGAGCGCCGCGGGCACCATCCAGACCGCCGCGACAACGCTCACCAGGGTCGCGCCGGTCCAGCCCCGCCAGTCGAGCAGGGCCAGACCACGCGCCAACCGCGGTGCCCGGCCGTGGCGCAGGCTCAGATGGTGCACGGCCCATCCCGAGGCCAGCAGCAGCGGAAATTCCAGCAGCATGTGCAACAACATGCGCGCCTCGACGAAGTGGCGCAGCGCGGGCCAGAGCAACATCAAGGGCAAGACCGCGAACAGGCCCGCCAGGGCCTGGCGCAGGGCGAGCCTCGGTCGGCGGCGACTCATGGCCAGGCCTGCCGCGGCGAGGCGACCAGTTGCTGCGCGGCGGCGAGTGCCTGCGGCCATTCATCGAACTCGAACAGCCCGCGCAGGCGGCCCTGTTCGTCGAGCAGATGGATCGCGCCGTTGTGCACGAAGCCACCCTGGCCGTCCGGCACGGCGACGACGCCAAGGCCCTGCAGCAGCACCTGCGCGGCTTCGGGCGTGGCCGGGACGGCCAGGGTCCACCAGGCCGGATCGGCCTGCAGGCGGGCCGCGAGTTGGGCCATCTGCACCGGCCCGTCGTGCGCGACGTCGAAAGACACCGACACCAGGTGCACGCCCGCGCGCGCCGGTCGCGCCTGCGGGTCCACCCGCTGCTGCGCCATCAGCTGGCGCTGCATCTGCTGGTACTCGCTGCCCAGCGCCAGACAGACACCGGGGCAGCGCGTGTAGATGAAGTCGACCAGATAGGCCGCGGCGGTGCCGGCGCCCTCGTGCCAGAGCACCGGCGCCGGCTGGCTGGCGCCACGCAACGCCACCGCCGGCGCGCGCAGTTCGCCGGCACGAAGCTGCTGCTGGCGCTGCGCTTCGAAGGTCCAGCGCTCGAAGCCGTCGGTCCAGCTCTGCAGGCCCCAGGCCGCCCCGCCCAGCAGCAGCAGGCACAGCGCTGCCGTCAGCCGGCGCGACAAGGCAGCATCGGCCGGGTGCACGCCGGCCCTACTTCAGGGGCGCGAGTTCGGCGTCGCCCTGGAACGGTTCGGTGCGCGCCGCGCTGTCCTGGCGCACCGCGGCCACGGTCTCGGCGCTCACGGCCGCGGCCTGGTTGCCCCACTGGCTGCGCAGATGGCTGAGCAAGGCGGCGATCTCGGCGTCCTGCAACTGGTCCTTGAAAGCCGGCATGGCGCCGCTGTAGGTCTTGCCCTTGACCGTGAGCGTCCCGCTGACGCCGTGCAGCACGATGGCGGCGGCGGTCGTGTCCTTGCCGAGCACCCACTCCGACCCGGCCAGCGGCGGAAAGACCCCGGGCAGGCCGGCGCCCGTGGCCTGGTGGCAGGCCGCGCAGCGCGAGGCGTACAGGGCCGCGCCGTCCACCGCGGCATCGGCGGCGGCGGGCGCCGCGCCCTGCAGCTCGGCCCGCGTGCGGCCGTCGCCCCAGGCGGGAACGGTGTCGATCTTCGACGTCGCGATGTAGACGACACCGAAGGCGAGCAGCAGCGCCGTCAGCAGCAGCACGAACCAGGGCATCGGGTTCTTGCCCTCTTCGGGCTCCGGGTTCTCGCGCTGCTGCTGGGCATGGATCTCCGGGGTGCTCATCGCGGCGCTCCCGTGGCGAGTGCGGCCGGCGCCGGAACCACCGGGTAGCTGCGGTCCAGCGACTGCAGGTACTTCACCAGGTCCACCGCCTCGGGACGCGCCACGACCACCTGGCCGGGCGGCGCCTGGTCGGGCGGCAGGGCGACGACGACATCATCCTTGTCGGCCTTGGCCTTGAGTTCGAAAAGATAGGGGTAGCTCGGCATGATGCTGCCGGGCACATAGGCCCGCGGCTGGTACAGATGGCCCAGATTCCAGTCGGCGCTCGGCTGGCGCACGCCGATGTTCATCAAGTCCGGGCCGGTGCGCATGGTGCCCAGCAGATGCGGCTGGTCGTAGGCATAGTCGCCGGCCACCGTGGGGCGGCCCCAGCCGCGCGAGAAGTCCGGCGCGAAGGCCTTGGCCCGCGGCTGCTGCGAATGGCAGTACACGCAGCCGTTGGCGATGTAGACCTCGCGCCCGCGCTGCTCGGCGCTGCTGTAGGGCTTGAGTCCGGGCAGCGGTGGCGTGTCGTGCACCTGCATATAGGGCAGGACGACCAGGGCACTGGTCGACAGCGCGAGCATCACCATCGCGCCGGAGATGAGCTTGATTTCGCTCTTCATGACGTGGCCTTGTGTGCAAAAAGTTGCCTGAACAGCGCCGGCTTGTCGCGCTGCGGGCCGAAGTTCAGCACCAGCAGGATGAAGTGCGCGGCGAACACCAGATGCCCGAGCACCATCAGGCCGCCGCCGATGCTGCGCGCCTTCAGGTAAGGCAGAGTGACGGCCACCGAGTCCATGAAGGGCTGCGCGGCGTCCAGCATCGCCAGGCCCTGCAGCCAGCCGCCGATCGTCAGGCCTATGAAGTACAGCGCGAAGCCGCCACTGACGAGCCAGAAGTGCGCCGTGATCATCCAGGGGAAGGGCCATTCGCGCGCCGTGATGCGCGGCATCACGAAGTACATCGCGCCGAAGAACACGAAGCTGACGAAACCGTACATGCCCAGGTGCGCGTGCGCCACCGTGTAATGCGTGAAGTGCGTGATGGCGTTGACGCTGCGCAGGGCCTCGAAGGAACCCTGGATCGAACTCGCCGTGTACATCAGGCCGCCGACGCCGATGAAGCGCAGGGTCGGCGACCAGCGCAGCGCCGACAGCCGGCCCTGCAGGGTCTGGTACTGGTTCACCGTGAAGGCCGCGACCGGGATGATCATCATCATGCTCTGCACGATCGACAGCGTGACCATCCACTGCGGCACCGGCCCGCCGATCAGGTGGTGGCCGCCGACCTGGCCGTAGAAGAAGGCCAGGCCCCAGAAGCCGAGCAGCGACAGGTTGTAGGACTGGATCGGCCGCCCGATCACCTTGGGCAGGAAGTAGTAGACCGAGGCCAGCGCCAGCGGCGTGTAGAACAGGCCGAGCACGTTGTGGCCGAACCACCAGTTCATCGCCGCCTGCTGCACCCCCTGGTGCAGACCCGGCATCTTGGCCACGATGAACAGCACCGGCAGCCAGAACAGTGCACAGGCCATGTACCAGACCGACACGTACAGATGTTCGACGCGCCGGTTGACGAGCGTGAACACCAGCGGCAGCGCGATCAGCGCGCCGCCGAGCGCAAACAGGGTGCCGATCTGCCAGGGAATCTCCAGCCATTCGAGGCCGTCGTTGATGCCCGCGCCGATGCTGCCCAGGCCGGCGATCAGGGCCGCGTTCCAGAGCACCGCACCGACGAAGGCGAAGCGCGCACCGATCAGCGGCGTCTTCAGCAGGCGCGGGATGACGAACATCGCCGTGCCCAGGCCGGCCATCGGCGCCCAGCCGTAGGCCACCGCGTTGAGGTGGATGGTGCGGATGCGGCCGAAGGTCAGCCAGGCCTGCTGCACCAGCCAGTCCGGCTCGTGCAGCTTGATCGACGCGGTGAGTCCGGCGGCCGACGCCACGACCAGCCAGATCACGGCGCAGCAGAAGAAGAAGAACACCAGCGGTCCGGTCGAGGCGTCGGCGCGTTCACGCTCGAGCAGTTCGTCGGCATCGGCCTGCACGTCCTGCCCGCCGGTGGCCCGGTCGGCGGCGCGCTGCAGCGCACCTTGTTCAGCGCCGGTGGCGGCGGGTTCCTCGATGCGGCCGATCTCCTGCGGCGCAAAGATCACCTCCGCGCCCCGGCTGCTGCGGTCGAACAGGCCCGTTCGTTGCGACCAGATGAACACCAGCAGGGCGACGAAGGACAGCACGAAGGCCGACAGGAGGATGGCGACGGTGTTCAAGACAAATCCTTGGTTCGGCCCGCAAGCGGCGGCTCAGCGTTCGAGTTGCGCCCGCTTGTCCGCCACCGGCGCCCAGGCGTCGGCGTCCGGCAGGGCCTTCTTGGTCTTGGTGATGGGCTTCCAGACGCGCGCCAGCTCGGCGTTCAGCGGCGTGAAGTCCTGCTGGTCGCCGGGCACGTCCTCTTCCGCGTAGATCGCATTCACCGGGCACTCGGGCACACACACCGCACAGTCGATGCACTGATCGGGGTCGATGACGAGAAAGTTCGGCCCTTCGCAGAAAGCGTCGACCGGGCACACGTCAACGCAGTCGGTGTATTTGCAGCGGATGCAGGCTTCGGTGACGACGAAAGTCATGGCGATAGGGGCTCGTGAGACATGTGGCGCTGCGGTTCTGCGGCAAGATGGGTTTCAGCCGTCCCTGCCGTCCAGGCGCGTCGACAGCAGCCACGGGGTGAACTTGACGAGATAGAGGGCGAAGGCAGCGCTCCAGGCCAGCGCGGCGGCGAGCAGGAACTCGACCAGCCACTGCGGCGCCAGGATCGGCAGCAGCACGCGCAGCGCGGCCGCCGCCAGCACCAGCGCGTAGGCCAGCACCTCGAGCCGGGAGGTCTGCAGCGGCCGGCCGGTGTGTCCGCGCGCCGTGCGCGTGGCCATGCCGACGATCAGCCCGCCGGTGGCTCCGACCGCCAGCGCATGAACACCTGCTGATGCCGCCACCCAGCCGAACTGGGCCCCGGCCAGCAGCAAGAAACCCAGCGGCAGCCAGACGCAGGCGGCATGCAGGATCCACAGGATCGGGCGCCCGCGCGTCAGCGCCGGCCGCCAGGTCCACTGGCGAGCCAGTTGCGCCGCAGCGGCCGCAGCGAAGGCGACGGCGGTGAAGCCGGCCGGCGCCTGGCAGACCCAGGCCAGCAGGGCCACGGCCGTGAGCGCCAGCGTCGCCTGACCGAGGCGCGGCCAGGCCTTCAAGCTGATGAGCACCGGCGACGCATTCACGGTGAAGGCGGGCAGCAGGCGCCCGACCATCACCGATTCGATCATCACGATCAGCGCCAGGGCCGCGTACAGGGCCCGCATGGGTGCGATGTCGAGCACGCCGAGCACCGCCAGGTGGAAGCCCAGATTGCTCAGCGAAAGCAGCAGCAGGATGCCCACCAGGGCCAGATTGCGCCGGTTGCGCCCGCGCACCAGCACGTCGCCGAGCACGGCGGCGACCACCGGCAGCAGCACCATGTCGAGCGTCGCGTACAGCGAATACGGCCCGACGATGGCCGCGAGGCGCGCCGCCAGCCAGAGCGCCGCCAGGGCGCCCAGGAAGGCGCCGCGCGGGGTGGCCAGCCCGGTCCAGGCCTTGCCCGCGGTGAGCAGGAAACCGATGATCACCGCCACCGCAAAGCCGAACAGCATTTCGTGGGCGTGCCAGAGCAGGGCCGGCACCGCCAGATCCAGCGATACCTGCCCCAGAAACAGTGCCAGCCACAGCGGCACGGCCAGGCAGGCAAAGGCGGCAGCGCCGAGGTAGAAAGGGCGCAAACCCAGCCGCAGCAGGGGCCAACCGCGCGGCCGCGCGGCGGCGGCCGCTGCGGCGGACGCGATCGGCAGGGACGTCGATTTCATGGATGCAGGCGGGACGGCCTTGATGCGCAGGGGTGAAGGCAGATCAAAAGAGGCATCGGATATGTATGTTATAGGCGCGGCTCGCTTGAAGCAATACCTTTGATGCATCTTCAAACGGATCCGGCATCACCTGCCGGCGGTGACCAGGAACGCGAGCAACAACGCCGAGAACTTCCATGCCGGCCGGACAAGCTCATGCAGCATGCCGGGCAATCCTCTTTCAGCAACCCTGCGAAGAAATCGCGAGGTTGAAGCTGCGGGCCAACGACGGCAAACAGCGTGAAGGACCACAAGACACTGGGCGCCTGAAACGCCACAAGCTGCGCGACCACATGAACGAAGCCCGAACCTGCGCCGAGCCGATCAACACCACGCTGCAAGCTGGCCGGCTCCAGGGCGGCGGCCTGCGCGCACCGGGTGCTGCGACGCCACGCCGCAGCGTCGTCCTGCACGTCCTTTGCCGCCGCGGCCGGTCGCCGCTGCGATGTTTCATGTAACGTCCCAAGCGATCAAGGCGCCCCATGACCACCCCCACCGCGAAACCCTCCGGAAGCACCGTCAGGCGCTGCGCGCCGCGGGCCTTCGTCCGGTGCAGATCTGGGTGCCTGACACCCGCCGACCCGGCTTTGCCGAGGAATGCCGCCGGCAGTCGCTGATGGTGGCCGCCAGCGCCCAAGAGAAGGACCTGCAGGACTGGCTGCTGCAGGTCGCCGACAGCGACGGCTGGCGCTGAGCCCAGGCCGACACCATGCGCCGCGGCGACCTGGTGACGGTGGCCTTGCAGGGCGACATGGCCAAGCCCCGGCCGGCGCGGATTGTGCAGTCCGACCTGTTCGAGGCGCATCCGTCGGTCACGGTGCTGCCCATCACGTCCACCCGTCAGGACGCACCATTGTTTCGCATCGCCATGCAGGCTGATCCGGTCACCGGCCTGCACGCGCTTTCGGATGTGATGCTGGACAAGCCGCAGTCGGTGCCGCGCGACCGGCTCGGGCCGGTCTTCGGCCACGCCGATGACGAAACGATGCTCGCCGTGAATCGCGCCCTGGCGGTTTTTCTGGGTCTGGCCTGAAGCCGCGCCACGATGAACGAAGCGCCGGGTCGAGGTCGCGACCGATCTGTCGCACGACACGCCCAACCCGGGCACGGCCGGCGCGACGACCTTCGACGACACCTTTTTCTTCAACGGGTCGATGGAGCACTTCGACTTCAAGCCGATCGGCAAGCAGGAAATGATCGTGCCCTACAACACCTTCGCGGTGGCCTGCCAGGCCAAGCAGGACGATCTGCTCAGGCCCAAGCACCTGAACCCCGACCGCGTGCGCCGCGAACTGCACCGCGTCCGGGTCGTCGAGGCCACGCTGCGTGACGGCAAGCGCCATGTCTACGGCAAGCGGACCTTCGACCTTGACGGAGACTCCTGGACCGCGCTGGCGAGCGACGAGCACGACCCGCGCGGTCAGCTCTACCGCACCGGCTGCGCCTGCATGGCGCCGAGCAACGACCTGCCCGCGCCCTGCACCGACATGTTCGGTCACTACGACCTGGTGTCGGGCATCTGCTCGCTGACCGGCTTCATCGCCGAGACAGGCGGCCTGCAACAGGCAAGTTGCCGGTGCTCGCGCGTTCACGACGATGCCGCAGCCAGACCATCGTCCCAAGGCCCAATGCCGACACCACAAGGCCGATCAGACTGGGCACGGTCGCGACGACGGCAACGGTCAGCCAGGCCGCGATGTCCACAGCCCGCCAGCGGCTGACACGGGCGCCGCCGAAGAGGTAGGCGAAGGCCGCAACGAACACACCGCCACTGAGTGCGGCCTCCAGGTAGCCGGCATGGATGCCGGGATTCAACATGTCCGGGTAGAGCAGGAACAGGAAGGGAATGACATAGGTCACCGCCCCCAGCATCACCGCTCGGCGTGCCACCGCAACCCAGGGTTCTCCCGCCAGGCCAGCCGCCACGAAAACGCCGACACAGACCGGAGGCGTGATGACCGACAAGGTCGCGTAATAGAAGACGAACATGTGCGCCGCAATCGGGCTGACGCCGATCTTCACCAGGGCCGGCGCCAGCGTGGCCGCCACCAGCACATAGGCAGCGGTGGTCGGAATGCCCATGCCCATGATCATGCAGACCAGGGCGACGACCAGTCCGATCATCAGCACCGGTGCGTCACCCTCGCCGACGATCATCGACGACAGGGTCACGCCGACCCCGGTCAGGTTGATCATCGAAACCAGGATCTGCGCGCCCGCAAGCAGGATGCCGACGATGATCAGGCCGGTGGCGCCTTCGTCGAGTGCCGTGCGGAACTGAGCGGCGATGGGCTTGAGCATGCTTGGGCGCTCGCCTGAGGCGGCGTCCGGCGCGTTCGCTGATGACCGCAGTCGGAGCGCGGCAGCGGCGACGAACATGCCAGCCACAGCACCGGCGATGCCGTAGAAGGCCGCAGTCTGCAGGGAAGCCCCGCGCGAGATACCGATGATCAACCCGCCGATCGACAACACGATGGAGGCCAGTCGATCGACGCGCAGGATCGCGCTCCACGGCGGGATCTGATCCTCAGGCACATGGCCCAGCTTTTCTTCCTGCGCCGTGACGTGCACGGTGGCAAACACGCCCCAGTAGAAGAGGCCGGCAGGCAGCGCGGCGGCGATGGCAATCGTCAGATAGTCGCTGCCGATGATCTCGGCCATGATGAAGGCGGCCGCACCCATGATCGGTGGCGCCAGCTGGCCGCCCGTCGAAGCCACAGCCTCGACCGCGCCGGCGAGTGCCGGCGGGTAGCCCAGGCGCTTCATCAACGGGATCGTGAAGGAACCGGTGGTCGCGACGTTGCCGACCGCGCTGCCACTGACCATGCCGAACAGCCCGGAGGCGATGGTCGCAATCTTTGCCGCTCCACCAGTCGAACGGCCGCTGACACGAAGTGCCAAGTCCATGAAGGTGGCGCCGCCGCCCGAGTGCAGCAGGAAAGCGCCGAACAGCGAAAAGACCGCGATGATGGTCGCCGCCACGCCCAGCAACGAGCCCCACAGGCCGATGTCGCTGAGCAGAATGGTCTCGGTGACGAAGTACAAGTCAAAGCCGCGGTGTCCCAACGGCCCGGGGATGTATTGGCCGAGCAGCGCGTAGGCCAGGCCAACAACCACCATCGACGGGAAGATGAGCCCGATCGCACGCCGCGACAGTTCGAGGATCGTGAGTACCAGCACGGCGGTCATGCCGATCTCGAGCGTGCCAGCGGTGGGCAGGCTGTTCATGATCGTGTCGGCGTTCAGCGTCACCCATATGCAGCTGGCCGTCGCCGCCAAGCCGAGCACCGTGTCGACCACAGCGCCCAGCCCCCACCAGCGTGTGCCCTTCAGCAAGGGGTAGCGAAGCAGTGCAACGACGATGACCAGGGCCAGGAAGATCGACCGTTGAACCAGCGCCTCCCGCGCACCGAGGACCGCCGTGCCCAGCACGAACAGACTCAAGACCAGGGTCATCGCGGTCGCGGACCGGGCGCGCAAGGCATTCATCGCAGCATGCTCCTCGTTGGGGTCAGCGCGCCATCAGGCGTGCAGGAACATCCAGGCCGCGCTCCTTGAAGTAACGGATCGCGCCCGGGTGCAGCGGCGACGCGGCGTACTTCAGCGTCATCTCGGCGATGTCCACCCCGGCCACGTCGGCAAACGCCGCTGCTTGTACGGACTTGTCTTCGCACACGGCCTTGACGATCCGGTACGCCGTGTCTTCGTCCAGTCCGGGTGCAGCTGCCGCGCCGACACCGAAGCCCCAGGTTGTGTAGGCGGCGGTCCCTACGGCGCTGTCCGCCGGCACCTCGACCATCGACAGCTCGGGCATCGCCTTGGCGATCTTGCCCTGCTGGTCCTTGTTCAGACCCAGAATCCGGATCGGCGTGAAGGTCGCGATCTCGCGTGACGAAGCATCGAGCTTCATGCCGGCGCCGGACTTCACGTAGCCAGCCACCCGGTTGTCCTTCATCGCGTCGACGATCTCGCCGGTTGAACCGCGTACCACGTCAGGCTGGATGCCGAGCGCCGCGAAGACGGCGTCGGAGGTCTTCTCGGTGGCCGAACCCTTCAGGCCGGTGTTGAACTTCTTGCCTTTCAGCGCTTCAAGGCTGGTGATTTCGGCATCCTTCCTGACGATCGCGTTCTGCGGCGCGATCGAATAGATCCACAGCAGCCGGCTGCTGTCTGGCTTGCCGGCGAAGTCGCCGGTGCCGGCGTTGGCGTGGTGGATCACATTGGTCGTGACGAGGGCGAAATCGACCTGCTTGCGCGCCATGCGGCGCAGGTTGTCCATCGTCGCGCCGGTTTCGGTGACGGACGTGTCCACACCTTGCACCTGCTTGTTGACGAGTTGCGACACAGCGACGAAGTAGCCATAGTGGCTCGACGACGACGACGTCGTGCCGATCAGCAGCTTCTTGTTCTGCGCCTGCGCGGCCAGCGGACCCAGACAGACGGTGGCGGCAGCGGTCACCAGGATGGCGCGGCGCCACGTCGATTGAAGTTGTTTCATGGTTTGTCTCCTTGCGGTATTCAGCCGGTTCGGCCGGTAGGGGAGTCTGCGAGCGCTTGAAGCCCTCAGTTGCTCCCGGAAGGTTCGTCGTTGTCGCCGACCAGCCGCGAAACCAGGGACTTCGGCACCCGGATCGGCAGGTCAAGCAGCAGGTAGGACAGGCCTTTGCCGTGACTATCGAGATTCAGGGAACTGTTGACACCACCGTCCAGCACGCCGTCGAGCACGAAGTTCATGGCATGCAGCTGCGGCAGCAGGTAGCGTCGAACCGAGGTCGGGCGGCGGCTGGCAAAGAGCTCGGTCACGGCGGTTTCGGTGACCTGTTCGACCAACAGATCCCAGAGCTCGGACGACCAGGCGATGACGCTGATGTTGGATCGGTCGCCCTTGTCGCCGGTGCGACCGTGGGCTGCGCGGTACAGAGGCACGCTGATCATCTTTCTCACCCCTCGATGAAGGCATGGCGCATGCGGATGTGGTCGCGTGCCACGGTGCAGCTTTCCAGTCCAAGGCGCGGCCTGAGGCTGGTGCGCACACCGCCGCCGCCCGCAGGGCCACAGGTGTACAGCGCGGTGACCTCGCGCGTCAGGCGCTCGGCGGCGGTCCGGTCCTGATGGCTGAGCGCAACACGAAGCCGAACGTCGCGCGCATGTCCAGGTTCAAGCTTGGCCAGTGCGATGCCGCTGTCGTCAGCGAAGACGCTGAGCGTGCCGATCAGGTCGACCCGCAGCGGTCCAAGCCCGGCCAGGCGTTGGCGCAGGATGTCGGCCGCCAGCCGGGCCCTGGCTTCGGCCCTGGCACCGGCGTACGAGATCTCGCCTTCGGCCAACCAGCCGTTCTCGTAGCAGATGTTGACCTTCAGCTCGTCCGGCCGCGCGTGGCCGCGAACACCAGCCAGGCGGACCCGGTCCGGCCCCAGTTCCGTGACCGTCGCCGCGCCGATGTCGGCCACGACATCGGGCGTCAGGTAGGCCCGCGGGTCATGGATCTCGTAGAGCAGCTGTTCGGTCACGCCGTGGGCGTCGATGCGGCCACCGGTGCCGGGCGGCTTGCCGATGATGCAGCTGCCGTCGGCGTGGATTTCGGCGACCGGAAAACCGACATGGGCCAGATCCGGGACATCCTTGAACCCGGGGTCCGCATAGTAGCCGCCGCAGACCTGGGCCCCGCATTCCAGCAAATGGCCTGCCATCGTGGCCCCGGCCAGGCGGTCCCAATCGGTCAGCGACCATCCGAAGTGGGCCAGTGCCGGACCCAGCACGAGTGACGGGTCGGCGACCCGGCCGCAGACCACAATGTCCGCGCCCTCGCGCAGCGCGTCGGCGATCGACGTCGCGCCCAAGTAGGCGTTGGCGCTGACCACCTGGCGATCGGGCAGACGAGCACTCCACTGACGCCTGTCGTCGGCCAGAAGATCATCGCCGAGCACCACCGCCACCCGGGGCCGGCGCAGGCCCTGCTCGGCCGCCATCGCGAGGATGCGCCGCGCGGCGCCTTCCGGGTTGGCGGCGCCGAAGTTGCTCACGATGCGAACGCCATGCGCCAGGCAGCGTGCCAGGACGGGGCCAAGCAGGTCGTCCAGCAACGGCTCGTAGCCGGCCGATGGATCCTGCCTCCTGGCCAGTTGGGCCAGCGCCAACGTGCGCTCGGCCAGGGTTTCGAAGATCAACACGGCAGGGCCGGCGGCGGCGATGAGCGCGTCGACGACCGGGCCGGTCGCGTCGGTACGGTCGCCCGAAAAGCCGGCGGCGCCGCCGATGTAGAGCACTTCGCTGGAACCTGTGGCAGTCGTTCGCGGCAAGGGTCTGGTCTCCGTGTGTGTGCGTTGGCGCATCGAGTCTTTGGCCCGCAGGGCTGGAGCGAAGACTAGGGGAATCTGTCTATGCAGTAAAGTCGAATATTAAGATGCACTTATCGGGCATGCAGATCAATCGATCGAGACTGTCGGCGCATCAACTGCGCGCATTCGTGCAATTGGTCGACCTGAAGAGCTTCACCCGCGCGGCCGCGGCGTCGCACCTGTCGCAGCCGGCGTTCAGCGCCTTGATCCGGGCGCTGGAATCGGAAGTGGGTGTGCGGCTCTTTGATCGCAGCACCCGGCACGT
This sequence comes from uncultured Rubrivivax sp., assembly GCA_964637205.1. GTDB lineage: Bacteria > Pseudomonadota > Gammaproteobacteria > Burkholderiales > Burkholderiaceae_C > Rubrivivax. The sequence continues at coordinate 15,870 of CAZWUR010000008.1, forward strand.
GGATCTGACGGTCGAAGGACGGGAGTTCCACAGCGGCGCACAGCGCGTGCTTGCCGAAATGGAGGCCGTTCTGGCCAGCGTGCGCGAGCGGGTGACGCTCAAGCGCGGGCGGGTGGCGCTGGCGCTGCTGCCGTCACTCGCGGCGGGGTGGCTGCCCGATGTGCTGGCGGCGTTTCATGCGGAATTCCCGGAGATCGAACTTGAGGTCTTCGATGTGCTGTCGGAGATGTGCATCGAAAGCGTCCGGTCGGGCCGCGCGGACATCGCGATTGCCGCCACGCGCGTGGATACCCCGGAATTGCGGGCCGAACCGTTTCAGACCGACGAGTTCTACCTGGTCGCACGACGTGGGCACCCCTTGCTGGAGCATCCCAACCCAAAGCCCCGAGACCTGCTCCCGTTCGACTTCGTGCACCTGTCGCGCAACAGCAGCGTGCGTCAGTACCTTGATGCCGCGACCTTGCCGGTGAAGATGCGCACCTTGATGGAAGTCGACCAACTGGCCACGGTGATGGGGATGGTGCGGGCCGGCATCGGCATCAGCGTGGTGCCGGCGCTGACCCTGTTCCACTTCCAGCATCCCGACGTAGAAACCCGGCCGCTGCGCTGGCCCGGGCTACGACGATCCATCTACCTGATTCGAAGGCGCGACAAGGGGCTCTCGGTGGCGGCCCATGCGCTCTACAAGCGGCTGGTTGAAAGACGCCAGGGGTAAGGATGCTGGCCCGTCTGCACTCGAGCCACTGGCTCGCTGACGCCGTGTGCCTGGCTTCAGGCCGCCAGGTTCTGCATGCAGTGCGCCATACCTGCTCGCAGTGCGAACTTCAGGTCGAGGATACCGATCAAGCGTGTCCGCAGACCGAACGCCAGGTCCTTCTCTATCTCTCGGTTGCGCTGCAGGACAGTCGCTGGCCGCAGGTCCGCGCTGGTGGCCTGGTTCCAGTCGGCGCAGACGGCGCCAAAGCTGCCCTTGACACGATGCAGTTCGGCCTGGGCGCGGCTCTCCCGCTCCTCGCGCCGCGCCCGTACCGGGTGAATGCCCCTCGCGATGAGCTTGCGGGACTCCGCGTGCGCCGCCCTGGCGTCGGCCAAGGTGACCTCGGGGAACGCGCCGAGCGCCTGCAGCCCCTCAACGCCATCAAGCCTGAACTTGTAGCGCCAGAGCTTCGAGCCGTTGGGCTGGACCAGTAGGAAGAGCCCTCCCGTGTCGGCCAGCTTGAAGGCACGTTCGGACGGCTTTGCGGACTTGATCTGGAGGTTGGTCAGCACTGGGGGTATGGGTCAATCCGTACCCCCAACCATACCCCCAGCCGATCGGGATCTCAAGAAATCGGCCGGGACGACTTGAGACAAGGCGTTCTTCTAAGTCCTTGTCTATGTTGAGATTTGTAGCGTTCCTTGGGCTATCCTGGAATCGCCCGGGACCCGCATGCACAGTTCAGGTGGCAAGCCTCATGACGATGACGTTCCTTTGTGAATCATGTCCTTGCCGGTTTGCGAGTCCGTCCATCAACGCATCGAGCCGCACTGGTTACCACGATTCAAGTCGATTGTGCCTGTCGGCCAGCGCGTTTTTTTCGTCCGGGCTTCGCCACGGTGCCGGCCCGTGGGTGCGAACGTTCATTGTCGACACCGCCGACCTGCACCCAGGCCGAGGGTCGCCAGCACCGGCACGCTTTGCAGCAGCCGCCGGCGCGCGTTGTCCATACGCGAGCAGGTTCCGTCGATGTGCAGCGGCCGCGTCCGCGTCGGATCGGACGGTCCGGCGCCGGCACAGCGAACGGAAAAACCGGTGCGCCAGCAACAGCAGCACCGCGGTGCGGGCAAACAACGGGTGCGCGTGCATCAGCAGGTCGCTGACGAGCCAGCCCGGCAAGGGCCTGAAACGGCGCAGCAACGACAGCAGCACCGCAGCAAAACCCCAGCATGCCCAACCCCGCAGCCCAATCGTCCTGCCTGGGGCGAGGCTGGAGGCCGGCCGCTTCGGCCGCGACCACGCTCACCGCTACCGGCGGCAGCAGAGCCAGGCAGACCGCGACAGCGCCCAGTTGCCGTGTCATCGGCACGGCGACCGCATGGCCGGGCGATCGCCGCGCTGGACTGCCCAGACCAGGCAGCCGGCGCAGCTGAGAGCGCATGTGGCTGCGCGCCGCGGATTCAGGCCTTCGGTGGCCCGGATCCATCGGCCCGAAGCGCTGGCTTGATCGCTGCGAGCAGATCCAGCGGCAGCGGCAGCAGCACCGTGGTGGCGCGGTCGCCGGCGACCTGCGTCATCGTCTGCAGGTAGCGCAACTGCATCGCCTCCGGGCGCTGGGCGAGGGTGGCGGCCGCTTCCAGCAGGGCCGCCGCCGCCTGCTTCTCGCCCTCGGCGTGGATGACCTTGGCGCGTCGCTCGCGCTCGGCCTCGGCCTGGCGCGCGATGGCACGCACCATCGACTCGTTCAGGTCGATATGCTTGATCTCGACATTCGTGACCTTGATACCCCAGGCGTCGGTCTGCGCGTCAAGGATGGTCTGCACATCGATGTTGAGACGCTCGCGCTCGGCGAGCATTTCGTCGAGCTCATGCTTGCCCAGAACGACGCGCAGGGTGGTCTGCGCCAGCTGCGAGGTCGCCATCAGGAAGTCCTCGACCTGGATGATGGCCTTCTGCGGGTCGACAACGCGGAAGAACACCACCGCATTCACCTTGACCGAGACGTTGTCGCGCGAAATCACGTCCTGGGGTTCGACGTCCATCGTCACGACGCGCAGGTCGACACGCACCATCTGCTGGATGCCCGGGATCACGATGACCAGTCCAGGCCCCTTGACCTTCCAGAATCGTCCGAGCTGAAACACGACGCCGCGTTGATACTCGCGCAGGATGCGCAGCGAGCCGAACAAGAGCAGCAGCAGGATCGGCACAAGGATCGTGCCGAGGCCGAGGTTGAAGTCGAAAATCATGCGTTGCCTCCCGGTGTTGTTTGTCGTTCGGAATCAGCTTCGACGGTCAGCGTGAGCCCGTCGAGCGCCGTCACGCGCACAGCCTGGCCGGCGCGCAGATCGGCACCCGCACTGACGCGCCAGCGCTCGCCCTGGACCCATGCCCAGGTCGCGTCGCCATCGCTGCGTTCGATGACGCCGGCCGAACCGATGAGTTGCTCGCGTCCGCTGACGACCGGCGCGCGCCGCGCACGCAGCGCCATGCTGCCACCCAGGAGCATCAGTGCCGCCGAACTGGCGGCGAGGCCGAAGATCAGCGTCAGCGGCACGCCCATTCCCGGCACGTCGCGGTCGAAGAGCAGCAATGCCCCGGCAATGAAGGCAACCACGCCGCCGACCCCGAGCACGCCAAAGCTCGGTGACAGCAACTCCGCGGCGAGCAGGCCCATGCCCAGCAGGATGAGGGCCAGCCCGGCATAGTTCACCGGCAGCATCTGCAGCGCGAACATCGCCAGCAGCAGGCAGATCGCGCCGACGGTGCCGGGAATGCCGAAACCAGGCGACGAAAACTCGAAGATCAGCCCGTAGATCCCGATCATCATCAGGATCAAGGCGAAGCTGGGGTTGGCGATCACCGACAGCAGGCGGTGCCGCGCATCCGGCCGGAGATCCAGGGTCGAGAGATCCTTTGTCGCCAGCGTCACCTTCCCGCTGGGCAGCACGATCTGACGCCCATCGATCTGCGCCAGCAGGGCCGGCAAGTCGGCGGCGACGATGTCGATCACGTTTTCGCGCTGCGCTTCGGATGCGGTCAGCGTGACGGCCTCGCGCACCGCGCGTTCGGCCCAGACTGCGTTGCGGCCATGGCGCTGGGCCAGGCCACGGATGAAGGCCGCCGCATCGTTGACCTGCTTGGCCTTCATCGCGTCGCCGAGCATGGGTGCCGAGGCCGGCGCCGAGGCGGCCGGGGCCGTGCCCGGGGGAGGCGCGGGCTGGCCCGGCATGCCGATCGACACCGGCGTTGCCGCGCCGAGTGTCGTCGCCGGCGCCATCGCGGCGATGTGACTCGCGTACAGGATGTAGGTGCCCGCGCTGGCCGCGCGCGCGCCTTCGGGGCTGACGTAGGTCACCACCGGCACCGCCGAACCCAGGATGGCCTGGATGATCTGGCGCATCGCGCCGTCGAGTCCGCCGGGCGTGTCCAGGCGCAACACGACCAGCGGCGCGCCTTCCTGTTGCGCGCGCTCGATGCCACGTACCACATAGTCGGCGCTGGCCGGGTCGATGGCCCCTTGCACGGTCAGCAGATGAACCGGCAGCGGCGTGCCCTGGGCGGCCGGTGCCAGCGAAAACAGACCGGCACAGACGGCCAGCCCGTACAGCCACACGCGCCAGAGCCGCCACGCGCCCGGCGCGATGCACCAACGGGCCGCCGAAGGGCCGGCGTGGAATGCCTTTGCCATCTTGGTCGGACTCTGGCATGTCGCAGGGGTTCCGCCCTTGAGTCCGCTCAGCCCAGCCCGCGAATCGCGGCCCTGCGTGAACGGAGGTCGGCTTTCGATTTCGCCTCCACCTGCGTATTCCACGCCATCCCGGACACCGTTCCGCTGCGATGCGGTCAATGTAGGCAGCGGTTGCTGCCGGTGGCCGCCGGCGGGTGAATTCACGCTGAGTGGCACCAAGCGGTCGCTGAGTATGGGAACCGGCGGAGACTTGAATGGCAGCTGTACGAGGTACTGCGGCCGTAGGACTCCGACGGTGTGGCTCGTCGCGCCACTGACCGCATCCCGTCCGCCTGCACTTGCGGTATCGACCCGTTGCTGAGCTTCGGTGACCGTCTGCGGACGACGGCAATCAGCGATTGCTGCCGGCGGCAGTTGCAAGCCGAGGGCACGGCGCCTGTCACATTGCAGTCGTCGAGCCGCCGAGTCCCGAGCAGCGGCAACGACCGGGATCGAACGACTGCTGAGATCCTCGCTCGACGTCGAGTCCAGCAACGCCTCGGCCTCAAGCTGCTCACGGCACCGTGCTCACGTAGACGACCCTCGCGGTCGATCGGCTTCTCCTCGCCCATGCCAGGGGTGCGGAGCACGGAGCACCCCAACCGGTGAACGAAGGCCTTGGAACTCGGTGATCGAACAACCGCCGTCGTTCCCAACGGCAGGCTCCGGCTCAGCCATTGCGTTGAATCATGTAGCCCGGTTCTAGGGCGCAAGCCACCATCTGCCTCAGGTGCCGGCAGCCTGGCGCAGCGCGTTGAGGTCTGAGACTGTGAGTCCGCCGTACTCCACCCTCAGCAGTCCCGCCGCCTCCAGATGCTTCAGCGCACGGTTGCAGCGAGGCCGGGACACGCCGGCCAACGCGGCCACCTCCTCCTGCGAGATCTGCACGTGGGGATTCCCGCGCGGGTAGAGCCACGGATGGAACATCCCGGCCAGCGCGCGCAAGACCTGACCCTCGGCATTGAGAACCCTGTCCGCGGCCCAGCTCTCCATGAACCAGTGCATGCGTTCGTTGATCTGCTGCAGCAGGAAATGGTTGAAGGGCAGGTTGTTGGCGTGCAGCCACTCGAAGGTGTCGCGCGACATCAGCGCCACCCGGCTCGGCTGCAAAGCGATGGCGTCGGCGGCCCGGGGCGCTCCGCGCAGCAGCGTGCCTTCGCCAAACCAACTGCCGGGCGAGAGGCCGCCGAAGGTGATGGATTGGCCTTCGCTGGTCGTCATCGCCCACTTCAGCAGGCCGCTGACCACGCCGAACCAGTGGTTGGGAACCTCGCCGCGCCGCGACAGCGCCGCCCCCTCCGCAACGCGCACCTCGCGCATCTCGGCTCGCACGCGGGCCTGCACGGCACCATCGAGTTGCGGGTACCAGGGCGACTGGGCCAGCAGTTCATCCAGCGTGGCAAAGCCGGCAACCGACGGTCGCGCGGGGTTCGATGAGGCGCTCATGGCGTGCTGGTGAAAACCCGCATTCGCTTTGTATTCCGCGTAACTGTGCCAGAGGGGGGTCTTGCGAACAATGCGGTCATCCCGAACGCCAAAGAGACCACGACCATGAACAAGCCCAAAGTCATCATCACCATCGCCCCGACCGGCGGCATGGCCAGCAAGAAGCAGAACCCCCATCTGCCCACCCAGCCCGACGAGATCGCGCGCGACGTCATCGACTGCTGGAACGCAGGCGCTTCGGTGGTGGCCATCCATGCGCGCCGCCCGGACGACCAAGCCACTTGCAACCCTGAAATCTACCGCGACATCAACGCCCGCATCCGTGCACGCAGCGACATCGTCATCAACAACTCCACCGGCGGTGGCGTCACGGGTGATGTCGTGCACCAACTGCCCAACGGCGAGTGGGAGACGAAATGGAGCGAGCGCATCAAGGGCATCGAGGCCGGCGCCGAGATGTGCACGCTCGACGCAACCACCGTGAACCTGATCTTCGCCGGCAAGGAGATCATGTTCAACAGCCCGCCGTCGAAGAACCGCGAGCTTGCGGCAGCCATGCAGGCGCGCGGCATCAAGCCCGAGTGGGAAGTCTTCAGCCCCACGCACATCGTGCAAGACGTCGCTACGCTGATCGGCGACGGCCTGGACAACGACGTGCCCTTCGTCAACATGGTGCTGAACATCCACCGCGGCTTCCAGGGGTCGATGCCGTACTCGGCCAGGACCTTCCAGTTCATGATCGATCTGCTGCCGAAGAACGCGATCTTCGGCGTCAGCGGCATTGGCCCGGCGCAACTGCCGGCCTCGATCCAGTCGGTCCTGTTCGGTGGCCACGCCCGCACTGGCCTGGAAGACAACCTGTACTACGCACAGGGTGAGCTGGCCACCAACCAGCGACTCACCGAGCGCCTTGTGCGCATCGTGCGCGACATGGGCTATGAGCCCGCTACGCCAACCGAGGCGCGCGACATGCTGGGCCTGTCGCGCATGACCGGGCCGAAACCGGAGTTCGCCATCCGGTGAACGACGGCGCGCCCGCGCAGCAACACCCCAAGCGTTGAAGACGGCGGCCAGCGACCGCTGCCAGGGGGCGGTGCGTCCGCGCGCAGCGCACATCGACGCTTTCCCCCCCACCCGCTGCCGAAGCGCTGCTTGCGTTGAAACGCACAACCCCGAGGAGACATTCCCATGAGCCATCCCACCTTGTCCTTGCGCCCTGCGGCCATGGGCGCATCTCAATCAGAGCAGGACGCCGTCTGGTCCAAGATCAACTGGCGCATCGTGCCGGTCATCCTGATCGCCTACATGATGGCCTTCCTCGACCGCATCAACATCGGCTACGCCAAGCTTACGATGCAGCAGGACCTGCAGTTCTCGGATGCCGTCTACGGGCTGGGCGCGGGCATCTTCTTCTTCACCTACCTGATGTTCGAGGTCCCCAGCAATCTGTGGCTCGAGAAGATCGGGGCCCGCCTGACCTTCCTGCGCATCATGGTGCTGTGGGGTCTGACCTCGGCGGCCACAGCCTGGGTGACCACACCAACGCATTTCTACATCGTGCGCCTGCTGCTGGGCGTTTTCGAGGCCGGTTTCTTCCCCGGCGTCATCCTGTACCTGACGTACTGGTATCCGAGCATCAGGCGCGGCCGCGTGACCGGACTCTTCCTGTTCGGAATGCCGATCACCGGTGTGATTGGTGGCCCGCTTTCGGGCTGGATCCTGAAGACCTTCGACGGCGTCGGCGGTTGGCATGGCTGGCAGTGGGTGTTCGTGCTCGAAGGCATCCCCACCGTCCTGATCGGTGTGGTCGTCTACTTTCTGCTGGCGGACAAGCCCGAGAAGGCGAACTGGCTCAGCGAGCACGAGAAGGCCGTCGTCAAGCAGGTGATGAAAGCGGACCACAGTGGCGAACAGCATTCCCACCGCGGCAAGCTGAAGGCGGCGCTCGCCGACCCGAAGACCTGGGTGCTCGCCTTCATCTACTTCACCTGCGCCTGCGCCGTCTATACGCTCACCTTCTGGCTGCCGACGATGGTCAAGGCCCTGGGCGTCACCGACGTGTCGTCGATCGGCTGGTACACGGCAATCCCGTTCGGCTTCGGTGCCATCGGCATCCTGCTGATGAGCCGCAGCTCGGACTACTTCAAGGAGCGCCGCTGGCACGTGGCAAGCACGCTCATCATCGGCTCGCTCGCGCTGTACGCCACCACCTTCACCGCGGGCGCCTTCGTGCCGTCGATGATCCTGCTGAGCATTGCGGCCTTCTTCATCTTCGCCTGCGCGCTGTTCTGGTCGATCCCGCCGACCTACCTCAGCCGTGAAGCGGCGGCCACCGGCATCGCGGTGATCAGCTCGATCGGCATCCTCGGCGGCTTCGTCAGCCCGACGCTCATCGGCGCGATCACGACGGCCACCGGCAGCATGAATGCCGGCCTGCTGGTGATGACGGTGGTGATCTGCATCGGCGGACTGACCCTGCTACTGGCGGTGCCCAAGGCGGCGCTGCGCGTCGGCGCCGCGCCGGCGGACGCCGCCCACTGAGCACCCCAAGGAGCCAATCTATGAACACACCCTCGATCCAACGTGTCGCGGTCGTCGCGACCGGCGTCATCGGCGCCAGCTGGGCCACCTGCTTTCTTGCCCGCGGTCTCGACGTGACCGCCACCGACCCAGCGCCAGGCGCCGAGGCAGCGCTGCGCGCGATGGTGGCCTCGCAGTGGCCGGCGATGCAGGCCGCGGGGCTCGCGCCCCAGGCCACGCCCGAGAGGCTGCGCTTCACGGCCTCGCTCGAGGCTGCCGTGGCGGACGCGCAGTTCGTCCAGGAGAACGGGCCCGAGCGCCTGGACCTGAAGCGCGATCTGTTTCGGCGCATCGACGCGGCGGCACCGCAGCGAGCCGTCCTGGCCAGCAGTTCCTCGACCCTCATGGCCAGCGACTTCCAGGATGCCTGCACGCGGCATCCCGAGCGCGTCTTGCTCGGCCATCCCTTCAATCCGCCGCACCTCATTCCGCTGGTCGAAGTGGCCGGCGGCACGCGTACGAGCGCCGAGGCCATCGATCGGGCGCTGGCGTTCTACCGGCAAGTCGGCAAGCATCCGATCCACCTGAAAAAGGAGGTGGCCGGCCATGTTGCCAACCGTCTGCAGGCGGCGCTCTGGCAGGAGGCCCTGCATCTGGTGCAAAGCGGTGTGGCCAGCGTGGCCGACGTCGATGCCGCCATCGCTCATGGCCCGGGGCTGCGCTGGGCGTTGCTCGGGCCCTTCCTCAACCTGCACCTGTCGGGCGGCGAAGGCGGCATCGAGGCACTGTTCGGCAAGCCGCTGTGGCAGGCCGTCGAGGCCCTCTGGCGCGACCTCGGCCGTGTGACGGTAAATCCCGCTCTGGCCTCTGCAGTGGCCGCCGGTGTCCGCGACGAGATGTCATCGATCGACCCGGCAGCGATGGCGCGAGAGCGCGATTCCTTGCTGCAGGACCTGCTCACGCGCAAGGCGGCGGCGCCATCGCTGCCATGACCGGCAACGCCACACCCAAGGAACCATCATGAGAAACAAAGTCACCACCGCGGCCGATGCCATCTCCCTGATCCGGGATGGCGACACGGTTTGCAGCTCCGGATTCGTCGGCGTCGGCGTGCCGAATGAATTGCTGATCGCGCTGGAAAAGCGCTTCCTCGACACCCAGGCGCCGCAAAGTCTGACGTGGTTGCACGCGGCCGGCGTCGGCGATGGCAAGGATCGAGGGCTGAACCTGATCGCCCACGAAGGCCTCCTCAGGCGGATCATCGGCGGCCACTTCGGCCTGGCGCCGAAGATCGTGCAATTGATCAACGACGAAAAGATCGAGGCCTACAACCTCCCACTCGGCGTCATCGCACACCTCTATCGAGACATCGCCGCCGGCAAGCCTGGAACGATCACCAAGGTCGGCATCGGCACCTTCGTAGACCCGCGGCTGGACGGCGGCAAGCTGAACAAGCGCACGAGCGAGGATCTGGTCAAGCTGATCGAGATCGAGGGCAAGCAGTGGCTGTTCTATCGCGGCATGCCGGTCCACGTCGCCTTGCTGCGCGGCACGTCGGCCGACCCGGACGGCAACGTCTCTGCCGAGCACGAATCGCTGGATCTCGACAACCGCGCGATGGCCATGGCGGTGAAGAATTCGGGCGGCATCGTCATCGTCCAGGTCGAGCGCCTGGTCAAGTCGAAGTCGCTGAACCCCCGCCGGGTGATGATCCCCGGTGCCCTGGTCGATTGCGTGGTGGTGGCGCGGCCCGAGAACCACCACCAGACCTACGCCACGGTGTTCGACGCGGCCTTCTGCGGTGAGATCAGCGTGCCGCTGGACGGCCAGCGACCGATGCCTCTTGATGTGCGCAAGATCATCGCGCGCCGATGCGCCATGGAGTTGCGGATGGGCGCCATCGTCAATCTCGGCATCGGCATGCCGGAAGGTATCGCGGCGGTGGCCGCCGAGGAGGGTATCGGCGAGCACATCACGTTGACGACCGAAGCGGGCGTTCTGGGCGGCATCCCGCGCTCAGGGCTCGACTTCGGCGCCGCGGTGAACGTCGATGCCGTCATCGAACAGAACCAGCAGTTCGACTTCTACGATGGCGGCGGCCTGGACCTTGCCTTCCTCGGTCTGGCCGAGGCGGACAAGGCGGGCAACGTCAATGTCAGCCGCTTCGGCAGCAAGATCGCCGGCACCGGCGGGTTCATCAACATCAGCCAGAACGCCCGCAAGGTGGTTTATGCCGGAACGTTCTCTGCCGGCGACCTGCGCGTCAGCACCGGCGACGGTCGTCTGCAGATCGTCAAGGACAGCCCGGCGTGCAAGTTCCGGGACCAGGTATCGCAGATCACCTTCAGCGGGCAGGTGGCTGCCGAATCCGGCCAGCAGGTGCTCTACGTCACCGAGCGATGCGTCTTCAAGCTGACCCGCGATGGCCTGGAACTGATCGAGGTCGCTCCGGGGGTGGACATCGAGCAGGACGTCCTCGCGTGTCTGCCTTTCAAACCGATCGTGCTGGACGTGCGTGAGATGGACTCAAGCATTTTCCGCGAGGACACCATGGGGCTGCGCGACGCCTTGCTGAATCGGCCGCTGCGCGACCGCCTGTCCTACGACTCGGTGCGCAACACCCTGTTCCTCGACTTCGAGGGCCTGCGTCTGCGCTCGGCCGGTGAAATCGATGCGCTCGGCGATGCCGTCGCTGGACTGTGCCGCGCGGCGGGCCGGCGCGTGGATGTGGTGGTGAACTACGACGCCTTCGAACTGGATGCCGACCTGGAGGCGTACTACGCCCAGGTCACAGAACGGCTGGAGGCCGAACACTACGGGGAAGTGGCCCGCTACACATCGAGTGCCTTCATGCGCCTGAAGCTCAACCTGGTGCTGGCCGGTCGCATCGTGCTCCCGCCCGTCGTCCCGGTTCCGTCAGCGGCCAATGCACCGCAATCGTCGGGGCCACTGCGGGCAGCATCATGAACTTCACCAAACAAAAAGTGGTCCGGTTCTCTCACTGCGATCCAGCGGGAATCGTCTTCTACCCCCGCTATGTCGAGCTTTGCAATGAGATGGTGGAAGACTGGTTTGCCGACGGTCTGGGCTTTCCGTTGCACAAATTGCAGCAGGAACTTCGCCTGACAATTCCGGCGGTGCGCTTGGAGTCAGAGTTCCTACGGACCAGCACCCACGGCGACGTTCTGGACTTCACGCTGAACGTGCGCGGGTTGGGACGGTCCTCGCTGAGCCTGGAGGTGGAGGCGCACTGCGAGGGTGCGTTGCGCGTCCGCTTCGCATTGAAGTTGGTCTTGGTGTCCCTCGATTCGATGCGGGCCGTGCCTGTTGACGACGCATGGCGAGAGCGGTTCGGGCGGTTCCAATGTGAAAGTGTCGGGACCGATTCGATGCCCATTGCTTCTTGATAGCAGCGCCGGGAGACGGCGAAGCATGCGCCAGCAGCACGGACCCCGCTTGCTTGCGGATTCAGGTGGTAGGCGTAGGCGTAGGCGTAGGCTTGGCTGCGGGGCCTGCACTGCGTCTTCACGCCCACTCAGGTGAACTCAAAATGACTCAACGCGTACTCATCACGGCCGGCGCGGGCGGCATCGGCCTGGCCATCGCCAAGGCCTTCGTCGACAACGGCGCCCGCGTTCACATTGCCGACGTCAATGCCGAGGCGGTGCGGGCCATCACCCAGCAGGATCCGGCCATCACGGGCTCTGTGGTTGATGTCAGCAAGCCCGCCGACCTGGACACGCTGTTCCAGGACGTGCACGCCAAGCTGGGCGGGCTCGACGTGCTCGTCAACAACGCCGGCATTGCCGGGGCGACGACGCCGGTCGCCGACTACCCGATCGACACCTGGAACGCGGTGGTCAACATCAACCTGACCGGCACTTTCATGGTCACGCAGCGGGCGATCCCGATGCTCAAACAGTCAACCGCCGCTTCCATCATCGTGATGTCTTCGCTGGCCGGTCGATTCGGCTACGCGAACCGCGTCGCCTATTCCACGACCAAGTGGGGTCTGGTGGGCTTCACCAAGACCCTGTCGCTGGAACTGGGGCCGCTGGGCATCACCACCAATAGCGTCCACCCAGGCGCGGTCGACGGTCCTCGTATCCAGGCGGTGTTCGAAGGTCGCGCCAAGGCCTCGGGACGCACGGTCGAGGAGGAGACGCAGTCGGCGCTGGCCAATCAATCGGTCAAGCACTTCATCGATCCGGCTGACATCGCCGCGCTGGTCCTCTTTCTGGCAGGCCCGCACGCGCGCACGATTTCCGGGCAGATATTCCCGATCGACAGCGATTCGAAGGCGGCGTCGTAGCGGCGGCCGACACGGCTGCCGCCTTGGCGCCATTCCTGAGCCGACTGGAGGTTGACGCGCTGCTGGCTGCGCCTGACCAGCGGGGCTGGTCAGGTCGGCGGGATCACGCGTGGCTGCTGCTGGCTATTCAGACCGGCTTGAGGCTGTCTGGGCTCACAAGCCGGCGGCACGAGGATCTGCATGTCGGCGTCGGTGCCCACGTTCGCGTCATCGGCAAGGGACGCAAGGAGCAGTCCGCTACCTTGGCATCGAGGTGGACGATGTCTTGGAGATCTCCGAGCAGACTGTGATCTGATCGCTGCCCTGTACGTGCCCGCCCGACAGGCGAATTCTGCGTGTCGGGCGGTACAGCCGCCGTGCGGCGGACCGCGCCTCATCCGTCACATGGGACATGTCGTCTGGGCGGCCGTCAGGTTCCTGGCCCTTCCGCGGATTCACGCTGGCGGCCAGGAGCGGGTACTCACGACGGGCCGGTTCAGAGCGGCGGAAGCCGCTCGCAGCTGCGCTGAAGCAGGCCCCGACGCTTCGTCACCAGTTGCCCGACCAAGCAGGATTGACGATGCGTAATCGTTCGATTACAGTCTCTTGGTGTTCAACGTCAAAGCACTTCCTGAGTTCACCACGTGGCTCGACCATTTGACAGACGCCTCAGTACGCGGCGTTGTGGTCTCTCGGATCAAGCGACTTGAACGAGGTCTGCTCGGCGACGTTGAACCGGTGGGCGACGGCGTCTCCGAACTTCGCATTCATATCGGGGCTGGATGGCGCGTTTACTTCACGCAGCGTGGCGGCCAGCTTGTTGTCCTTCTGGCTGGCGGATCCAAGCGAACGCAGAAGATCGACATCAGGCGCTCGAAGGCGCTGGCCGCCCTTCTGGACTGAGAGAGGAATCGAAGATGAGCACGCGAATCAAGGTTGACGAGCTGCCGGCATTTGATGCCGCCCCCTACCTCGACAGCGACGAGGCCATTGCTGCTTACTTGACCGACATCTTGCAGGCTAACGACGCCGGACTGCTTTCTGCCGCGCTGGGTGACATCGCCCGCGCTCGTGGCATGACCGATATCGCCAAGGCGGCAGGCATCACGAGGGAAGCGCTGTACAAAGCCTTGCGGCCAGGCAGTGCGCCGCGCTTCGACACGGTCAACCGCGTATGCACCGCCCTTGGCGTTCGCTTGGTAGTTCAGCCGTTGCATCCGGCTTGACGCCCGCCAGCGCTTGCTGTGCGCCGATGACTGCTCTGGAGCGGGGAAGCTGATTCGGCGAATGACGTTTCAGGGTCGGCATGCGCAGTACGCCGCCAACGGGAGCAGCGCTGACTTGCCTTCGTTGCAGGACAGTGACCGCCGGTCCTGCCAACCGCTGTAGTCCTCAGTCGCGCCGGCGGCACATTCGTGCCAAGTCCCGAGACCTCCAGGAAATGCCCAACTCAGCTCAAGACGTCCCAACGCTGTTACGCGCGGTTTCGAACTTCTGCGGGCTCCCTGCCGCATCGGAGGGCATTCGAGTCGATCGAGCTTTCGGCGCGGCGCTGGCAACGCACGCGCCGGAATTGCTATATGACAGCACATATGCTATCATTTTTGACGTGCCGACGGTCGTACTGGACACCAATGTCTTGGTCGCCGCGCTACTGCGCGGCGGCGGGACGGCACGAGCTGTGCTCCGGGCTTGCTTGACGGGGCACTACGACCCGGTGCTGGGCCCGGCCTTGCTTGCCGAGTATGAAGACGTGCTGGGCAGAACCGATCTCTTCGCCGGCTCTGTCTTGTCGCCGAAGGAGCGCAACGAAGTCTTCGATGGCTTTCTGAACCGTTGCCGTTGGGTGGAGGTCTTCTTTGCGTGGCGGCCCAACCTGCCCGACGAAGCGGACAACCACTTGATCGAACTCGCCGTGGCCGCGCAAGCCGACGCCATCGTGACGCGCAACCTGCGCGACGTGTCGCACGGAGAATTGAAGTTTCCGTCGCTCAGGGTGCTGACGCCTGAGCAGTGCCTGGAGGTGTTCCCATGTCCACGTTGACAATCCGCCTGCCCGACGACAAGCACGAGCGTTTGAAGGCGCTCGCGCGGTCCAACTCCATCAGCGTCAACAAGTTGATGGACGAACTCGCGACCGTGGCCCTGGCCAACTATGACGCGAGGGTGCGCTTCGAGACCCGATCTGCGCGTGGCAATCCGAAGCGCGCGTTGGCGTTGCTGGACAAGCTCGACCGCGCCGAGTGACGAACGCGACTGGAGCGGATTGGCCGATGGACGACCCCGAGCCCGTCGAGGCTTTGGGGCGGCGCTGCAGCGTAGACGGGCCAAGGTGAACGCTGCCGCGCGGCAGCCGACGTAACGCGTCGCCCGGAAGTCCGAGGGCGCGGGCGCCGACGGCCCCTTGTACGATCAGGATCGCAGACCATGGGCCCACCGGCTCCAGCCGGTAGAAGCGATCGATTCTGGGGGTATGAATGGGGGTACGAACAGGGAACGAGGCGTACGAGTTCAATATAAACAATAACTTATGGCCACTTTGAAACTCGCAACCTGGAACGTCAATTCGCTGACCGTGCGCCTGCCCCAGGTGCTGGACTGGCTGGCCGCGAACCCGGTCGACGCCCTGGTGCTGCAGGAAACCAAGCTCACCGACGACAAGTTTCCGCAGGCCGAGGTCCACGCCGCCGGCTACCACGCGCAGTGGCATGGGCAGAAGACCTACAACGGCGTCGCCCTGCTGTCGCGCACGCCGGCACTGGACGTGGTGCGCAACATCCCCGGCTTCGACGATGCGCAGGCGCGCGTCATCGCCGGCACGGTGGACGGGGTGCGCGTGATCGGCGGCTACTTCCCCAACGGGCAGGCGCCGGACAGCGACAAGTTTGTCTACAAGATGCGCTGGCAGGACGCGCTGCACGACTGGGTGCAGGCTGAACTGACGCGCCACCCGCAGCTGGTGCTGATGGGGGACTTCAACGTCGCCCCCGAGGACCGCGACGTCTACGACCCGGTGGCCTGGGCCGGGCAGATCCATTGCACGCCGGAAGAACGCGCGCAGTTCCAGCGTCTGCTCGCGCTCGGCCTGGTCGACGCCTTTCGCCTCTTCGAGCAGCCGGCCAAGAGCTGGTCCTGGTGGGACTACCGCAACCTGGCCTTCCGCAAGAACCAGGGCCTGCGCATCGACCACATCCTGGTCAGCGAAGCGCTGGCGCCGCGCGTGGCAGCCTGCCACATCGACAAGCTGCCGCGCAAGAACGAGCGGCCCAGCGACCACGCACCGGTGGTGGTGGACATCAGTCCAGCTTGAGATCCTGGATCTTGCGCGTGATGGTGTTGCGGCCGATGCCGAGCTTGTGCGCCGCCTCGATGCGGCGCCCGCGCGTGACGCCGAGCGCGGTGTGGATCAGCCGGCCCTCGAACTGCCGCGTCAAGCGGTCCCAGACCTCGGGTTCGCCGTTCTCCAGCAGCCGCTGCGCCTCGCGCTGAAGTGCGTCCAGCCAGCTTGACGTCGGCGGCGCCGACAGCGCCGCGGGCGGCGCGGCTGGCGTCTGCGGCTCGGGCTCGGCACTTGCCGACGCCGGCGGTGCGTCCGGCGCCGCGGCGTCGAATTCGGGCGGCAGGTCCTTGGCCTGAACCAGTTGCGCGGGTGCCATCACGGTCAGCCAGTGGCAGAGGTTCTCCAGCTGGCGCACATTGCCCGGAAAGGCGAAGGCGTTCAGGCGCGCGAGCGCATCGTCGCCGATGCGCTTGGCCTCGACGCCGAGATCCTTGGCGCTGCGGGCGAGGAAGAAGCGCGTCAGCGTGGGAATGTCCTCGCACCGTTCGCGCAGCGGCGGCAGGCGCAGCCGGATCACGTTCAGGCGGTGGTACAGGTCCTCGCGGAACACGCCCTGCCTGACGCGCTGCTCGAGGTCCTGGTGCGTCGCCGCGATCACGCGCACATTGCTCTTCAGCGGCTGGTGTCCGCCGACGCGGTAGAACTGGCCGTCCGACAGCACGCGCAGCAGCCGGGTCTGCAGGTCCAGGGGCATGTCGCCGATTTCGTCGAGGAACAGGGTGCCGCCGTCGGCCTGCTCGAAGCGCCCGCGGCGCGTGGTCTGCGCGCCGGTGAAGGCACCACGCTCGTGGCCGAAGAGCTCGCTCTCCAGCAGGTCCTTCGGGATCGCCGCGGTGTTGATCGCGACGAAGGGGCCCTGGTTGCCCTGGTCGCCGCGCGGGCTGTGCTTGTGCAGCGCACGCGCCACCAGCTCCTTGCCGGAGCCGCTTTCGCCGGTGATGAGCACCGTGACGTTGCTCTGCGCAAGGCGGCCGATGGCGCGGAACACATCCTGCATCGCCGGCGCCTGGCCCAGCATCTCGGGCATTTCGGCCGCGCCGCCGTCGCGCACATCCTCGCGCAGGCTTTCGTCCATGGCGCGCCGGATCAGCTCGACCGCCTTGGTCAGGTCGAAAGGCTTGGGCAGGTATTCGAAGGCACCGCCCTGGAAGGCCGACACCGCGCTGTCGAGGTCGGAATAGGCCGTCATCACGATCACCGGCAGGCCCGGCAGCCGCGCCTTGACCCTGGCCAGCAGCTCGGTGCCCGGCATGCCCGGCATGCGGATGTCGCTGACCAGGACCTGCGGCTCGTCGCCGGCATCGAGTGCGGCCAGCAGCTCGCGCGGGTTGGCGAAGCTGCGCACCGCCAGCTGTTCGCGTGCCAGCGCCCGCTCGAGCACGAAGCGGATGGATGGGTCGTCGTCAACGATCCAGATGGGTTTCATGCGCGCGGGTCTCAGGGCAGCGGAATCATGATCTTGAACAGGGTGCGGCCCGGCACGCTGTCGCAGTCGATCGTGCCCAGATGCTGCTGCACGAAGGTCTGCGCCAGCGTCAGGCCGAGCCCCGTTCCACCGTCGCGCCCCGACACCAGGGGGTGGAAGATGCGGTCGCGGATCGCCTCGGGCACGCCGGGCCCGTTGTCCTGGACATGCAAGTCCAATGCCAGCCGGAAACGCTGCTTGCCCAGCGTCACCTGCCGCGCCACGCGCGTGTGCAGCACGATCTCGGCGTCGCCGGCGGCGATGCGCTCGGCGAGCACCTGGGTCGCGTTGTGCACGATGTTCAGCAGCGCCTGGATGAGCTGCTCGCGGTCGCCGCGGAATTCGGGGATCGAGGTGTCGTAGTCGCGCGCGACCTTGAGCCCGCGCGGAAACTCCGCCAGCACCAGGGCGCGCACCCGCTCGCAGATCTCGTGGATGTTGACGTCGCCGACGACCTGCGGCCGGCGATGCGGGGCGAGCAGCCGGTCCACCAGCAGCTGCAGGCGGTCGGCCTCGTGGATGATGACCTGGGTGTACTCGGCCAGCGGCGCCGCGATGTCCAACTGCAGCAGCTGCGCCGCGCCGCGGATGCCACCCAGCGGGTTCTTGATCTCGTGCGCCAGGTTGCGGATCAGCTCCTTGTTGACCAGCGCGTGTTCGATGCTGCGCTCCTCGCGGTCGAGCCGGGTCTGCTGCTCGATCTCGATCATCTCGACGAGCAGGGTCCGGGGCCAGTCGGTGCGCGAGACGATGACGTGCACCGGCAGCTCGCCATGTCCGGCGCCCAGGGTCGGCGAGCGCTGCAGCCGGGTTTCGAAACGCCCGCTGCTCACGTCCTCGAGGGCCACCGCGCGCAGGGTGTCGGCCATCTGCGCCGGATCGGTCAGCCAGTCCTGCACCAGGCCACGCTCGAGTGCGCGGCGGGCGATGCCGGTCTGGTTCTCGAGCGCGGCGTTGGCACGCAGGCAAAGGCCGTCGCTGCGCACCACGGCGACCATCGTCGCGAGCTGGTCCAAGGCCGCGAAGCGGTCCGGGTCGGCCGGCGCCGCCGACGCCGCCGCGTCTGCACTCACGGTGGCAGCTTGGCCAGTTCGCGCTTGAGGGCGGCGATGTCGGCTTCCTTGCGCACGATGCCGGCCTTCATCTCGGCCACGCGGTCGAGGTAGCGCTGGTAGTTGCGTTCGCTGCCCAGGCGGTCGGGCTGGCCGTCGTTGTAGTCGCGCTTCAGCTCGGCCAGCCGCGCCTCTTCGCGCGCCAGTTCGTCATTCAGGATGCGGCGCGCATCGTTGTCGCGTTCGCGCTGCACCCCGGGGTCGATGCGCTCGCTGGCCGGGCGCGATGCGGCGCTGGCCGGCGGCGGTGGCCGGCGCGGGCTCTGCACGATGGTGATCGGCGTGCCTTCGATCGTCGTGCAGCCGCGCGCCCGCGCCTGTTCGGCGCTCAGCGCATCGGTGTAGAGCACCGGGTTGCCCGGGCATTTGTAGACCACGCTCGGGGCCTGCGCCCATGCAGGCGCGGCGGCCAGTCCCAGCATCCAGACGATCAGCTTGAGCATGCGCCGATTCTCGCCCCAAAAACGGGCAAGGGACGGTCGCCCGTCCCTCAGCAGCGCCGCGCAGGCGGGTCTACAGCGAGTAGTACATGTCGAACTCGACCGGGTGCGTGGTCATGCGAAAGCGCGTCACCTCCTGCATCTTGAGCTCGATGAAGGCGTCAAGGTAACTGTCGGTGAACACACCGCCCTTGGTCAGGAAGGCGCGGTCCTTGTCCAGGTAGTCCAGCGCCTGGTCCAGGCTCGAGCAGACGGTGGGGATCTTCGCGTCCTCTTCGGGCGGCAGGTGGTACAGGTCCTTGCTCGCCGCCTCGCCCGGGTGGATCTTGTTCTCGACGCCGTCCAGGCCGGCCATCAGCAGGGCCGCGAAACCCAGGTAGGGGTTCATCATCGGGTCCGGGAAACGCGCTTCGACGCGGCGGCCCTTCGGGTTGGCCACATAGGGGATGCGGATCGAGGCCGAGCGGTTCTTCGCCGAGTAGGCCAGCTTGACCGGCGCCTCGAAGCCCGGGACCAGGCGCTTGTAGCTGTTGGTCGTCGGGTTGGTGATCGCGTTCAGCGCCCGCGCATGCTTGATGATGCCGCCGATGTAGAACAGCGCGAACTCGCTCAGACCGGCGTAGCCATCGCCGGCGAACAGGTTCTTGCCGTCCTTCCAGACCGACTGGTGCACATGCATGCCGCTGCCGTTGTCGCCGACCACCGGCTTGGGCATGAAGGTGGCCGTCTTGCCGTAGCTGTGCGCCACGTTGTGGATCACGTACTTCTGCAACTGCAGCCAGTCGGCGCGCTGCACCAGCGTGCTGAACTTGGTGCCGATCTCGTTCTGGCCCTGGCCTGCCACCTCGTGGTGATGCACCTCCACCGGGATGCCCAGGCTTTCGAGGATCAGGCACATCTCCGAGCGCATGTCCTGGAAGCTGTCGACCGGCGGCACCGGGAAGTAGCCGCCCTTGACGGTGGGGCGGTGGGCCATGTTGCCGCCCTCGAACTTCTCGCCGGTGCTCCACGACGCCTCTTCGGAGTCGATCTTCACCGAGCAGCCCGACATGTCGACCTGCCAGCGCACCTGGTCGAAGATGAAGAACTCGGGCTCGGGGCCGAAAAAGGCCGCGTCGCCCAGGCCGGAGGCCTTCATATAGGCCTCGGCGCGCTTGGCCAGCGAGCGCGGGTCGCGCTCGTAGGGTTTGCCGTCGCCCGGCTCGATGACGTCGCAGCTCATGAAAAGCGTGGGCTCTTCGTAGAACGGGTCGATGTTGGCGGTGTTCGGGTCGGGCATGAGCAGCATGTCCGAGGCCTCGATGCCCTTCCAGCCGGCGATCGACGAGCCGTCGAAGGCGTGGCCGGAACTGAACTTGTCTTCGTCGAAGTGCGAAACCGGCACCGTCACGTGCTGTTCCTTGCCGCGGGTGTCGGTGAAGCGGAAGTCGACGAACTTGACTTCGTTCTCCTTCACCATCTTCATCACGTCGGCAACGGTCTTGGCCATCAGGATCTCCTAGCAGGGCGCTTGGTTTGTGTTGAAAAAAGGGGACGGACAGATCCCGGGCAATCTAGCAGAAAGCATGCCCGGCTTCGGGGCGATCCACAGGGCAGAACAACCCAGACGGGTGCACCGGTTGCACCAGATCAGGGCGTTTCAACGCACCATTTCGGGGCCCAGGTCGGCGCCCAGGCTGACCAGGCCGGCGCGCAGCATGGCGAAGGCGGCCGGCAGGGCCTCGGCCCGCCCCTTGACGCCGAGGTCGATATGGCGGCCATGCACAGGGTGGTCCACGCTCGGCAGGCTGAACACGCGCACCGCCGGGTGGCGCGCCTCGACGGCTTCCATCAACGGGGTCAGCGCCGCCTCCATGGCGCCGAAGACGACCACCGACCGTTCGGCCAGCCGCTGGCTGCCATGCAGCATGGCGTAGCGCCTGTCCAGCAGCCACTCGATCATCGGCCAGGCCATGACCGGAAACCCCGGCATGAAGTGCACGTCGCCGACGCTGAAGCCGGGAATCTTGTTGTACGGATTCGGGATCAGGCTGGCCCCTTCGGGGAACACACCCATGTTCAGACGGTGGACGTTGTCGGGCCGCTCGGGGTCGAAGTCCTGGCCCTGCTCACGCGCCACGTCGCGCATGCGCTCGACGATCAGCGCCTTCGCTTGCGGGTGCAGCACCAGCGGCCGCGCCAGCGCGGCCGCGGCGCACTGACGGGTGATGTCGTCGGGCGTGGCGCCGATGCCGCCGCAGCTGAAGACGAGATCGCCGCCGGCAAAGGCATCGCGCAACGTGGCCGTGATCAAGGCCCGTTCGTCGCCGACGTAGCGCGCCCAGGCCAGCGCCAGTCCGCGCGCCGACAGGAGCTCGATCACCTTGGCGAGGTGTTTGTCCTGGCGCCGGCCGGACAGGATCTCGTCGCCGATGATGACGAGGCCGATCTTCATGGCGGCGGTGAGGTCGGCGCCGGCAATGGCTGCGGCGCATCAGACGACACACCAGACGACACAACAGGCTGCGCTTCGATGGCCGGCACGACCGACGCGGCCTCGGCCGCGCCACGCTGCTCGCGCAAGGCCTGCAGCGCCGCCAGCGCGTAATGCGCGAACCAGGCCGCGGCGAAGGCGAAGACCAGGGTGTAGAGCCAGACCGAAACGATCAGCAGAAGGGGTGCCAGCACCAGGGCCAGCACGCCGACCGCCCAGACCAGGGCCGGCACCGCACCCATGAAGCCGGCGATCACGCCGATCGCCAGCAGCGGGCCGCGGTGCGTCTTCAGCAGGGTACGGCGCTCTTCGGCGTCTGCATGTTCGGCCAGAACCTCGAAAGCGAAGATGCGGCCGCTGGCCCAGCCCCAGATCAGGGGCGGCAGCACCAGGCCGAACAGCGGCAGCAGCCACAGCGGCAGCGTGATCGTCATCGCCAGCAGCGCCAGCAGCGTGATCCACAGCGCCCAGGCGGTGGTCTGCCAGCCACCCGCGCCGTGGCACGCCTGCAGGTTCGGGAAACGGCGTCTGGCGACCAGGCCGACGATCGAAGGCGTCATCAGCAGCGCCACCATCAGCAGCGACAGCATCACGACCAGGGGCACCGCGACGATGACGATCACCAGCGGCGCGATCAGCGCCCGCAGCCCGCCGAAGCCGACGTTGTCCAGCCAGCGCAAGGCTGCGTCGCCCAGGGTCCAGTACGACAGCGCGGTCTGCACCGCGTCGACGGCCGGCGCCCAGTACAGCCAGCCCAGGCCGAGCACCACGCCGCCGGCCACCAGCACCGGCGCCAGGGACAGCAGGATCAGCCGCGGATGCAGGCAGTAGGCGGCGGCGCGCCAGAAGGCGTCGAACAGACCGTTCATCGTTGTGGCCCGGGTTGCGGGTGGGTCATCGGAGCTTGCCTGTGTGCCTCAGCAAATAGCGGCCGGCGCGCAGCCGGGACGCCCGCCCGTGCGGCTCGGCGCCGAGCCTGGGCTGCGCCAGCGCACGGCTTTTGGTGTCAAAGGGTAGATCAGCTCATCGTAACGCGCGGGCGGACAAAGCCGGTGGCCGCAGCACTGACCTTGGTCATTCCCGCGCGCGATGCCTGCCCCCAGCGCCGGCGCGGGGGCGTCGCATTCACCGACAAGCCTAGTCGTTGTCACCGCCAAGGATGCCGCCGAGCAGGCCGCCGGCGCCGAAGCCGCCGAGCACCGAGCCCTCACCGACCGCGCGGCCACCGGCCTGCGGCGCCGCGGCGAACACGCGCGAGGCCAGGCGCGAGAAGGGCAGGCTCTGCAGCCAGATATGGCCCGGGCCGGTGAGCCGGGCGAAGAACAGGCCTTCGCCGCCGAACAGTGCGGTCTTGATCTTGCCGACGTACTGGATCTCGAAATTCACGTTCGGCGTGTAGGCGACGACGCAGCCGGTGTCCACCATCAGCGTCTGCCCGGGCAGCAGTTCACGCTCGAGCAGGGTGCCGCCGGCGTGCACGAAGGCCAGACCGTCGCCCTCGAGCTTCTGCATGATGAAGCCTTCACCGCCGAAGAAACCCACGCCCAGCTTGCGCTGCAGGGCAATGCCCAGCGAGACCCCGCGCGCGGCGCACAGGAAGGCGTCCTTCTGGCAGATCAGCGTGCCGCCCAGGCGGCGCAGATCCATCGGCACGATCTTGCCCGGATAGGGCGCGGCAAAAGCCACCCGCTGCTTCTGCTGCGCGTTGTTGGTGTAAACGGTGGTGAACAGCGATTCGCCGGTGACGAGACGCTTGCCGGCACCGAGCAGCTTGCCGAACAGTCCGTTCTGGTTTGCCGAGCCGTCGCCGAACACGGTGTCCATGCCGATGCCGGCATCCATGTACATCATGCTGCCGGCCTCGCCGACGGCCGCTTCGCCAGGGTCGAGTTCGACCTCGACGAACTGCATCTCCGCGCCCTTGATCTCGAAATCCACCACGTCCATCGCCATCGTTCGCTCCTTCGCGAGTGCATCGGTGCCTGCGGGCACATCGGCGCGCATGGTAACCAAGCCGGTAGCAATCGGTTGCAGCCCTGCGTCGACTCGAGGCCAGAATGGCACCGGATGGAAACCCATGCCGGCACTTTGGCCATGGCGGCCGGCATCCTGGTGCTCGCGGCGCTGGCCCTGATGCGCTCCGGGCGCCGTCAGCGCGCGCACCGCGGCTGGCCCTGGATCGTGGCGGCGACGGGTGCGGGCGCGCTTGGCGCCGTGCTGGCCCTGCCGGCGTCGCAGGCCTCGTCCTGGGCCGGCAGCATGGTCCAGGCCCTGCTCCTGTGCTGGCCGATCCTGCTGCTCACCGGGCTGCGTCGCTTTCATGCCCGTCTGGGACTGCCGGCGCACGCCAGCACCGACCTCGTGGCCTGGCTGCTGGCGGTGTTGACCCTGCCCTGGCTGCCGGGCCCCGCGGTGCTCGCCTTGCACCTTTACGTGGCGGCGCTGGTGTGGAGTGCCCCTGCGGACGAACACACCGGCGCGCTGCGCCTGACCGGCGCCGCGGTCGCGCTGGCGGCACTGCCGGTGGCCTTCGTGCCCTGGACCGGCGCCCCGGGGACTCTGCTCGCCCAGGCTCTGGGTGCGGGCCCGGCACTGCTGACCTGTGCCTTTGCGGCCCTGGCCGCGATGGCCGACCGCACCGAGCACGAACTGCGCCAATCGCGCCGGCGCCTGCGCGTGCTGGCCAGCACCGATCCTCTGACCGGCGTGGCCAATCGGCGCCACTTCGAGGACGGTGCCTCACGCCTGCTGCGCCGGCCCGCCGTGCAGGCACCCGCCTTGCTGCTGCTGGACATCGACCACTTCAAGCAGATCAACGACAGCCTCGGCCACGCGGCCGGCGACCGCGCCTTGCGTCTGGTCGGCCGCTGCATCCACGAAGCGCTGCGCGCCGGCGACATCGCCGGGCGTCTGGGCGGCGACGAGTTCGCCCTCGTGCTCGCCGATGCCTCGCTGCCGCAGGCGATGGTGGTCGCCGACCGGCTCGTCACCGAGATGCAGGCCCGCTCGGCGGCGCAGCGCCTGCCGATGCTGAGCCTGAGCTTCGGACTCGTGCAGATGCTCGCCGACGAAGTGATTGCCGATGCCCTGCACCGCGCCGATCTCGCCTTGTACGAAGCCAAGCGTCAGGGCCGCTCACGCGCGGTGGCCGCGCATGGCGACGACAAGCGCACGGAGTTCGGTGAAAGCCAGCGGCTCGGCCTGACCAGCCATTGATCCGGCGGCCCTGCGCCGCCGCGTGCGGCGGCCACGCCTATCATCGGCACGATGTTGCTGTCCGTGACCGCGATCTCGCTCGGCGCTGCACTCGGGGCACTGTGTCGCTGGCTGCTCGGCCTGGCGATGAACGCCTGGTGGCCTGCCCTGCCGCCGGGCACGCTGGCGGCCAACCTCGTCGGTGCCTACCTCGCGGGCCTGGCCCTGCCGCTCCTGCTGTCCCAGCCGGAGTTGCCGCATGCCTGGCGGCTGTTCATCCTCACCGGTTTCCTGGGCGGTCTGACGACCTTTTCGGCTTTTTCGATGGAGATGGCACAACTGCTGCAGCAGGGCCGCCTGGCGCTGGCGGCGGCCGGCGTGGCGCTGCATGTCGGCGGATCGCTGGCCTGCACGCTGGCCGGCTTCGCGACGGTGGCGGCCTTGCAGCGCTGAGCAGGGTCGGCCCGGGCGTCAATGCCGCGCCGGGGCCGCGCGACGGCGCGTCGAGCGCAGCCGCGAAGTGTGGACCGGAGTCAATCGAAGGTCGTCCGGAGAACCGCGGCACGCCTCAATTCCGACGAAGTCGCCGTTTCGACTGACCCCAGAGTTACCCCCGGGAGTTGACGCCGTAGCGAGGGTGCACTGTTCAGTGGTCCTGCCGGCGAGCCGAAGCGCGTTTGGGCAGGATCAGTGGTCGTCGTCCTCTCGCTGATACCGGATCGCCGAGATCGCGACGTCGTGATCGCTGAGGCTATCGAACAACGCCACTTGGCCGGTGCCGCCGAATGGAATGCCGCGGCCGGACGGGAAACGGTGCGTCAGAACCAGGGCCCGCGCCCTTCGATCCGAGGTGGGGACACCGTCATTCGACAGCCGCAGACTCGTTCTCCGTGTGCCGGTCGGGCTCCGTGGTTCGGAGGATTTCGGTCAGAACGGAAGTGGCGTAGCTCCCGGCTGGCAAAGAGAACGTGAGCACCAGTTCATTGGCTTGCGGCCATTCCCATGACAATCCCACTGGGCTCGCCACCAGGGCTCGGCGCTCCTGATCCAGACCGGCGTGTTCCATGCCGTCGCACAAGGTGGCGTGACGGCCAGCCACTCCGTTTTCCAGAGCCTGCGCTTGATCGGTGGTGATCACGCGGCCCCGTCCCCAAAGCGGTCCGGTGGGCCGGCCCGCCTCGTCCATCACGTCACCGGGCAGGGTCTTGCCCCAGAGTCCCCGCTGAATTCGCAGCGCCAGCACTTCATTGAAGACGAAGGATCGCACCGCCGACAGGTAGATGCCCTTCTTCTTCGGGTTGCGCACGCGGATTTCGCGCGCCAGCATGGCCAGTCCCCGCATCACGTTGCCGCCCGCAAAGCCGAAGCGCTGAGCACCGAAGTAATTGGGCACGCCATGTGACGCCGCGGCCCGGAGGTTGGCCTCCATGGCGTCGCGGTCGCCGGTCACCTCACGCAGCACGATGCGGAATCGGTTTCCCTGCAGATCACCGGGGCGCAGCTTTTTCAGGTGGCGACTCTGGCTCAGTACCTTGTATTGCGGGTGCTGAAGCAGGGTCAGGTCGGGCGTTTCGCCCTGCCCTTTCCCAATCGGCAGATAGATACTGAACCACTGACGGGTGATGGCGTAGCGATCCTTGAGGCCGGCATAGCCCACGTCCCGTTCGTGCACGCCGGCGGCCTCGGCGAGCTGCTGGGCGATGAAGGCGGTGTTGGCGCCGTTCTTTTCGATGTCCAGCCAGATGTGTTCGCCCTCACCGGATGGCAGCTGCAGCGGCAGTTCGGTCACGATGAAATCCTCGTTGAGGCGTTTCAGGGTGGCGCTGGCGCCGCTGGCCGGGTAAGCGTTGGGCCAGTGCGGCAAGGTCGTGTATTGAGCGTCGGTCATGAGCGATCTGACGGCAGCAGCTGTAGGGACAGGCTGCATTGCCGACCGGGGGCAGTCCAGAAAGTGATTCTCGCCCCACCCGCAGACCTTGCCGAGCGTCAACACAGGCGACTTCGATGGGAGCCCCTGCTCGGCACAAGAGGCGGCTTCCTGGGCGGTGGCGTCAACCGACGGACCCGGCCAGGTCCGGTCCGTCGCTGGCGCGACGTGGAGGTTCGTCCAGGACTGCCTGCAGTCACCCAGGTTTGACGGTCGAGTGACGGCGACCGCCGATTCTTGACATAGACGCCTTCCTGGCCGCTGTGTCTGCTGCACTTTGGAACCGGGCGTCAAGCGTTGGCTGAAAAGGCGGGTTGCCGAAGGCCACCGACCGCGCCCGGCCAGTGACCTGTCTCGGAGGCTGTCGACATGTCGGTGCCGACCCCAATTTGCCCGTCGCGGGCCTCAAGTCGACCGGGAAGGACGGAGTCCCGCAGTCGGGCCGCTGCGTAGCCGACGGCGAGTGGGCTTTGCTTGCGCAGATGACCTATGCTGTTCGCACGCGATTGGGTCGCTGGGCCAGGGAATGCAGGGCGATTGTGGCCGTCATCTTCATCAGCTATCGACGTGACGACAGTGCTGGCCATGCGGGTCGCCTGCTCGACCACTTGAGCGCAACCTTCGGCGCCAAGGGCGTGTTCATGGATATTGACGCGATCCGTCGCGGGGATCGGTTCGCGGACACCTTGAACTCGCGGCTGAAGGCGGCCGACGTGTTGCTTGCAGTCATCGGCAAACAATGGCTGACGCTGCGCAATGACGCCGACGAGCGCCGGCTTGACGCTGCCGACGACTGGGTATGCACCGAGATCGCGCATGGCCTCGAAGCCGGCCTCCTGGTGATACCCGTGCTTGTCGGCGGTGCAACGCTGCCGTCACTGGCAGACCTGCCGCAGTCGATACGGTTGCTGGCCGGGCGTCAGAAGGCCGACGTGCACGACGGCACCTTCCGCGAAGATGTTGCCGCCCTGTGCGCCGACATCAAGCGCCGCCGGGCCGGCCCCGGGTGGGCCGAGCGCGCACGCACACATGCGTTGCCGCTCGCTGGCGTGGCGATTGTTGCCGCCGCTGGCGTGTCGTACTACATCAACAGCGCTGGCGGTCGCGCCACGGTACCGCCGCTGACCGGGATGGTGCTTGAGCAGGCCACGCGCGCGGTTGAGGTGGCCGGCTTGCATGTCGGTCGAGTGACAAGCCGGGCCAGCAACCGATCGACCGTTGGCACGGTGCTGGAGCAGACGCCGGCGGCCAGCACGGCATTGCCGCGTGGTAGCCAGGTCGAACTGGTCGTCGCCGAACAACGGGCCGTTGATCTGTCGCGTTGGGTCAGCATCCACGACGTCGGCACGGAGGGAACGCATGCGGCGATGGCCGTGGTCACGGCGATGGAGACCACGCTGGCTGCGCAAGGGCAACCGATGGCCTTGTCCACGCGCTACCTCTATGAGAAGTCCAAGCGGCACGACGAGGTCACCGGCGAGGGGACCTACGTGCTGACCTCGCTCTACGCGGCGCAGCGGTTTGGCGTGCCGCCGGAGTCGATGTGGCCGTATCGATCGGGCGAACACGAGTTGCCTGCCGGTGCCACCTGGCAGGCGCTGGACGCCGCCGCATCGGCCTACCTGGCGCAGGCAGACAACATCAAGACGCTGGACGCTGTCCTGCAGTCGCTCGACCGGCAGGTGCCTGTGGTGGTTGCCGCCACGCTCACCAACAGCTGGTTTGCCGAGCCGACCGTCAAGAGCGGGCAGGTGCACGCACCGGCAAAGGCGGAAGACGAGATCGGTCTAGCGGCGCTCGTGCTGATCGGCTTCGACCCAGTGACCAAGCGCTATCGCTTTGCCGCACCCTGGGGCAAGCAGTGGGGCGAGGGCGGGTTCGGTCTGCTGCATTCAGACGAAGCAGCCGCTGTCTTGCGGCTGGAACAGGGACTGTGGGCCGTGTCCGTGGCACCCGCCCGTCGCTGACGGCCACGTCGTCGCGGTCGACGCGAGCTTGTCGATGGTGCCAGGAAGCTTCCTGTCGCCAACGCCAGTATCTGGCCGCTATGGCAAGACTTGCATGGCGGCCAGGATCGGTCGAACTGGGATTTGCCGTAAACCGGCCACTCGGCAAGCGGCGAGCTCAAGCACGGCATGGCCAGGATCAGCGGGCCGGGCGTTGCCATCTACGCCTGCCCGCTGCAGGGCCTGACGCGGCTGACGGCCTGAGCCGCGCCGCGGCGCGGGCATGACGCGCGGGCAGGGGGTGTCCTCACCGCCCCAGGCTGCGATGATCGGGCATGGGTGCCGCAACCAGCCCCGAAGGCGCCGACGGCGGGCGACCGCTTGCGCACTGGCGGCTCGATCTGCTCGGCGAGCCGGCGATCGTCGCCGTTGACGGCCGACGTTTGGTGCTCGAGCGAAAGGACGCGGCGCTGCTGGCGCTGATCGCGATAGAGGGGCCTCAGGCGCGCGCGCGGGTCGCGTCGCTGCTGTGGCCCGATGCCGATGCGCTGAAGGCGCGCCGCAACCTGCGCCAGCGTGTCTTCCGGCTGCAGCGCCGCGCCGATGCAGCGCTACTCGATGCGGCCGACCCGATCCACTTCGGCGCCGTCGTGCGGGTCCTGCTCGAAGCCGCCGAGGCGGCCCTGGCGAGCGACGCGTCGGCCTGTGCGGGCGACCTGCTCGGCGTGTTCGAGTACGACGACTGCCCCGACTTCGCGGCCTGGCTGAGCGGCGCGCGGGATCGCTGGCGGGAGCGCCGCTATGCCTGGCTGGCGGCGCAGGCGGCGGCCTGCGAACGCCAGACCGACCCTGCCGGCGCCTTGCGGCGCGCCAAGCGCCTGTGCGCCGACGAACCCCTGCGCGAGCTCGGTCACCGGCTCGTGATGCGGCTGCACTACCTGCGCGGTGACCGCGCGGCGGCGCTGGACGCCTATGCGCGCTGCCGCAAGCTGCTGGACGACGAACTCGGCACCGCGCCATCGCCCGAGACCGAGGCGCTGGCTGCGCTCGTGCGGCGCGCCAGCGTGCCGGGCAGCACGCCAGGCAGCACGCCACGCAGCGTAGTGTCGGCACCCGCGGCGGCACTGCTCAGGCCACCGCGCCTGGTCGGGCGCAAGCCGGTCTGGCGGCGCTTGCAAGCGGCCTGGCAGGGCGCTCGCGTGCTCTTGCTGCGCGGTGAAGCAGGGCAGGGCAAGACGCGCCTGACGCAGGATTTGATGCGCGCCCGCCGCGACCAGGCGCCGGGGACGCGGCTGATCGAGGTGGCGGCACACGCAGGTGACGCGGGCGTGCCCTACGCACTGCTCGGGCGCTGGCTCGAGGCGCTGCTCCAGGCGCCGGGGCCCGGAGGTGCCGCCGACGCCCTCGCATCGCCGACGCGGGCCGAGCTGGCCCGGCTGCTGCCGGCGCTCGGTGCAGCGCCGCGCGCGCCGCTGGCGCGGGCGCGCTTCGAACGGGCGCTCACCGAGGCGTTGGGCCAGGCCGTTGCCGGTGGCCTGGCCGGCGTCGTGGTCGAGGACCTGCACTTCGCCGATGCCGCCTCGCTCGAACTGCTGCCGTGCCTGGCCTCGACGCCAGGTCTGCCGTGGCTTCTGACGCTGCGCCCAGGCGAACAGCCCGCCGCGATAGACGCCTGGCTCGCGCAGGAAGGCGGCGAGGCCGTCGAGACCGTCGACCTGAGGCCGCTGGGCGTGGCGGCGACGCGCGACCTGCTGGTCTCGCTGGCGCTGCCCGGCGTGGACGCGGCCGTGCTGGCACCGACACTGCGCCGCCACGCCGGCGGCAACCCCTTGTTCATGCTGGAGACGCTGCGTGCCTGGCGTGCCGCCGGAGGGCAAGGTCAGCTGCCGGCGCCGCCCGCGGTGCAGACGCTGATCGAGCGTCGGCTGCGGCAACTCTCGGCCCCCGCGCTGGCGCTGGCGCGTGTGGCAGCACTCGCCGGCCCGGACTTCAGCGCGTCGCTGGCCGCCGAAGTGCTGGCCCTCGCGCCGATCGACCTCGCCGGCCCTTGGCTTGAGCTGGAGACCGCTCAACTGCTGCACGGCGAGCGCTTCGCACACGACCTGGTGCGCAGCGCCGCGTTGCGCATCGTGCCGCGGCCGGTCGCGCGGCTGCTGCACGCCGCAATCGCCAGCGCATTGGCACGTCGCGGCGCGCCGCCAGCGCGGATGGCGGTGCACTACGCCGCGGCGCAGGACTGGGCCGCGGCCGGCCACGCCTGGCGGGCTGCAGCCGACGCCGCCGGTGCGCGCTCGCGGCTGGCCGAACAGGCCGAGGCGCTGGCACAGGCCGAGCGCTGCTTTGCGCGTGCCGACCTGCCGTCGCTGCGCCTGCAGGTGCTGGCGCGCCAATTCGACACCGCGCTCGTGGTCGAAGCCCTGGACCAGGCGCGCCAGATCGCCCGCCGCATGCGCCGCATTGCCCGCAGCGACACCGAGCACGCCGAGGCCGACATCGCCGCCGCGGCGCTGCATAACCTGTCCTGGGACGGCCGGCGTGCCGCGGTCCCCGCTGCCGAGGCTGTGCGCCGGGCGGCCGGCGCCGCCGACCCGTCGCTGCCACTGCGCGCGGCCTTGCAGCTGGCCACCGCAGAGTCCCTGAACGGGCGGACCGAGGTGGCACTGGCGCGCTTGTTGCCCTGGCTCGAACGGCTGGACACGCTGCCGGACGGCGCCGCAGGGGCCTGCGATGCGCTTACTTGCCATGCGCGTGTGTTGGAGGCAGCAGACCGGCGCACCGAGGCCGTCACGGCCTATGCGGCGGCCGTCGAGCGCGCGCTGGCGCAGGAGCGCTACGCGACAGCACACGCGACGCTGACCGACCAGGCGGTGGCGCTGTACTACCTGGGCCAGCTTGAGCCCTCGCTGGCTGCGTACGAGCGCGCCCGCGCGCTGCGCGACCGCATCGCCGGCGGCCGGGGCTGGTCGCGGATGGACGACATGGCGCTCGGAGGGCACTACCGCGAGCTCGGCCGCTTCGCCGAGGCGCTGGCGCTGCTGGAGCCAACGGCTGCCGCGCTGCGCGACGAGGGCAACGCGGTGTGGGCGGTCAACGCGGAGCATGAGCTCGCCGCGACCTGGCTCGCGCTCGGCCAGACAGCGCGCGCGAAACACGCGCTGGGCGCGCTGCCGCCGGCCAGCCCGGACTGGCTGCGCGCCGGCCGGTTGCTCGCGCAGGCGCGCCTTGGGCGCGCGTCCGGCCGACCGGCGGCAGCGCTGCTGGCCGAGGCCCTGGCCCTGCTCGGCCCACGCTTCGGCCGCAGCTATGTGCGGCTGCGGGTCGAGGTGGAGTGGCTGGCCGAGGCTGACGCCGGGCCAGCCTGCCGGCGGCTCGCGGCGATTCGCGATGAAGCCGTGCAGCGCCAGCAGTTCGGGCTGTTGCGGCTGGTCGCAGTGCAGCAGATCGATGCCCTGCTGCGCGCAGGGCGGCCCGGCGAGGCCGGCCGCCTGGCGGCGCAGGACCGGTCGCTGTTCGAGCAGTGCGTGCCGGTCGTCGTGCCCGCGCCGCTGGCGTGGTGGACACTGCATCGGGCCTTTGTGGCCGCTGACCGACCCTCCGATGCCGCCATGGCGCTGGGCCGCGCGCGGCAGTGGATCCGCGAGACGGCGCTGCCGAACGTCCCGCCACCGTTCCAGGAGAGTTTTCTGCTTCGCCAACGCGTGCACGCCGCGGTGCTGCAGGCCGCGCGAGATCACCTGCCCGTCTGAGCATGTGAACGGCGCCGCTGCGGCCGGCTGCACGCCGCACGGCGCGGCGCTCCACGGCGTAACCCGCCAGTAACACCACCCGCCCTACGGTAGTGCCATGACGGCCGACGCGGCCGACCGCGCACGCCGGGCGCCCGGCGCGGCGATGGGAACCAACGGGCGCGATGGAGGACGACGACATGAGGACTCTGGGCAACTTGCTATGGCACTTTCCGTTCTTCGGCTTCGTGAGCGCCGCCCTCACCTACCTGTTGGGCGTGATCCTGGCCGCCACCGTCGTCGCCGCACCCGTCGGCATCGGGCTGATGGAGTTCGGCAAGTTCCTCTTCCGGCCCTTCGGGCAGGCAATGGTCAACAAATCGGCGCTGAACCTCGAGCAGAACCACGCCTGGAAGACCTACTCGACGGTGGTGATGGTCCTGTACCTGCCGATCGGCGTCGTGATGAGTGTCTTGCTCGCCGTCCAGGTCGCGCTGCTGTTCATGAGCATCGTCGGCATCCCGGCCGCGCTGGTGCTCGCCAAGTCGCTGGGCACCTGTTTCAACCCGGTCAACAAGAAGTGCGTGTCGCAAGCCGTTGCCGACGCGCTGGACAAGCGCCAGGCCGACGCGGCGATCAGCAAGTACGTCGGCTCGTAGGGCCGTGTCCCGCGACGACGAAAGGAGCGGCCCGATCACGCGCAAAGGAACCATCGGCTTGGCCGGGCTGGGCCTGCTCGTGCTCGTCGGCTGCGGCCAGGCCGACGACCCCGCTGCGCCGCCCAGCCGCCAGGTGCAGGCGATCGTCGACATGTGCTTCGCCGACGGCACCGCGCAGGCGCTGTGCGACTGCTCGGCCAAGACCATCGAGGCCTCGCTGGACCCCGCCGCGCTGAGTCTGCTGATCGACTTTGCCAAGGCCCTCGATCAGGCCAGGACCCAGGAGTCCAAGGGCCTGGCCGCACTCGGCGCGGCCGGCAACCCCCGGCTGACGCTGGCGCTCGACAAGGTCGGCGCGGCCGCCCGGACCTGCGAGCGTGCCGCCGCGCTGGAAGCCGCCCAGGTTGAGGTTGCCGCCGCCGAGGCCGCACGCCAGGCGCGCCGGGCAAGCGCCGCGGACCGGCGGTGCCCGCCGAATCTGGCGCTGGCGCCGGCGCTTCCTGGCACAGCGGTCGACGATGTCGCGGACTTGCGGCCCCGCATGGGCTTCGAGGACATCAAGGCCGCCGTCCAGGCCCGGCACCGCGACACCGGCGTCAAGCCGACGCTGTAGCCGTGACCTCGACGTGCCGAACGGTCGCCCGCCCCGAAACTGCCATGCAGGGCTGTGCCCACCACCATTGCCGAAGGAGACAGACGATGCCGACATCCACCACCCAGCCCTTGCGGCACCGACGGGTTGCCTCCGTTTGCCGGTGTGCTCTCGCCGTCATCAGCCTGGCTGCGCCACTGACAGCGGCCACGGCGGTCGAAACCGTCTGGCTCGGCCCGGGGGGCGACTGGACCGACCCGACGCGCTGGTCGCTGGGGGTGCCGGGGCCAGCCGACACCGCGGTGATCGGCGCCAACGCGGGCTCGGTGACGCTGGACGCCGACCGCACGATCTCCGGCTTCACCCAGGATGGCGGCAGCCTCAACGGCAGCGGCGCGCTGAGCGTGCTGGGACCGGCGCGCTGGAGCGCCGGCGTGCAATACGGGCCCGGCACGACGAGCTTCGTGGGCAGCCTTTTGCTCGACGGCATCGAAACGCGCACGATTGGCGGCCCGCGCACGGTGGTGGTCGGCGGCGTGGCCAACTGGACCGGTAACACCGCGGCCGGCAACGGCACGCTGTCGATGACGACCAGTGCTGGCACGAGCCGACTGCGCATCACCGGCGAAATGATCGAGACCCAGTCGTTCGACCACAGCATGGTCGGGTCATCCAGCGGGCGCGTCGAGTTGCAGGGCCGCTGGCACAAGCTGGGCAGCGCGACGTCGAGCATCGGCTCATCCTTCCACAACGACGGCGAAGTCCGGATCGACGCTGGCCGGCTGCGCCTGGGCGGCGGTGGTCAGCACAGTGGCGTGTTCGACGTGGCCGACGGCGCCGTGCTGGAACTGTCGGGTGGCACGCACAGATTCGACCTGCTGTCGACGACCACCGGTGGCGGTCTGGTGCACGTCAGCGGCGGCAACGCTGTCTTTGACGGCGGCCACCACACGGCAGACCTGCTGCTGTCGGGCGGCACGCTGGCCGGCGCGAACCACCGCCACACGGGCGCGGCGGTCTGGACCGGCGGCATCGTCGGCGGTGCCGGCACGACCACCTTCGCGGGCGCGCTGTATCTGGACGGCGCCGCAACCCACACCATCAGGGGCGGCCCACGCACAGTGGTGATCGAGGGTGTCGCCACCTGGTCGGGCAACACCGCGGCGGGCAACGGCACACTGAGCATGTCCACCAGCGGCGGCGCGAGCACGCTGCGCGTGGCGGGCGATTGGATCGAGGCGCAAGGTTTCGATCATGCGGTCAGTGCGTCGAGCAGCGGCCGCATCGAAGTCGCCGGCCGCTGGCTCAAGCAGGGGGGCGCGCTGTCGAGCATCGGTGCATCGTTTCACAACGACGGCGAAGTCCGTGTCGACGCCGGCCGGCTGCGGCTGTCGGGCGGCGGCCAGCATGGCGGACAGTTCAACCTGGCCGACGGCGCGGTGCTGGAACTCGCCGGCGGCACGCATGTCTTTGGCGCCACGTCTGCGGTCGATGGCACGGGGGTGCTGCACATCAGCGGTGGCGCGGCGCAGATGGGCGCGGTGGCGCACACGGCAACACTGCTGCTGTCTGGCGGCAGCCTGTCCGGCGGGGACCACTGGCTGCAGGGCACGGCGCAGTTCAACGGCGGCACGATCACTGGCGCGGGGGTCACGACCTTCGCCGCCGGATCGGCGATCAGCGGCGGCGCCGTCAAGAATCTGTCCGCCGGGCGCACGCTGGCGCTGGCCGGTGACGCGGCCTGGGAAGGCAACACCGCCAACAACGGCACGCTGTTCCTGGGCTCGACCGGCGGCGCGACCTCGCTGCGCGTCGAAGCCACGCTGGACGAGCGCCAGGGCCACGACCATCTGCTCACCGGCAACGGCACGCTGACGGTGGCCGCTGGCGGGCGCTGGCTGAAGACCGGCGGCGCACGCAGCAGCTTCACCAGCGGCGTGCTGCTGGACAACCAGGGCACGGTGGAGGTCGCTGCCGGCACGCTGCAGGTGGCGCGCAGCTTCACCAACCAAGGCACGGTCGAG
Organism: uncultured Rubrivivax sp.; assembly: GCA_964637205.1. Lineage (GTDB taxonomy): Bacteria > Pseudomonadota > Gammaproteobacteria > Burkholderiales > Burkholderiaceae_C > Rubrivivax. The sequence continues at coordinate 51,452 of CAZWUR010000008.1, forward strand.
GTGCACGCCGGCGCGGGTTTCGAGTCGACCTGTTTCTCTGGCGGCGGCGTGTGCTTTCGCAATCTGGGCCTGATCAAGGGCAGCGGTGTCGTGCAGGCACCGGCCAGCGGCCTGGAGAACCTGGGCACCATCGCGCCCGGGCACTCGATCGGCACGCTGACGGTCGAGGGCCCGCTGCGCCTGGCCGGCGGTGGTGCATTGCACATCGAACTCGCGTCGCCGGACGCCTTCGACCAACTGGTGGTCACCGGCGCCCTGACCCTGGGTGGCACCCTGGCCCTGTGGAACGTGGGTTACCAGCCGGTGCTGGGCGACAGCTTTTCGGTGCTGGCCTTTGGCCACAGTGCCGGCAGCTTCGACCAGCTTGGCTGGCACGGCTTTGGCAGCGGTGTCGGCTTCGGGCTGGCCCTTGGTGATGGCGGCATCCTGCTGACTGTCACCGCGGTCCCGGAGCCCGCCACGGCGCTGGCGTTGACCCTCGGGCTGGCCGTGGTTGGCGCCGCCGTCCGTCGCCGCCGAACGGCGGCATGGCGCGCTGCCCGCTGAGGGCCGGGTCCCCGCACCGAGGTTCAGCCAGCCCGCCCACCGGTCAGCAACTGGCGCAGCACGGTGTCGCACACCGGCACGTCGATGGGCTTGGCGATGTCCTCGGTGAAGCCGGCCTCGATGGCGCGGCTTGCGTCGCGCGGCATCGCCTGGGCGGTGAGGGCGACGACCGGGTTGCCGCGCGTGTCGGAGCCGGAGCGCAGGCGCGTCAGCAGCTCGTAGCCGTCCATGCCCGGCAAGCGGATGTCCATCAGGGTCAGGGCCTTGCGCTGGGCACGTGCCAGCGCCAGACCATGCTGGCCCGTGATCGGCAGTGATCAGCCGCACACCCTCGTGGCGGGCCAGGATCTGCACCACCAGGGCCAGGTTGGCCGGCTTGTCCTCGACATAGAGCACCAGGGCCTGGGACAGGGCCGCGCCGTCGGCAGCCCCCGCATGGTCCCGCGGCTGGGGCGGATCGACCAAGGTGGCGCGCGGCAGGTCGACCCAGAACGAGGCGCCCTGCCCGGGCGGGCTGCCGACGCCGATGCGGCCGCCCATCAGTTCGACCGGAGGGCGGCTCAGCGCCAGACCGATGCCCGTGCCTCGTCCGAACCCAGTTCGGCAACACGCCGCGTGAGAGTCGTTGAACCGGTGGCCAACACGCTGCGCGCACTGGTCGATCGCGCGCATGCGAGCACCCTGACCAGCGACGACCCCAATGAGCGCCTCAACGTCGAGCCCAACCTGGCGCGCACGCGCTTGCTGCTCGACTGGATGCTGCCGCGCACCCATCTGCCGAAGATCAGTGAGGGAGACCTGAACGTTCTCAGGCCAGGCAAATTGATCGAACAGCTCTGCGACGCGGCCTTGCAGCAAGGCGTGAAGCTGGTGCTGGTTTTTCGAGGGCAAAGCGGGGCCATCATGGGCCGTGCGGCCGCTTCGCCGGTGGTCTATGTGCCGCCGGCGGTGGTGAAGACCATTGACCGGTCGGTGCCGGCGACACCATTCAGGTGGCATTGATGACCTGGATGGCGGAACAGAGCTGTCTGGGCGTGGATGCGCTGGCTGCACTTGACGGGGACGGCTTGCGCGCGGCCCTTGCTTTTGCGGCACGTGCCGCGGCCCTCACTTGTTCGCGCCGAGAGGCGGCCCTGCCCAGGCGCGGTGAGCTCGAGCAGCCAATTCCGCAGCGGGTCGGGATGTTGAGTTCGTCAACGGCGGGACCAGTCACTCGACGGTCGCCGCTGGCGACCTGCCGGCGCTAACGCTGGACTGCCGGTGACCGGCCGGTTTTGGCGTGCAACTGACGGCGGCATCGAACGTCAGGTATCGACGCCCGCTGCCCTTCAGCCGCCGATTTCGACCGGCAGGATCCAGTCAGGAGCCGCTCGGTGTTGGGCGCCCTGCCCCACTTCAGTTGCACAACTCAGATGAGCGGGCACGGTCGGCCGAACGCACCAGCATCGCGCCACCAGCCCAGAGCGATTGGCACGCCCACCGACGGGGACGTTGACCCGCCCACCCACACCCCGGACACTCACGCTGCTCCGGGGGGCTCGTCCAAGAGCAGGGCCAAACCTACATGGCCGACGACGACAGCGATTCGGACGAAGCACGAGCGCTCAGGCCGTTGCAGGGCGCACTGCCTCGGGAGACGGACTTCAAGCAGACGCTGTGCGCCGGCAGCAACGGGTTCAGCCTGCACGCCGCCGTGTGCTGCGGCGCCGACGAGCGCCAGGCGCTGGAGCAGCTGTGCCGCGACATCACGCGCCCTGCTTTTTCCAACGAACGCGTGCAAACCAACACCGCCGGGCAAGTCGTGCTCAAACTCAAGACGCCCTGGCGTGACGGCACCACGCACCTCATGATGTCGCCACTGGAGTTCATGCAAAGGCTTGCGGCGCTGGTGCCCAGACCGCGGCTGCACCTGATTCGCTTGCACGGCGTTCTCGCACCCAACGCCAAACTGCGCGCGCAGGTGGTGCCGCAAGAGCCCGAGCCGCCCGCGCAGGCCGCAGCGCCCGCCGAGTTGCGAGGCGACGAGTGAGCATCACCGCCCAGTGCGGCTGAGCTGGGCCAAGCTGCTCAAGCGGGTCTTAGCTGCGACATAACTTGAGTACAAGTTGGTCTGCGCTGAAGCTTCGCTTTCGAGATCGACATGGCGCATCGCCCGAACTGCGGCGGCGAGCTGAAGATCATCGCGGGGATCCTGCAGCAACCGGTGATAGAAAAGATCCTCACGCACCTGGGTCTGCGGGCCCGGGCGCCGCCGCGCGCGCCAGCCAGTGGGTCGCAGCTGCAGGCGGCCTGACCATCTCGAGTCCCCGCCAATCAGGCGGCCCCGATGCCGGGGCTGCGGGGACCGGGGCCCGGCTGCGCCAGGGCTTCGCAAAGCCGAGGTTTGGGGCCGGATCGTCCGGGAAAACACCAAGGCAAAGGCACGAACGACACTCTTCGGGGCTGCGATCAGTGTTCAACGGGCTACGGCCGCGCCCAAGAACCACACGGGTGCGCGTCCCAGAGCCCGGCGCGGGGTGTGCCGGGAGGAAGAAGGGCGGGAAGAAGGGCGTTTGAATTGCCTATCCTCAGAGCGAAACGTTGATCACCCGCTGGGGTGGCTACTCGCTGATCGCTGCCCAATTCGTGCCCGGCGTGTCGCTCGTCGCGGCGCCGATGGCCGGTGCGCTTTGCATGTCGTGGCGGCGCTTCGTCTTCTGCGACATCCTTGGCTCGGCATTTTGGTCGGCCGCTTTCCTGGGGCTGGGCCTGATCTTCAGCCAGCAGATCCGGCAGCCGCTGGCCGCGATGGCCCAAGCCGGCATGGCTGCAGGCCTGCTTCTGGTGCTGGCCCTGGCGGCCTTCGTCGCACAGCGCTACGTACGGCGGGCGCTTCGAGCGCCAGACAACGAGCGCGAGGATCTCGGCCGATGAACTGTGACAGCTGATCGATCGTCGCGAAGAGCCCGTCATCATCGACATGCACACATCCACGGCGGCGCAACTCGACCCCCGGCGCATACCCGGCGCTGTCCTGATCGGCCTGGCCGCGATCGCCGGGCACGCAGACCAGCCGCCGCGCGACCGCGACATCGTGCTGTACTGCAACGGTCCGTACGAGGCATCTGCCGCCAAGGCGGCAGGCGTATTGGTTCGCAAAGGGCCGCCACGTGCGCGAGCGCTGGCCGGTGGCCTCGAGGGCTGGGTCGATGCGGGCTGGCCGGTCGCGACGGCCTGAAAGATCCGCCTGCGGGTGGCGATGACAGCCACCCCATGCTCAGCCCGGTCAGCCGAACAGCTTGTTGGCTGTTTGCGCGACCAGCTGGCCTTGATGGCGAGCGCCTTCCAGGTCAATCGCGCTGGGTTGGCGTTGGCCTTGGCCGCCGGCAATGGTCGTTGCGCCATAGGGGCTGCCGCCCACGATTTCATCGAGCGTCATCTGGCCCTGGTGGCTGTACGGCAGGCCGACGATGACCATGCCGAAGTGCAGCAGGTTGGTGATGATCGAGAACAGTGTCATTTCCTGGCCCCCGTGCTGGGTGGCGGTGGAAGAGAACGCGGCGCCGACCTTGCCATGCAGTGCGCCGCGGGCCCACAGGCCACCGGCCTGGTCCAGAAACGCCGCCATCTGGGCCGGCATGCGCCCGAACCGCGTTGGCGCGCCGATGATGATGGCGTCGTAGTCGACCAGTTCGTCGATGGTGGCTATCGGTGCGGCCTGGTCGAGCTTGAAGTGTGCGGACTTGGCCACCTCCAGCGGTACGGTCTCGGGAACGCGCTTCACATCGACCGAGGCGCCGCCGGCGCGTGCACCTTCGGCCATGGCCTGGGCCATGGTTTCCATGTGGCCGTAGGACGAGTAGTAAAGAACGAGGACTTTGGACATGAGGTACTCCAGTTGGTGTGGCAGTCGGCAGGGATGTCTTCAGGCACGGGCGCGGCGCGCGTCCACACTCCAGTCGCCGGAGCCCCAGGCCGCCAGGGTCAGCAAACCGCCGACGAGGGCGATGTTCTTGAAGAACAGAAGTTGCTGAACCATCGCCTGTTCGGCCGGGACGCCCCAGTATGCATGGAAGAAGAACGAAGCGAGCAATGTGAAGAACGCCAGTGCAAGGGCGGCGACGCGCGTGCCGGCACCCGCGATCAACGCCAGGCCCGCCCCGATTTCAAGGACCGCGGCGAGCGCGGCAGCCACCGTGGGCATGGGCAGGCCGACGGAGGCGATGTAGCCCACGGTGCCCTGAAAACCGGTGAGCTTGCCGAGCCCGGCAGGCAGGAAGAGGGTCGCCAGAAGCAATCGCCCCACCAGCGCGGCGGTGTTTTGTGAAGATGTGTTTGAAGTTGCGGTCACGAAGGTCTCAGGGGGTTGAATGTTTCAGAAATTCAGTGTCGCCGATCGCGGCTCCGCCCATGTCCGATACTTCTGGAGCCTCTGTTCGATTTTTTCGAACTCTGTTGTCCTGTTTTCCTTTTTCTCCACCGGACCGCAGATGCGAAGACTGACCCTCGACGGACTCGAATTGCTCGACGCGATCGCCCGCTCGGGCTCGTTCTCGGGGGCCGGCTTGCTCTGTTGAACAAGGTGACGTCCACCGTGTCGTATGCGGTGGGCAAGCTCGAGGGCGACCTGGGCGTGGCGCTCTTCCGTCGCCACGGCCCGCGCGTCGAAATCACGCCGGCCGGCAAGGAACTCCTGGAAGCGGGGCGTGTGCTGCGGCAGGCCGCCGACGACCTGGAGTACCGGCTCAAGCGCATTTGCCGACGGCTGGGAAAGCGAGATTCGCGTTTCGTCGGACACCTTGATTCCGTCCATCATGTTCGGCTCGTTGCCGGAGCGCTCTTGCGCCGACGCGCAGGGCACGCAGGTGAAGCTGATGGGCGATGCCATGACCGGCGCCTGGGAGTCGCTGCAGGACGGCCGGGCGGACATCATCCTGGCCGTTGGCCAGGGTCCTTCAGGTGGCGGGTTCCGCACGAAGAAGGTGGCGGAGCTTCAGTTTGTCTTTTGCGTGTCGCCGCAACATCCGCTGGCCGCTGGGGAGGACGTCATTCCCAGCGATGAGGTCCGCAAGCACCGGATGATCGTCGCCTCCGACTCGGCTCGGCACCTGCCGGCTCGATCGGTGGGGCTGCTCGGAGGGCAGCAGATCGTGACCTTGCCCGACATGCGGACCAAGTACGCGTTGCAGGTGGCCGGTCTGGGCGTCGGATTCCTGCCCCATCTGTTCGTCAAGTCGGCCTTGCAGCACGGGCTGCTCGTGGAGAAGCAGGTCGAAGAGCCGAAGCCGGACGACCAGGTGTTTCTGGCCTGGCGCACCAGTGAGCCGGGCCGAGCCTTGAAGTGGTGGCGCGATGCGCTGGGCGAAGCGGATGTGGTGCCGAACTTTCTGAATCGTGCGTCGCCAGCCTGGGTCGCCGAATACTGAAGCTCAATGGGGCGCGCCACGAAGTCGTGGTTCCTGAGGTGACAGGCAAGCGCCGGAAGCGGCAGTCGGGGGTTCAGTACTCGCCCCTGCGGCCCGCGATTTCGTCGAGCGCGAGCGGATCGTCCGTTCCGGCGCATGCAGACAGGCGCTTCGCTTCTGTGAGCCGCCAGGCGCGCCGGAGTATGTCGGCATCTGGCACCTTCGAACGTGCCCCGATACGCCGAAGACAAACGGCAAGACAGAGCGCGTCGCGCAGACAGGCCTGCGTGAGTGCGACTACGCCAGGCTCTGGAAAAATTCAGCCCAGCACGAGGCCGCCTTGTAGCGCCCCTTGCATCGCTACAAGTGGCGATGCCCAGGCATGCTGCCCGCGGCAGCGGGGGCAACGATAGCCATCAGGCCAGCGCATGGCTGCCACAGCGGCCTCACACTACTCTTCGGTTCCGTAGCGCTCCATGTATTCGAACATCGAAAGCCCGGGCTGGAACGGCACGCGGTTCATCGGCATCGCTTCACTCCTGATACGAGAGACCATCCTCGTCTCTCAGTAGCTCACCACAAGAGCTACCGGAGAATCGTTGCCAGTCAGGTGGCCGAATGGGCGCCGCGCTACGGACTGCGAACCCGCCCAGGTGGTCGGGTTCTAGCGTCTGTACCGGGGGGCGTTGCGCGCGCCACTGTCGGACCGTCACGGGCTGACGCGCTGCGCACCAGCGCCGCCGACGATGCGCGGCGTGAATCGCGCCGACTCGGTCGTCGCGCCGGACAGCTTGATCGACACGATCACCTTCATATCGGCCGCGGCCGTGAAGCTGCCTTCGCCGCGCATGCGGTGGTCGCCCTCCGGCGCGAGCGCGACTGTGGTCTTCTTGCCGCCGACCAGCACCGTGGCGGTACCGGTGGCGCCAGCGGTCGGCACCTGGGCGCCCGCATGGTCGGTGACGACGACGACCAGCGTCGTGCCCGCGGCGGCCGGGCGCGACGGCGGGATCAGCAGTTCGAAGTGGTATGGGCCGGCCATGCGCAACTGGCCCCCGTTTGGCGACTGCATGCTGTCGAGCGTGGCGTTGTCGTGCGCCCATGCGAAGGGGGTCGTTGCGATAAGGGCTGATGCGAGCAGGGCGATGTGGACAGATTTCATAGTGGTCTCCCTTGAAAAAGTGAAATTGCCGTTCAGAAACTCTCGGTGGACTTCGACGCGACCAGCCGCGCCGTCGGCGAAGCACCCCATAGGCGGTACATCACCGGCGTCAGCAGGGTGTCGAGCAAGGTCGAGCTGATCAAGCCCGCGAAGATGACGACCGCGACGGGGTGAAGCACCTCCTTGCCTGGGGCGTCGGCGGAGATCAGCAGCGGCACCAGGGCCATGGCGGCGACCAGTGCGGTCATCAGCACCGGCGTCAGGCGTTCGAGCGAGCCGCGAACGATCATTTTGTCGCCGAAGGCTTCGCCTTCGAAGGCACACAGGTTGACGTAGTGGCTGATCTTCAGAATGCCGTTGCGCGTGGAAATGCCGGCCAGCGTGATGAAGCCCACCAGCGCCGCCACCGACAGCGGCTGCCCCGCGATCCAGAGCCCGACCACACTGCCGACCAGAGCGAGCGGAATGTTGCCCATCACGATCAAGGTCAGCACGGTCGAGCGGTAGCGGCTGTACAGGACCATGAAGATCATCGACAGCGAGACCAGCGACAACAGGCCGATCAGATTCGTCGCATCTTCCTGGGCCTGGAACTGCCCTTCGAGTGCCGTGAAGTAGCCGTCCGGGAGGTGCGTGGTGGCGATGACCCGGCGAATGCCGTCGACCACCGGGCCGAGCCCCCCCTCGGCATTGGCCGACAGCACGATCCGCCGCCGCCCGTTCTCGCGCCCGACCTGGTTCGGCCCCTGGTCCTCCACCACGGTGGCGATGCGCGACAACGGCACATGACCGGTGGGCGTTTCAATCAGCAGCGTCTTCAGCGCCTGGGGATCGCGCGCATGGTCCGGCAGGCGCACCAGCAGGTCGAAGCGACGATTGCCCTCGACGATCTGCGTGATGCGCTCGCCCGCGATCATCTGTTCGAGGCCACGCAACACCGCCCCCGGTGCCACGCCGTAGCGCGCCGCCGCCTCGTAGTCGAGGCGGATCTTGACCTGCGGAATCAGGACCTGCTTCTCGATCTGCAGATCGGCAATGCCTGGAATGCGGGCCAGCTCCGATTGCAGCCGCGCCGCCACGTCGCGCAGCGTGTCCAGATCGTCACCGTAGACCTTGAGCGCGATCTGCGCGCGCACTCCGGACAGCAGATGGTCCAGGCGGTGCGAGATCGGCTGGCCGATGCTGACCGACGAAGGCAACACGGCCAGACGGCCACGCAGATCCTCGATGATCTCGGCACGCGACCGGTCGGACGCCTTCAGGTCGACGTCCATCTCGGTGTAGTGCACGCCTTCGGCATGCTCGTCCTGTTCGGCACGGCCGGTGCGCCGCCCCACCTGCGTCACCTCGGGCACCTGCATCGCCAGCGTTTCGGCCAGCGTGCCGATGCGGTTGGACTCGGACAGCGCCGTGCCGGGGTTCATCAACACGTTGACGGTCAGCGTGCCTTCGTTGAACGGTGGCAGGAAAGCGCGCGGCAAGGCCAGCGCCGCCAGCGCCGCGCCCAGCACGGCAAGACCCGCCACGCCCAGCAGGACTCCCGAGCGGCGGAACGACCAGTTCAAGAGCCGCTCGTCCCAGCGCTTCAGAAAGCGCACGAGTGGGCTGTCGCCATGGTCCAGGCGCTTCATCTTCGGCAGCAGCCAGTAGCACATGACCGGGGTCAGCGTCGTCGCCACCACCATGCTGGCCAGGATCGAGACGATGTAGGCCAGGCCCAGCGGCGTGAACAACCTGCCTTCGATGCCGGGCAGCGCAAACAGCGGCAGGAACACCAGCACCACGATGAAGGTGGCGTAGACGACGCCGCTGCGGACCTCGATCGACGCCTTGGCGATGACCTCGAGCACTGGTTTCGGGGGCGTCAGCTGCCGGTTCTGGCGCAGCCGGCGCAGCACGTTCTCGACGCCAACCACGGCATCGTCGACGAGTTCGCCGATGGCAATGGCCAGGCCACCCAGGGTCATCGTATTGATCGACAGCCCGAAGAATTTGAACACCACCGCGGTGGTCAACAAGGCCACCGGGATCGCCGTCAGCGAGATCAGGGTGGTGCGCAGGTTGAGCAGGAACAGGAACAGGATGAAGGCCACGATGATGGCGCCGTCGCGCAAGGCCTCGCTCACATTGGCGATCGAATGCTCGATGAAGTCGGCCTGCTTGAACAGGAAACCCGGCGCCTCGATCCCGGCCGGTCGGTTGCGCGCCAACGACTCGACCGCCGCTTCGATGTCGCGCGTGAGCTTCACGCTGTCCGCGGCGGGCTGCTTCTGAACCGACAGGATCACCGCCGGCTTGCCCTTGTAGCTGCCATCACCACGTTTGATGGCGGCCGCGATGTCCACCCGCGCTACCTGCTTGAGCAGCACCGGCTGCCCGTTCTTCACCGCAATCACGATGTTCTGCAGGTCCTCGATGCGCGTCGTGCGTCCGATATGGCGGATCAGGTATTCACGCCCCTGCGCTTCGAGGAAGCCGCCGCTCGTATTGCTGCCGAAGTCGCGCAGCGCCTCGTCGATTCGTTCGCGCTCGATGCCCAGCGCCTGCAGCTGGGCCGGGATCAGCTCCACGCGGTACTGCCGCACCTGGCCGCCGATCGTGATCACCTGCGCCACGCCGGGCAGGGTCAGCAGGCGGGGCCGAACCACCCAGTCGGCGTACTCGCGCACCGCCATCGGGCTGACCTGGTCGGGGTCCGCCGGCAGTGCGAGGAGCAGGATCTCGCCCATGATCGATGAGATCGGGCCGAGCTGCGGAATCACGCCTTCGGGCAACTGCTCGCGCACCAGGTTCATTCGTTCCGTAACCTGCTGACGGTTGCGGTAGATGTCGGTGCCCCACTCGAACTCGACGTAGACCACCGACAGGCCGATGCCGGAGACAGAACGCACGCGCGCCACGCCGGGCATGCCGTTCATGCTCGATTCCAGGGGCAGGGTGACGAGTTGCTCCACCTCCTCCGGCGCCATGCCGCCCGCTTCCGTCATCAGCGTGACGGTGGGCCTGTTGAGGTCGGGGAACACATCCACCGGCATCTTGCGCACCGACAAGGCGCCATAGATCACCAGCACCAGGGTCAGGCCAAGGACGATCAAACGCTGCCTGAGGCTGGCCTGGATGAGATGGTCGAACATCGCGGCCCCTCAGCGAACTTGCGCCAGCAAGGTTGCGCCGTCGACGACGATGCGCTCGCCCGCGGCCAGCCCAGTGCTGATGGCCACGCTGCCGACACCGAGCGTGCGGTGCTGGACACGTCGTGGCTCGAATCGCTCGGGGTCGCTGTGGACCCAGACGATGGCCTCGCCTGCACCGTTCATGGTCAAGGCGGACCTCGGAACCGTGGTGCCCTGGCCGCTTGGTGCTTGGCGGGCAAACACCTTGACCGGCTGGCCCACGGCGACGGGCGCATCGCTCGACAGGATCTTGAAGACCACCGGCAAGGCCTGCTCGCGCAACTGAAGGCCGGCACCAACCAGGCGCAACTGAAGTCTGTTCTCTCCGGCGAGACCTTCGTGCAGCGAGGCGGCACCGAGCTTGGCCGCCAAGGCCGGGTCGTAGGCCAGCGCTTCCACGGCCAGGCGCGAAGGATCGACGATCTCGAACAGGATGTCCTTGGCATCGACGACTTCCCCGGCGACGACATGCACGATGCCGATGACACCGCTGGTCGGTGCCGTCAAGGACTGGGCCACGCCGAGCCCGCCACGGCGAGCGGCGAGCCTGTCGCGCAATGCGCGCGCCTCGATCTGCGCCGTTTCGATCTCCTTGGCGGGCACCGACCCATCGAGTTGGATCAAGCGAGCCGCCCGACGGTCAGCCAGTACAGACTGAGCTGCCAGGTCCGCCTGTTCTGCACGAAAGCCGCTGCTGTCCAGGCTGCTGACCGTGGGTTGCAGCAAGGCCACGACCTCGCCTTTGCGGACCCGAGTGCCCAGTGTCGGGAATCCGCGCGGGCCGGCCATCACGGTGCCGGACTGCGTGGCCTGAATGCGACCGCCGGCGCCCGCTTCGGGCAGCACCCGACCGTTGAGCTCGATCGTCACCGCCAGGTCGCCTAGAGCGACCCGTGCGGTGCGCAGTCCCCATTGGTGTTGCACGGTCTTGGGGACGAACAAGCTGCCGTCGCTCATGCGCGCAGGTGCCTCGCTCGATGCGACGCTGGGGGTCGCCGAGGAAACAACACCGGCGGCCGCCGGCTTTTCTTTCTTGTCCTTGGCGTGGTCCTCGCCTTCGTGGGCCAGCGCAGGGGCCATGACCAGCCAAGCGCACAACAGCCCGACCAACGCCAGCGCCGAAACTGGCATTCGGTTGTGAATCGTGTTCATTTTGGCTTCCTCGGATTTCAAGCTGCGCCAGCGGCACTGCGCCGGCGCATGAACGTCAAGGACAGGCCGGCCAGCGCGACGCCGGCGCCGCCTGCCAGCCAGGGCCAAAGCCTGGTCGCCGTCGCCACAGGTTCCGCGGCTTGCGACTGCGCTGCAATGGCCGGCGGCACCTCCAGGGTGGCCGCGATCAGGTCGCCGCTGTCGGGCGTCTGGATCGTGAAGGTCAATGCGTGCGAGCCCGCGACAAGTGGCTGTGCCAGGCCGAGCGCGAAGACCCCTGGCGCCAATTCGGTCGCACCCGTGTTCGCACCCGCACCTTCGACTTCCAGCTGGGCCTGGAGCACGGGCTGGTTGCTGTCGGCCCGGTCGACGTGGATCAGCAGACGGCCGGGCTCGAGCACCGCGACGAGTTCGAACTCATCGGTGGTGAAGCCGATGCGCGGCAACAGGGTCGATGTCGTGGTGGCGGTGGGTGCGGAGTGGTCCTCACCGGCGTGTGCCAGGACGGCGGAAGCCAGCAGCAGTCCGCACACGAGGGTCGCGGCGCTGCGTAGGGCGTGCAGTCTCATGTTCATGGCAAGGTTCCCAGCATTTGATTGAGTTTGGAGATGGCAGCCGAGCGGGCCCGAACCTGACGCATTCTCTCGGCCTCGACGTCGAAGAACTCGGCGCGGTGGCGAACCAAGGTGGCCAGATCGGTCTCGCCCAGGGCGAAGGACTTCTGCACGAGTTGCAACGTGTCCGCGGTCAGGGTTGCCCGTGTCCTGGCCAGGGCCAATGACTGCTCCGTGGCTTCAAGATCGCGACGCGCCCGCTCGACGTCGCGAGCCACCTGCTCGCGCCGCAACAATCGCTGCACCTCGAGTTCGGCCAGTTCCGCCCGCTTGCCGGCGAGTTCGGCACCCACCCTGGGGCCGGACGACAGCGGCACACGCAGTTGCAGGCCCAGCACGTTGGCGTAGGGCTCCGCACTGCTCCCGCGCTCGCGAATCCAGCGCAGCGCCAGTTCCGGAGCTTCGCTTCGGCTCCGATCCGCCACCCGAAGTTGAGCTTGCGCTACCGCCACTTGCGCCTCGGCGGCCAGCAGCGCGGGGTGCGCTCCGGGCGGTGGCGGATTCGATGCCACGGTTTCATCAGGGAGATGCGGAGGAACAGCCGACCCGACAAGGTCCAACCAGGCGAGCTCGGCGCGGCGCTCGTCGCGCTCAGCGTCGACCTGCTCGGACTGCACCGCCTGAGTCTGCGCGCGCGCCGTGTTGGCATCCGTGCGCGCCAGGTCCCCAGCGCGCCAGCGGCGTTCAACGTCGGCCTGCAGTTCAAGGGCGGACGCCAGTCGCTTGCGCAGCAAAGCTGTCGCATTGCGTGCCGCCACCACATCCCACCAGGCTTCGCGCACCTGGCCGGCCAGTTCAAGACGTTGCAAGAGCGCCCTGGCGGCGACCAGGGATAGATTGGCCTGCGCCTCCGAGCGTTGCGCCTCGCGCTGGCCGCGTTGCCACAGTGGCGTCGCGATCTCCAGCTCCCACTCCTGGCGCCCGGTGCGGGCGTGCAGGCGGTCGCCCAGCGTGGACATGGCGACGACGGGCGGTCCCGGTGCCCAGCCCGCGGCCGCGCGGGCCAGGGCTTCGGCCTCGGTCTGGCGGTATGGCAGTGCCGCTGCCGCGGGTGCGCGGCTCCACGCCAGGGCCACGGCGTCCGCCAGTGACTGCGTGGTCGCGGCTCCAGGCACTTCGGATGCCGACAGCGGCATCGCGACGGCGTGCGCAAGCGCGAGCCCTATCGCCAATGTGAATCGATTCATGACTTCCTCGGTTGCAAATGGAACATGCAGAGGAAGCGGCAGGCAGGCGCAGCGCGCGTGGCCTAGACGGCCGCGCAGCAGCGCAACGGGAACGGAGGGACCCGCCGCTTCAGGCGGCGGCGATCGGGGGCTCGAGCGCCTGGTTGCCTGCAGCCGAGGCGAAAGCTTCCTCGCCGTGAGGGGCGGGGCCCTCGCCGAGCACACGCTGCGTATCGCTCACGATCTGGTGCGCGGCGAACGCCGCACAGGCCAGGGTGCAGTCGCCGCACTGAGGATCGGTCGAATCCGTGTGCAACGGGCCCGAACCGTCATCGCCCGCTTGATGCGACCCCATCGCATCGGTGCCGGCCGAGGCATGGTGCCCGTGGGCAGCGCTGACTTGGGCCTGCGACACTTCCACGTCCAGTGCCGATTCGGCTTGTGTCGGACTGGCCCACATCGGCACACCGATACCCGCGACAGCCTGCAAGGGCAGCCACAGCATCATGAGGATGGCGATCAATCGGCGCACGATTCGACGGATGGTTGGACTCCGACGCGGATTCTGTCGATGTCCGCCCGACAGACCTTGATGACGATCAACATGCCGCGATCGGATCGAAGAGGCGCTGAGCAACGACACCAACGCATGTCGCTCGTCGTGACGTGCGTCACGCGGACCATGGCAGACTGCGACGACAAAACACCTAGGAGATGCACATGAGGACGTCGGTCGTGCTCATCGCACTTGCCGGGGTCGTCGTGGTTGGTGTCTTGGCCGGGGTTGCCTTCAACCCCTTTGCCTCCCCGACGACTGACCCTACCTTTCGTCCGGACGATGCCAAGGTGCTGGCGGTGGGTCAACGTATCTACGTGGCCGAATGCGCGTCGTGCCACGGTGCCCGCCTGGAGGGTCAGCCCGAGTGGCGTACGCGCGGTGCCGATGGCCTGCTGCCCGCACCACCGCACGACGCCAGCGGACACACCTGGCACCATCCCGACGAGACGCTCTTTCGAATCACCAAGTTCGGCGTTGCAAGCATCGTCGGTGACCCGAACTACAAGACCGCGATGCCGGTCTACGAAGGACGCCTCAGCGACGAGGACATCATCGCCGTGCTCTCCTGGATCAAGGCCCAATGGCCAGCGGACATACGCGGGAAACACGATCAAATGAACGCTGCAGCGGCCAAGTCGCCGCGCCCGTAAATCAGGCGCGGATGCACAAGTGCGACCGATCCTCGAGTGATCAAGGGAACGGACCTGCGCGTTGGAACCGGACAGACGTCGACTCTTCAGCCTCTCCAGCAAGAGGGTCAGCGCCGGACTTTTCAGCGGCGCCATCCTGGCGGCCTTGTTCGCACTGGCCTATGTCTTGTTGCGCGAGACCGGCCTGCCGGCAATGATCATGAACCCCGAGGCGCAGCACGCGTGCTGGATCTGGGCTTGTGGGGCCCGTTGGCCGTCATCGCCTTGATGACGCTGGCGGTCCGGGTCAGCCCGATCCCAAGCGCACCGATCGCATTGGCTGCGGGCGCGGCCTACGGTCACGGCTGGAGTGCGCTCTATGTCCTGCTGCCAGATCTCGGTACCCCGCGAACTCGTCGCCCGGCTTGCCGCTGAAGGCCAGCATGGCGAGCGACAGTTCCACGTCGCCGCGCCATCCGTGGACGACAGCCGGCGCGAAGGATCGGCTGCCATCGATCAGGTTCAAGATCAATTCACCAAGCAGCTTCCACAAGGGAGAGACGTCATGGGCGGCATGGAGCCCCAAGTAGTCCCGCGCCAGTGTCAAACGCTGACCCGCGGCAAGGGTCGAGAAGTCATTGATCGAGGACGCGCCCGCGCCGCTGCCGTCGCGATAGGGCTCCGCGCTCAGGACAAGTGGAAGTCAGTTCGGGCGCCCAGCTGCGCGCGGCAGCTGCAAATCGAGCGCGGGTCCGGTCGGAAGCAAAGAAGTGTAGACCTTGCCGCGGTGGAAGTACGCCCGAGCGCAATCCAAGCGCAGCGGCTCCCCTGAAACCGGATCGAACCCCGGTCGCGGTACAGCCGGCGGCTCCGGAGTCAGGCTGCTGTCTTCACCTCCGCCCACCGGCATGATCGGTTGGAGCTTGTCGCTCCGACGCTTGCCGTTGCCGTTGCCGTTGCCGTTGCCGTTGCCATTGCCATTGCCATTGCCATTGCCATTGCCATTGCCATTGCCATTGCCATTGCCAT
>CAZWUR010000008.1:66965-71535 GCA_964637205.1 uncultured Rubrivivax sp.
TGCCAGCGCCGAGTCGGAACCACCGATACCCGAGGCCGACGAAAGCACAAAGGGCCAATGACAACCAGAGCCAGTTCAGCGTGATCGGATTCACTTCGTCTGCTTCGCTGGGTTCAGGGCCGATCGGACGTTCCGGGTCGCTGCGGGTCGCTGCGGGTCGGCCATTGCCAAGTCGCGCGAGCCAGTTGCGGTCGGATCGGATCAGGACTTGCGAACAGCCCGTTGCCGTCGCGCGACCAAAAACAGCCACAGCCCCGTGGCCAGAAGCGCCAGGTAGTTCAGCGCCATGAACCATGGCGCGTTCCAGGCGATGCCGTCGAAGCCGCGGTCGGTGAACGGGTAGAGCACGGGCGAGGCGTAGTAGTCGGCCGAATGAGTGAACACATCAATCACGATGTGCGACCACCAGCCCAGCAGGGGAATCCACAGCGCGTGTCGAAACCGCCAGACGAGCAAGGTGACGACGCCCGCGACAACCGCGCTGTGTGCCATGCAGTGCAGGTGGTGCGACACGAAGATCACGGCAGGCGGCAGCAGTGGCTCCTGGCCGGGCAAGGCGATCGCAAAGGACCAAACGGCGGCGAACGTCCCGCCGCCGACCCACCACCAAGCCAGCACCGGCAGCATCTGGAAGACATCAGGCAGCGCCGCCAGGCCGATCGTCGCAGCCGCGGTGCGCGGTGAGACCGGCCTGCGCCGACCCAACAGCGCGACTCCGGCGCCGGCCCACAGGCTGTGTGCAAGGATGTCCATGGCTTTTGCCGGCGGTCAGCCCTCGCGAAGTTCCTTGCCTCGCAGGCGCAGGGCATTGGTGATCACCGACGCCGAGCTCAGGCTCATCGCCAGCGCGGCGAACATCGGCGACAGCAGCCAGCCGGTGAGTGCGTACAGGGCGCCGGCGGCCAACGGTACGCCGAGCGCGTTGTAGACAAAGGCGAAGGCCAGGTTCTGCTTCATGTTGGCTACCGTGGCGACCGACAGCGCGCGCGCTGTTGCGATGCCGCGCAGGTCTCCATTCACCAGCGTGAGCTGCGCGCTGTTCATCGCCACGTCGGTACCCGTACCCATCGCGATGCCGACATCGGCCCTGGCCAGCGCCGGTGCATCGTTGATGCCATCGCCGGCCATCGCGACGATCCGGCCCTCGGCCTGCAGTTTCTCCACCAGTTTCAGCTTGTCGGCCGGCCTGACTTCGCCATGCACTTCGTCGATGCCCAGGCGCTTGCCCACTGCACGCGCTGTGGTCAGGCCGTCGCCGGTGGCCATCACCACCCGCAACCCGGCGGCGCGCAGGGACTTCAGCGCATCGGTGGTGGTGGATTTGATGGGGTCCGACACGGCGAGCAGACCGGCCAGAGTCCCCTCGACCGCGAGGTGCATGACGCTCGCGCCCTGGCCGCGCAATTCCTCGGCCTGCAATTTCAATGCGTCGACGGCAACGCCGAGTTGCTCCATCAGTGCCGTATTGCCCAATGCCAGTGACTTGCCGTCGACCGTGCCGCGCACACCGATGCCCGACTCGGAATCGAAATGCTCGGGCTTGGACAGCTTGAGTCCTTGTTCATTGGCTGCCGCGACGATGGCCGCAGCCAGCGGGTGTTCGCTGCCCTGGTCGAGGCTCGCCGCCAGACGAAGCACTTCTTCGTCCTTGAAGTCCTTCGTCCCGACGGCGCGCTCGAAGGTCGGGCGGCCTTCGGTCAGCGTGCCGGTCTTGTCGACGATCAGGGTGTCGACCTTGCGCAGGTTCTCGATCGCGGCGGCGTCGCGGAACAGCACGCCGTTCGTCGCGCCCTTGCCGGTGGCAACCATGATCGACATCGGCGTCGCCAGGCCCAGCGCACAGGGGCAGGCAATGATCAGCACGGCGACGGCATTGATCAGTCCGAACACCCAGGCCGGCTCGGGACCGAACAAACCCCAGGCGACGAAGGTCAGCAAGGCGACGCCGACGACGGTGACGACGAAATAGCCGGCCACCACGTCGGCCATGCGCTGCATCGGCGCGCGCGAACGCTGTGCCTGCGCCACCATCTGCACGATCTGCGACAGCACGGTGGCCGAGCCGACATGTTCTGATCGCATGATCAGCGCACCGCTGGTGTTCATGGTCGCGCCGATCAGCTTGTCGCCCGCGCGCTTGCTCACCGGCATCGGCTCGCCGGTCAACATCGATTCGTCGAGCGCACTGCTGCCCTCGACGACGACGCCGTCGACCGGCACCTTCTCGCCAGGGCGCACGCGCAATTGGTCACCCACATGCACGTTGGACAGTGGCACGTCTTCCTCGCTGCCGTCGGCATTGATGCGACGTGCCGTCTTCGGCGCCAGACCGAGCAGCGACTTGATGGCCGCCGAGGTCTGCGAGCGTGCCTTCAGTTCCAGGATTTGGCCGAGCAGGGTCAGCGAGATGATCACCGCCGCCGCTTCGAAGTAGACCGCGACGCTGCCGTCGACGATGAAGGTGGCTGGAAAGATCTGCGGCGCCACCGTGGCGACGACGCTGTAGACGAAGGCCACGCTCGTGCCCAGCCCGATGAGCGTCCACATGTTCGGGCTGCGGTTGATCACGGACTGAACGCCGCGCAAGTAGAAGGGCCAGCCGGACCACAGCGCCACGGGCAGCGTCAGTACCAGCTCGATCCAGGTTTGCGTGCCGGGCTCGAACCAACCCAGCCGGTGCCCGCCCATCGCCAGGAAGGTGACCACGACGGTGAATGGCAAGGTCCACCAGAAGCGGCGCGAGAAGTCGACCAACTCCGGGTTCTCGTCATCGTCCAGCGTCGGCATCACCGGCTCAAGCCCCATGCCGCACTTGGGGCAACTGCCAGGATGGTCCTGGCGTATCTCCGGGTGCATCGGGCAGGTATAGATCGCCCCGGCAGGCGCCGGCACGGGCGCCGCTGGGGCGGCATCTCCAACGCCCGCGACGTATCTCTTCGGATCGGCGCTGAACTTCGCCTGACACTTTGCGCTGCAGAAGTAGTACGGATGGCCGTCGTGCTCGGCGTGATGCGCGGACTGCGCCGTCACGGTCATGCCGCAGACAGGGTCCTTCAGGCTGTCCGCCGTCTTCGTCGTCGCACCATGTGCATGATGCGCGTGGCCCGCGTGCTGGTCTCGGGAAGGCTTGTCCATGGCCTAGTCCTTGCGCGTGTCAGGTGGTGTTGCCCGGTCGCCATATCCGGGGTGACCGCCATGTCCGCCATGGCCACGGAACAGATGCATCAGCGGGCAGGCCAGCAGCAGCAGGTAGACCCAGTTGCCAGCAACATGGTCCCAGTGCTCGCGCAGCAGATAGAAACCACCCACGAGCGCAACCATCAGCAAGGCGGTCTTCAGTGGTGGACTCAACTCCGGCGACTTGCGCGTGACGGGGTGGTGGCCATCGCGTGTCGTGTTCATTGCAATTTTCCTTCAGCGAGGGCCGGCGCGCTTGGCGCCGTCCTTTGACGACACGATAGACCTTGACATCGTGTGAAGGTCAAGCGCTGTCGGATCCTCGGTCAGGCGTTTGCGCCCGCGTCGCGATCGAGCAGCGCTTTGCGCTTCTCGTACTCGTCGGAGCTGATCTCGCCACTGGCCAGGCGCCGTTGCAACACCTGGTGTGGCGTTTCGCGCGGGCGGCGTCGCTGCCCGTCCGCCCGGCCCCAGGCGCTGTAGACAATTGCACCGACCAGCAGCAACCAGAAGATCCACCAGAGCCAGTGCATGCCGCCCATGAACATTCCGCCTTCGTAGAACATGTGCATCGTCTTCAGCCTTGAGTGTTCGGTGCTGCAACTGCGCCTGGCGGCGCCATCAGCGAGTCCCTGGCGCGCTGCAGCCGCTCGCGCACCTCGTGCGCGACCTCGGCCACTTCGGCGTTGTCCGTCATCTGCAGCACGGCCACCGGGTCCATGAAGCCGACGACCAGCCGGCCATCGGGCGCTTCACGAACGACCACGTTGCAGGGCAGCAGCAGGCCGATGTCGGGTTCGGCCCCCAACGCGCGGTGTGCCAGTGGCGGGTTGCAGGCACCGAGGATGCGGTAGGGGCGTCCGTCGATCCCCAGCTTGGCCTTCATCGTGGCCTGCACGTCGATCTCGGTCAGCACGCCGAAGCCTTCGGCCTTCAGCGCCTCGGTGACGCGGACCACGGCGGCGCCGAAGTCCTTGCCCTCAAGTCCGCAGTGAAAGCCATAGGCCGCTGCCTTCGGCGCCGATGATGAGCTGGGAGTGGCGATCATGGTGCGCCCCTCACTTCGTCGCCGGGGCCGGCGGCAGGCGGTCCATCATCATCTGCATCATGGACTGCATCATGTCCATGCGCTGCTCCAGCATGCCCTGACGGCCGGCCATGTCGCCCGGCTTGCCCGCCATGGCGCCCGGGCCCATGCGTCCCATCATGCCCATGCCGCTTTGCATGAGCTTCATCTGCTCGGCCATCAGGGCATTGCGCTCTTCGGGCGTCTTGGCGGCCACCATCTTGTCGTGCATGGCCTGCATGGCCTTCATCTGGTCGGCATAGCCCGGCATGGCGGCGGTACCGCCCATGCCCATCCCCATGCCCGGCGTGGCCGGGGTGGCTTGTG
>CAZWUR010000008.1:71545-89469 GCA_964637205.1 uncultured Rubrivivax sp.
GGACGGCCGCAGTCGCTGCGGGGTGGTGACTGTCGTGCTCTTTGTCGCTGGCAGCCCAGACGGAGGCGGACATCGTCGTTGCGGCAACGGCAGTGAGAATCGAGATCGTGCGAACGAAGTTCATTCGTAGCTCCTGGTCATTGAATTGGAAAGCGAGCAAAGCTCCTGCCGTTGGCGTCTTGAAACAACTGCGCGCGGGCTGGAGATCCGAGCTTGCGCTCTGTACCTGGGTACAGAGTCAAGTCGAAACGGCGGCCTGACCAAACCCTCGCGGAGCGCGTCGCTCCGGGGTCGTCAGGGTGCAGTGGCTATAGCGCCAGCCGCGAGTAGATGGTTCGCAGGGGCGGACCGGCGTGCAAGGGACGCTCGATGCGAGCGGGTCGCGGCGCGTCGAGCGCGCTGACCGACGCCGACCATGGCACTGCGGCCGTCGTCAGCGTGGCCAGGTTCGGCAGGTCCATGCCCGACTGCGACTTGACGACGCTCCGAGAGGAGTCGTCACACACCTTGAGGCAAGGCGCTTTCCCGGGGGACGAGTCCGCGCTGTGATCGTCTACAACCCCGACATGGCCGGGCGACACCGCGGGCGCTCCGGCGACGACCGTTGCCGCGCTGTGCGCGTGTGTCCCGCGTTCCAGCAAGACGCAGGCATTGGCCCATGCCGCACCCAGCGCGAACAGCCAGAACACCAGCATCATCGACGCGATGCGGCGCTTGATACGGGTGTTCGACACAGATGTCATGAGGCTCAGATGGTGCTAGTCGACGCTAGTTCCGTCGGCGACACATTCGTTGATCCTTGTCAACCGCTGAACGGGCCGGGCGCTTTCGCAGCGCAGCGCGACCCGCTCGCGGACAACGATGACGAAGCGGGTCGCCCATCCAGACCGCCGTCATCAGTTGACGCTGATCTCGCCCACCATGCCCGCCTCCTTGTGCCCTGGCACCAGGCAGGCGAAGGACACCGTGCCAGCCTTGGCAAACTGCCAGACGATGCCGCCGCGCTGACCCGGCGCAAGCGTGATCTGGTTCGCTTCCTTGTGCACCATGCCGGGCATCTTCTTCATCATCGCGGCGTGCTCTTCGATCTCGTCGGCCATGCCGATCACCATCTCGTGCGGCACCTTGCCTTTGTTGACGATGAAGAAGCGCACCGTCTCGCCGGCCTTGACGCTGATCTTGTCCGGGATGAAGCGCATCGTGTCGTTCATCTCGACCGGAATCGTGCGTGTCACCTTGGCCGGGTCGCCGCCCATGCCGGCCATCGACGCGTGCGCGTCCTTGTGCGTGCCGGCCATGTCGTGGCCGCCCGGCGCGGCAGTGGCGCCGGCCGGCTTGGCGTCATGCGCACCACCGTGCTCGCCGGCTGCGAGCGCGAACACCGGCAGTGCAGCCAGGGCTAGCGCGGACATCGTTGCTTTGAAGTTTTTCATGATGGGCTTCTGCAGGAGATGAGTGAAGGTTTGAACCTCGGATCGCGAGTCTTCCCGCGACATGTGGGAAGCCGTTTGGCTCAGAACCAGAAACGCACGCCTGCGACGTATCTGGTCTGCCGCGTCGGCTCGCCGGCAGCGCGAGCAAGGTCGGCGGTGGCGCCGAATCGATTCGCCCACTCGACGCCGACATAGGGCGCGAACTGGCGGCTGAATTCGTAGCGCACACGGATGCTGGAGGTCAGGTCGGACAGGCCCTTGCCGATGTCGCGCTCTGGATCGGCCTTGCCATAGAGGTTGGCCTCGATGCGCGGCTGGACGACCAGCTTTTGGGTGACTAGCAACTCATACTCAACGCCCAGCCGAAGCGCCGTGCGGCCACCCTGGCCGATATAGGCCGTGGCATCGATCTCGAACCAGTACGGCGCGAGGCCCTGCACGCCGAAGGCGAGCCAGGTTCGGCCCGGGCCGGTGCCGCTGTCCTGGCGCAGGCCGATCTGCGCGTCCCAGAAGGTGGCGAAGGCATGGCTCCACAAGGCTTCGGTGCGAGCCTCGGTCAGCTTGCCGCCGGCCACTTCGCCCTCGGCCTTGATGACCAGCTTGTTGTAGTCGCGGCCGAAGCGGGCGACGAAGTCATAGGCCCCTGAGTTCGCGCCATTGCTTCGCACCGCCTCCAGGGTGTCGAACAGCACCGAGCTGAATGCCTTCTCGTCGCCGAGGCGCAGTCGCAGCCCCGGGCCCAGGGCGTAAGGCCCGGACTCGAGCGTGGTGCCGCCGGAGTAGGCATGCGGGTCGCGTGCATTGGCAGGCGCCCTGCCGCCCTGCATGTTCATCTCGCCATGGTCCATCGCTGGCGCTGCTGCGGGCGCTGGCGTCGCTGGCTTGGCAGCGATCGCGCCGTGGCCGGCATGCGGGTTGGCGGGCGCATCCTGCGCCGCGAAAGCCGGCGCATGGGTCAAGCCGGTCGCCACACCCAGCGCCGTCAAGGCGCGGCACAGGCGCATCGTCTTCATCGTCGGAAGTTCCTTGTTCATGGGGTGGCCCTCAGGCGATCACGACTTCGCGGAACATGCCGGAGTCCATGTGCAGCAGCAGATGGCAATGCCAGGCCCAGCGGCCGAGTGCGTCGGCGGTGACGAGGAAGCTGACACGCTGCGCCGGCTGCACCGGGATCGTGTGGCGCCGCGCCTGGAAGCTGCCGTCGGGCTGCTCGAGTTCGCTCCACACGCCATGCAGGTGCATCGGGTGCGTCATCATGGTGTCGTTGTGCAGGATCACGCGCACACGTTCGCCGTGATTCATCTTCACCGGCGTCGACTGGCCGAACTCCAGGCCGTCGAACGACCAGGCGTAGCGTCCCATGTTGCCGGTCAGGTGAAGTTCGATCTCGCGTTCGGCGCCGCGTGGGTCCAGCGGCCCGCCGATGGTGCGCAGATCCGCCAGCGTCAGCACACGGCGCCCGTTGCCGCGCAGTCCGATTCCAGGGTCGTCGAGGTTGCTGCGCGGCATGTCGACGCGCATGTCGGTGCTGGCGCCGAATTCGGTGCGGGCGTGGCGGACCTCGGTGCTGGCTGCGGCCAAGGCGTTGCCACCCATGCCGCTGTTGCCGCCCATGGCGTGCTGGCTGTGGTCCATGGCCATGCCGCCATGGTCCATGCCGGGAATCTTGGCCATCGCGCCGTGGTCCATGCCGGGCATGGCAGGCTGGCCGCCCATGCCGGGCATCTTGCTGTGGTCCATGCCGCCCATGTCGCCCATCATGTCGAGCATCGACAGCGCTTGCGCGGCATCGACCGCCGGCACCGCAGCGGTCGCGCCGGGTCGCGCGGCCAGCGTGCCGCGCGCATAGCCGGTGCGTTCCATCGACTGCGCGAATACCGTGTAGGCATCATCCTTGGGCTGCACCAGGACGTCATAGGTTTCGCCGGGACCGAAGCGGAACTCGTCCACCGTGACCGGTTCGACGTTGACACCGTCGGCTTGCACCACGGTCAGCTTCAGCCCCGGGATGCGCACGTCGTAGAAGGTGTTGGCCGCGCCGTTGATGAAGCGCAGGCGAACCCGTTCGCCGGGGCGGAACTGCCCGGTCCAGTTGCCCGCCGGCGTGCTGCCGTTCATCAGGTAAGTGAGCGTGGCCGCCGACAGGTCCGCCAGATCGGTCGAACTCATGCGCATCCGGTTCCACATCTGGCGCTTGGCCAGCGCGGCCTGCATGCCTTCGCGCGATGCATCGCGGAAGAAGTCCAGCACCGTCGGCTGGTTGAAGTTGTAGTAGTCGCCCTGGGCCTTGAGCTTGGAGAAGACGCGCATCGGGTCTTCGTCGGTCCAGTCGGACAGCAGCATCACATGGTCGCGATCGGCCTTGATCGTCTCGCCGTCGCGCGGGTCGATGACGATGGCGCCGTACATGCCGGTCTGCTCCTGCATGCCGGAGTGCGAGTGGTACCAGTAGGTGCCGCTCTGCTCGACCTTGAAGCGGTAGGTGAAGGTCGCGCCGGGCGGGATGCCGGCAAAGCTGATGCCCGGCACACCGTCCATCTGGTAGGGCAGGATGATGCCGTGCCAGTGGATCGAGGTCGATTCACGCAACCGGTTGGTGACGCGGATCGTGACTTCGTCACCCTCGCGCCAGCGCAGCATCGGCGCAGGGATCGAGCCATTGATCGTCGTCGCCATGCGCGGCTTGCCGGTGAAGGTGACCGGTGATTCGGCGACCTCGAGGTTGAACTCGGTGCCGCTGAGCACGGGCGCGGTGCCGGTCGACGTGGCGGCCGCAGCGCGTGCCGGCTGTGGCCAGTGGGCCAGGCCGGCCATGACGCCCCCGGCGGCCAGGCCCTGGACAAAGCGGCGGCGAGCGGGGTAAGGCAGGGCCAGTTGGCGTCTCGGTGACGATGGTCGGCTCGGGTACTTTGGGTTCATTGACATGGGCGCTGCGGACAGGGCGATTTCGTTGGCTGCGCATCTTCGCGAGTGGCCAGCGACGGCGCCATGACGGACGCATTACATTGATGTCATGAGCTTGTCATCTGATCGAAAGCCGTGCTGCCCCAAGCTTCGGGTCACGATGCCGCCATGCCATAGCGAAGCCGATGGGCGCCGGGTGCGTTCATGAAACTGCTGGTCGTCGAGGACGAAGACAAGACGGCGGACTACCTGCGCCAAGGCTTGAGCGAAGCCGGTTTCGTCGTCGAACTGGCGCGCAATGGCCTGGACGGCCACCACCTGGCCATGACCGACGACTTCGACTTGATCGTGCTCGACGTCATGCTTCCCGATGTCGATGGCTGGCGCATCCTCGATTCACTGAGGAAAGCCGGCCGGCGCACGCCGGTGCTGTTCCTGACGGCGCGCGACAGTGTGGACGACCGCGTCAAGGGCCTGGAGGCGGGTGCCGACGACTACCTGGTCAAGCCCTTTGCCTTCGCTGAACTGCTGGCCCGGGTGCGCTTGCTGCTGCGGCGCGGAGCGACGCCTGCGGTGGAAGAGCGGTTGGAGCTGGCTGGCCTCACGCTCGATCTGCCGCGCAGGCGCGCGACGCGGGACGGACAGAAGCTCAGCCTGACGAAGAAGGAGTTCTCGTTGCTCGAACTGATGATGCGCCGGCGCGGCGAGGTGCTGCCGAGATCGCTGATCGCGTCGCAGGTCTGGGACATCAATTTCGACAGCGACTCCAACGCGATCGACGTGGCGATCCGCCGCCTACGCGCCAAGGTGGACGACAACTTCGAACCCAAGTTGATCCAGACCGTGCGCGGCATGGGCTACATGCTGGACTTGCCCGATGGCCATTGAGGCGCAGCCGCGACGGCCGCTGTCACTGGCGCTGCGCATCACGCTGCTGGTGGGCGTCGTGATGACGGCGCTCCTTTCGGTCTTTGCGGTGCTGGTCGCGCGGTCCATGGACATGCACTTTGCGGAACAGGATCTTGGCGAGATCCAGGCCGTGGCCGAATCGCTCGACGCAGCGCTTGGACCTGCGCCGGCTGCGGATGATGCGCATGCGCTGGAGATGCGACTGTCACGCGCCGTCGCCGGGCATCACGGCGTGTACTTCAGCGTGCACGACGGTTCTGGCGCCACCTTGTTCGGCACTGTCCCTCAGGGACTCTACGAAGTCGCCCGCGCGACGCCAGTCGTCGACAGGCTCGACACCCCGGCCCTGACCATCTGGCAGGCGGGTGGCCTTGCGTACCGGGGCGCCATGCTGCGGCTGCGCGGCGAAACGGTGCTGGTGGCCGTGTCGATGCAGTCGCACCTGCGCTACCTGTCCCAGGTTCGGCAGGGCCTGTGGTGGGGCACGGCCGTCGCCTCCCTGGCGGCCGTCTTGGCGGCCTGGTTGGCCGTGCGCTGGGGGCATGCGCCACTGCGGCGCATCAGCGCCACGATCAAGGGCGTGACCTCGGATGACCTGCACGTCCGGCTGAAGCCCGGCGAAGTGCCGGTCGAACTGGACCCACTGGTGGCCTCGTTCAATCAGATGCTCGACCAATTGCAGGCGAGCTTCGCGAGGTTGACCCACTTCTCGGCCGACATTGCTCACGAGTTGCGCACGCCGGTCACGAACCTGACCACCCAGACGCAGGTGGCGCTGACCAAGGCGCGTGACACCGACGCCTATCGGGAGGTGCTGTACTCCAGCCTCGAGGAGCTCGAACGACTGGGCAAGATGATCAGCGACATGCTGTACCTGGCGCAGGCCGACAACCACCTGAGCAAGCCCGAACTGGTCGATGTCGACCTGGCTGCGGAGGCCACCGCCTTGTTTGACTTCTTCGAAGCGCTGGCCGAGGATGCAGGCATCGGGCTGCGACTGAGCGGCGAGGCGCCGCCGGTTCGCGGCGATCGGCTGATGCTGCGTCGAGCCATGAGCAATATGATCTCCAATGCCTTGCGCTACACGCCCTGCGGTGGGGTGGTCGACGTGCTGCTTTCGGCCGACGATCGATGCGTCGAGCTGCAGATCCGCAACCCGGGCCCGACCATCGACCCCCGGCATCTTCACAGTCTCTTCGACCGCTTCTATCGTGCCGACCCATCACGCCATCGCAAGGGCGAAGGCGCCGGCCTGGGCCTGGCCATCGTCCGGTCCATCGTCGAGGCCCATGGTGGCAAGGTCGCGGTCGCTTCGGCGGACGGCATCACCGCTTTCTGGATGAAGTTTCCCGCCAGCCAGGTCGTTGAGGCGCCGCGAACGGTCGAGTGCCATGCATAGCCCAGGCGAACGAGCCTGGTCGTTCAGCCTGTGGCTGATGACCGCGCTGGGGGCCGCCGGCCTCGCGTGGCGCGAATGTCTGCTCGCCGCCGCGACGCTCGTGCTGGCCCACCGGCTGTTCCTGTGGCGGATGGAGGTCGGCGCACCGTGGGACGGTTTCCGACTTGGCGTGCGGTGCATCTTCACCGGCGTGATCGGATTGGCAGCCTCTGCGGCGCTGGCGGCGATTGCTGTGGCCGGGCTCGCCGACCTGCTGGCCATGTCACATGGGAACGCGTCGGCAGCCATCCTGGCGATGGGCCTTTCGGGCTTGCTCGTCATCGCTGTGCAGATGAGCGCGGCACGGCGCCGGGCCGAATTCTGGTTCGGTCTCGGCCTGATCGCCCTGGCAGTTCTGGCCTACAGCGCCTCGGACGCAGGCCATGTGGCGATCCCCTGCGCGCTGACGCTCGCTTCCGCCGTCTACCTGTTTCGCGTCAACTGGCAGACTGCACGGGCCGGGGCGGAGGCCTTCTTGGCGTGCCGATCACGATAGTCCGAACGATGCATCGATGGCCGGATGCACGCACGTTCGAAGCGCTCAGGGCTCAGGCTACCTGGCGTAAAGCGTCCACGCACCGATGACGATAAAGCCGATGCCCGCGACGATCTTGAGGTTCGATGGCGAGATCACACGCTCGAGCTGTGAGCCCACCAGGACGCCGATGGCCGCCGCGGCGACGAGTGCGGCCGAAGACGCAACAAAGACGAGCCATTTGCTCGACGCCTTGTCGGCCGCAAAGAGCATGGTGGCCAGCTGGGTCTTGTCACCCACCTCGGCCAGGAACACCGTGACGAAGACGATGGCGAAGGACTTTGCAAGCACCTTGGTTCTCTTGGATTCAGGAGTCCGACATTCTCGGGCACGCACTCGTTCGGCGTTGAGTGCAGCTGTGTCGGGAACCTAAGCCCGCCGGCGCGGAACCAATGCCTGTGCAAACCTTCAAGGCCATGACCCGACGGATCTCGCTGTTGCTGGTGGGCGCGCTGCTGTTCGGCCAAGTCGCGCTGGCGGCGCATGCCTGTCTTGTAACTGGCGCGGCCCCGATATCCGGGCACAGCAGCGCGCTGGCGACGCACGTTGCCACAGACTCGGCAGACCTGGCCGAGTGCATGGGTCACTGCCAGACCGCCCAGCAGCATGTGGACGACAGGCCGCTCCCGTTGCCAACGCTGGCATGGGCTCCCGCCCTCGCCACGAGCCTGCCTTGGGCGCATGCCGGGACCCTTGAAATCCCGACGCCGCGGCGCCTGACGCCCGCACACACGGCACAGCCGCGGCACACGATCCTGCATTGTTGCTGGCGCATCTGATCTGAGCCATCGGCCGCCGGGCGACCGGCCCGCGCCGCACCTCGACCCGCCCTTGTTCTGGCACCGGCGGGCCCAGGTTCAGTCCATGCATACCCATCAACAAGGATCGACATGTTTAATCGTTCACCTGCCCTGCGGCGCCTGGCCATCGGCGTTACGCTTTCGGCCGGGCTGCTGCCGGCAGCCATCGCGGCCAAGCCGGTGCTGCTGACCCATGTTCACGGGCTGTCCTACAGCGCCGATGGCCGGCAGCTGATCATTCCCAGCCACCACGGGCTGGCCGCCTTCGCCGGCGGGCGCTGGTCCAGGCTGGCCGGACCCGCCCACGACTACATGGGTTACTCGGCGACACGCGACGCCCTTTACAGCAGCGGCCATCCCGCCCCAGGCAGCGGGCTGATGAACCCTTTCGGCCTGATCAAGAGCACCGACGGCGGTCAGTCCTGGAAGCTGCTCGGCCTTCAAGGCGAATCGGACTTCCATGCCCTGGCCACGAGCTACCGAACGAACGCGGTGTATGTGATCAACCAGGGCGCGAACTCGCGCATGAAACAGCCCGGCATCTACGCGACGCGCAACGACGGCCTGCTGTGGTCTCGCGGCGACGGCCGCGGCCTCGGCAGCGCGCCCAGAAGTCTGGCGGTGCACCCTGACGATGCCGCCGTCGTCGCCGCCGGCACCAGTGACGGGCTGTACCTCTCGCG
Organism: uncultured Rubrivivax sp.; assembly: GCA_964637205.1. Lineage (GTDB taxonomy): Bacteria > Pseudomonadota > Gammaproteobacteria > Burkholderiales > Burkholderiaceae_C > Rubrivivax. The sequence continues at coordinate 80,248 of CAZWUR010000008.1, forward strand.
CGACTCGGCCGGTCGCTTCGATCGGCTCGTCGGCGGGCGCCAGGTGCTGGCGCAGACCTTCGACCTCGACGGCAGGCACCTGTGGTTCAGTGCCCATGACGGCCAGCCGGCGCTGATGCGGATCGAGCTCAAGGCCGGCGCCCAGCCGGAATCGATGCCGTTGCCGGCGCTCGTCGACGATGCGGTGGCCTACATCGCGCAGAACCCCAGCCGAACCTCGGAGATGGCCATCGCGACCCTCAAGCGGCATGTGTTCGTCAGCGCGGACGGCGGGCGGCGCTGGACACCGATCGCCCGCGATGGCGCCACGCTGTCGGAGGCCGCGAAATGAACCACGTCACTTTCACCGGGTCTCGTCGCCGCCGGATCGTCCTCGGGTCTGCCACCGCAATGGCCGCAGCGACGATCGGTCTCCCGATGCGCATGGCCAGCGCAGTGGCCCGCGACGATGTCGACCTCCACATCGAGTTGCGTGCCGAACCGGCCGACGTGCAGGTCGGGCCCGGCCCGTCCACGCGCGTTTGGCGCTATCGCGGCAAATTGTTGCGTGGCGACCCCGGTGCCCTGGTCGAGATGTCGGGCGGCTACCTGGGTCCGACCATCAAGGTGCGCCGAGGGCAGCGCGTTCGCATCGAGATGGTGAACGGCCTCACCGAGTCGACCATCATCCATTGGCACGGCCTGCATGTGCCGGAACTGATGGACGGCCACCCCCGGTTTGCGGTCGACGCCGGCCGGCGCTATGTCTACGAGTTCACGGTGGACAACCGTGCTGGCACCTACTGGTACCACCCGCATCCGCACGGACGCACCGGCAAGCAGGTCTACGCCGGATTGGCCGGGCTGTTCATCGTCGGCGACGACGAGGACGCGGCGGCCGGACTGCCGTCGGGCGCGCAGGACCTGGCCCTGGTGATCCAGGACCGCCAGTTCGATGCCGACCACCAGTTCGTCTATCTGGGCCGCGATGGCGGCGCCGGTTCGGGCATGGGCCGCGGCATGATGGGCGGCGGCATGGGGTCGATGATGGCCGGCATGATGGGGGTGCTGGGCGACCAGATCCTGATCAACGGCGTCGAGCCCCTCGACCGACCGGTGACCCGCCAGCCGCATCGCTTGCGCCTGCTCAACGGCTGCAATACCCGCACGCTCAAGCTGGCCTGGGGTGATGGCACGCCGCTGACGGTGATCGCCACCGATGGCGGTCTGCTCGCCGCGCCGCTGCAGCGCGACCATGTGATGTTGGCGCCGGCCGAACGAATCGAGCTCTGGGTCGACTTCGCCCGCTGGCCGGGCCGCAGCGCGCCGACCTTGCGCAGCCTCGCCTTCGATGGCGGCATCGACATGGGCGGCATGATGGGCGCCGGCAGCCGTCTGCCCGACGGCGCTGCATTCGACATCCAGCGGTTCAAGCTTGGCGACGAAGAAGCGGTTGTCGGCAAGCCGCCAGCGAGGCTGAGCGCGGTAGGGCCCGCCGAGCCCAGGCGCGCCGTCAACCCCGGCCGGCCCAAGGTGTTCGAGATGACCATGGGCATGATGGTCTGGGGCATCAATGACCAGAGTTTCGACATGCTCGACGCCAGCGCGATGGAGACCGTCAAGCTCGGCACGCACGAGGTCTGGGAGTTTCGCAACGAAGGGCGCGGCTCGATGATGGGCATGGTCATGCCGCACGCGATGCATGTCCATGGTCTGTCGTTCCGTGTGCTGTCGCGCTCGGTATCGCGCAAGTTTGCCGGCGACTACGCAAGCGTGCGCGCCGGGTTCGTCGACGACGGATGGAAGGACACGGTGCTGGTGATGCCTGGCGAACGCGTGCGCGTGTTGCTTCACTTCACGGACCACACAGGCCTCTTCCTCTACCACTGCCACATGCTCGAACATGAGGACACGGGCCTGATGCGCAACTACCGTGTGGTGGGCTAGCCATGGCGCACGAGCAGACAGGATGTGGCCCGGCCTTGGCCCAGGACGTCACAGTGCCCATGGCACGAAGGCGTTGGCCCAGGCTCGCCTGGATCGACAATTTCAGGGGGACGCCCGATCGGGCCGTGGCCAAACAGCGCTACGCGAGACTGGCGGCGCACTACGAAGGCAGCACCGGGCGCATCCGCGCCGTGCGCGAACGAACCATCGCGCAACTCCACCTGCAGCCGGGGCAGACCGTCTTCGACGTGGCATGCGGATCCGGCGCCGCGCTGATGGCGCTGTCCGAAGCGGTCGGGCCGACCGGGCGGGTCATCGGCATTGAACAATCGCCCGAGATGGCGACGCTCGCACGCCGGGCGGCGAGCGGCATGCCGAACATCGAGGTGCTCTGCGAGTCGGCCGCGCGGTTCCGCTCGCCCGTGCCGGCCGATGCCGTGTTGTGCTGCTACACGCATGACGTGCTGCAGGACCCGGCGTCGCTGAACAATCTGTTTGCGCAGGCGAGGCCGGGAGCGCCGGTCGCCGTCTCCGGGCTGTGCATGGCGCCCTGGTGGCTGGCTCCCGCCAACGCCTGGGTGCTTTGGGGCGCACGCATGTACCTGACCACCTGGCGCGGTTTGCGCCGGCCCTGGACGCGACTGCTGAAGCATTGTCCGGACCTGCGTATCTGCTCAAGGCATCATGGGCTGACGGGATATGTCGCGGCAGGCCGCTTCGACGGCACGCGAAACCAAGGCCCATCTGCCATGGACATGCACAAGGATGATTGAGCACGGACTGTTCAGCTTGGTGGCCCTTGTGCTCCTCTTCGGCCTGTTCCGTCTCATCGAGCCCGGCACGATCGGCACGACGCTGATCTTGATCCGGCAGATCGAAGGGCGCGGCGCGCGTCAGAAGCTCGTGCAGATGACGATCTTCGCGCCGGCACGCGCCCCGTTCATCGGGGCACTCGGCGTTGCGGCCGCGCTTGCAGGTACCGCTATCCTGGGCTTCCAGCGCGCCTCCTGGGGCGCACTCGGTGCTCTCCACCCCGGAGGCTGGTGAGTTGATCCAAACTGCGGCGCTTGCCATCCGCGCGCGCTTGTCCGTGCAGGATCTGGCCGACCGGTTGTTCCCCTACCTGACCATGGTCGAAGACCTCACGCTCTGCGCTCAGACTTTCACCAAGGATGTGAGGCGGCTTTCTTGCCGCGCCAGCCTGGGGCGGGCCGCAAGCGGTAAGCCAGCAGCGTTCTTTCCAGCCGACCTGTCGATCCGAACGATGCCCTCATCCAAGCGGAACGAGGAGCACGGGAGATGCAAGCAGGCTGCGGCACCAACAGACAGGGCGGCAAGCGGCGGCGGTTGAACGAACGCGCCTGGCGTGATCTGTTCAAGCGCCTCGACGGCGCCGGGCTGACGGTCGATACGTTCTGCAGGGCTGAGGGCCTGAGCCGCAGCAGCTTCAATCGCTGGCGCTCGCGGCTGTCGACGCAGCTCGGCGTTGCGACGACGGCGGTGAAGCGCGAGGTTGGTCACCAGAAGATCGCGCCGTCGTTCGTGGATCTGGGCCTGCTCGGCGCGGCCGTCCCCGAGGCAGCGGTGGGTCTGGAGTTGCGGCTCAAGCTGGGCGGCGGCCTGAGCCTGACTCTGGTGCGGCGTTGAGGCGCCCCGCGCCTGCGTTGTCAACAGCAAGTCTGACCCATATTCTTCCCCGAATCCCGCGTCCGCGTCTACCTGTACGGCCAACCGGTCGATAGGCGCAAATCCTTCGACGGCCTGTACGTCGTGGCCCGCGCCGCCTTCCCCCAGGACCCCACCGGCGGCGGCCTGTACGACTTCGTCAACCGCAGCACGCCGATCAAGGTGCTGTACTTCGAGCGCAGCGGCTGGTGCCCAGCAGATTCTGCGACGGCCCGCTGGGGCGCTTGTCGCCCACCTCCCACTTGCGGACAGTTGACGTACTGGTGTTCAGCACGCTGGCGAGCACGGCCTGGCTCAGGTGCAATCGCTCGCGCAGCGCCTTGACCTTGGCGGCGTCGTAGTCCTGCACCGGCTCCAGGCACAGCGCGTCGCATTTCTGCATCTTGCGCTTGTCGATGAATCCCAGACGATGCAGATCGCTGAGGGGCGGTTCAGCTCGATGACCGAGATCGCCGAAGCTGAAGGGTTCGATCTCGGTCGTGTCAGCCGGATCGCCTGCTTGGCACAGTTGGCACCCAGCATCGTTGAAGCTGTTGCAACCAACACGGCTCCCGGCATGACGCTGGAAAGCATCGGTCGCCGCGCCATCCCCGGGCGATGGGACGAGCAATGCGAACGCCTGCGGAGTGCGTGATCACCCGCTGCAGCAACTGTCCTTGCCACCCTCCTGGATCGGCGGGCACGGCACCGTGCCATAGGAGCAGTAGACGCAGCAGTCACCGGGCTTGGGCTTAAGGACGGCGTGACACTGCTCGCAGTCGTAGAACCACTGGCAGGCGTCGGTGGGCATCGCCTCGGTCTTGGCAAAGCCACACTCTGGACAGGTCAGCGTCGATTCCAGGGTGATGGTGCTCACTTGGCAGCGCCCACCAAGGTCGAGGGATAACCGGCTTCCTTGGTGGCGCGCGTCAGGGCTTCGACATTCGTTTTCGCGTCATCAAAGCTTACCTTGGCCTCGCGCCTTTCGAGACTCACCTCGGTCTTGTTGACGCCGGACACTTTGGTCAGCGCCTTCTTGACCGTGATGGGACAGGCGGCGCAGTCCATACCCGGCACGGACAGCGTGACGGTCTGCGTGGCCGCCCACACTGGCGTTGTCATGGCGATCAAGGCCACGAGGGCAACGAGCTTCTTCATGGCAGTTTCCTTTCAGTAAAACAAGGGTGCGAGCAGTGGGAATCCGAGCGTGACGATGACCAGCGCCACCACGATCCAGAACAGCGCCTTGTAGCTGCGGTTGACCAGCGGCAGCGCACAGACCTGCCCGGGTTCGCACGCCGCTGGCGCTTGCCAGATGCGTCGGTACGCGAAAAACAGCGCCACCACTGCCGCACCGATGAAGATCGGCCGATAGGGTTCGAGTAGCGTCAGGTTGCTGATCCACGCCCCGGAGACGCCCAGCGTGATCAGCACCAGCGGCCCGAGGCAGCAGGTGGACGCAAGGATGGCAGCCAGACCGCCAGTGAACAGCGCACCGCGCCCGCTTCGTGAAGTCTCGGTTGGAGATTCTGATTTCATGCCCTAAGCTTACTTCCGTACTTAAGTACGGAGTCAAGTGCCATGAACGAAACCACCGAAACCCTGACCATCGGTGTCCTGGCCGAGGCCGCCGGGGTCAACGTCGAAACGATCCGCTTCTACCAGCGCAAAGGGTTGATGCAGGAGCCCGACCGCCCGCTGGGCGGCATCCGCCGCTATGGCGACGCGGATCTGGCGCGGGTGCGCTTCATCAAGTCTGCTCAGCGCCTTGGGTTCAGCCTCGACGAGATCGCGGACTTACTCAAGCTCGAGGATGGGTCGCATTGCACCGAGGCCCGCGAGCAGGCCGAGCGCAAACTGGCAGACGTGCGCGCCCGGCTTGCCGATCTGCAACGGATCGAGGGTGCGCTGCAGGGGCTGGTCGAACGCTGTTGCGCCACGAGCGGGCAGGTCAAGTGTCCGCTGATCGCGGCGTTGCAGGCGGCGTGAGTGTCCAGGCTGGCTGTTCTCCGTTCTCGGTCGCCTCCGCTACGGCGATCTACAACCGCAACGACCCTGCCCTGAGACCCGCGAAAACAGCGCACTCGGGCACTTGGACGGTCAAGAGGGCACCAGAGAACGGAGAGGGAAGAACGGCGAACTCGAGGCCGGTGGTCGGCGGTTCGGCAAGGGGACGGTCAAGAGGCTGGTGCCCGAAACCGCGCCAACACAGGGGAACGGGCAAAAAAAATCCCAACCGGATAAGGGTTGGATTTGGCATATTGGTGGTGAAACACGGAACCGAACCCGCGTCCGTAATCCGAGCCAGACACCTGGATCCGTGGCCTCGCTCGCCGTGGTTTCACTTCGGGTGCCCTGGATGGTGCAATGGAGTCCGCAATGCTGAGGCCATTGCACAAAGGCCAGCCTGCAATGGCGTTGCCCGCCGGTTTGACGCTGGCAATGCCGTTGCCCCATCGGTTTGGCAAGCTTGCGCCCACGCCGCGACCATCACAAATTGCGATTCCCGGGATTCGTGAGTTCGTTGCGGGCGCTGCTCTGGTGCTACGTCGCGCCGGCAAGCTCCAGATGCATCTGCATGAAGACCTTGGCCGCTGTGTCGTTGGCGCCCAAGCCAGGGATCAGCCTGCGCCCGCTGTCGATCAGCCTGCCCGCCCGGTAGATCAACTCCTGCATCACGGTCTTGATGCGTCGGCGCTTTGCGCTGTGGCGCACTGGCCCGTCCGGTCCCAACAAGCCCCGCTGGCCCATCAGGCGAAGGATGTTCAGGGCCAGCGTTGCCAGGTGGCACACCAAGGTATTTGTCTCGAACTTGCCCGAAGGCAGCCGCGTCAGATCCAGGTCGGTCTTGAACTCCGCGTGGAACTGTTCGTGCGTGCCATGGTCGGCGTACAGATCGATGATCTGTTGGGCGCCGATGCTCTGCGGCAGCGTGCTCGTCCAGCCGTCGAGTTCGTACTCGGGCACGATCAGGTGCTGGCCACTGGCGCTGATGGTGCGCTCGGCCAGCCGCAGCACGCGGCGCACCGGGCGCTGGATGCCTTCGACCCTGACAGGCTGCTCCCACAATGCCACGCGCTTGCCCGCGCGCCGGATGCGTCCACGGCACCGCACCTTCGCTGTGGGCGCAGGCGTCGAGTTGCGCGGCCATCTCTGCACGGTCCGCGCTGCGCGGATTCCACTTGATCAGGAAGTCCACCTGCACCTGTCCAGGCTGGTTCATCGACTCCACGCAGGCCATCAGCGCGGCCGAGTCGAAGCCCGAGTCCAGCCGCGCCAGCAGCGGCGCCTTCGGCCCCGCTGCGCTGAGCCGCTGTGCCATCGGGATCACGCGCTTGAGGTTGTCCCCGGTGTCCTTGGCCGAATGCTGGGTGCCCGGGCGCAGCGACAGCTCCAGCGCCCAGCCGTAGGCTCCGATGTACGACGCGAGCGGGCAGTAGCCGTCCACGCCGGCATAGGTGCGCCCCACACCTTCCTTGGCCGTGCCGCCGTTGTCCATCGCAAAGGTGTCGATGTCCACCGCCAGCCAGCCGCAAGGCAGCACGCCGTAGTCGGGGCGATGGCTCTTGAGCAGCGTCTCGATCATCGCCGGCACGTGCTCGACAAGGCCCGGGCTTGCGCGTCCATGCGCTGGCGCAGCGTCGGGCTGGACGCCAGAAGTTCGATGCCCAGCGACTGCTTGTAGAACTTGTCGCCCCGATAGTTCTCGATGGCGTCGAAGTCGCTCTTGCCCTGTACCAGCAGCCCCACGTAGCTGCGCACAATGTCGCTGTTGGCCACCCCGGCTCGCACCGGCAGTGCCTTGTCCACGCGCTTGAGCACCGGCTCAATGGTCTTGAGGTAGTCTCCCACCAAGGCCAGACCGGCTACCGCCGTGAGGTCGTAATTGAGTTGCTTGACTTCAATGGTGCGCATGCCCGAATTGTCCAGGCACGGCCGACTTCATTCAACCGGCGCCTTCACCGACAGGGTGCCCGTTTACCGAGGCGGGGTCACGGATTCAGGTTATTGTTTACACCGGCGAGCAGACAGATATCGACCGGCGGTCCGACCGTCACACGGTGTCGGGCTCCTGCATCCACGCCGGGATGTCACGCTGGCCGTGCAGCACGCGCCAGACGTCGATGTGATCTGGACGCTCGACGTAGAACACGAGGTACGGGTAGCGTGTCAGTGGCCAGGCGCGCAACCCGGGCAAGTTGAGTTCGTGTGCGTAGCGAGGAGAGCCCGTTGCCGGATGGCGGGCAATCAGGCCGTAGGCCTTCTCCAGCGCATCGATGAAGCCAAGCGCCACAGCCTTATTGGCTTGAGTCAGGTAGTGGGCAACGGCCTCATCGACATCCCGGTTGGCCTGCTCACGCGGGACGACTGGTTTTCGCTTCACGCCTTGACATCGGGTTTGGCGGCCTTGCGAACCTGATCCCGCAGGCCCTCGAAGTAGCTGGCATCGGCGGGTGCCGCCGGGTTGGATGCCGCTCCGGCCAGCAGCAAGCCACGCAGTTGCAGGCGGTCTTGATCCTTGCGGATCAACTCGCGCACGTACTCGCTGCTCGTGCCGTAGCCGCGCTGGCTGACCTGTTCGTCCACGAAGGACTTCAGGGTGTCGGGGAGGGAGATGTTCATCGTGCTCATGGCGTAAGCGTAGGTTCTTTGGCAAAATTTGGCAAGACCCATATTCCACCATACCGAAAGAAGGCATCCATGCCCAACCCGAACAACTGCCTGCGCTACTGGGACTTGGCCGATCACATCGGGATCGATGACGCCATTGCCCTGTGGTGCGGGGTGGAGCCCGCCGAGTTCGCCAGCCTGAACTTCGAGACCCAGTGCATGAGCGCCAAGCGCGCGGCACGGGTTGCCGCCCTGCGCACGGAACGCCTGGAATACGAGGATCTGGGCATCGTCACTGCGCGCGGCCAGGTGTTCAAAGGCGCGCCCATAGACGAGTTGCTGGAGAAAGATCGGCTGGTGATCAACAAGGCCAGCCTGCGCCGCTGGTTCGAGCAAATGCCATTCGAGGATCGCCCGGCCTTCCTGTTCGACGAGGCCCGCCAAGCGGTGCTGCCCGATGGCAGTGAGGCGGCGGAGATGAACAGCATGAAGGCCATCGCCCTGATGGCGCACCTGCTGGCAGCCTCAGCAGGCAAATACCGCGCGGGCGAGCGCCCAAATTCGGAGGCCATTGGCCAGGCCGTCAACGATCTGGCAAAGCAGTTCTTTGGCGAGGAAGTACGAGGCTACGCGTCCTTCCACAAGAAAGTGGGCGCTGCCCTCAAAACCTTCTCGAAGGCAATCCCGCAGCGTTTGCGCGATTCCTGAACTTCTGGAAACTAGGCTGAAGTTCGGCGGGTTGCCATACCCGTCTGAACCAGACTGGCGACATCCATCAATCACCACGGATGTCCGCCATGAAGCTCTCTCGCCCAACCCTGCCCTAAACCGGCTTTGTACGGTTGCCGCAGATTCTGTCCCTGATCCCCATCAGCCGTTCGGCCTGGTGGGCGGGCATCCGGGAAGGCAAATTCCCCCAAGGCATCAAGCTCGGCAGCAAGACAACTGCGCGGCGTCAACTATCCTGAGCGCCGTGTTGCCTCACGAAGGAATGTTACCCGGCGAGTGGTTGTCGTTGGT
>CAZWUR010000009.1:0-89230 GCA_964637205.1 uncultured Rubrivivax sp.
CGCTCTGGCTCAAGCGCAACGGCTTCAAGGCCGACCAGGTGCAGACCTTCTACCCGAGCCCGATGGCCACCGCGACGGCGATGTACCACAGCGGGCGCAATCCTTTGCGTGGCCTGAGCCGCGACGAGACGCGCGCCGGCAAGGTCGACGTGGTGCGCGGCGAGCGCCGCCGCCGCCTGCACAAGGCCTTCCTGCGCTGGCACGACCCGGCCAACTGGCCGCTGCTGCGCGAGGCCCTGCAGCGCATGGGCCGCGCCGACCTGATCGGCAACGGCAAGCAGCACCTGATCCCGCGCACCCAGCCGGTCACCGACGGCGGCTACTGCAGTGCGCGGCGCAGCAACAGCACGCCGGCCAAACCGTCGGCACGCGCGCAGGCGCGCCGCCCCGTCGAGACGCGTGACCCGCGCGACCCCCGCAAGGGCAGCCTGCTGACGCAGCACACCGGCCTGCCGCCGCGGCGCAAGGGCTGAACCGAGGAATCCCGCTCATGACCGACTCCGTGCCCTCGCCCACGACTGCGCTTCAGCTGCGCTCGCTCGTGCAGGCCGACGCCACCCTGCAGCTCAGCCTGGAGCCGACGCCGGTGCCCGCGCCGGGCCCCGACGAGGTGCTGATCCAGGTCCAGGCCACGCCGATCAACCCTTCGGACATCGGGCTGCTGCTCGGCCCGGCCGACCTGTCCAGCGTGAGCGTGGCCGGGAGTGCCGAGCGGCCCCGGGTCACGGCGCGCATCCCCGCGGCCGCGATGCCCGGCCTGGCGGCGCGCCTGGGCCAGAGCATGCCGGTGGGCAACGAAGGTGCCGGCCTGGTGGTGGCGGCCGGGGCCTCGCCTGCGGCGCAGGCCCTGCTCGGCCGCACGGTGGCGGCGATCGGCGGCGCCATGTACAGCCAGTATCGCGTCATCCCGGCGGCGCAATGCCTGCCGCTGCCGGAGGGCGCCACGGCGGCCGAGGGCGCCTCGTGTTTCGTCAACCCGCTGACCGCCCTGGGCATGGTCGAGACCATGCAGCGTGAAGGCCACCACGCCCTGGTGCATACCGCGGCCGCCAGCAACCTGGGCCAGATGCTCAACCGGGTCTGCCTGAAGGACGGCATCGGCCTCGTCAACATCGTGCGCAGGCCGGAGCAGGCGGCCTTGCTGCGTGAACTCGGTGCGCGCCATGTCTGCGACAGCAGCGCACCCGGCTTCAGGGACGAGCTGACCGACGCGCTGGCGGCCACCGGCGCCACCCTCGCTTTCGACGCCACCGGCGGCGGCAGCCTGGCCGGGCAGATCCTGCAATGCATGGAGGCGGCGATCAACCGCAGCGCCACCGAGTTCAGCCGCTACGGCTCGGCGGTGCACAAGCAGGTCTACCTCTACGGCCATCTGGACACCCGCCCGACCGAGATCCAGCGCAGCTTCGGCATGGCCTGGGGTGTGGGCGGCTGGCTGCTCTTCGCCTTCCTGCACAAGATCGGGCCCGCGGCGCAGCAGGCGCTGCGCGAGCGCGTGGCGGCCGAGCTGAGGACCACCTTTGCCAGCCACTACGCGCGCACCGTGTCGCTGGCCGGCGCGCTGAGCGCCGAGGCCATCGCCTTCTACGGCGCGCGCCATACTGGGGCCAAGGTGCTGATCGATCCTTCGATCTGACGCCGTCGCTGCGGCGGCCGCGGTGGGTTCAGCACAACGGGAGGTGTGCTCGGCATGGAGTTCAAGGACTACTACAAGGTGCTCGGCGTCGAGCGCACGGCGACCGACGCCGAGATCAAGAAGGCCTTTCGCCGGCTGGCGCGCGAACATCACCCGGACATCAGCAAGGCGCCCGACGCGCAGGCCCGCATGCAGGACCTGAACGAGGCCTACGAGGTGCTGCGCGACAAGGAGAAGCGCCTGGCCTACGACCAGGTGGGCCAGGGCCATCGCGGCGGCCAGCCCTTCAACCCGCCGCCAGGCTGGGACAGCGGCTTCGAGTTCAGCGGTACGCCCGGTGGCGGCGCCTTCGACGACGGCGCCGACCACAGCGCCTTCTTCGAGGCCCTGTTCGGCGCCGCGCGCCGGGGTGCCGCGCGTGGCCGGCCGGGCCCGGAGCGCGCGATGCGCGGGCGCGACCACCATGCCCGCATCGTCGTGCCGCTGGAGGACGCGTTTCACGGCGCGCAGCGCGAGATCACGCTGCGCAGCCCAGAACTGGATGCCAGCGGCCAGCCGGTGCTGCGCGAGCGCACGCTGCAGGTCGGCATCCCGAAGGGCATCCGCGCCGGCCAGCTGATCCGGCTGGCCGGCCAGGGTTCGTCGGGTTTCGACGGCGGCACGCCGGGCGATCTGTTCCTCGAGGTCGAATTTGCGGCGCATGCACGCTGGCGGGTCGATGGTGCGGACCTCTACCTGACGCTGAAGGTGGCCCCCTGGGAAGCGGCACTGGGGGCGAAGATCGAGGTGCCCACGCCCGACGGCCGGGTCGAGATGGCAGTGCCCGCCGGCTCGCAGACCGGGCGCAAGCTGCGCCTGCGCGGGCGCGGCATGCCGGGCCGGACGCCCGGTGACTTCTACGTCATGCTCGAAGTGGCCCTGCCGCCGGCGGACAGCGACAAGGCGCGCGCTGCCTACCGCCAGATGGCCCGCGATCTGCACTTCGACCCGCGCGCCGGTGCCGGAGACCCGACATGAAAGCGTCCACCACGATCATCGGTGTGTGCCTCACCGAAGAGCATGCCCTGTCGCTCGGCGACTTTGCCCTGGCCTGCGGGGTCGAGATCACCTACGTCAGCGAGCTGGTCGACGAAGGGCTGGTGCAGCCGATCGCCGATCGCCCCGAACCGTCAGCGTGGCGATTCGCCGGCGAGGCGCTGGCGCGCGTGCGCCGCATCCGCCGCCTGCAGCGCGACTTCGAGGCCAATCTGCAGAGCGTGGCGGTGATGCTGGACCTGATCGACGAGGCCGAGCGCTTGCGCGCGCAGTTGCGACGGCAGGGCATCGACACACCCTGAGCAACGCGGCGCAGGGTTCACGCCTTGCCAGCGGCGGCGTCGTCCCGCTCGTCGATCCAGTCCAGGAATTCGCGAGTCCACTGGCGCGCATTGTGCGGCTTGAGCACCCAGTGGTTTTCGTCGGCGAACCAGAGCAGGCGTGCCGCCACGCCGCGCGCCTTCAGGGTGTTGTAGTAGGCCAGGGCGTTGGCGTCGGGCACGCGGTAGTCCTTCGCACCATGCATCACCAGGGTCGGCGTATGCATCCGGCCGGCGGCGGCATGCGGGCTCTGCGCCAGCACGCGCGCCATGTCGTCCCAGTAGAAGGCGCCCAGGTCACGCGGGCGCTGCAGATAGGAGTCGGCGGCGAAGCTGCCGACGCGGTCGAAGACGCCGGCATGGCAGACATGGCGCCGGTAGCGGCCGGGCCGGGCGTGGCCGTTCATCCAGGCCACCAGGAACCCGCCATAGCTGCCGCCGCTGGCGTACAGGCGCCGCGGGTCGGCCCAGCGCTGTTGCAGCAGCCAGTCGCTCGCGGCCTCGATGTCCTGCAGTTCGAGTTCACCCTGGCGGCCGACGATGCTGTCGCGGAAGGCGAAGCCGAATCCGCTGCTGCCGTGGAAGTTGACCTGGGCCACGACATGCCCGCGCGAGGCCAGCACATGCGGGTTCCAGCGCAGGCTGAAGCTGTCGCCGGCGGCTGAAAACGGGCCGCCGTGGATCACCTGCAGCAGCGGGTGTCGGCGCCGCGGGTTGAAGTCCACCGGGAAGGTCAGCCAGAGCTGCACCGGGTCGCCAAGCGCGCCGCTGATCGTGACTTCGCGCTGCACCCCCAGGCGGCGCGCCGCCAGCAGCCGGTCGTTGAAATGCTCCAGCCGCCGCGGCCGACGGCCCAGGGTCCAGACCTGGGCCGGATGCCGGCCGCTGTCGCGGCAGACCAGCACCTGCCCGGCGCGGGCATCGAAGCTGTGCACCCAGCCCGCGTCGCTCAGGCGCTCAAGCTGGCCGCTGGCCGCGTCGCAGCGCCACAGCGGGCAGCGCCCGCGCTCCTGTGCGGTGAAGAGCAGGCAGGCGCCGTCTTCGCTCCAGCACAGCGGGCCGTCGACGTGATGGTCCCAGTCGGCGTCGGTCAGGGGCCGCCAGCCGGCATCGGGTGTCAGCAGGGCGGGTCGGTGCAGTGCGGTGTGGCGCTCGCCGATGGGGGCCGCGGTGAAGGCCAGCGCGCCGCCGTCGGGGCGCCAGCATGGGGCGGCGAAGTCCCAGGCGGGGTCGTCGGCCAGGGGGCGCCAGCGTCGCCCGCGCAGCGCGATCTCGGCCAGTGCGTTGGGGTTTCCGGGGCGCGGCGGGTGCGCCGGGTCGTGCACGAAGACGATGCGCCGGCCGTCGGGATGGGGGTCGTAGTCGATCGCGCCGCCGGCGTCGCGCGGCAGTTCCAGCGCGCTGCCCTCGAACAGGTCGGTGCTGCGCCCGGTCTTCAGGTCCAGCAGCCACAGGTGCAGCACGCGGTCCATCGGGATCTCATGGTCCCAGTGGCGGTGGAAGGCCTGCTCGGTGGCGTAGCCGGTTTCCTTGCGCTCGGTGTAGGCCTTGTGCCGACGCGCCTGTGCGGCGGCGCCTTTCAGGCCGGGCCAGGTCCAGGCGGCGAAGACGATGCGCCGGCCGTCGGGCATCCACTTGAAGGACTGAATGCCCGGCGCGAACCGGCTCGCGCGGCGCGCCTCGCCGCCGTCGGGCGCGATCAGGTAGAGCTGGGTCGTCTTGTCGGCCTCCCCGTCCTGGGTGCGCCGGGCAAGGAAGGCGATGCGGTCACCCTGCGGCGACCAGGCCGGATGGGCGTCTCGATCGCCGCACTGGGTCAGCGCGCGCGGCGCGCGGCCGGGCGCCAGCGGCAGGCACCAGAGCCGGGTGCGGCTGCGGTTGTCGGCCATCGATCCGCGGGTGACGGTGCACAGGGCGGTGCTGCCGTCGGGGGAGAGCGCCAGGGCGCCGACACGGGCAAGCGCCTGCAGGTCTTCGACACTCAGCGCAGGCAAGGGGTGGGCGGCGTGGGGCATCACCGTTGCCCGGCCGGCTGGAACTGCGGCGCCGATGCCAGGGCCTGCTCCAGCGCCTGCAGTTCGGCCTCGCGGGTGTAGCCGGCCACCGACGCGCGCACGAAGTGCCGGTCGGCGTGCGTGGTCACCGGCACCTCGATCCGGTGTGCCTCGAACAGCCAGCGGCGCAGGGCGTCGGGGTCGGCGGTGGCCACCGGCAGCGGCACCATCATCGCGAAGTCGCCGGCCGCGCCGATCGCCGCCAGGCCCTGGGCCGCGGCCACGCGCTGCATCAGCGCCACGGCCAGCACATGGCAGCGTGCGCGGACCTCGGGGCCCAGATGCCGGCGCTGGAAGTCCAGCGCCGCCGGCACCGCCAGGAAGGCGCTCGGGTCGCGTGTGCCCTGCCATTGCAGGCGGCGCTCCAGCGTCGTGCGGCCCAGATAGGCGTCGAAGCCGCTGTGGCCGCCGCTGCCCTGGGCATAACCCCAGCTGGTCACCGTCGCGTGCAGGCGCTCATGCTGCTCGGCGCGCACATGCAGGAAAGCCGAACCCTTGGGTGCGCCGACCCATTTGTGCAGGTTGGCGGCGTAGAAGTCGGCGCCCAGGGCCTCGAGGTCGAGCTCGACCTGGCCCGGCGCATGCGCACCGTCGATCAGGCTGAGCAGGCCGCGCGCCCGCGCCGCGGCGCAGAGTTCGGCCACCGGGAACAGCAGTGCCGTGGTCGACGTGATGTGGCTGGCGAAGACCAGGCGCGTGCGTGGGCCGGCCTGCGCGAGCAGCCGTTCGACGAAGTCCGCGTGCTCGAAGGGCAGGGGCACGCTGGCGCGCCGGTAGACCGCGCCATGCTCGGCGCAGACGCGCTGCCAGGTCGCGTCGCAGGCGCCGTATTCGTGGTCGCTGGCCAGGACGTCGTCGCCCGGCTGGAGGTTCAGCGAGCGGGCAACGATGTTGACCGCGGTGGTGGCATTGGGCACGAAGACGAGGTCGTCGGCGGCGGCGCCGACAAAACCGGCGAGTGCCTCGCGCGCCGTGCGCAGCAGGCCGGCGGATTGCCGGCCGAGGAACTCGACCGGGTTGTGCTCCATTCTGTCCTGCCACTCGCGCTGCACCGCCAGCACTTCGCGCGGGCAGGCGCCGAAACTGCCGTGGTTCAGAAACACGAGATCCGGGTCGAGCAGGTACAGGTCGCGCATGCCGACGCAGTGTAGGGCGCGGCACCACCCCCCTGGACGCGGGGCGGGCGAACACCCGGTCGGCGCGGCCGGGCCGGCCGCCCTGGCGCACACTGCGCGCTTCACGCCAACCGGTCGACCGCCATGAAGTACACGCCCCTGCGCACCTGGATCGCCGCCGCCGCCATCGCCCTGGCCGGGCCGGCATCGGCCTACACCAGCCTGGAGGTGTTCGGCGACAGCCTGTCCGACGGCGGCAACGTCGCCGCCCTGATCGGCACCGATCCGGGCCAGGTCATCACCGGCAACGATTACGTGCCGTCGATGCCCTATGCCTCGGGCACCTTCAGCAACGGGCCGACCTGGGTGGACGGCCTGGCCTCGGCGCTCGGCGTGAGCGCCGCGCCGTCCCTGCTCGGTGGCAGCAACTACGCCTTCGGCGGTGCGCAGACGCGCGACGAGTCGGGCGGCTCGCCGAGCCTGCTGACCCAGCTGGGCATGTATTTCGACGCCACCGGCGGCAGCGCCTCGGCCGACGCCCTGTATGTGCTGGCCGGCGGCGGCAACAACGCGCGCGCCGCGCTGGAGGCCATCGGTTTCGACGGCGCGCCGCTGGTGCGCACGACCCTGATCACGGCGGTGCAGTACGCACGCGACATCGGCAGCATGGTCGACCAGCTGCAGGCGGCGGGGGCCACCGACATCATCGTCTGGAACACGCCCAACCTGGGCCTGACGCCGGCCGTGATGTCGCTCGGCGCCGAGGCCAGCTTTCTCGGCCAGGTTCTGTCCGGCGCGATGAACCGGGCCCTGCAAAACCGCCTGGCCGACGAAGCCGGCGTGCGCATCTTCGACATCTATGGTCTGGTGGGCTCGGCGGTGGCCGACCCCTCGGCCTACGGCCTGGTCAACGTCAGCGACGCCTGCGGCGCGCCGAGCGCCGGCTGCGACGTGGCGAGCGCGCTGTTCTGGGACGGCATCCACCCCACCATGGCCGGCCACGCCCTGATCGCCGACGCGATGATCGCGATGGCCGTGCCCGAGCCCGGCACCTGGGCGATGTTCGCCGCCGGCGGGCTGGTACTGCTGCTGCGCCGCCGCCGCGAAACCCTGCGCTGAACGCGGTTGCAGCGCGGTCGGCAACGGCCACGCTCAGGCCGGCAGGACTTGTCCGTCAACCACCCGCACGCGCTGCCCGGTCGCGAAGCCGCCGGTGCTGGCCAGCGTGAAGCTGTGCGTCACGCCGTTGTCGAGCCTGACGTCGATGCGGTAGCCGGTGATGTGCGTGCTGCGCCGCTTCTCGACCTCGTGGCCGACCTTGGCACCCCCCACGGCGCCGATCACGGTGGCCACCTTGCGGCCGTTGCCGCCGCCGATCTGGTTGCCCACGGCCGCGCCGAGCACACCGCCGACCACCGCACCGGCGCCGCTGGGTTTGCCGGTGACGACGATGGGCGTCACGGCGGTCACGACACCCTGCGACGCCGCCGGGGCCACGGCCGCCGGTTTCGGCGCGGCGACGGCCTGGCCGGGGTGGGCAGCGCCGCCGTCCTGCGGACCGCAGGCGGCCAGCAGCAGGGCCAGCGAGAACATCGGGATCGAGACCAGGGGCAGTCGCTTGTAAGTCGGCATGCGTGATTCCTGCGGGTTGGCTTGCATGTCTGAAGGTTAGGAGGCTGTCGGGCTGCGCCACATCGGCAGGTGCCGCTCGGCCCTGTCGGACAGCGCCGACGGGGCCGCGGCGCCTGCCGAAGTCGTCGCGCGATGCGGCAGCAGGGTGGGCCGCTCCGGCACCTGGATCACCGGGTGGGTGCCCTGACCCTGCGCCGAGGCCGGCATCGTGTCGGGCTGGCAGGCGACGGCGGCCAGACAGATCGCGGCGGCGAGCACATAGGCATGATGGCGCAGATTCATCGTGATCCTCCCGGGGTGGTTGCGCCACGATATCGACCGCGCCGGCGGCCCGGCATCGGACGCAGGCGCCGCCGCATGCCGGACATGTCCTACAGCGCCTGGTCGCCCTCCGGCCCGGCAACAAGGTCGGCCACGGGCCATGCTCTCGTCGCTGCGTGCGCTGTAGGACGAGACCCGACACGCCGATGCGCAGGGCGCCGACAGGACGCTGCGGCGCCCAGGCATGGTCGCGCCCGGCGCTGGCGACTAATTTCGGAGTCATCGACATCCGCCAAATCGAACCGCCATGTCAAACGCCCTGACCCATGCTCCGATGTGCCGCTTCCAACTGCGTTTCGCCTCGTTGTTCCACCCCGGCCGCGGGCTCAGTTTTCCCTGCGACGCCCGCGGCCAGGTTGAACTCGACGCCCTGGGCGAACGCGCCCGCGACAACTACCTCTACGCGCGCGTCGTCGTCGGCCGCGAGTTTGCGACCCCGGAGGTGATCCGCGGCGGCGTCTGAATGCGCTTGGTTAGCATGCGCAGGTTTTCACCCAACCGGACCCCGAATGGCCGCTGCCAGCCTGCTTGCCCTGATCGACGACATCGCCACCATCCTCGACGACGTGGCCGTGCTGAGCAAGGTGGCCGCGAAGAAGACCGCGGGTGTTCTTGGCGACGACCTGGCGCTGAATGCGCAGCAGGTCACCGGCGTCAGCGCCGACCGCGAACTGCCGGTGGTCTGGGCGGTGGCGCGTGGCTCCTTGCTGAACAAGGCCATCCTGGTGCCGGCAGCGCTGACGATCAGCGCTCTTGCGCCCTGGGCGGTGACGCCGCTGCTCATGCTGGGCGGCGCCTTCCTGTGCTTCGAAGGTGCGGAGAAGCTGGCCCACCGATTCCTGCACGGCAGCGCGGACGACGAGGCCCAGCACGCCAAGCTGAAAAAGGCACTGGGCGACCCGCAGACGGATCTCGTGGTGCTGGAGCGCGGCAAGATCAAGGGGGCGGTGCGCACCGACTTCATCCTGTCGGCGGAGATCATCGCGATCGCGCTCGGCGCGGCCGCCGCCGCGTCGCTGGCGACCCAGGCCGCCGTGCTGACGGTGGTGGCGCTGGCGATGACGGTGGGTGTCTACGGCCTGGTGGCCGGCATCGTCAAGCTCGACGACCTGGGTCTGTGGCTGGTGCAGCGCGACGGCGACGCCGCGCAGACCCTGGGCCGCGGCATTCTGGCGGCGGCGCCGGCGTTGATGAAGACCTTGTCGGTGGCCGGCACCGCGGCGATGTTCCTCGTCGGCGGGGGCATCCTGGTGCATGGCGTGCCGGCGCTGCACCACGCGGTGGCCGTCTTCGGCGCCGCCGGCGGCGCAGTGGACTGGCTGCTCGAGGCCCTGGGCAATGCGCTGACCGGCGTCGTCGCGGGCGCCGTCCTGGTGCTCGCGATGGCGGCATGGCAGCGCTTGCGGCGCGCAGGCCGCAGGATCACTGGCTGACGCGCACGCCGACCAGTTCGACCTCGAAGTTCAGCGTCGCATCCGGCGGGATCACCTTGCCGGCCCCGCGGCTGCCGTAGGCGATCGCCGGCGGGCAGGTCAGCCTGGCCTTGCCGCCGGGTTTCATGCGCTGCACGCCTTCGGTCCAGCAGGGGATCACGCGGTTGAGCGGGAACTCGGCGGGTTGGCCACGCTGGTAGGAGCTGTCGAACTCCTTGCCGTCCGGGAAGGTGCCGCGGTAGTGCACGACGACGGTGTCGGTGGCCTTGGGCGCCGCGCCCTGGCCGTCGCGCAGCGACTGGTAGACCAGCCCGCTGGCGGTGGTGACCGGGGCGGCGGCGGGGGCGGTCTGGGCCAGCGCGGCGCCGGCCATGCCGCCGAGGGCGGCGGCGAAGATCAGGGTGTGGGTTTTCATGACCCGGATCATCTCATCCGCAGGCCGTCAGCCGGGCTCAGCGTGCCGACGCAAACCGGGTGTCGAACCACTCGGCCAGCATCCGGCTTTCGTAGGGCAGCGCCAGGTCGGGCCGCAGGCCGGAGCGGCGCCTCAGGTAGGCCAGATCGCTGAGCCGCTCCTCGCCCTGCGCGACCATCTGGCCGTCCTTCGTCAGTTCGAAGCGCAGGGTCAGGCGCGGCGCGTCGGGCAACTGGCCCATCACGCGCAGTCGGTGCGGGCTCATCCAGTCGATTTCGCCGGCGAGGTCGACGTCGGTGACCTCGACTTTCAGCACCTGGCCGTCGGGCAGGCGCCGCGCCAGCTGTTCGATCTGGCGTGTCAGCAGGTTCTGCGTGCGTTCACGTTCGACGCTGCCGAAGCCGGCATCGGTGAATTGCTCGGGCGCGACGTATTGCACTTCGGCGCGGCCAGTGGCCTGGGCGGCGCCGGCGGTCAGCAGACCCGCGGCGAGCAGGGACAGGGTGATGTGACGCATGGCAGACCCTCCTCGGTGCTTGGGCAGAGCCCTATCGTCGCGCGCCAGGCGCCGTTGCGCCAGCGCCTTTGCAGAAGTTTGCAGTCGCAACGTGGTCTTCAGCGTGCCGTCCAGCCGTCCTTCAGCCCGGTGATCCGGTTGAACACCGGCGCCTCGGCGCGGTGGTCCTTGCGGTCGCTGACGAAGTAGCCGTGGCGCTCGAACTGGACCGCCCGCTCGGCCGGCCAGCCGGCCAGCGACGGTTCGAGCCAGCCGCGCCCGATGCGCAGGCTGTGCGGGTTCAGCGCCTCGTGGAAGTCGCGCCCGCCGGCGTCGGGCTGCGGCTCGCGGAACAGGCGGTCGTACAGGCGCAGTTCGGTCGGCAGCGCGTCGTGTGCGCCGACCCAGCTGATGTTGCCCTTGACCTTGACCGCGTCGGCACCCGGCGTGCCGCTCTTGGTGTCCGGCAGCACCGTGGCCAGCACGCGCGTGACGCGCCCCTGGGCGTCCTTCTCGCAGCCGGTGCATTCGATCACCATGCCGTACTTCAGGCGCACCTTGCTGCCCGGCACGGTGCTGCCATCGGGCAGCGTCCTCGGCGGAAAGAGTCTGAAAAAGCCCTTCGGCGGTGTCTCAGCGAAGTCGTCGCGCTCGATCCAGACCTCGGGCCCGAGCTCGAAACGGCGCTGGCCCCATTCGGGGTGCTGCGGATGCGCCGGTGCCTGGCAGGGCTCGCGGTGGTCGGCGCCGAAGAGTCCGGCCCAGTTGTCCAGGCGCAGTGCCAGCGGGTCGAGCACCGCCATCGCGCGCGGCGCCTGGCCTTCCAGGTCGTCGCGCAGGCATTGGTCGAGCACGGCGTAGTCGAGCCAGATATTGGTCTTGCTGGCGCCGCTGTCTTCGGCCAGCTTGCGGATCGACGCCGCGGTGTAGCCGCGCCGGCGCAGTCCGGCCAGGGTGGGCATGCGCGGGTCGTCCCAGCCCTGCACGACACCTTCATCGACCAGGGCCTTGAGCTTGCGCTTGCTGGTGATGACGTAGGTCAGGTTCAGGCGGCCGAATTCGATCTGCCGGGGCAGGGGCCGCGCCAGCAGCCCGGCCTCGGCGAGCTGGTCCAGCAGCCAGTCGTAGAAGGGCCGCTGGTCCTCGAACTCGAGCGTGCACAAGCTGTGCGTGATGCCTTCCAGCGCGTCCTCGATCGGATGCGCATAGGTGTACATCGGGTAGATGCACCAGCGGTCGCCGGTGTTGTGGTGGTGGGCGCGCTTGATGCGGTACAGGGCCGGGTCGCGCAGATTGATGTTCGGCGACGCCATGTCGATCTTCGCGCGCAGCACCATCGCGCCGTCGGCATGCAGGCCGTCACGCATCTCGCGCAGGCGGGCCAGGTTTTCCTGCGGCGTGCGGCGGCGAAATGGGCTGTCGGTGCCCGGCGTGGCGAAGTCGCCTCGGTTGCTGCGCATCTGCTCGGCACTCTGCTCGTCGACATAGGCCAGCCCGCGCTCGACCAGGGTTTCGGCGGCGCGGTACATGAAGTCGAAATAGTTGCTGGCGTAGTAGAGATGGCTGCGGCCGTCGATCTCCCAGTCGAAGCCCAGCCAGCGCACCATCTCGATGATCGCGTCGACGTATTCCTGCTCTTCCCGCTCGGGGTTGGTGTCGTCGAAACGCAGGTGGCAGATGCCGCCGTAGTCGCGCGCCAGGCCGAAGTTCAGGCAGATGCTCTTGGCGTGGCCGACATGCAGATAACCGTTCGGCTCGGGCGGGAAGCGGGTGCGGATGCGGGCCGGGTCCGGCGCCCCGGCGGCGTGGTGCGCCGCGTCGCCCGGGCTGCCGCCAAAACGCCGGCCGGCAAAGGCGCCTGAGGCCAGATCCTGTTCGATCAGGGTGCGCAGGAAGTTGGCGGGGATCGTCGGGGATCTGGCGGGGGTGTCGGACATGCCCGGGATTCTATTCAGCCCGCCCCGGTGCGATCGGCGAGCGCAACATCGAGCCCAGGCGGGCACCGTCGGACGGGCCGCACCTGGCCACCGGGCCCGGCGCGCTGATGTCGCCTACATGCCCTTGAACAGATGTGCGTAGAGCCTTGAGGCGGTCAGCGTCTCGGCCCGTCCGGCCAGGGTCAGCGTGACCTTGCCGGATTCTTCGCGACGGGCACTTCGGATCAGGCGCGCCTGGACCACGGTGCCGCGATGCACCTGCCAGAAGCGCTGCGGGTCGAGCTGGGGCAGCAACTCCTTGAGCGGCGTGCGGATCAGGTGCTCGCGCTCGGCGGTGATGACGCGCACGTACTTGTCGGCGGCCTCGAAATAGATCACCTCGTCCACCGGCACCAGGTGCACCGTCGCGCCCACCTGGGCCTGCACCACCTCCAGCCGGGGCACGGCCGGCGTCTGAGCCCGGCTGTCGAGCAGGGCGCGCAGCTGTTCGACGCTGTGTGCCAGGGTGTCGGCTGGATGGTCGGCGTCGGGCGTGCCGCGGTCCGCCAGGCGCGCCTGCAGCCGGGCCACGCAGGCGGCGAGCCGCTCATGTTCGACCGGTTTGAGCAGGTAGTCCACGGCCTGTGCGTCGAAAGCCTGCAGCGCGTACTGGTCGTAGGCGGTGACGAAGACGATGAGCGGAAAGGGCGCGTCCTGCGGCCAGTCCTCGGCCATCGCCTGCGCTGCTTCGAGCCCGGTCATGCCGGGCATGCGGATGTCCAGGAAACACAGGCTGGGCCGCGTGGCCAGGGCCTGGCGCAGGGCGCTGGCGCCGTCGGCCACCGGCTCGGCGATGTCCAGCGCCGGCCACAGCGCGGCCAGTTCGGCGCGCAGGGCGGCGGCGAGCAGCGGTTCGTCTTCGGCGATCAGGGCGGAGGGTGCATTGGCGTGCATCGGGGTGTCCGGTTTCAGGCGCCGCCCGACTTTCGTCGGCCGGCCATCATGGCGCAGCCCGGCCGGCGGCGACGGGCAGGATCACGCAGGCCAGCGTGCCCTGGCCCTGCGGCGCCGGCCCGATCTCGAGCCGGGCACTGTCGCCGAAGCGGCCGCTCAGGCGCTGGCGCACCTGGGGCAGGCCGAAGCCGGCGCCCGGCACAGCGTCGGTGCGGGGCTTTGCGGCAGCGCTCAGGCCCTGGCCATCGTCGTGCACGCACAGCCGCAGTTCAGCGCCTTCGAGGTGCGCACTGACCACGATCCGGCCTGGGGCCACCTGCGGTTCCAGGCCATGCTTGATCGCGTTCTCGACCAGGGGCTGCAGCAGCAGCGGCGGCACGGGGAGGGCCGCCAGCGCCGCGGGCAGCTCGAGCGTGACGCGCAGCCGCGGGCCCATGCGCACCTGCATCAGCGCCAGATAGTCGTCGATGCGCGCAAACTCGTCGGCCAGGGCATGGGTGTCGGTCCGGCTGGCGGCCAGGGTGCTGCGCAGGAAGGCGATCAGCCTGTCCAGCATGGCCTGTGCGCGCGCCGGCTCCAGGCCGATCAGCACGCGCAGATTGGCCAGGGTGTTGAACAGCATGTGCGGCTCGAGCTGGGATTGCAGCAGCCGCAGCTGGGCTTCGGCGGCTTCGCGCTGGGCCGCCTCGGCGCGCAGCTGCATCGCCGCAGCGCGCCCCTGCGCCGCCCGGATGAGTACCGTCACCAGGGTGGCCAGCAACGAGATCGCGAGCGTGACCTGGGTGCCTTTGGCGCTCAGATCCCAGTAGGAGTGGGAGCTGCGTCCGGTCAGCGCGTCGCCGATCGCCAGGCCCAGGGGCGGGCCGAAGATGGCGCCGGCGACGATCAGTGGCGCCATGCCGGCCCAGCCGAGCTCGAAGGTCTGCGGGCCCGGTGGCGCGACGCCGCTCAGACGCTGGCGGCGCCGCAGCCACTGCGACACGAGCAGCCGCGTGACGTCGATCATCACCCAGCAGCAGATGCCGATCGAAAACGAGTAGACGAAACTGACGTAGGGCCGGCCGCCGACCAGGGTCAGGAACAGGGCGATCGCGGTGCACAGCACGGCCAGGAACAGCAGGCCGCGGGCCAGTCGCGACAGCAGGGAGGGGGAGGTGGCCGGGTTCATCGCTGGCCATTGTGTGTGGCCGTCGCGCGGCAAACCGCTGCGCGGCGACGAAACGGGGCAGGGTGTCGTGAAGCGGCAGCCCGGTGACGCCGGCGGTGCTTCAACCGGCGGCCAGCGCGCTGCGGATCGCCTCCACACGCGCCCGGTTGACGCCAAAGTCGCGCCGGCCGACCCGCGAGGCGGAGCGCAGCTGGATCACGCCGGCCTGCGGGTCGAACCAGAACTCGGTGTCGTCGACGAACTTCAGCCAGCGCGTGGTGAACTGCACGTAGATGTAGTCGTCGCGCAGCGTGACCACCCGCGCCCCGGGCATCGTGCGCACGATCTCGTGCACACGGGCGATCGTCGCCGGCCCGCCGCCGCGCAGGGCCAGGGGCGCGATCTCGGCGAGTTCGCGGTGCGCCTTGCCGGGCCACAGCGCAACCTGGCTGCTGACGCTGTTCGGGTTTCGCGACGGCGCTTTCAGGCGGCCGTCCCTGACGCCGAGATCAAGCGGCGGCGTGCCCGACATCAGGCCCGACTGGCCGGCCGCCAGGACCAGCACCGGCAGGGCCATGCCGACGATGACGGCGATCGTGCTCCAGCGCATGCGCGGATCCTGTGAAGCGTGGACGGAGGCCGCCATTCTCGCCTGCTGGCAAGATGCCGGCATGCGTGGCATGTGGATCTTCACCGTCGGCCTGCTGGTCGCCATCGGACCGGCCCTGACCGGCGCCCGTGCCCAGGGCGCCGCGGCCACGGCCGAGCCGCCGCTGCCCTACGCTTCGGCCGTGGCCGCGCGTTTCCCGGCGCCGTCGGCCCTGTACCCGACGCCCGGCCTGCTGCCCGACCGCCGCCGCTGGACCGACAACGCCGAACTGGCGGCGGCTCTGCGCACCCTGGCCGGTGCCGGCGCGGCGCAACTCCTGGACCTGGGGCGCACCGAGGCCGGCGGCGAACTGCTGGCCCTGCGCTTCAGCCGCGGCGCCGGGCGGCCGGTGGCCCTGCTCGTGGGCCAGCAGCATGGCAACGAACCGGCCGGCGGCGAGGCCCTGCTCGCCCTGGCCATGCAACTGGCCAACCCCGGGCACCCGCTGTCGGCGGTGCTCGACCGGCTCGACGTGCTGCTCTGGCCGCGCATCAACCCCGACGGCGCGGCGCTCGATCGGCGCGGCAATGCCGCTGGTCTGGACATCAACCGCGACCACCTGCTGCTGCAGACGCGCGAGGCCCAGGCGCTGGCGCGGCTGGTGGTCGGCACAAGGCCGCTGCTCTTCGTCGACTTGCACGAGCACCTTGCGCTGAGCCGAACCCTGCCGGCCTTCGGCGTCATCAAGTCGCACGACATCCTGATCCAGTACGCGACCACGGCCAACCTGCCGCCGGCGCTCAGCGCCCTGGCCGAGCAGGACTTCCGCCAGCCCCTGCTGCGCGCGCTGGACGCTGCCGGCATCAGCCACGACTGGTACTACACCAACCCGCGCGACCCGCAGACGCTGCTGCTGAGCATGGGCGGCGTGCAACCCGGGCTGGCGCGCAATGCCGGCGGTTTGAAGAACATGGTCAGCGTGCTGCTCGAATCGCGCGGCTTCGACCTCGGCCGCCTGCACGCCCAGCGCCGCGTGCATTCGCAGGTCGTGGCACTGGACAGCCTGCTGCACAGCGCGGCGGCGCAGGCCGAACTGCTGCAGGGGCAGTTGCAGGGCATCGGCCGCGAGGTCGCGTCGCTGGCCTGCACCGGCAGCCTGGTGCTCGAAGCCGCGCCGACGCGCCGCCGGCGCGAGATCACCCTGATCGACCCCGCCACGGGTGCCGACAAGGCCCTGGTCGTGGACTGGGATGACGCGCTGCAGTTGCAGGCGCTGGCCACCCGGGCCCGGCCCTGCGGCTACTGGCTGGCCGGCGACGCCGGCGCGGCGGTGGCGCGGCTGCACCTGCTCGGCGTCACGGTGCGCACCCTGCCGGCGGCGACCCGGCTGCATGTCGAGCGCTACCGCGAGACGGCGCGTGCCGAAGGCGAGGGTGGCGAACCCGCGGGGCGGGTGGGCCTCCAGCGCCCGCTGCAGCGGATCACGGTGGCGCTCGAGCGGCAATGGCTGGACGCCGCGCCGGGCAGCTTCTACGTGTCGCTGGACCAGCCCCTGGCCCACCTGATCACGGCGGCGCTGGAGCCCGACACCGCCCACAGCTGGTACGCCCACCACCTGCTGCCGCGCCTGGACGCGGTGGTGCGCGTGCTGGCGCCGCCTTGAGGCCTGCCTGGCGTCAGCGCCTGCGGCCGCCGAACAGCGAGCCGAGCACGCCGCGGATGATCTCGCGGCCCATGGTCGAGCCGATGCTGCGCACCGCCGAGGTCGCCGCCGCTTCGGCCAGGCCGGGCCGGCGCCCGCCGCGCGGGCCGGTGCTGCCGAAGATCACGTCCCTCAGCTCGCCCATCATCCCGCCGTCGCCGGCCGGCGCCTGCTTCGCCGCCTCGGCCGGCGTTGGCGTGGCCGCCACCCGCGCCTTCAGCTTTTCGTAGGCCGATTCGCGGTCCTCGGTGGTCTCGTAGCGGCCGGCGACCAGCGAGCCGGCGACCAGGGCCTGGCGCTGCGCCGGCGTGATCGGGCCGATCTGGCTGCCCGGGGGCAGCACGAAGACACGTTCGGTGATGCCGGGCCGGCCCTTGGCGTCGAGAAAGCTGATCAGCGCCTCGCCGACGCCGAGCTCGGTGATCGCCGCGCTCATGTCGCCGATCTTCGGGTTCGAGCGCATCGTGTCGCCGGCCGCCTTGACGGCCTTCTGGTCGCGCGGCGTGAAGGCGCGCAGCGCATGCTGCACCCGGTTGCCCAGCTGCGCGAGCACGCTGTCGGGCACGTCCAGCGGGTTCTGCGTCACGAAGTACACGCCCACGCCCTTGCTGCGCACCAGACGCACGACCAGCTCGATGCGCTCGATCAGGGCCGCCGGGGCGTCCTTGAACAGCAGGTGCGCTTCGTCGAAGAAGAACACCAGCTTGGGTTTTTCGAGGTCGCCCACCTCGGGCAGCATCTCGAACAGCTCCGACAGCATCCACAGCAGGAAGGTCGCGTACAGGCGCGGCGCGTTCATCAGCCGGTCGGCGGCGAGGATGTTGACGACGCCGCGTCCGTCCTCGGTCTGCATGAAGTCCGACAGGTCGAGCATCGGTTCGCCGAAGAAGCGGTCGCCGCCCTGCTCCTCGATCTGCAGCAGCCCGCGCTGGATGGCGCCGATGCTGGCCGCGCTGATGTTGCCGTACTCGGTGGTGAACTGGCGCGCGTTGTCGCCCACATGCTGCAGCATCGTGCGCAGGTCCTTCATGTCCAGCAGCAGCAGGCCCTGATCGTCGGCCACCCTGAACACCAGGCTCAGCACGCCGGCCTGGGTCTCGTTGAGCGCCAGCATGCGGCCCAGCAGCAGGGGGCCCATGTCGGAGACGGTGGCGCGCACCGGGTGGCCCTGGGCGCCGAACACGTCCCACAGCGTGGTCGGACAGCGCGTGGGCTCGGGCAGGGGCAGGCCGCGTTCCTCGAGGATTCTGGCCACCTTGGGCGGCAGGGCACCGGTCTGGCTGATGCCGGTCAGGTCGCCCTTCACGTCGGCCATGAACACCGGCACGCCCAGGCGGCTGAAGTTCTCGGCCAGGGTCTGCAGGGTGATCGTCTTGCCGGTGCCGGTGGCCCCCGTGATCAGGCCGTGGCGGTTGGCCATGCCGGGCAGCAGCAGGCACTCGATGTCGCCATGGCGGGCGACGAGGATGGGGTCGGGCATCGGGTGGGCTCCGTCGGCAAGGGGCGACGAGCGCCAGTCTAGGCGAAGCGGTGCGTGCCGCCCGGCCTGCCCCGTCGTGGCGTGCCTGCAGCCTGGCCCGGCGGTCAGGCGGTGTCCGGATCGCCGGCCCACGCCGGCGCCGCGCCACGCAGGCGTTGCGACAGGTGCACCGCGATGCGCCGGTACAGACGCGCGGCCAGACGCGGGTGGCTGCGCTCCAGGCTGTCCAGCGCACCGCCGTCCAGCGCCACCAGGGTCGCGTCGGTGTCGGCCACCGCGCCGGCGCTGCGCCCGCCGCCGTCGAGCAGGGCGGTCTCGCCGAGCAGCATGCCCGGCGAGATGCTCAGGAAGCGCTGGCTGCGGCCCTCGGCGTTCGGGCGCGTGATCACGCTTACCGACCCGCACAGCAGCAGGAACAGGCGGTCACCGGCCGCGCCCTGTTCGAACAGGGTCTCGCCGGCGGCCAGCTGCAGGGGTTGCAGAAGGGGTTCCAGCGCCCGGCGCTCGGCGTCGTCCAGACCCTGCAGCAGCGGTGTCTCGTACAGCCCGATGACCGCGGGCACCGGCGCCCGGTCGGCCAGCAGCAGGTCCTCCGCCGCCTCGATGGCGCGGTCCACGTCGGCGCTGGTCTGCACCTGAAGATCGAGCAGCAGCGGCTGCAGCGATCGGCGCAACCCGGCGATGCGCAGCATCACGCCGCGCGCTTCGGTGCGCGCCTGCAGGTCCTGCAGCAGTTGCACGCCGGTCTCGTCGATCGTGCTCAGGCGCGCGGCATCGAGCAGCAGGGCCGTGCAGTCGTCGGGCAAGGTCTCGACTTCGTGCAGCAGGCGCTCGCCGCTGCCGAAGAACAGGGCGCCTTCGAGCTCGATCACGCCGATGCGGCGGCGCAGCGGCTGCAGTACCGCCTCCACCGCCGGCATGCGCATGCGCCGTGAGGGCCGGATCGCGGCGGTGTAGCGGCTGCGCACCAGCGAGCGGTTCATGCGCACCACGAACAGCAGCAGCGACAGCAGGGCGCCCAGCGCCACCCCGGCGCCGAGGCCGGCCGCCAGGGTGGTCAGCATGACCGCGGCGACCACCGCCAGGCTGCCGCGCCCGGCGGCGTCGGCGTGGCCCGCCAGTTGCCGGCGCAGCAGCGGCAAGGTCCAGCGGTCCACCAGCGAGACCGCTACCGCGAGCAGGATGCCCGCCAGCAGGGGCAGCGGCAGCCAGGCGAGCAAGGATTGGCCGGCCAGGGCCAGAGCGCCCAGGGCCAGCGATCCGAAGACCAGGGCCTGGCGATGTCGACCGCCGGCCGCGGCCACGCTCATGGCGCGCGCACGCGTCATCACCGCCGGCAGCCCGCAGAGCGGCCCGAGCAGGATGTTGGTCAGGCCGAGTGCGACCAGCTCGCGGCCCGGGTCCTGCCGGGTGCCGAGCTCGCGGTCCGTCGTCAGCCCGTTCATCAGGGTCTCCAGGCTGCCGACACCGGCGATCAGCAGCGCGCCCAGCACCAGCGTCACCGCATGGGTGCGCAGCGCCGACCCCAGGGCCTGCGGCGACAAGTCGGTGACGCCGGGCGGCAGCAGTTCCAGCGGCGGCAGGCGACCGACCGGTTGACCGAGCCGGAGCTCGGGCCAGAGCTGCAGGGCGAGGGCGTGCAGGCCGGTCCCGAGCAGCATCACCAGCAAGGCGCCGGGCAGGCGTGGCCGGCGGCGCGCCAGGCCGATGATGGCCAGGGCCGTGAGCAGGCCGAGGGCCAGGGCGGCAGGCTGGGCGCCGGCCGCCCCGGCGGCCCCGCCGAGCGGCTGCCCGAGCAGCATCGGCCATTGCGCGATGACGACCTGGAGCGCAACCCCGTTCATGAAACCCGCGACCACCGGGCGCGGCAGGTACAGGACCAGCCGGGCCAGCCCGGTCAGGCCGGCGAGCAGCTGCAGCACCCCGGCCGCGCTCACCACCACGCCGGCCAGGGCCAGCGGCAGCGCAGCGCTGCCGCGCAGGGCCGGGTCAGCGAGCAACTTCAGCAGCAGGCCGGCCACCAGCAGCGCGGTCGCCGAACTGGGCGTGACGGCCGGCAATCCGGCGCGCGAGAGCAGGGCGTAGACCAGCCCGCCGCCGACCGCGGTCATCAGCGCGGCACGAATCCCCAGCGCCACGCCGGCCGCACCGAGCGGCGCCGTCGCCAGCAGACCCAGGGTCAGGATCAGGCCGATGACCGCGATCGACCCGACGCTGCCGCCGACGAGATCGCGCCACCAGGACGGCGGCGATGGTGGGCGTGGTGACGGCATGGGCCAAGGGGGCTGGGCAGCGCGATGCTAGCGCCGCAGGCGGGCGCGAAGCACCGGCACGGTAGAATCAAGGGTTTCCCACGACAAGCGCACCCCACCATGGCCGGACATTCCAAATGGGCCAACATCCAGCACCGCAAAGGCCGTCAGGACGAAAAGCGCGGCAAGGTCTGGACGCGCATCATCCGCGAGATCACCGTGGCGGCGCGCCAGGGCGGGGCTGACATCGGCGCCAACCCGCGGCTGCGGCTGGCGGTGGACAAGGCCAAGGCGGCCAACATGCCGGCCGACCGCATCAAGTACAACATCGACAAGGCCTCGGGCGCGCTGGAAGGCGTCCAGTACGAGGAGATCCGCTACGAGGGCTACGGCATCGGCGGGGCGGCCATCATCGTCGACACCATGACCGACAACCGCGTGCGTACCGTGGCCGAGGTGCGCCACGCCTTCAGCAAGTACGGCGGCAACCTGGGCACCGACGGTTCGGTGGCTTTCCAGTTCAAGCATTGCGGGCAGCTCGTGTTTGCGCCCGGGACGTCCGAGGACAAGGTCATGGAAATCGCGCTCGAGGCCGGCGCCGAGGACGTGATCAGCGACGCCGACGGCGCGGTCGAGGTGCTCACCGGCCCGGCCGAGTTCGAGGCCGTGCGTGACGCGTTGGCGGCCGCCGGGCTGAAGCCCGAGCTGGCCGAAGTGACGATGCGCGCCGAAAACAGCATCGAGCTGGCGGGCGACGACGCGGCCCGCATGCAGAAGCTGCTCGACGTGATCGAGGACCTCGACGACGTGCAGGACGTCTATCACAACGCCGAAATGGACGCGCCGTGAAGGTGCTCGTGATCGGCGGCGGCGGCCGCGAGCACGCCATCGCCTGGAAGCTGGCCCAGTGCGAGCGGGTGCAGACGGTCTACGTCGCCCCCGGCAATGGCGGCACCGCGGCTGAACGCGCGCTGCACAACGTTCCGATCACGGACCTGGCCCAACTGGCTGACTTTGTGCAGGCCGAGAAGATCGCGCTCACCGTGGTCGGCCCCGAGGCGCCGCTGGCCGCCGGTGTCGTGGACCTGTTCCGCAGCCGCGGGCTGCGCATCTTCGGCCCGACGCAGGCGGCGGCCCAGCTCGAAAGCTCGAAGGCCTTCGCCAAGGCCTTCATGCAGCGCCACGGCATCCCGACGGCGCTGTACGGCAGCTTCAGCGACGCCGCCCAGGCGCACGCGCATGTCGACAAACACGGCGTGCCGATCGTCATCAAGGCCGATGGCCTGGCCGCCGGCAAGGGGGTGATCGTCGCGATGACGGCCGACGAAGCGCATGCCGCGATCGACGACATGCTGGGCGCCAATGCGCTGGGCGTGCGGCACAACGCCGGGGGTGCGCGCGTCGTGATCGAGGAGTTCATGACCGGCGAGGAGGCCAGCTTCATCGTCGTCAGCGATGGCCGCCACGTCGTCTCGCTGGCCACCAGCCAGGACCACAAGCGTGTCGGCGACGGCGACGCCGGACCCAACACCGGCGGCATGGGTGCCTACAGCCCGGCGCCGGTGGTCACGCCCGACGTGCACGCGCGCGTGATGCGCGAGATCATCCACCCGGCGATCCAGGGCATGGCCAAGGACGGCTCGCCCTTCACCGGCTTCCTCTATGCCGGCCTGATGATCGATGCCGAGGGCCGGCCGCGCACCGTCGAGTTCAACTGCCGGCTCGGCGACCCGGAGACGCAGCCGATCCTGATGCGCCTGAAGAGCGACCTCTTCGAGTTGCTGATGCATGCCACCGACGGCACGCTCGACCAGGCTGAACTGCAATGGGACCGCCGCGTCGCGCTCGGTGTGGTGATGGCCGCCCACGGCTACCCGGGCGCGGCGCGCCAGGGCGATGCGATCGACGGCCTGCCGGCCGATGCCGATGACCTGAAGGTCTTCCACGCCGGCACCACGCTGGCCGACGGCGGCTTGCGCAGCAGTGGCGGGCGCGTGCTCTGCGTCACCGCGCTCGGCGATTCGGTGCGCGTGGCGCAGCAGCGCGCCTACGAAGGTGTGCGCAGCATCACCCTGCCCGGCGCCGTCTGGCGCAGCGACATCGGCCACCGCGCGATCAAGCCGCGTTGACTGCCGCGCCCGTCGAGATCAGCGAACGGCCGGTGCCGCTGAAGGGCAGCGCCCTGGCGCGCGCCCTGCTGCGTGTCCTGGGATGGCGGCTGATGGGGGACGGTCTGCCCGCCCGGCAGGGCGTGATCGTGGTCTACCCGCACACCTCGAACTGGGACTTCCCGCTCGGCCTGCTGGCCAAGTGGGCGCTTGGCCTGCACGTCACCTTCTGGGGCAAGGACAGCCTGTTCAAGCCGCCACTGTTCGGCCGCTGGATGCGCTGGATGGGCGGCGTGCCCGTCAACCGCCGGCGCCCGGGCAGCCTGGTGCCCGATATGGTGGCGCGCATGCGTGCGGCGCGCGAGCAGGGCGAGTTCCTCTGGCTGGTGCTGGCCCCGGAAGGCACACGCGCGGCCGGGCCGGGCTGGCGCAGCGGCTTCTACCGCGTCGCCGTCGAGGCCGGCGTGCCGCTGGCCCTGGCGCAGCTGGACTTCGGCCGCCGGCGCGTCGGTTTTCATTCCTGCCTGCGCCTGAGCGGCAACCTGGAGGCCGACATGGCCGAGATCGCGCGCCGCTATTCTGGCGTGCGCGCACGCCGGCCGGCGCAGGCCGCACCGATCCGCATGAGCTGAGTATGAACACCCATCTGGTTCGCACCTACCTGCGCGCGCTGCAGCAGTTCATCATCGACGCGCTGCAGGCCGAGGACGGGCAGGCCTTCGTCAGCGACGGCTGGACCCGCGGCCCCGAGGAGCGCCTGCAGGGCGACGGCCTGTCGCGCCTGGTCGAGGAGGGCGGTGTCTTCGAGCGTGGCGGCTGCAACTTCAGCCATGTGCGCGGACAGGCGATGCCGCCCTCGGCCACCCAGCACCGGCCCGAACTCGCCGGCGCACCCTTCGAGGCGATGGGTGTCTCGCTGGTGATGCACCCGCGCAACCCCTTCGTGCCCACGGCGCATATGAACGTGCGCATGTTCGCCGCCCTGCCGGCGGGCCGCGAGCCGGTGGTCTGGTTCGGCGGCGGCATGGACCTGACGCCGTACTATGGCTTCGAGGAAGACGCCGCACATTTCCACCGCAGCTGCCGCGACGCGCTGGCGCCTTTCGGCGACGCGCTCTACCCGCGCTTCAAGCAGTGGTGCGACGAGTACTTCTTCCTCAAGCACCGCAACGAGCCGCGCGGCGTCGGCGGGGTGTTCTTCGACGACTTCGCCGAACTTGGCTTCGAGCGCAGCTTTGCCATGACACGCGCCGTTGGCGATGCCTTCCTGAGGGCCTATCTGCCGATCGTGCAGCGCCGCCGCGGCATGGCCTACGGCGAGCGCGAGCGCGACTTCCAGGCCTACCGGCGTGGCCGCTATGTCGAGTTCAACCTCGTCATCGACCGCGGCACCTTGTTCGGCCTGCAGAGTGGCGGGCGCACCGAGAGCATCCTGATGTCGATGCCGCCGGTGGTGAAATGGCGCTATGCCTGGGCGCCCGAGCCCGGCACACCCGAGGCGCGGCTGTACAGCGACTTCCTGCGCCCGCGCGACTGGGCGCACTGGGAATCCGGGGCCGCGGCTTGAAGCGCCGCGTCGGCCTCTTCGGCGGCAGCTTCGACCCGCCGCACAACGCCCACCTGGCGCTCGCGCGCAGCGCAGTCCAGGCCCTGGCGCTGGACGAACTGCGCTGGATCCCGGCCGGCCAGCCCTGGCAGAAGCGCCGCGCGATGACGCCGGCCGCGCAGCGCGAGGCGATGGTGGAGCTGGCGATCGAGGGCGAACCCGGGCAGCGGCTGGAGCGCATCGAACTCAAGCGCGCCGGCCCGAGCGTGACCCTGGACACCGTCGAGGCCCTGGACGCGCGCGAGCCCGGCACCGAATGGCTGCTGCTGATCGGCGCCGACCAGTACGCGAATCTGCACACCTGGCGCGGCTGGGAGCGGCTGCTGGCGCTCACGGTGCTGGCCGTCGCGCAGCGCCCGGGCGAACACCCGGCGCCCGATGCGGCCGTGCTGCGCCATGCGCACCGTGCGGTGCCGCTGCCGATGCTCGACATCTCGTCCACCGACATCCGCGCACGCGCGGCGCGCGGCGAGCGCATCGACGCGCTGGTGCCGCCCGCGGTCGCACGTTATATTGAACAACACCATCTCTACAGGGACTGAATGGACATCCGCAAGCTGCAACGCGCCATCGTCGACGGTCTCGAAGACGTCAAGGCGCAGGACATCGTCGTCTTCAACACCGAGCATCTGTCGCCGCTGTTCGAGCGCGTGATCATTGCCACCGGCGCCAGCAACCGGCAGACCAAGGCCCTGGCCGCCAGCGTGCGCGACGCGGTCAAGACGCGCGGCATGCGGGTGCTGCGCACCGAGGGTGCGGACAACGGCGAGTGGATCATCGTCGACTGCGGCGCCGCGGTGGCGCACATCATGCAGCCCTCGATCCGCGAGTACTACCACCTCGAGGAGATCTGGGGCGGCAAGTTGGTGCCGATGAAGATCGGCAAGACCCAGCGCGCACTGCCCAAGGCCTCCGAACCCGAGCCGCCTGCGAAGAAGGCGCCGGCAAAGAAGACGGCCCCCGGCCGGGCGCCGGCGAAGAAGGCGACGGTTCCGGGCGTGGCATCGGCGAAGCGGGCGCCCGCGCGCAAGGCGACATCCGTGGCCGCCCCGGCCAAACCCGCCGTCGCGCCGCGCCGGGCCGTGCCCGCCAAGGCGGCAGCGTTGCGTCCGCCCGCCGCGAAGCAGGCGCCGGCGCGCAAGGTGGCGGCCAAGGCCGGCATGGCGCGCAAGCCCGCCGCCAGGCCCACCCCGGCCGCCCCGGCCAGGGCCAACCCCGCTGCGAAGGCGCCGGCAAAGAAGGCGCCGGCAAAGAAGACACCGGCAAAGAAGGCCATCGCACGGCGCGCCTGAGCCATGAAGCTCGCCGTGCTCGCCGTCGGCCTGCGCCAGCCGGCCTGGGCCGACGCGGCCTGGGCCGACTTCGCGAAGCGCTTCCCGCCCGAATGGCGCTTCGAGCTGAAGGCACTGAAGGCCGAACCACGCGACGCCGGCAAGACCGCCGCGCAATGCATGGCCGCCGAGGCGGCACGCTTCGAATCCGCGCTGGCCACGCTGGGCAAGGGCTGGCGGCGCGTGCTGCTCGACGAACGCGGCACGCGTATGCGCAGCGTGCAGCTCGCCGAACGTCTGCAGCAATGGCAGGCCGACGGCCGCGACACGGCGCTGCTGATCGGTGGCCCCGACGGGCTGGACCCGTCGCTGAAGGCCAGCGCCGACGAAACCCTGCGCCTGTCGGACCTGACCCTGCCGCATGCCTTCGTGCGCGTGCTGCTGGCCGAGGCGCTGTACCGGGCCTGGTCGGTCAACGCCGGCCATCCCTACCACCGCGAATGAAGCCGGGCACAACGCTGTACCTCGCTTCGCAGAGCCCGCGCCGGCGCCAGCTGCTGGCCCAGATCGGCGTCGAGCCGCGGCTGCTGCCGCCCGACGCCGACGAAGACGCCGAAGCGCTGGAAGCGCTGCGCCCGGGCGAGTTGCCGGCCGCCTACGTGCAGCGCGTCACCGCCGCCAAGCTGCAGGCGGCCGTGGCGCGCCACGCCAGGCAGGGCCTGCCGCCGGGCGCCATCCTGTGCGCCGACACCACGGTGGCCCTGGGCCGGCGCATTCTGGGCAAGCCCGCCGACGCCGCCGAGGCCGCGGCCACGCTGGCCCTGCTGTCGGGCCGCACGCACCGGGTGCTGACGGCGCTGGCGCTGCAGGCGGGCCGCCGGCGCTGGGCCGCGCTGCAGGTCTCGCATGTGCGTTTCGCGCCCTTGCCGCCTGCCGTGATCCGCGCCTATGTCGCTGGCGGCGAGCCCTTCGGCAAGGCCGGGAGCTATGCGATCCAGGGCGCACTGGCCGGCTGGATCGCGCACATCGAGGGCAGCCATTCGGGCATCATGGGCCTGCCCTTGCATCAAACTTCGCAGCTGCTGCGCCGCGCTGGCGTGGAGACGGGACCTTAGACATGGCCAGCCAGGACATCCTCATCAACTGGGCGCCGCAGGAAACGCGCGTGGCCATCGTCGAGAACGGCGCGCTGCAGGAGCTCTACCTCGAGCGCGCGCTCGAGCGCGGCCAGGTCGGCAACGTCTATCTGGGCAAGGTGGCGCGTGTGCTGCCCGGCATGCAGAGCGCCTTCATCGACATCGGCGGCGAGCGCGCCGCCTTCCTGCATGTGGCCGACCTGCACACCGCGGGCGCCAACGGCAGCTACGCCGCGCGCAACGAGGCGCCCCTGATTCCGATCGAGAAGCGTGTCTTCGAAGGCCAGCCGCTGATGGTGCAGGTCATCAAGGACGCCATCGGCAGCAAGGGCGCGCGGCTGTCGACGCAGGTCTCGATCGCCGGGCGCATGCTGGTCTTCCTGCCGCAGGACAGGCATATCGGCATCAGCCAGAAGATCGGCGGCCCCGAGGCGCGCGAGGCGCTGCGCGAGCGCATGCAGCAGCTCGCGGCCGACGGCGGCGGCGGCTTCATCCTGCGCACGAATGCCGAGGAGGCCACCGACGAGGAACTGGCCGACGACATCGCCTACCTGCGCAAGACCTGGGAGACGATCCGCGAGCGCAGCCTGAAGCAGCCGCCCGGGGCGCTGCTGCACCAGGACCTGAGTCTGGCCGAGCGCGTGCTGCGCGACCTGAGCAGCGAGAACACGCAGAACATCCGCATCGACTCGAAGATGCAGTTCGACACGCTCACCGCCTTCGGCTCGACCTATATGCCCGGCACCCTGCCCAAACTCGAACATTACAAGGGCGAGCGGCCGATCTTCGACCTCTTCGGCATCGAGGAAGAAATCCAGCGCGCGCTGGCGCGGCGCGTGGACCTGAAGAGCGGTGGCTACCTGATCATCGACCAGACCGAGGCCCTGACCACGGTGGACGTGAACACCGGCGGCTTCGTCGGCGCGCGCAACTTCGACGACACGATCTTCAAGACCAATCTCGAGGCCGCCGGCGCCATCGCGCGCCAGCTGCGCCTGCGCAATCTGGGCGGCATCATCATCGCCGACTTCATCGACATGGTGCGCGAGGAGCACCAGCAGGCGGTGCTCGGCGAGCTGCGCAAGCAGCTCGCGCGCGACCGCGTGCGCACCACGGTCAGCGGTTTCACCCAGCTCGGCCTGGTGGAGATGACGCGCAAGCGCACGCGCGAGAGCCTGGCGCATCTGCTGTGCGAGCCCTGCCCCACCTGCGGCGGCCGCGGCCAGGTCAAGACCGCGCGCAGCGTCTGCTACGACATCCTGCGCGAGATCCTGCGCGAGGCGCGCCAGTTCGCCCCCAAGGAATTCCGCATCGTCGCCAGCGCCACCGTGGTCGAGACCCTGCTCGACGAGGAGAGCACGCATCTGGCAGGCTTGAGCGAGTTCATCGGCCGGCCGATCTCGCTGAGCGCCGAGCCGGGGATGAGCCCGGAGCAATACGACATCGTGCTGATGTAGCGTGCACCGACCGGCAAGGGTTCTGCTCGGAACGGCGGCCGGCCACCCGCGCGACCTCGTGTTGGGGCCGAGTTCGGTGCCTACGAAGCGCTCGTCGCTCCAGGCTGGGCGGCGTCGCATTCGTGAAATCGGCGAGCGTCTGTGCGTCCGTCCAGTCCGGGCCTGACGCACCGCTGGTCCGACGACGCGGCATCGGTATCCGGCGCGGACCGGGTCATTGACCGAAGTCCCATTTTGGGACTAAACTGCGCGCGTGAGAGTCATCGCTGTCGCCGCACTCAGAGCGTTCTGGCAACAGCACCCCGACGCAGAGCAGCCTCTGAAGGCCGGGTTCGAGGAAGCCTCTAATGCGTCATGGACGCAGCCGTCGGACATCAAATCGCGGTACCGCAGTGCCAGCATCCTGAAGCACCGGCGGGTGGTGTTCAACATCAGGGGCAACGAGTACCGGCTGGTCGTGGCCATCGCCTACCGGCTGCAGGTCGTGTACGTGAAGTTCATCGGCACGCATGCGCAGTACGACGCGATCGACGCGCACACCATCGAACCGAGCTGAGCGAGGTCACCGTGAACATCCGCCCCATCCACACCGAAGCCGATTACCAGGCCGCGCTCGCCGACATCTCGGCCTTGATCTCTTCAGACCCTGCACCGGGCACGCCGAAGGGCGATCGCCTGGACATCCTGGCCACGCTGGTGCAGGCCTACGAGGCCCGGCACTTTCCGATCGACGCGCCCGACCCCGTGGAGGCGATCAAGTTCCGGATGGAGCAGGGCGGTCTGACGGTGAAGGATCTCGAGCCGATCATCGGCCGCCCGAACCGGGTGTACGAGGTGCTGAGCCGCAAGCGCCCGCTGACGCTGGCGATGATCCGGCGCCTGCACCGCAGCCTCGGAATCCCCGCCGAGGTACTCATTGCAGAGAGCGCGAATCGCTGAGCGCAGGACCGCCTGACCTGACGAACTGGGTCGTCTCCGCCCGCGTTCACTGCCGCCCACGACGCCCCATGAAAGCTCCGGCAATCCAGGTGGCCAGACGGGTCAATTGAACCGTCACAAGCCGAGGGCGCGAACGCAAGCCGTTGACCCACCAAGATTTTCGCTTCAGCCGCAATACGACATCGTGCTGATCTGGCGTCATTCCCGCTCGCGGCCGAACGCTGCGCCTCAGCTGCGCCGCGGCCGGATCATCGTCTGCGCATAGCCGAAACGTTCGCCGAGCGCGGTCAGCAGGTGCATCAGCCGCGCCTGCAGCCGGGCGAAGCCGTCGTGCTTCTCGATGCGGGCACTGTCCATGTACAGGCGCTGGTTGATCTCGAGCTGCAGGCTGTGGCGGCCGGCTTTCGGGTCGCTGTAGGCGGCCACCAGCTCCACGCCCTTGAACGGGTGGTTGATCGCCACCTCGTAACCTTCGCCGCGCAGGAACTCGGCGACGAAGTTCGTGAACGCCGGCTCGCAGCTCGTGCCGTCGCGGTCGCCGAGCACGAAGTCGGGGCGCGGCTGGCCGGCCACGCCATCGAACTCGAGCGTGCTCGTCGGCGCCATCGAATGGCAGTTCAGGTGGTAGACGACGCCGAAGCGCGTATGCGCATGGGCCAGCAGTTCCCACAGCGCGTCGTGGTAGGGCTGGTAGCAGCGGTCGATGCGGTGCATCACCTCGGCCACCGACAAGGCGTGGTCGTAGATCGGCCGGCCGTCGAGCAGGGTGCGCCAGATCAGGGCCTTGCCGAGCGCGGCCTTGCCGCTGTCCAGCGTGGGGTGCGGCCAGGGCTCGGCCATCAGGCGCGGGTCGATGTCGGCGACATGCCGGTTGGGGTCGATGTAGACCCGCGAGAACTGGGCCGTCAGCAGCGGGATGCCGAGCTTGGCCGCCGGCAGGAAGAGCTCGTCGACGAAGGCGTCCTCGCCGTCGCGCAGCGCACGCGCATCCACCGCCGGCCGGAAGTCCGGCGGCAGCCGGAAACCCGAATGCGGCGAATCGAGCACGATCGGAAAGGCCGGCACCTCGGGGGGGCGCGGGCCGTGCACGGCGAGTACGGTGGGGTCCACGGGCAGTCTCGGCAGGGGCGGGGGTCCAGGGTGCATTATCGTGACGCTTCCCGGCCCCGCGCCAGCGCACCACCCGATGTCCAGCCTGCCCCACGCCCCTTCCTACTACGCCCACAGCGCGAACCCGTCGCCGGCGCGGCCGCCGCTGCAAGGCGCGCTGCAGGCGGATGTCTGCATCGTCGGCGGCGGCTACACCGGCCTGTCGGCGGGCATCGCGCTCGCCGAGGCCGGCCTGAAGGTGGTGCTGCTCGAGCAGGCGCGCATCGGCTGGGGCGCCTCGGGGCGCAACGGCGGGCAGATCGTGCACAGCTACTCGCGCGACATCGACGTCATCCAGGCCCGCCATGGCGCGGCCGTGGCCGAGCCGCTGGGACGCATGATGTTC
This sequence comes from uncultured Rubrivivax sp., assembly GCA_964637205.1. Taxonomy (GTDB): domain Bacteria; phylum Pseudomonadota; class Gammaproteobacteria; order Burkholderiales; family Burkholderiaceae_C; genus Rubrivivax. The sequence goes on from CAZWUR010000009.1 coordinate 30,510, forward strand.
GAGGGCGCGGCCGTGATCCGCGAGCGCGTGGCGCGCTACGCCATCGCCTGCGACCTGAAGGCGGGCGGCGTCTACGCCGCCATCAACGCCGCCAAGGCGCGTGAGCTGCTCGAGCAGCAGGCACTCTGGCAGCGCTGGGGCCACCCGGGGCTGCAGTTCCTGGACACGCCGGCCGAGGTCCACCGGCATGTCAACAGCGAACGTTATGCGGCCGTACTGCATGACCCCAGCGGCGGTCACTTCCACCCGCTGAACCTGGCGCTGGGCGAGGCGGCGGCGCTGGAAAGCCTGGGCGGGCAGATTCACGAAGACTGCGCCGTGCTGCGCATCGAGCGTGGCGAACCGGCGCTGGTGCACACCGCGCAGGGGCGGGTGCAGGCGAAGTTCGTGATCGTGGCCTGCAATGCCTACATCGGCCAGCTTGAGCCGGTGCTGGCCAGCCGCTCGATGCCCTGCGGCACGCAGATGATCGCCACCGCGCCGCTCGGCGAGGCGGGCGACCGACTGCTGCCTTCCGACTGCTGCGTCGAGGACAACAACTTCCTGCTCGACTATTTCCGGCTCTCGGCCGACAAGCGCCTGGTCTACGGCGGCGGCGTGATCTACGGCGCGCGCGACCCGGCCCGGGTCGAAGCCCTGGTGCGCCCGAAGCTGCTGCGCACCTTCCCCGAGCTGGCCGAGGTGCCGATCGAGTTCGGCTGGACCGGCAACTTCCTGCTCACCCTGTCACGCCTGCCCCAGGTCGGCCGGCTGGCCCCCAACCTCTACTACTCGCAGGGTTGCTCGGGCCACGGCGTGACCTTCACGCACCTGATCGGACGCGTGCTTGGTGAGGCCATCCGCGGCCAGGCCGAAAGGTTCGACGCCTTCGCCCGCCTGCCGCACCACCCCTTCCCGGGCGGGCGGCTGCTGCGTGTGCCGCTGACCGCGCTGGGCGCCTTCTGGTACGAACTGCGCGACCGGCTGGGGGTCTGAACGGCGTCTGAGCGGTCGTCCGACCGATCCATGCCCCGCACGGGAATGCGGGTCGGCGCTGGCGCGTATGCTGCCAACATGAAACGCCTGAATCTGCTGCGCCTGCCGCTGCTGGCGATGCTGCCGGCACTGCTGGCGGCCTGTGCCGGCCCCGGCCTGACGCCCTTGCAGTCCGGCCTCGACGAGGCCCAGGTTGTGCAGCGCTGGGGTGCGCCTACCGGTCGCTACGCCCTCGATGCGGGCACGCGGCTGGAGTACGCGCTTGGCCCGGCCGGGCGCGAGACCTGGATGGTCGACCTCGACGCCCAGGGCCGCAGCGTGCGCTGGCGCCAGGTGCTCGACTGGCGTCATCTCGAAGCCGTGCAAGGCAGCCTGCCCGGCATGACGCGCGAGCAGTTGCTGCGCACCCTGGGCCGCGCCAGCCATGTGCGCGACGGTGGCCGGCAGGGCGGGCAGGTCTGGTCCTGGCGCCACGATTCGCCGTTCTGCCTGTGGTTCCAGGCGTCGATCGGCGACGACGGCCGGGTGCGCGACGCCTCCTTCGCGCCCGACCCTGAATGTGATGCACGCGACGACTACGATCGTTGAATGACGATCGCGACGCCCCCGGTCACGCGGCCGGTCGTGGCGTGGGCATCGGCGGCGACGCCGGGCTTCGCTGAGCAGGCATGGCCGCCGAGGTGAGCGACTCGCCGCTTTCGTCCTCCGGCAGCACCAGTTCGACGCGGTTGCGGCCGCGCGCCTTGGCCAGGTAGAGCGCACGGTCGGCGCGGCGCAGCAGTTCGCTGGCGTCGTCGCCGGGCAGACCGACGGTCAGCCCGACACTGGTCGTCACCGGGCTGCCGGGCACGACCTGGCGCAGGTCCATCGCCTCGATCGACTGGCGCAGCCGCTCACCGATGGCGCGCGCCGCGTCGGCGTCGGTGCCGGGCAGCACGAGCACGAACTCTTCGCCGCCCAGACGGCCGAGCGCCGCCGGGGCCTGCCCCACCGGCCGCAGCACCTCGGCGGCGGCGCGCAGCACGGCGTCGCCGGCCGGGTGGCCATAGGTGTCGTTGATGCGCTTGAAGTGGTCCAGGTCGACGATCACCAGCGCACAGCGCACGCCGCGCGCCAGCACCTGGTCGAGCCGGTTGAGCACGTCGCGCCGGTTCGGCAGCCCGGTCAGCTCGTCGGTGTGCGCCAGGCGCTGCATCACCTGGCTGCGCCGGCGCAGTCGCCAGGCCAGCAGGGCCAGCAGCAGGGCCCCGACGGCGCCGAGCGCGATCGTCGCGTTGCGCAGGCGCCCGGCCAGGCGCTCCTGTTCGAGCGCCACCTGGGTGGCCAGCTGCTCGCGCTGCAGCAGGCGCATCTGCTGCGCCTCGGCGCTGCGGTCGACCTGCGCCTTCAGGGCCGCGAAGCGGTCGTCGATCTGGCGGCGCAGCAGGCCGTCGGACAGATGCTTGAACGCGGCCAGCTGCGCAAAGGCCTCGCGCCATTGCCCCTGGCCGGCGTGCAATTGCGCCAGGGCCTCGTGGGCGGCGGCGGATTCGCGTACCGATTCGGCGCGCTCGAAGATGCGCAGCCCCTCCTGCAGGGCGGCTCGGCTTTGCCCCGGCAGGCCCTGCTGGCCGAGTGCGATGCCGCGCTGCAGCTGGATCTGGCCGCGCAGGCGCTCGTCGACCAGCTGCCCCTGCAGGGCCAGGGCCTGGTCCAGGCGCTCCAGCGCCAGGGCCGGCCGGCCGCGGGCATTCGCCACCGCCGCCAGGCCGCGCAGGGCAAAGGCCTCGCCGCGGGCATAGTGCATCTCGCGCGACAGGACCAGGGTCTGGTTGAACGCCTCTTCGGCCGCCGGCCAGTCACGCAACTGCTCGTGCACGCGGCCCAGGTTGTGCCAGCTGACGACCATCTCGCGCTTCAGGCCGCTGGCCTGCTGCTCGCGCAGGGCCGCCTGGTAGTAGCGTCGGGCCTGCTCGGCGTCGCCCATGCGGTTGTAGACGGTGGCGATGCCGTTGTGCACCGTCGTGCGGTGGGCCGGCATGTCCAGGCTGTCGTAGAGCGCGGCCGAACGTTCCAGATCCGCCAGGCCGGAGGCGAAATCGCCGCGCAGACCGCGCAGATAGCCGCGCTGGTACAGGGCCTGCGCCAGCTCGGCGTTGTCGGCGGCCAGCTCGGCGGCGTGCACCGCCTGTTCGTACAGGCGCATCGCGGCGGCGCTGTCGCCGGCCTGCTGCCTGAGTTCGCCCTCGCAGCCGAACAGCCGCGCCTGCAGCCCGCGCCGCTGCACCTGCGGCATCAGCGCGCGTGCCGACTCGACGCGCGCCGTCGCCGAGGCGCTGTCGCGTTCGGTCTCATGGTCGCACAGGATCAGCAGCGCGCGCACACGCTGGTCGGCGCTGCCCTGGGGGCCCAGCGACGCGAGGGCCTCGCGCGCCATGCGCGCGGTGGCCTCGGGGTCGATGCGCGACTGGGACTCGGCGCGGTCGAGCAGGGCCGCCGCATCGCCGGCCGGCGACGCCGATGCGGCGAGGGCGGCCAGGGCCAGGCTCAGCGCCGCGGCGCCGCGGATCCCAACGCGGAAGATGGATCGATGCATTCGATCTCGAGCTCGAAGTCGGCGGTCGCCAGCACGGCCCCGTTGACGCGGAGATCCAGCTGGTGCAGCCCGGCATGATAGCGACGCGTTGTCACCGGTCGCATCGGATGCCGGCGCCGCAGGACCCGCGTCTCGCCCGCAGCGAGCGCCAGCGACCAGCCCTTGAACACTTTCGGCCGACGCGCGCCGTCGGCCTTGAGGTGGTGCACCGCGTAGTCCACCACCAGGCGCTGTGCGTGGCGGCTGGTCGAGTGCAGCGTGAGCTCGAAGGGCAGCGCGCCGCCCAGGGTGACCCGCGAGGCGCCGAGTTGCAGCCGGATGTGCCCGGCAAAGGCCTGCCCCAGGCCCCAGGCCGTCAGCATGCCGGCATCCCCGGCCTTGACCAGGCTGCGGCTGGCATGGTGCAGCAGGGCCAGGCGTTCGGCCGAAGCGCCGTCGAGGTGGCTGCGCACCCAGCCGATGACGAGCGCCGGGTGGTCCTTGGCGATGTCGTTGAGGTGGTTGGCCACGCTGCGCCGCACATAGGGGCTGGCATCGTCCTGCAGCGCCGCCAGCAGCGGCAGGGTCGGCGACGGGTCGGCCACCAGGGCCTGCAGCCGGATGCCCCAGGGCAGGCGCGGGCGGCTGCCTTCGCTGACCAGGCGCCGCACATGGGCGCTCGGGTCGGCGGTCCAGCGGCGCAGCGTGGCGAAGACGCGGTCCGGGTCGTGCACGATGAAGGGCCGGATCGCGTATTCGGCCGTGAAGCGCCGGGTGATCGCGTGCAGCGCCTGCAGGGCGCGCGCCGTGTGCGAGATGCCCGAACGCGCGATCACCTCGCCCACCGGCCACAGGGCCCAGCCCTCCAGGCCGTCGCGGCAGGGATCGTCGCTGCCCAGGCGGTCATCGGGCCAGGGCGGAGCGAGTGCCGCTTCGATGACATCGCAGGCGCGCGCGAAGTTGGCCGGCAGGGTGGCCTCCAGCGCGTCGGCGATGTGCATCGCGCGTGCCTTCATCTCCAGCGCGTCAAGTCCGACACCGGCGCGTGCGGCGAAGCCGCGATGGTCGAAACTGCGGTCGGCGCGCTTCAGGTGCGCGGCCATGCGCGCCACCAGTCCGGCGTGCAGCAGGTTCTTGAACGGCTCCATCAGCCCAGGGCCACAGGCCGGGCGCGCAGGCCGCGCGTCCGTTCGAATGCAGTCTGCTCGTCCATGGCCCGAGTCTAGGAGGCCGTCGGGCTTGAGGGCGACGAACTCCCAGGTTCGCAAGCGCGCCGATAATCCCGGCATGTTCACCGGGATCGTCCAGGGCGTGGCCGCAGTCGCCACGCTGACCGAGAGGCCGGGTCTGCGCAGCCTGACGCTGCGTTGCCCGCCAGGGTTCAGCGCCGGGCTGCAGGTCGGCGCCAGCGTCGCCGTTGACGGCTGCTGCCTGACCGTGACCCGCGTCGACGGCGGCGCCGCCAGCTTCGACGTCATGCAGCAGACCCTGGGCCTGACCACCCTGGGTGCGCTGCACGAAGGCTCGCAGGTCAACGTCGAGCGCAGTTTTGTCGCCGGTGCCGAGGTCGGCGGCCACATCCTGTCCGGGCATGTCGACCTGCAGGCGCGGATCGTGGCCCTGCGCACGCCCGAGAACAACCATGTGCTGCGTTTTGCCGTGCCGGCGGCGTGGATGCGCTATGTGTTCGCCAAGGGTTTCATCGCCGTCAACGGCGCCAGCCTGACGGTGTCCGAAACCGGCCGCGAGGCCGACGGCAGCGGCTGGTTCGAGGTCTGGCTGATCCCCGAGACCCTGCGCACGACGACCTTCGCCAGCAAGGCGGTGGGCGACGCGGTCAACCTCGAGATCGACCGCCAGACCCAGGTCATCGTCGACACGGTCGAGCGCGTGCTCGCCGAGCGCCTGCGTCTGTCGTCAAGCTCAAGCTGAGCCGCCGTGGCGGCCGGCGCCGCCGGCAAAACGCGCCGCGCCCGCCAGCCCTTCGTCGAACACCACCGCCTGCCCGCCGCGGCCTTCGCGGCGCAGCGCCTCGTCCAGCGGCCAGTCCCACTGCGCCAGGGCCGAGGCGCGGTCGGCGTTCATGCAGCGCTGCGGGAAAGCGGCGATCCGTTCGGCGAGTTCCGTCGCCGCGGCCAGCGCCGTCCCGTCGGGCACCACGCGGTTGGCCAGCCCCATCGCCAGCGCTTCTTCGGCGGTCACCGGCCGGCCGGTGAGGATCAGGTCCAGCGCGCGGGCCTGGCCGACGATGCGGGGCAGGCGCACCGTGCCGCCGTCGATCAGGGGCACACCCCAGCGGCGGCAGAAGACGCCGAACACGGCGCTGGTGGCGGCCACGCGCAGGTCGCACATCAGGGCCAGTTCCAGGCCGCCGGCGACCGCAAAACCTTCGATCGCGGCGATCACGGGTTTGCTGAAGGCCATGCGGCTGGGCCCCATCGGGCCGTGGCCCTCGGGGTCGAGGTGATTGCGCCGGGCCGGGTCGCCCATCGCCTGCAGGTCGGCGCCGGCACAGAACTGGCCGCCGGCGCCGGTGAGCACGGCCACACGCAGCGCCGGGTCGGCTTCGAAGGCCTCGAAGGCGGCACCCAGCGCGGCGGCGGTGGGGCCGTCCACCGCATTGCGGCGGGCCGGGCGGTCGAGCGTGATCACGAAGACGCTCTGCATGCTCAGGGTGCGGACGGTCATGCGCGTATCATGCCGGTTGCTCCAGGTGCCTGCGGTGATGTCTTGCCAAGGGTTGAACGGGAAGCAGGTGACCGCCCCGAATCACCTTGATCGAGGCCCAATCCTGCGCTGCCCCCGCACCGGTGAGCAGGCGCAAGGCCGCCATCACGCCACTGGGTTGCGCGCAACCTGGGAAGGCGGCGGCCCTCGCAGCGGCGTTCTTCGCTGTTGCGGCCTGCGAGCCCGGATACCGGCCTGACGAGCAGGGTGCCCCGGCGCGTGCCAACGTGATGGGGTGATGTCCACCTGACCGCCTGCGGGGACGCCGGCGGCTGGAGTCACTGTGAAATTCCCCTCCTGCCTTGCCCCGGCGGCCGCGTTCTGCGCCTGCCTGTTTCCCCTGTCGTCCCTGCACGCGCAAGGCGCCACCGTGGTGGTCACCGCCACGCGGGTGCCCCAGGCCGAGGACCAGTCACCACTCGACCTGCGTGTGATCGGCCGTGACCGCATCGAACAGGCCGGCGCCGGCGGCCTGGCCGAGCTGCTGCAGCGCGAGGCCGGCCTCGAGTTCAGCGCCACCGGCGGCGCCGGGCAACCGGTGGGCCTGTTTCTGCGCGGCAGCAATGCCAACCATGTCGTGCTCCTGGTCGACGGGGTGCGCGTCAACTCGGCCACCAGCGGCACGAGTGCCTTCGAACACCTGGCGCTCGACCAGATCGAGCGCGTCGAGGTCCTGCTCGGCCCGGCCAGCGGCCTGTACGGTGCCGATGCCATCGGCGGCGTGGTGCAGGTCTTCACGCGCCGGGCCGCCGGCACACAGCTGTCCGTCGGCCTGGGCAGCGAACACAGCCGCAAGGCGGCCCTGCACTGGGGCCTGGGCAAAGGCGCCACGCGGGCTTCGGCGTCGCTGGCCTGGCGCGAAACGAATGCCGGCTCGGCGACGACGCCGGACAACGTCTTCTCCTACAACGCCGACCGCGACCCCTACCGCAATGCCAGTCTGTCGGCGCGGCTCGAACACGACTGGGCCAGCGGCCATACCCTGGCCGCGCGCTGGCTGCTCACCGACACGCGCACACATTTTGATGCCGGCGATTTTGCCGACGACTTCAACCGCCAGCGCCTGGGCACGCTGTCGCTGGAGAGCCGCGACCGGCTCGGTGCCGGCTGGCTCAGCCTGCTGCGCCTGGCGCGCGGCAGCGATGCGCTGGATGTGCAAGGCAGCTTCCCCGGCCGCTACCGCACCGACCAGGACCAGCTCAGCTGGCAGCACACCCTGGCCCTGGGCGGCGGCGACGCGGTGGCCGGCGTCGAATGGCGGCGCGAACAGGTCGACAGCGACACCGCCTACAGCGCAGACAGCCGCCGCGTGGCTTCGCTGTTCGCCGGCTGGACCGGCGCGCTGGCCGCCGACCACCGGCTGCAGCTGGCACTGCGCCACGACCATGATTCGCAGTTCGGCGCGCATGGCACCGGCAACCTGGGCTGGAACTGGAGCCTGGCGCCGGGCTGGCGGTTCAGCGCGGCGGCGGGCAGCGCTTTCAAGGCGCCGAGTTTCAACGACCTGTACTACCCGCTGCAGTTCGGCTACCAGGGCAACCCGGCGCTCGCGCCGGAGCGCTCGCGCAGCGTGGAGATCGGGCTGCACCATGTGGCCGGGGCGTGGCGCATCGATGCGCTGGCCTTCCAGAACCGGATCCGCGACCTGATCGTCATCAACGACAGCTTCAGCTCGGTGGACAACATCGCCCGCGCGCAGATCCGCGGCCTGTCGCTGCGCACGCGCTGGGCCGCCGGCCCCTGGTCGGCACGCGCCGAGGCCAACTGGCAGCGCCCCGAAGACGCCGGCAGCGGGGCACAGCTGGTGCGCCGCGCGCGACGTTTCGGCAGCGCCGGCCTGGACTGGCGCGGCGGCAACTGGCAGCTCGGCGCCGAGGCGGTCGCCGTCGGCGCACGTTTCAACGATGTCGCCAACAGCGACCGCCTGGGCGGCTACGCGCTGCTGAACCTGCACGCACAGTGGCAGATTGACCCGCGCTGGAGCCTCAGCGCGCGCGTCGACAACCTGGCCGACCGCGACGCCATCCTGGTGCGCGGCTACGCACCCCCCGGACGCAGCGCCTTCGTCGGCCTGCGCTGGCAGCTGCGCTGACGGCCGCGAGCCGCGGAACCTGCGCGCATGCGCCGTGCACTGCACATCTGGGCCGGCCTGGCGCTGCTCGCCGCGCTGGCCTTCGCACTGGCCCTGTCCAGCGGTTCGGCGGCCATCGATCCGCTGACCCTGCCGGGCCTGCTGCTGCACCCGGACGGCAGTGCCGAGGCCGAGGTGCTGCATCTGCTGCGCCTGCCGCGCGCCGGCGCGGCCTTTGCCACCGGCGGCCTGCTCGCGCTGGCCGGGGCGCTGATGCAGGTGCTGCTGCGCAACCCGCTCGCCGACCCCTATGTGCTCGGCATCTCCGGCGGCGCGGCGGCCGGTGCGCTGGCGGCGATGGCCGCCGGCCTGGCGGCCTGGACGGTGCAGGCCGGTGCCTTCGGCGGCGCGCTGCTGACCATCGTGCTCGTGTTCACGATCGCGCACCGCGACCTCGCGCGGCTGGCCGCCCCGGGCAGCCACGACACCGCGCCGCGGCTGCTGCTCACCGGCGTCATGCTGGCGGCCGGCTGGACGGCCCTGGTGACCCTGATGCTGGCGATGGCGCCCGAAGCGCGCCTGCGCGGCATGCTGTTCTGGCTCGCCGGCGACCTCTCCGGTGCCGGCTCGCCGACCCTGCCCCTGGGCATGCTGGCCCTGCTGCTGGCCCTGTCCTGGCCGCTGGCGCGCAGCCTGAACGTGCTGCTGCGCGGCCCGCTGGCGGCGGCCTCGCTCGGCGTGCGCGTGGTCGGGCTGCGCCGCGGGCTGTACCTGCTGGCTTCGGCGGCCGCGGCGGTGGCGGTCACCACCGCCGGTGGCATCGGCTTCATCGGCCTGGTGGTGCCGCATGCCCTGCGTCTGCTGTTCGGCAACGACCAGCGGGTGCTGCTGCCCGGCTGCGTGCTTGCCGGCGGCAGCCTGCTGCTGCTGGCCGACACCCTGGCGCGCAGCGTCGTCGCCCCGACGCAGCTGCCGGTGGGCGTGATCACGGCCCTGATCGGCGTGCCCAGCTTTCTCGTGCTCCTGCTCGGTGGCGGGAGGAAAACGTGATCGAGGCCGACGGCCTGGGCCTGCAGATCGGCCCGCGGACCCTGGTCGACGCGCTCGATCTGCAGGTCGAGCGCGGTCAGTTCTGGGCCGTGGTGGGCCCCAACGGCAGCGGCAAGACGACCCTGCTGCACACCCTGGCCGGCCTGCGCGCACCCGACGCCGGCCGCCTGCGCCTGGCCGGCCGGCCTTATGCCGACTGGCCGGCCGGCGAGGCCGCCTGCCTGCGCGGGCTGCTGCCCCAGATCGTCAGCGACAGCTTCAGCGCCGGGGTGCTGGAGCTGGTGCTCATCGGCCGCCACCCGCATCTGGCGCGCTGGGCCTGGGAAGGCGAGGGCGACCGCGCCATCGCCCGCGCCGCGCTGGCGGCGATGGACCTGGCGGCTTTCGAAGCGCGCGACGTGCTGACGCTGTCGGGCGGCGAGCGCCAGCGTGTGGCCATCGCTGCCTTGCTCGCCCAGGACCCGCTGGCCCTGCTGCTCGACGAGCCGCTGTCGCATCTCGACCTGCACCACCAGCTGCTGCTGATGCGCCATCTGCAGGCCCTGGTGGCCAGCGCGGACAAGGCGGTGCTGATGTCGGTGCACGACGTGAATCTGGCGGCGCGATTCGCCAGCCATGTGCTGGTGCTCGGGCTGGCGCAAGGCCGCGAACACCGGGCCGGCACGGTGCACGAGGTGATGCGGGCCGAGCTGCTGTCGGACGCCTTCGGCCACACCCTGCAGCGTGTGCGGGTCGGCGAACAATGGCTGTTCGTGCCGGCATGAAGGCGCTGCTGCGCTTTGCCCTCGTCGCCCTGCTCGGCGCGGCCGCGCCCGCGCAGGCCGGGATCCGCGTCACCGACGACGAAGGCGCGACCCTGGTCCTGCCGGCGCCGGCCCGGCGCATCGTCAGCATCGCGCCGCACCTGACCGAGCTGCTGTTCGCCGCCGGCGCCGGCGCGCAGGTGGTCGCGGTGTCGGAGTGGAGCGACTACCCCGAGGCCGCCAGAAAGCTCCCCCGCGTCGGCGACTCGGTGCTGCTCGACCTGGAGCGTGTCGTCGCGTTGAAGCCGGACCTGGTGCTGGTCTGGGCGAACGGCAATGCGCCGCAGCAGCTGCAGCGCCTGCGCGCGGCCGGGCTGCCGGTGTATTCCAGCGCCGGACGTGACCTGGCGCATATCGCGACCACCCTGCGCACGCTGGGCCGGCTGGCCGGCACCGAGGGCGTCGCCGAGGCCCGCGCCGCGGCCTTCGAACAGGCGCTGGCCGGGTTGCGCGCCACCTATGCACATCGCCGGGAGCTGACCGTGGTCTACCAGATCTGGGCCTCGCCGCTGATGACGGTCAACGGCGCGCACCCGATCAGCGAGGCACTGGCCCTGTGCGGCGCGCGCAATCCCTTCGCCGCGCTGGCGCAGCTGGTGCCGCAGATTTCGGCCGAGGCGGTGATCGCGGCGCACCCCGACGCCATCGTCACCGGCCGCCTGGATCCGACGCTGCCCGACGGGCTCGAGCGCTGGCGGACCCTGGCCTCGCTGCGCCACACCGCGCTGCTGACGGTGAACCCGGACACCCTGCACCGCGCCACCGACCGCATGGCCGCCGGCGTGCAGGAGTTGTGTCTCAAGCTGGACGCGGTGCGCAACCGGCTGGGCGCAGGCCCGCCGCGCTGAGGCCCTGCCGCACCCGCGCGAAGGCGATTCAATCCCCCTAATTTGAACTTCGCGTCTGGGGATGCAAGGATGTGACAAAAGGTCAACAGGTCTATCGTCGGCCGCTCTTTGAGCCCGCGGGAGCCGTCGGTGACGATGCAGCAGACCGGTCGTGCATGGCGATTGCCGAGCGAGTCGATCCTGTTCGAGCGTCTGCCCGACCCCTGCCTGATGGTGCATGGCGGCAGCGGCTGCATCGTCGACTGCAATGCGGCGCTGACCCAGGCCACGGGGCATGTGCCGACGTCGATCGTCGGCCTGCGCGTGCAGGAGCTGGCCGCCGACGACGGCGCTGCGCCGGTGTGGCGCTGCATGGCCGGCGCCGGCGACTTCCCGGACAGCGAGGTCTCGGTGCTCACGCAGCGCGGCCGGGCGCGCGCGATGAGCGCGCGTGGCACGGCCCTGCCCTGCCTGCCTGGCCGGCCGCGGCTGGGCCTGGTGCGCCTGCGCGACCTGGCCCGCCAGCGCGCCGGCGAGCAGGCCCTGCAGGACGACCTGCGCTATTGGCGGCGGCGCGCCCAGCAGGCGCAGCTGGCCCAGGACCGCGAGCGCGAACGCATTGCCGCCGACCTGCACGACGACATCGGGCAGACCCTGGCGATGGCGGCGCTGAAGCTGCATGCCCTGTGCGGCCGCGCCGGCTCGGACGACGCGCGCGCCGGCTTCGACGAGCTGCGCGCCTTGATCGACGACGCGGCGCGCGCCACCCGGCGCGCCACCTTTGCGCTCGCCGACCCCCTGCTGCCGATGCTGGGGCTGAGGGCGGCGCTGCAGGGCGCCGCCGGCCGCATGCTCGAGGACAGCCCCCTCGAAGTGCAGTTCGACGGCGACGACTTCGATGCCGAACCCGCGCAGCCGCTCGTCGGCGTGCTCTATCGCGTCACCCGCGAGCTGATGCACAACGTGGTCAAGCATGCCGATGCAAAGGCCCTGCGCGTCACGCTGCGGCGCGAGGCGGCGCATTGGTGCGTGCGCGTGCTCGACGACGGCATCGGCTGCCCGCCGGCGCGCCTGCGCCGCGATTTCGGGCCGCAGGGCGGGTTCGGACTGGTCAGCGTGGCCGCACAGCTGCGGGTCGTGGGCGGCCGGCTGCGGCTCGGACCGGCCCCCGGCGGCGGCACCCAGGCCCTGGTGCGCGTGCCCAGGGCCGAGGCATGACGACCCGCCGCCCGAGGGCCGACCGGTGACGATCCGCGTCCTGCTCGCCGACGACCATCGCATCGTGCGCGACGGTCTGGCGGCGCTGCTGCATGAGGCCCAGGGCATCGAACTCGTCGGCCAGGCCGAGGACGGCCACGGCCTGCTGCGCCTGGCGCGCACGCTGCACCCCGACGTGGTGGTCACCGACATCTCGATGCCCGGCCTCAACGGCATCGAGGCGGTGCGCCGCCTGCACGCCGAAGGCGATCTGCCGGTGCTGTGCCTGTCGGTGCACGACGAGGACCGGCTGGTGCTGGCGATGATCGAGGCCGGCGCGATGGGCTACCTGCTCAAGGACTGTTCTTTCGACGAACTGGTGCTTGCCGTGCAGCAGGTGGCCGCCGGCCGGGTCTACATCAGCCCCTCGCTGTCGGGCGTGATGGTGCGCGCCTGGCGCGAGCGCCGCACCGCGCCGCCTGCCGGCGCCTTTCATACGCTGACGCCGCGCGAGCGTGAACTGGTGCAGTTGTTCTCCGAGGGCTACACGACCAACGAGATCGCCGAGCGCCTGCACCTCAGCCCGAAGACCGTGGCCACCCACCGCGAGAACGTGCTGCACAAGCTGCAGGCGCGCGGCCTGGCCGAGCTGACCCGGTATGCGCTGCGCGAGGGCCTGAGCACGCTGGACGCGCCAATGCGCGGCGGCCAGGGCGAAATCTGAGGGTTTCCAGAGCCCGCAACTCCGCAGCCTGCCGATGGCGCCTGCGCCGGCAGCGGCCCAAGCTGGCCGGGTGCCGCTCAGTGTCTACCTGATCGACGACCATGCCGCCTACCGGCGCTGCCTGCGCGATGCGCTGGCCGGCAGCGCCCAGGTGGCGGGCGAGGCCGCCGACGGCCACGCGGCCCTGGCCGCCGCCGCCCTGTGCGCGCCACGGCCGCTGGCCGACGTGGTGCTGCTTGACCTCGCGCTGCCCGGCCTGCACGGGGTCGAGGTCGCGCGCAGGCTGCTGCTGCTGGCCCCGGGCAGCCGGCTGGTGGTGCTGTCCTCGCACCACGAGCCGGTGCTGGTGCAGGTGCTGTTCGACGCCGGTGCCAGGGCCTTCGTCGGCAAACATGAGCCGCTGCCGGTCCTGCTCGAGGCCATCCGGCGCGCGGCCGTGTAGCCCCGCCTAGGGATTCCTGCCGTCCCGAATCGGTGTCCTGCCGATGGCGCGCCGGTGCCGCCACGCTAGGGTAGGGCGCATGCCCGGACCCTGCGCCGCCCCCCGATGATCGACCTCGCGCTCGGCGCGATCGCCGCGCAACTCAACCAGGCCCTGCGGCGCGGCTTCGCCCTGCGCGAGGACCTGGTGGTGCTGGCCAATCTGCACGAGCAGGACGGCAGCGTCGCCCTGCAGGTGGACAACCGCATCGTGGTCTCGCTGGTCAACATCGAGCGCGACGCGGTGGCGCAGCGCGACCGGCGGGCAGCGGCCTGCGCGGCGTGCTCTCGCCGGGTCCGGTGTTCCTGAACCTCTACGTGCTCTTCGCGGCCCACTTCGGCGCCGCCAATTACACCGAGGCGCTGAAGATGATCGCCGGCACCATCGGCCACTTCCAGGCGCGCCCGGTGCTCGACCACCAGAACACGCCCGAACTCGACCCGCGCATCGACCGCCTGGCGCTGGACATCGCCAACCTGAGCATCACCGAACTGAGCCAGCTGTGGAGCATCCTCAGCGGCAAGTACCTGCCCTCGGTGCTCTACCGCGTGCGCCTGGTCGCCGTGGATCAGCAGGCCGCCAGCGGGCAGACGCGGCCGATCGTCGAGCCGCGCAGCGCGGCACTGGGCTGACATGAGGCCCCCAGGCCCGCATTCGCTCGCTGCCCCCCGAGGGGCGCTCAGCGGCTTGGGGCGGCCGGGCGCCGCTTCCATCAGGCCCTCAGGCTCACATTCGTTCGCCGCCGGCCCGCGGGGCGCTGCGTGGCTTCGGGCCCGGTGGCGCTGACATGACCGCCTGGCGCGCGCTCTTCGAGATCGCCGTGGTGCATGGCTTCTTTGCGCCCGGGCGCTGCGAGGGCCTGCGCCTGGAGCCGTCGCGCCCGACGCTCGACTGGCTGGCGCGCTGCGGCGCGCTGCTGCGGCCCGGCGCCGACGGCATCGCCGTGCTGCACGACGACCCGGCCCGCGCCGCCGCGGCCACCCGGCCGGGCAGCGTGTTCGAGCTCTGGCTGTCCAGCCGCGACCCCTGGTTCGCGGTCTACACCGACGGCCTGGTCGACGCCGGCATCGCCTGCCTCGAACTGGAGCCGCAGGCCGCGGCCGACGCCAGCGGCGCGATGCCCGCCGGGCCGGTGTCGCCTGCCAGTGCCTGGCCGGCCGGCCGGCCTGCGCCGCCCCTGCTGCTGCGCATCGGCCTGGGCCCCTGGCTGTCCGGGGCGCCGCGCCGCTGGCGGGTGGCGCTGGCGCCGCGCACCTCGCACTGGAAATACCTGCTGCCGGCCGAGTGGGCGGCGCAGCAGCCGGCGGTGGTCGACCTGGCTGCGGTCGACCCGGTCGACTTCGAACCCGTGAGCAGCACCACCCTGGGCGACGGCCGTGCCGCGCTCACCACGCACTCGCGCCGGGCCATCCCGCTCGCGGCGCGCCCGACGCAGCGCTTCGTGCTGCGTGCGATGGCGCCGCTGGCCGACCCGGTGCTGGTCAAACGGCTGCCCGTCGCCTCCGCGGGTCAGTTCGGGATGGAGACGATCGCCGGAGCGCGAACCCTCGTGTCAGAGATCTACGTGAACCGCTGAAGCCGCAAGGAGCCAGACCATGGGAAACATGAAGACGCCGGGCGTCTACATCCTCGAGAAGAACGCCTTTCCGAATTCGGTCGTCGAGGTCGCCACCGCGGTGCCGGCCTTCATCGGCTGGACCGAGCAGGCCGCGCACAAGGGCAATTCACTGCACCTGAAGCCGCGCCGCATCACCTCGATGGCCGAGTACCACCAGTACTTCGGCGGCGCGCCGACCGCCGAACATGTGCGCTTCAAGCTCGCCAAGCTGCCCGACGGCGCACCGGCGCCGGTCGGCGACCCGGCCGTGGCGCTGTCCGGCCGCGACGCGACGCCGCTGCGCGTGGGCAAGGCGGCCTACACGATCAGCCAGGTCGGCGGCCAGTACCTGCTGTACTACGCGATGCGCCTGTTCTTCCAGAACGGCGGCGGCCCCTGCTACATCGTGTCGGCGGGTGAATACGGCAGCCCGGTCGACGGTGCGATCCTGACCGCGGGCGTGCAGGAACTCGCCAAGGAGATCGAGCCGACGATGCTCGTGATCCCCGAGGCGGTGCTGCTGCTGCAGAAGGACTGCCTGAGCCTGCAGATGCAGATGCTGCTGCACTGCGGCCAGGTGATGAAGAACCGGATCGCGATCCTCGACCTCTGGGAGGGCTACCGCGCGCGCAGCGACGACCCCGACGTGGTCGCTGCCTTCCGCGACGGCGTGGGCAAGAACGACCTCGCCTTCGGCACCGCCTACTACCCCTGGGTGAATACCACCGTGGTCCAGGAGCGTGACCTCAGCTACGAGAACATCGCCGCCGACGAGAGCCTGGACACCCTGATCACCTGCATCAAGGACGAGATCGCCGCGGCCGGCATCCAGGGCGCCAAGAAGGACGCGATGGAGGCCGAGGTCGACAAGATCAAGACCGCCACCGAACTCGTCGACAAGAGCCTGCTGGCCAAGAGCCTGACCACCATCAGCCCCTTCTTCAACGCCATCCTGGGCGAGATGGCCAAGCGGCTGAACCTGCTGCCCCCGGCGGCGGCGATGGCCGGCATCTACACCATGGTCGACAACGCGCGCGGCGTCTGGAAGGCGCCGGCCAATGTCAGCCTGAACAGCGTCGTCAGTCCCTCGGTGCCGATCTCGCACGAGCAGCAGGAGGACCTGAACGTCACGCCGCAGGGCAAGTCGATCAACGCGATCCGCTTCTTCATCGGCGAGGGCACCCTGGTCTGGGGTGCGCGCACGCTCGACGGCAACAGCCTGGACTGGCGCTACATCAATGTGCGGCGCACGATGATCATGCTCGAGGAGTCGATCCGCCTGGCCGCCAAGGCGATGGTGTTCGAGCCCAACGTGGCCGGCACCTGGGTCACGATGAAGGGGATGATCTCCAACTTCCTGACCGGCATCTGGAAACGCGGCGGCCTCGCCGGTGCGGTGCCGGAGGACGCCTTCAGCGTGCACGTGGGCCTGGGCGAGACGATGACGCCCGAGGACATTCTCGAGGGCATCCTGCGCGTGACCGTGCTCGTGGCCATCAGCCGGCCGGCCGAGTTCATCGAGATCACCTTCCAGCAGCAGATGCAGAAGTCCTGATCTTCCCGTGCGTCGAAATCTGACAGTTTGGAGGTGAACGATGGCAGACGATGGTTCCGCCCAATCGGCAAACGTTTGGCCGATTCCGAAATTCCATTTCCAGGTGAAGTGGGATTCCAACGTGATGTCCTTCCAGGAGGTCTCGGGCCTGGACGTCGAAGCGCAGCCGATCGAGTACCGCGCCGGCGACAACCCGGTCTTCTCGGTGACCAAGATGCCGGGCATCAAGAAGTTCGGCAACGTCACGATGAAGAAGGGCGTGTTCAAGGCCGACAACAAGTTCTGGGACTGGTTCAACCAGATCAAGATGAACACCATCAAGCGGGTGCCGGTCACGATCAGCCTGCTCGACGAGGCCGGCAGCCCGACGATGGTGTGGACGCTGACCAATGCCTGGCCGACCAAGATCACCGGCACCGACCTGAAGGCCGAAGGCAACGAGGTCGCGGTGGAGTCGATCGAGATCGCGCACGAGGGGCTGACGATTGCCAACGGATGAACTCTGGCGCGCCCCGCCGGTCGCCTTCCACTTCTGCGTCACCTTCGGCAGCCAGCCCAAGGACGCCGACGGCGCTTTCGAGGAGGTCTCGGGCATCGGCCCCGAGATCGAGACCGAGGCGGTGGTCGACGGCGGCGAGAACCGCTTCGCCTACCAGTTGCCCAAGGCGATGAAACATCCGCGCCTGAAGCTGCGTCGCGGTGTCGCGCCGATGGAGTCGCGCCTGGTGACCTGGTGCAAGGCGGTGTTCGAGGGCGGCTTCGCCAAGCCGGTCTGGCCGCGCCTGGTGAACGTCTTCCTGCTCGACGCCGCCGGCGACCCGCTGCGCGTCTGGTCCTTCGACAACGCCTGGCCGGTGCGCTGGGAGACCGGGCCCTTCAACGCGACGAAAAATCAGCTCGCGCTGGAGACCCTGGAACTGGTCTACGCCGCCTCGCGGCGGGAGGTCTGAGGGCATGACCATCGAGGTGCGCCAGATGCTGATCCGCTCGCGCGTCGGCGAAGCGCCGCCGGCCGAACTCGACCGCGAACACGAGCAGCGCCTGATGGAGCGCACACGCGATGAACTGCGGCTCGAACTGAAGGCCTGGCTGGACGAGCGCCTGCGCGAACGCGAGGAGCGCTAGATGGCCACCGGCGCGGACTTCCCCCAGCGCACGCGGCTCAAGATCACGCGCTGCAGCCTCGGTGCCGACGGCAAGGCGACGCTGGAGTCCGAGAGCTTCAGCGTGCTCATCAACCCGGCCGAGATCACGCTGGCGCGCAGCATCGGCTACAGCAGCCAGAAGGTCATCGGCCAGCTCGGTTCGGACCTGCGCTTCAGCGCCATCCAGCCCGAGCGGGTGAGCTTCAATCTCGTGCTCGACGGCACCGGCGTCGTGCCCGGCCCGAGTGCCAATGCGCCGCCGCGCGCGGTGCGCGACCTGGTGGCCGACCTGCTGGGCGTGGTCTACCGCTACGACGGGCGGCTCAACGAACCGAGCCGCGTGCAGCTGCTCTGGGGCAGCCTGGTGTTCTACGGCCGGCTGACCTCGATGAACACGCAGTACACGCTGTTCAAGCCCAACGGCGATCCGCTGCGCGCCAAGGTGCAGCTCGCCTTCTCGCGTTTCCTGTCCGCCGGCGAGGCGGTGCTGATGACGGCGCCGGCGGCCACCGAAACCACCCAGATGGTGCAGCCGCTGGCCGGCGAGACCCTGCCCCAGCTGTGCCAGCGGGTCTACGGCGACGCCGGCTACGCGGCCGGCATCGCCCAGGTCAACGGCCTGAGCAGCCTGCACCAGTTGCCGCGCAATGTGCGCCTGGTCTGCCCGCCGCTGGCCGCGCGGTGACGCCGTGGCCAACTCCCCGCTGATCGGCGCCGACGGTGTTGTGCAACTCGTGCTGCGCGCCGACGGCAGCGTGCTCGACGCGCGCATGGTTTCGCTGCGCATCCAGCGCGCCGTCAACAGCATCCCCTGGGCGCGGCTGGAGATTGCCGACGGTGAGGGCGGCGACGGCGGCTTCCCGCTCGCCGACGCCGGCACCCTGGTTCCGGGCACCACAATCGACATCGAACTCGGCTACGGTGACAGCTCGCAGACCGTGTTCAAGGGCAAGGTGGTGCGTTTCGGGCTGGCGATCACCGGCGACAACGACAGCCGGCTGGTGCTCGAATGTCGCGACGCGGCGGTGGCGATGACGCTGGAGCGGCACAGTGCACATTTCCTGGCGCGCAAGGACAGCGACATCGCCTCGACCCTGATCGGCTCCGCCGGTCTCACGGCCGAGGTCGAGGCGACCACGGTGGAGCACGGTGAACTGGTGCAGCACCATTGCAGTGACTGGGACTTCCTGGTCGCGCGTGCCGAGGTGAACGGCCAGCTGGTCTTCGTCAACGACGGCACGGTGGCCGTGAAGGCGCCCGATGCCGCCGCCGAGCCGGTGCTCGGTCTCACCTATGGCGAAGACCTGATCCGCTTCGAGGCCGACATCGACGCGCGCACCCAGAGCAGCCAGGTCACGGCACGCGCCTGGGACCCGGCCAGCCAGGCGGCGGTGAACGCCGAGTCCGCGCCGGCGGGTCTGGGCCTGCAGGGCAATCTGGCCGGCGCCACGCTGGCGAGTGCCGCGGGCAGCGCGGCGCAATTGCTGCAGGTGGGCGGGCAGACGGCGCAGGCGGCGCTGGCCGATTGGGCCCGGGCCTGGCAGTTGCGCGCCGCGCTGGCCCGGGTGCGCGGGCGCGCTCGATTCCAGGGCAGCGCGCTCGTGCTGCCGGGCAAGGTGGTGGAACTGGTCGGCGTCGGTGCCCGCTTCAACGGCAAGGCCTGGGTCGGCGCGGTACGCCACGAAGTGGCCGACGGGGAATGGACCACCGAGGTCGAATTCGGCCTCGACCCGGCCTGGTTCGTCGCCCGCCACGACGTCAACGCGCTGCCCGCCGGGGGCCTGCTGCCGGCGCTGCACGGGTTGCAGATCGGCGTCGTCAAGCAGCTCGACCAGGACCCCGACGGCCAGCACCGCATCCAGGTCACGCTGCCGGTGCTTGCGCCCGAGGCCGACGGGCTGTGGGCGCGGCTGCTGCAGTTCCACGCTTCCAGCGGCTTCGGCGCCTTCTTCGTGCCCGAGGTCGGCGACGAGGTGCTGCTCGGATTCCTGCATGCCGACCCGGCGCAGCCGGTGGTCCTGGGTGGCCTGTACAGCAGCCGCCGCGCCCCGGCCCTGGCCCTGGAGGCCGAGAACAACCTGAAGTCGCTGGTGCTGCGCTGCGGCTCGAAGTTCGAGTTCGACGAGAAGGACAAGCTGATCACGCTGCAGACCCCGGCCGCCAACCGGCTGTTCTTCAGCGACCAGGACAAGTCGATCACGCTGCAGGACCAGAACGGCAACAAGCTGGTGCTCGGCCCCGACGGCATCCTGCTCGAAAGCCCGAAGGACGTGGTGGTCAAGGCCACCGGCAACGTCAAGGTCACGGCCAGCCAGGCCATCGAGGCCACCGCCACCGCCGACATGAAGCTGGCCGGGCTGAACGTCAGCGCCAGCGCCCAGGCCGGCTTCAAGGCCCAGGGCACGGCCAGCGCCGAGCTGTCGGCCGCCGGGCAGACCACCGTCAAGGGTGCCCTGGTGATGATCAACTGAAGGAGCCCGCGTGCCACCCGCCGCCCGCCTGACCGACCTGCACGCCTGCCCGATGGTGACGCCGGGCCTGCCGCCGATCCCGCATGTCGGCGGGCCGGTGATCGGCCCGGGTGTGCCCACGGTGCTGATCGGCAGCCTGCCGGCGGCGGTGCTCGGCGACAACGCGGTCTGCGTCGGCCCGCCGGACGCCATCGTCAAGGGATCGGCCACGGTGCTCATCGGCGGCCGGCCGGCGGCGCGCATCGGCGACACCACGGCGCATGGCGGCAGCATCGTGCTCGGACTGCCGACGGTGCTGATCGGCGGCTGAGGTGGACACCGGCCCGGGCTTCCTCGGCACCGGCTGGGCCTTCCCGCCGGCCTTTGACGGCGCGGCCTGCGCCGCCGCGCTGGTGGCCGCCGAGGAAGACGTGCATCAGGCGCTGCGCATCCTGCTGTCGACCAACCCGGGCGAGCGCGTGATGCGCCCGACCTGGGGCGGAGGTCTGCGGCGCATGGTGTTCGAGCACCTCGACCAGAGCACCATCACGGCGCTGCGCGACAGCATCGAGCAGGCGGTGCGCTTTCACGAGCCGCGGGTAGAGCTCGACGGCGTCGACGTCGACCTCGATGCGCGGGTCGAGGGCCTGCTGCGCCTGACCCTGCGCTACACGCTGCGGCGCACGAACACCCGCCACAACCTGGTGTTCCCCTTCTATCTGGATCCGTCAGCGTCGGCGGCGGAGGATCCGTGAACCCGTCGC
This sequence comes from uncultured Rubrivivax sp., assembly GCA_964637205.1. Taxonomy (GTDB): domain Bacteria; phylum Pseudomonadota; class Gammaproteobacteria; order Burkholderiales; family Burkholderiaceae_C; genus Rubrivivax. The sequence continues at coordinate 51,430 of CAZWUR010000009.1, forward strand.
GCCGCGACCCGGCCGTGGCCGCCGCGCTGCAGGCGCTGGCCGCGCGCGTGAGCGACGGCCTGGCGCAGGACCAGCGGCCGCAGCCGGCGCTCGGCACGGCCGGGTTCGCCGTCGACGAGCGCCAGTTCGCCGACTGGGTCGTGCTGCTCGCGCGCTGGGCCGGGCATCTGCGCCATGTCGGCGCCGACGATCGCATCGACGGCCATTGGGCGGCGCTGCTCGACGCCGACGAGGCCCTGCTGCTGGCGCGCATCGCCAGCCCCTGGGGCGCGATGTCGCCGCTCGCCGTGGACGATGGCGACGAGACCGACGGCGCCGAGGCACCCGAGGCGCTGGCGCACGAGGTGCTGCGCCTGGCGGGCCTGTTCGACCGCTGGCTGCGCCGGCTCGAGCGCATCGACGGCCCCGGAGCCGAGGCGCTCGCCGCGCAGATCCGCGACGGCGTGCAGCGCCGCCTGGGCCCGACCCTGCGCGCGGTGCACAGCGCCTGGTCGGGCAGCCGCTGGCGTGGCCTGCGGCTGCAGGCGCGGGCCGAGGCCCTGGGTGCCCTGTGGGCGGCACCGGCCGGCGAGCGGCTGCGCCCGGCCGCCGACCTCGAGTCGCTGCGCCGCGCACGCTCGGCCTTCCGCGGCGCGCTGGAGCGGCTGCGCGAACGGGCTGTGGCCGAACTGCTCGTCTCGCTGCAGTCGCGCCGGCACGAGCCGGCGGCGGCCCTGCTGCTGGCCTGCGTCGGCCTGCTCGAGCCGCTGCGCCAGGCGCTCAACCGCTTCGGCGACCGGATGGTCGATTTCCATGTCGACGAGGTGCTGCACATGCGCGCGCGCCCGGCGCGGCCGGCCTGCGTGCATCTGGTGCTGCAGCCGGCGCCGCTGGCCCCGCCGGGCAGGGTGCCGGCCGGCACACGCTTCGTCGCCGGCAAGGATGCCGAGGGGCAGCCGCTGCATTTCCGCAGCGATCACGAGGTGCCGCTGGACGACACCCGCGTCGCCGCCCTGGCCACCCTGCGCCTGGAGCACGACCCCCTGGTCTCGCCGGAGGTCGAGTTCGGCTACACCAGCCGCGCCCGCATGCAGTGGCTGCCGGTGATCGGGCCGGGCGTCGACGGACCGGCCTGGCCGGTGTTCGGCGGCCCGGCGCAGCCGGCGCTGTCGGCGGCCGAGCCGGCGCGGTTCGGCCTCGCCATCGGCAGCCCCGAACTGCACGCCGCCGAAGGTGAACGCCGCATCACCCTGACCCTGCGCCTGGCCCACCAGGCCACGGCCGACCCGCGCCTGCAGGCCCTGGCGCTGGCGCAGGCCGAGGCGCCGACCGCCGCCGGCCTGCAGGCGCTGTGCGCCGCCTACGAGGCCCTCGAGCGGCTGCCGCCGGATGCGGCCGTCGACCCCGCCGCCGTGGCCACGCGTGCGCAGGCGCTGCTCGCGGCGCTGCCGGCGGCGGTGACGCGCGGGCCGCTGCAGCATTACCGCGCCTTCCTGCTCGGGCGCGCCCTGGTCGCGCCGCCGCCGGCGTTTGCGCATGCGGCCGGGCGGCTCTTCATCCATTGGCTGCTCGCCCCGGTGGCCGACGCTGCCGACGGCGGCGGCGATGCCGACTGGATGGACCGGCGCGCCCACCTCGCACTGCGCCGCGCCGCGCGGCTGGCCCTGGGCGCGCGCCGTCTGCGCGCCGACGCTGCTGCGGCCGACCCGCTGGCCCTGCTGTTCGGCCAGCGGCCACCCGATCGCGCCCTGGTCTTCGCGCATCTGTTCACCGGCCTGTTCAGCCTGCGCTACAGCGCGCCCGAGGGGTTCGTCGAGGCGCCGCAGACGCATGTGGTGCGCCCGCACGGGCCCGAGCGTGCGGGTGGCGCCAGCCTGCAGCTCGTGCTGCGTCTGCCGGCCGACGCACCGGCCCTGACCGGCTGCGACCCGGCCCGCCACGGCCCCGAGTGGCCGGCCGGCCTGCCGGTGGTGCAGCTGCAGCTGCGCGCCTTCGGCGGCCTGTACCCGTTCTCGATGCTGGAGTCGGCGCAGCTGCTGGAGGTCGGCATCGCGCTGCGTGTGAGCGGCTTGCGCCGCCTCGAGCTGCACAACCAGATCGGCCGCGTCGATGCGCACCAGGCCTTCCAGCCCTTCGGCCCGCTGCCCGGCACCGGGGCCTGGCTGGTCGTCGCGGCGCCGGAGCTGGCGCGCAAACATCTGCAGCATCTGCGCCTGCATCTGCGCTGGGCCGGCCTGCCGACCGATGCCGCCGGGTTTGCTGCGCATTACGCCGGCTACCCCGACCCGCCCGACAACCGCAGCTTCCGCGCCGCCGCCGAGGTGCTGCGCGACGGCCGCTGGATCGGCGGCGCCGGCCCGGTGCCGCTGTTCGCCGCCGACAGCGCCGCCTCGGCCCTGCAGCCCGACGCCGCGCTGCGCTTCGACCCGCTGCTGCTGCAGCAGCAGTTCCGGCCCTGGCGCCGGCCCTGGCCGACCGACCGGCCGGGCTGGGATCTCGGCACCCAGCAAGGGGTGCTGCGTCTGCGCCTGGCCGACCCCGAAGCCGCCTTCGGTCATGCGGCGCATGCTGCCTTGCTGACCAGCGCCATCGCCGCCAACCTGCGCCGGCGCCGCCCCCGGCCCTTGCCGAAGGCGCCCTACACGCCGCTGCTCGAGGGCCTGAGTGCCGACTACCGCAGCGCCACGCACATCCACCTCGACCGCGACACCGGCGCCGGCGCCCGCCTGTGGCATCTGCACCCCTTCGGTGTGGTGCCGCTGTTCCCGGCCGGCGACGGCGGCGACGGCCCGACGCGGCTGCTGCCCGGCGTGGCCCACGACGGCCAGCTCTGCATCGGGCTGCGGGCCACGCATGCGCCGGCCCGCGTGTCGCTCCTGTTTCGCCTGCACGACGAGACCGCGGTGCCGCGTGCCGGCCCGCCGCCGCGGCTGCACTGGTCGGTGCTGCGCGCCGATCGCTGGCAGCCGCTGCGGGCGTCGCAGCTGGTGTCCGACGGCACCGCCGGGCTGTTGACCAGCGGCGTCATCGTGCTCGATCTGCCCGAGGGCCTGGACACCGAACATCACCTGATGCCGGCCGGCCTGTTCTGGCTGGCGGTGGCCGCCGACGAAGGCTTCGAGGCCTTCGCCGGCCTGCAGGCGGTGCATGCGCAGGCCCTGTGCGCGACGCGCGAACTCGGCGCCGGCGACGTCCTGCCCCTGCCGGCGCTGCTGAAGTTCAGGACGGCCAACCCCTTGCCCGGACTCGACGCGGTGCATCTGGGGGGCCCCCCGCGCGGCGGCCACCCGGCCGAGACCCGTGCCCAGCTGAAGCTGCGCACCGGCGAACGCCTGCGCCACCGGCAACGCGCCAGCCAGCCGGTCGATGTCGAGCGCCTGGTGCTGGACGCCTTTCCCGAGGTGGCGCAGGTCAAGTGTTTCGGTGCCAGCGAGCTCGATGCCGGCCCCGGTGCGCCGCTGCAGACCGAGCCCGGGCGCGTGCTGGTGGCCGTGGTGCCGGGGCCGGCGCGCTTTGACCGCGAGGCCGGCGTGCTCGCCCCGCGCCTGAACGCGATCGAGCTGCGGCGCATTGCCGAGCAGCTGCAGACCCTGGCCTCGCCCTGCGCCCGTTTCGAGGTGCGCAACGCCGCCTACGAGTATGTCCAGCTGCGCTGCGCGCTGCGTCTGCGCCCCGGTGCGCCGGTCGGCGCCACCTTGCAGCGTGCCGAGCGTGCACTCTTCGACCACCTCTGCCCCTGGGCCCCGGGCGGGCTGCGGGCGCAATTCGGCTGGGTGCTGCGCCAGGAGTCGATCGAGGCCTGCCTGCGCCGCGTGGGCGGCGTGACCGGCGTGGCCGGCCTGTCGATGCTGCAGGTGGTGCGCGACGACGCGTGTTTCCACACCCTGGGCGACACCGCGGCGGCGCCGGCGCCGCAGGCCGCGCTGCAGCGGACTCCGCAGATCCACCGCGTCGAGCTGCGACCGGCCCTGCCCTGGAGCATCGTGGTGCCGATGGAGCAGCACGAGCTGCGCGTGGTCGAGACGCCGCAGGACCCGGCGCCCCTGCCGGCCGGCATCGGCGACTTCGCCGTCGGCCGCACCTTCATCGTCGGCGGGGCAGCGCATGGCTGAACAGACCCGCGAGACCCTGCGCCAGTACTTCCGGGCCGGGCAGTTGCCGACCGAGGCGCATTTCGACGACCTCGTCGACTCCATGCTCAACATGAAGGACGAAGGTTTCAGCAAGACGCCGCTGGACGGCCTGCAGGTCAGCGCCGCCGGCGACGGCGCGCTCGCCAGCCTGTACCGCGACCGCGACCCGACGCAGGCGCGCTGGCAGATGCGTTTCGGCGATCAGCGCGAGCGCCTGCAGTTCGACCGCGGCTCGGCCGACCAGCCCGATGCGGTGCCCGGCGTGCTCTGCCTGGACGCGGTGCACCAGCCGGCGGCCGACGGGCGGCCGGCGCGCACCGAACCGCGGGTCGGCATCGGCGTGGCCGCACCGGCCCACACCCTGGACGTGGCCGGCGTGGTCGCCGCGCGCGGGCGCATCGGCAGCCTGGCGGTCGGCGACCAGGGTGGCGTGCGCGCCGACGGCCGGCCGCAGACCTTGCTCAAGAACCTGACCGGCTGCCAGGCCTTCGAGGTCATGGCCGGGGTCGGCGGCGGGCGCGGCAGCGGGCGTTTTGCGCTGCTCCACGCGGTGATGCTCAACGCCTACCACCCGCACCGGTCCTGGTGGCAACGCTGGTGGCCGGGGCGCTCCGGCGTGCGCGTCACCTCGGCCCACTACGGGCGCCGCTGCGACCGCCTGCGCCTGGCCTGGGAGGGCGAGCGGCATGGGCGCGACGCCGACTATCGGCTGACCATCAGCACCGGCTGCGACTACGGGCCGGGCGTGATGATCCGCGTCAGCGTCACCCAGCTGTGGTTCGACCCGACGATGGACGGCAGCCTGCCGACCCCGCCATGAACGCACCGGCCCGCCTGCCGCGCCTGCCGGCGACGCCGACGCCGACCTCCTGGGAGGGCCTGCGCGAGGCCGGTCTGCAGGCGCTGCGCGACCTGGCCGGCGAACGCTGGACCGACCACAACCTGCACGACCCCGGCATCACGCTGCTCGAGGCCGCCTGTCTCGCGCTGTCGGACCTGGGGTTCCGCGTCGACTTCCCGGTCGCCGACCAGCTGCACGACGCCGACGGCCGCGTCGACTGGGCGGCGCATGGCCTGCACCTGCCCGAAGACGCCTTCCCCTGCCGCCCGACCACGGCGGCCGATCTGCGCCGCTGGGTGCTCGACCGCGTGCCCCTGCTCGACGGCGTCGCGGTGCTGCCCGGCGCACCGGGGCGGCTGGGCCTGCTGCTCGACGCGCCGGCGGGCAGCGATCTGCGCGCCATCGCGCAGGATGTGCAAGGCGCCTGCCAGGCTCAGCGCGCACTCGGCGAAGAGGTGACCGAGCTGCGCTTCGTCACGCCGCGGCCCTGCACCCTGTACGGTGAACTCGAGCTCGACGGCGCGCGCGACCCGGTGGACGTGGTGGCCGAGTTCTACGAGGCCTGCGCCGCCTGGGTCGCCTGCGCCGTCGACTACGACGGCTGCCGCGAAGCGCTGGCCCGCGGCCTCACGCTCGACGAGGTGCTCGACGGCCCGCTGACACCGAACGGGCTGGCGCGCAGCGCCTCGATGGCGGCCTCGGCCAGCGCCAGCCTGTCGCTGGCGCAGCTGGCCGACGTGGCGCGGCGCGTCGAGGGTGTGCATGAACTGCGCTGGCTCGGCCTGCAGCCCGAGGGCGGGCCGGTGGCCACGACGGCGCTGCCCTGGCGCGATCCGGACGGCGGCTGGGCGCTGGCGCTGCGCATTCCGTCGGCCGACGCCGCCTGGCAGCAGCTGACCGTGTTGCGACGCGGCCTGACGGTGGAGATCGCGGCCGACGAGCTGGCGCGACGTTGCCACGAGCTGCGCGCCGCACGGCTGGCGCGTCGCCAGGGCCTGGGCAGCGTGCGCCGGGCCTGCCCGCCACCGGCCGGCCGGCATCGGCCGCCGCCGCCGTTCGCGCCGCTGGCCGCCCTGCTGCCGCCGCTGTACGCGGTCGGCCACGCCGGGCTGCCGGCCGACGCCACGCCGCTGCAGCGCGCGCGGGCGCGCCAACTGCAGGGTTACCTGGCGTTGATCGACCCATTGCTGGCGCATGCCGGGGCGCAGATCGACAGCCTGCGCAACCTGTTCGATACACGCGCCGACGAAGCCCCGAGCTACCGCTGGCAGGCCCTGGGCGCGGCGCAGGACCCGACGCTGGCGCCCCTGCTCGATGCCGACGCGGCGTCGATCGTGGCGCAGGAGCACGCGCCGCTGGACCCGGCCGTCGAGCGTCGCAGCCGCATGCTCGACAGCCTGCTTGCGCTGCACGGCCAGGCCTGGTCGCAAAACAGCCTGCGCCAGTTCAGCGAGCACCTGCCGCCGCAGGCGCGCGAGCGCCATCTGCTGGCGCGCAAGCTGGCCTTTGCGCGCGACATCTGCACCCTCGCGCGCGACCGTGCCGGTGGCATCGACCTGTCGCGGCCGAGCTGGCAGGTGGCCGACAACGTGGCCGGGGTGCACCGGCTCGGCGCGTTGCTGCTGGGGTTTCCCGATGCGCTGACGCGGCCCATGGCCGCGGACCCGCAGGCCGAGGGCCTGCACCTGATCGAGCTCGGCTTGCTGCAGCCCCTGACACCGGGGGTGGCGGCCTTCGACGGCGTGCCGGCGGCCTGGCATGCGCTGCGCCTGGCCGTGCTGCTGCCCGACTGGACGGCGCGCGCGCGCCGCCCGGCCTTCCGCGCCTTTGCCGAGCGCACCCTGCAGCAGATCTGCCCGGCGCATCTGCTGTTGCGCTGCCACTGGCTGGCGGCGCAGACGATGGCCACCATCGAGGCGTTGCTGCAGGCCTGGCTGCAAGCGCGCGAGGCCTGGGCGGCCGCGTCGCAGTCGACCGCCGAGGTCGATGCACATGCGGCGGCGCTGGCGCGCGCGCTGCACGCTCTGGACGCGCCGCCGGCGGGAGCCTGAACATGCACCTCGTGGACACCCTCGAGTTCGATCTTTCGCTGGGCAGCGAGGCGCAGGCCTTCGCCTTGCAATCGCCGGCTCAGGCCTTCCTGCGCGGCCCGGCGCTGCGCGTCATCGACGAGGTCTTCGGCGCGCTGTCGCGCGGCGACGAGGTCTGGCGCTTCGAGCACCTGGAGCTCGACCTCGGCACCGTCAGCGGCGACGACCTGCCCGCGCAGTGGGCGCGCCGCCTGCGCGAACGGCTCTGGGAAGCGCTGCCGGCCCTGCAGGCCGACGCCGCCGCCGCACCCGCGCACCGGCCGCGCAGCGCGGAATCGGCGCTGTCGGCGCTGCTGCACTTTCTGCATCACGGGCGCCTGCCCTGGTATGGGCCTGCGTTGCCCGCCGGTGGCTTTGCCGCCTGGGCGACGGCGGTGGCCGCGGCGCAGGCGCCCGCCCTGGCCGCGGCACTGCGCGCGCCGGGTGCCGGCGTGGCGCGCGAACGTGCGCTGTGCCAGCTGCCCGCGGCGGCCCTGGCGGCACTCGCCGGCGCGCTGGGCCCGGCCCTGCCGCTGGCCCGCTGGATCGACGAGGGCCTGGACAGGCACGACCCGGCGGCGCGCGAGCGGCGCGCCCAGCCCCTGTGGGCCGCCGCCGTGGCGGCCTTGCTGCGCCCCGGCGGCACCGATGCGCGCAGCCTGCGGTCGGCGCTGCGCCGGGCCGCGGGCCCGCACGTCGCCGAAACGCCGCGCCTGGGCGTGGCCGCCCTGGTCCAGGCCGTGCGTCGCGGCCAGGCGGCCGGCCTGCAGGCCCATCTGCATGCAGCCCTGCATGACGATCCGCAGGCTCTGGCGCGCTGGCTGCGCCAGCCGGGCCGGCGCAGCGCCGCGCGGCGGCGCTGGCTGGTGCTGGCCCTGCCGCCGGCGCCCACGCTGGCCCTGCTGCAGTTGCTGGCACCGCAGGTGCAGCCGCTGGTCGTCGCCCTGCTGCGGCGCGCCGACTTCGGCGCCGTCTGGCGCGGCGACGGTGGCCAGCCCTGGTCCGCCCTGCAGCGGCGATTGCTGCGTGCGGCACTCGACGCGCTGGTCGACGATGTGCACGCCGATCCGTCGCCGATCCGCTGGCTCGACGGGCTGCTGCGCCGCATGGCCGACGGGCGTGACCCGGCCGCGCTGGCGCTGGCGCTGCAGGCGCGGGCCGGCGGCGCGCTGGCGCAGGCCCTGCAGGACTGGCGGGCGGCGCAGGGCGGCGACGGTGGGCTCGCCGCGGCCTGGCAGCGCGCGGCGCCGGCGCTGACCCGCGGAGAACTGCCCGCCGCGGCCGGCGATCTGGCCCTGCTGCTCGCCCGCGACCCGGCCGGCCTGCGCCAGGCCCTGTTTGCGCTGCGCCACGACCCGGTGCGCGCGCGGCGCCTGGCCGCGGCTGCCGCGGCCGTCGCCGGCCCGGCCGGCGACGCCTGCCTGCGCCTGCTGGCCGGCACCGACGCCGGCTTTGCCGCCACGCTGCTGCACCAGGCGTCGCGCATCGCGCTGCCGGGTGACGCAAACCTGCAGCGCCGCTGCCTGTTCGAGGCCCTGCTCGCCGAAGCGCCGGGGCTGCCGGATCGGCGGCGCTGGTGGCGGCGCTGGCTGCGCCGACTGGCCGTCGCGCAGGGCCTGCCGTCCGCCGCCCTGCAGCAGCAGCTGGCGCGCGCGCCTGCCGCTTTGCCGCTGCCGGCGGCCACCGCGCAGGCGCTGCGCCGGCTGGTCCCGGCCGCGGCGAGCCCTTCTGCGCGTGTGACGCCGGCATCGCCTGCGCCGGCGAAACCCGCACACACCCTGGCCCGCCTGCTCGACCCGCGCCGCGCCGGCACTGGGGCCGCCGAGCTTGACGCCTGGCACACGCTGCTCGACCGGCGCGACCCGCCGCTGCTGGCGACCTTGCGCCGTGCGCTGGCCGATGCCCGCACCGCGCTAGGCCTGGTGCGGCGCCTGCCCGCGCTGCTGCTGCAGCGCCTGTTGCGGCGCCTGCGCCCCGGGCAGGCGGCACCGCGGGCGGATGCGCCGGCCGACGACTGGGTGGCCAGGCTGCAGGGCCGCGCGCCGCCGTCGCCGCCGCGCCCGCCGGTGCTCGATCAAACCGCGCCGCTGGCGCTGGACAACGCCGGCCTCGTCCTGCTGGCCCCTTATCTGCCGCGCTGGTTTGCCCTGCTCGGGCTGGCGCTGGACCGGCATTTCGTCTCGCTGCCGGCGGCCCAGCGCGCGGTGCTGCTGCTGCAATGGCTGGTCGACGGCCGTGCCGAGGCCGACGAGACCCGGCTCGCGCTGCCGCGGCTGCTCTGCGGCCTGCCTTTCGAGCAGCCGCTGCCGCGCACCGTCGTGCTCGAAGCGCGCGAAGTTGAATCCGGCCAGCAACTGCTGCAGGCCGTGATCAGCCACTGGGGCGCGCTCGGCCAGACCACGCCGGCCGGCCTGCGCGAGACCTTTCTGCAACGCGAAGGGCGGCTGCAGCGCGACGGCGAGGCCTGGCGTCTGCAGGTGCTGCCGCGGGCCTTCGACCTGCTGCTCGACCGCCTGCCCTGGGGCTGGCGCACCCTCAAGCTCGCCACCATGGATCGGGTGCTGCATGTGGACTGGCGCTGAAACCACCGCCGCGGCGCTGGAGCGCGAACTGGCCTGGTTCGAGCAGCAGCTCCAGCAGCGCCTGGCGGGCTATTTCGGCACCGCCGAAGGGCCGGCGTCGGCGCTGCTGGCCGCGCCGCCGGAGGTCGCGGGCGACGACCCCTGGTCGGCCCTGGTCGGCCGGCATGCGCTCGATGCCGGCGACCGGATGCTGCTGATGCTGGCGCTGGCGCCGACCCTGCGCCCGCAGCTGCTGGACCTGCTCTTCGTGCGCAACGCCAACCTCGACCGCGGTTTCACCGAGTTCGGCGGCTGGAAGGGCAAGGTGCACGGCGGCTTCCTGCCCAGCGGCGAGACGGCCGCCTTCGTGCTCGGCGGCGAGGCGCTGTGGCCGCGTTTCGAGGCCCTGCGGCGGCTGCGCGCCGACCAGCCTCTGCGCCGCGCCGGCCTGCTCCTGCTCGAGGCCGCGGAGCCCGGCGAACCGCTGCTGTCCGGGCCGCTGCTGCCCTCGCCCGAGCTGCTCGCCCGGCTCACCACCGGGGGCCCGCACCGGCCCGACCACGGCCCCGGTTTCCCGGCGCGCCGGCTCGAATCGACGCTCGGCTGGGAAGACCTGGTGCTCGCGCCCGAGGTGATGGACGAGGTGCAGGCGATCCTGGCCTGGGTGCGCGACGGCGCCGCGCTGCTGCGCGACTGGCAGCTCGAACGCGCCGTCAAGCCCGGCTGGCGCAGCCTGTTCCACGGCCCGCCCGGCACCGGCAAGACGCTGACCGCGACCCTGATCGGGCAGGCGGCGGCGGTCGACGTCTACCGCGTCGACCACTCACAGATCGTCTACAAATACATCGGCGAGACCGAGAAGAACCTGGCCGCGGGCTTCGACCAGGCCGAGCACCAGGGCTGGATCCTGTTCTTCGACGAAGCCGACGCGCTGTTCGGCAAGCGCACCGCCACCAGCAGCAGCAACGACCGCTTCGCCAACCAGGAGGTCTCCTACCTGCTGCAGCGTGTCGAGGACTTCGCCGGCACCGTGATCCTGGCCTCCAACCTGAAGGCCAACATCGACGAAGCCTTCGCGCGGCGTTTCCAGTCGATGGTGTACTTTCCGCTGCCCGACGCGGCGCAGCGCCTGCAGCTCTGGCGCGGCCTGCTGCCCGACCCGGGGCGCTGGGGCCCCGACGTCGACCTGCCGGCGCTGGCCGAAGTGCATGCACTGTCCGGCGGCGCCATCGCCAACGTGGTGCGCCATGCCGCGGTCTGCGCCCACCGCGCCGGCCGGCGCCAGCTCGGCGGCGCCGACCTGCGCCGCGGCGTCGCCCGCGAGCTGCGCAAGGAAGGCCGCACCATGCAGGAGGCGGCATGAATCCGCGGCGTCTGGCCTGGGTGGCGCTCGGCCTGGCCGGCCTGGCCCTGGCGCAGCCGGCTTCGGCGCCGCTGCCCATGCCGCCGGCCCCGGCGGCGGCGTCAACGGCGGCGTCAACGGCGGCGTCCGCGGCAAGCCCGGCCGCGTCGGCCGCACCGGTGCGCCCGCCGACGGTGTTCTCCATCGATGCGCGGCTGCCGCCGGTGACCCTGGGGCGCAGCTATCCGCCGCTGCCGCTGATCCGCTCTGGCCAACAGCGCCTGGAGGTGAGCGCCTCCGACGAACTCCTGCCCTCGGGGCTGCGCGTCGGCAGCGATGCGGTGCTGCGCGGCGTGGCGCGCGAGCCGGGCCTGTACCGCTTCACGCTGACGGTGCGCGACCGCGACTCGCGCAGCCTGCTCGCCGAGCTGCCGTTTGCGCTGCAGGTCAATCCACCTGCGGCGGTGAAACAGGCGCCGCGCGCCGCCTCGGCACCGGCGCCGGCAGCGCCGGCGCCACCGGCCGCTGCGGCGGCGGTGCCGCGCGAGCCGCCGTCGGCCGCCTTCTGGCAGCTCACGGCCGAGACGTTGCAGGCCTGGAGCCTGGACCCGGCGCGCAAGGCCGCCGCGACCGCGCGCTGCGAAGGCAGCGAGGTCGAGCAGGCGCTGATGGACCAGTGCGAGAAGGACGCCAAGGCCGACCAGGCCTGGGCCGATGCCGTGCTGGCGCCGATGCTGGGCGCACGTTTCCCGACCGAAGGCCTGTTCGCCGCCGCCGTGCTGGAACGTCGGCGGGCGCAGTGCAGCGGCCCGATGCCGACCGACCCGGCCCCGGCCTGGACCTGCAGCGCCGCCGCGCCGACCTTGCCGCCCCTGGCCAGCCTGCCCGGGGACCTGGCGAACGAGTTGCCCCGGCTGGCGCGCCAGGCGCGTGACCCGGCCGGCGCCCGGGCCCCGCACTGGACCGGTGACGGCTGCGGCTGCGGCCCGGCCGTCACCGACAGCGAAGCCTACGGCCTGTTCCCGTTCTGGGCCGCTGGCGACGACGGCGCCGCACAGGCGGTGGACTTCAGCGCCTTCACGCGCATCGGCGTGATGGGCGCCTTCGTGCAGACCGACGGTGCGCTGCTCATGTCCGGGGGCTGGAACGATCACGCCGACGACGCCTGGCGGGTTGCGCAGCGCCACGGCACGCGGCTGGACCTGGTGCTCTACCGGCAGTCCTGGTCGGCCATGCTGGCGCGCGACGACGCCGCACTCGACGGCGTGGCCGAACGCGCCGCCGACGAAGCGGTCAAGGCGCTCGCACAGAGCCGCTTCACCGGCTTCGGCGACCGCATGCTGCAGGGCCTGCTCCGGCCCTGGCGGCCGCCGGCCTATCTCTACGACGGCCTCACGCTGTGGCTGGACTACCGGCCCGAGGCGGCCGCCGGTGCTGCGCCGACCCTGCAGGACCGGCGCTATGCACGTTTTGCCTCGACCCTGGTGACGGCCCTCATCGACCGCATGCAGGTCGTTCCGCGCGACCTGGCGCTGCAGCTCGTCGTGCCCGGCGCCGCGCTGGGCGACGCCGCCAGCCCCTGGCGGGTGAAGGAGCTGCTGCGCCACCTGCGCCAGGCGGTCCCGCTGGCGCATGAACGCGAGCGCCGGCGCGAGATCGAGATGGGCGTGCTGGTGCTGCTGCCCCAGCCGCTGACCGAAACCGACTGGGCCCTGCGCGAGGTGCTGTACCGCTCCGACGACCTCGAACAGGACGCCGTGCAGAGCGCTTCACCCGACCTGCTCGTGCGCAGCCTGATGCCGGTGACCCTGGTGCCCGCCAAGGCGCTCGACCCGGACACCGCCGCGCGGGTCGCCAAGCGCCTGGCCGACCATGACTGGCAGTACGGTGGCGTGAGCCTGTGGCCGCTGCCGCAGGCCGAGCCGGGCGCCGGGCCGGCGCTGCTGATTGCGCAGCTGCACGCCGCGCTGCGCGACGACAAACACTGGTGGACCGACCAGAACGGCCTGACCCGCCGCGTCTGCCCCTGGGTCTGCCCGAACCGGGTACCGCTGCGCCTGGGTTTCGAGGGCCTGCTGCTGGCGGCGGCCGCGGCCCTCGCCCTGTGGGCCGGCAGCTGCCGCGTGAATGCGCTCGGCTGGCGCTACCTGGGGGCGGTGATCCTGCTGCTGGCCCTGGCCGCCGGGATCGGCTTCGCCCTGCTCAGCTGCGACCCGCTGCTCGCCGAACTGAGCGAAAGCAACTGGCTGCTCGCGGCGGTGGTGGGGCTGGCCCTGGTTGTGGCCCTGTGGGTGGCGTTCCGGCGCCGGGTGGCGCGGCCCTGAAGACCGGCGCGGCCGTTCAGCGCCGCAGCGCGGGGTCGGCGGCGCGTGCGCCCATCACGTCGGCTTCGTGCTCCAGCGCCGGGTCGTCGTTGACCGGCATGCCGGCCGCCTGCGTCGTGGGCCGGACCCGGCCCTGGCGCTGCTGCACGAGGTGCCAGGCTTCGTGCGGCAGGTGCTGGTCCTGGCCCGGGCCGAGATGGATGTCATTGCCCTGGGCATAGGCCAGCGCACCCAGTTCGGCCGGCCGGGCCGAGCCGGCGTGCACCTGCACGTCCGACAGGTCCTCGTCCGACAGTTGCGCGATGCCGGCCTGCAAGGTGGGCGGCAGGCCGCCTTCGGCGGCCTTGGCCTGCAAGGGCTCCTCGTCTTCCAGCCCCTGGCCCTGGAGCAGCTCTTCCTCCTCCAGACCCTGACCCTGGAGCGGCTCTTCGTCCTCCAGACCCTGCGCCTGCGCCGGCATCCACGCCGCCAGGCGCCGCGCCTGCGCCACCAGGCGGGCGCCGCTGGCGCTGGCCGGGGCCCGGCACTGCGCTGCGGCCGAGCGGTGGGCGGTGGCCGGCTTGGGCATCGTCTGGCGGCTGCGGGCCATGGTCTGCTCCTCGGTGGTGACGTGCACAGTGTGCGGCGATCGTGCCGCGGGCGCCATCCGCAGTTTGCGGAGAAGCGGCTTCCGGCCGGCCCCGACCGCCGCCCGGCTGTTCCATCCGCCATCAACGGGTGCTGGCGCACCCGTGCCGGCAGCGACCGCTACGCCATTGGCCTGCCCGAGGCGATGTCGACGCGCTTCAGGATCCGTCGGTAGGGGTACGACATGCGGCGCGCCGTTGCGCGCGAGAATGACACATGCTCGATGCACTGCTCAAGACCCTTCACCTGGGCTCGCTGATCGTCTGGATCGGCGGCATGGCCTTCGCGCACTTCTTCCTGCGCCCCTCGCTGCTGGTGCTGGAGCCACCGGCCCGGCTGGCGCTGATGGCGGCCGTGCTCGGGCGTTTCCTGCGCGCCGTGGCGCTGGCCGCGCCACTCGCCTGGGTGAGCGGGGCCTGGATGATGGCGCGCGCCATGCAGGCCGCTGCCGACAGCGGAGGCCGCTTCCTGATGCCCCTGTCGTGGTCGCTGATGGCGGCGCTGGGCACGCTGATGCTGGGCATCTTCGTCTTCATCCGCTTCGGGCCCTTCCGCGCCCTGGTGCGCTCGCTGGGCGCCGGCAATGCCGCGGCCGCGGCTGCGGCCCTGGGCCGGGTGCGCCAGTGGGTGCTGCTGAACCTGCTGCTGGGCATCCTGGTTCTGCTTGTCGCGCTGCTGCGCTGGCCATGAGGTCTGCACCATGTCCTATGCCCTGCTCATCGTCGAGGACCCGCGCCAGCGCGCCACGCGCAGCGAGGCCGAGGGCCGCGCGCTGTATGCCGCGATGCAGCGTTTCGGTGAAAGCCTTGCGGCCGAGGGCCGGCTGCTGCACGTCGAGTCGCTGGCCGGCGCCGAGGGTGCCGTGCGCGTGCAGCGCCGCGCCGGTGCGACGCGCCTGCTCGACGGCCCCTACGCCGAAGCCAAGGAGATGGTCGGCGGCTTCTTCCTGCTGCGCAATGTCGGCCGCGACGAGGCCATCGCGATCGCCGGCCGCTGCCCGGCCGCCGAATGGGCCAGTGTCGAGGTGCGCGCCCTGGCACCCTGCTACGACGGATCCACCGGCTGATCCGGGTTTGCCCTGGGGCGATGCTGTCGAGAACGCCCGGTCTCGGGCGTCGCAGGAAGAGGGGGCGCCGAACCGGTCGCGCCCCGCAACCCGGAGTCCAGCGTGCGCTTCATGATCATCGTCAAATCCCACCCCGAGTTCGAGGCCGCGACCTCGCCCGACCCCGACCCGGCGGTGCTCGCCGAGATGGGCCGCTACCACGAGGAACTGGCGCGCGCCGGCGTGCTGCTCGACGGCAACGGCCTGCACCCCAGCCGCAGCGGCTGGCGGGTGGAGTACGGCGCGGCGGGCCTGCGTGTCGTCGACGGGCCCTTCACCGAGACCAAGGAACTGATCGCCGGCTACACCCTGATCCAGGTGGCATCGCGCGAGCAGGCGCTGGCCTGGAGCCGGCGCTTCCCGAACCCGGTGGGCGCCGGGCGCGAGGCGGTGGTCGAGGTGCGCCAGCTGTTCGAGCTCGACGACTTCACGCCCGGCGCGGAGATCGAGCGCATGAAGCGCCTGGACCTGGGCGGCGCAGGCGGCGGTGCGCGGGGAACGCCATGATCCGCCAGATCTTCGTCAACCTGCCGATCAAGGACATGGCGCGCACGCGCGCCTTCTGGGAGGCGATGGGCTTCAGCTTCAACCCGCGTTTCAGCAACGAGCAGGGCGCCTGTCTGGTCATCGCCGAGAACATCCAGGTGATGCTCCTGGTCGAGCCCTTCTTCCAGGGTTTCACCAAGCTGCCGGTGGCCGACGCCACGCAGACCACCGAGGTGCTGACGGCATTGAGCTGCGACAGCCGCCATGAGGTCGAGACCCTCGTGGCGCGCGCCGTGGCCGCCGGCGCCAGCACGCCGAATGCGCCGATGGACCACGGCTTCATGTTCCAGCACGGATTCGCCGACCTGGACGGCCACCAGTGGGAAGTCTTCTGGATGGACGAAACCGCCGCACCGGCGCAGCTGTAGCGCGTCGCCGATGCATTCCGGCGTCCACCATGCGCTGGCGGCCACCTGGAAGCGCGAGTCGGCGCGCCTGGTGGCGGCCGTCGCGCGGCGTGTGCGCGACCTCGGCGTGGCCGAGGAACTGGCGCAGGACGCCCTCGTGGCGGCGCTCGAACATTGGCCGCGCGACGGCCTGCCGGACAACCCTGCCGCCTGGCTGATGAGGACCGCGCTGAACCGTGCGCTGGACCACCTGCGCCGGCAGCAGACCGCCGCCGCCGGGCAGGCCGCCGTGGCGCGCGACCTCGAGGCCCTGGGCGCGCACCGCGTGCCCGACGTGGCCGAAACCGTGGACGCGGCACGCGCCGATCCGATCGGCGACGACCTGCTGCGCCTGATCTTCACCGCCTGCCACCCGGTGCTGCGCGTCGACGCGCGCGTGGCGCTCACCCTGCGCCTGGTGGGCGGGCTGACGACACATGAGATCGCGCGCGCCTTCCTCCTGTCCGAACCGACCGTGGCGCAGCGCATCGTGCGCGCGCAGAAGAAGTTGCGCGAGGCCGGCGTGCCGTTTGAGCTGCCGCCGCGCGAGGCCCTGGGCGATCGCCTCGATGGCGTGCTCGAAGTGGTCTATCTGGTCTTCAACGAGGGCTATGCCGCCACCCGCGGCGACCAGTGGATGCGCCCGGCGCTGTGCGCCGAGGCGATTCGCCTGGCGCAGTTGCTGGCCGCCCTGGCGCCGCAGGAGGCCGAGGTTCAGGGCCTGCTGGCCCTGCTCGAACTGCAGGCCTCGCGCGCTGCCGCACGCACCGACGCCGACGGTGTACCGGTGCTGCTGGCCGACCAGGACCGCGGCCGCTGGGACCTTGCCGCGATTGGGCGCGGCCTGGCCGCGCTGGCGCGGGCCCAGGCGCTGCCGGAACCAGCCGGGCCCTACCAGCTGCAGGCCGCGATCGCCGCGGGCCATGCGCGTGCGCCAGCCGCCGATCTCACCGACTGGGGCCGCATCGCCGCGCTCTACGCTGAACTGGCGCGGGTGGCGCCGTCGCCGGTGGTCGAGCTCAACCGCGCGGTGGCGGTGGCCATGCACCAGGGGCCGGCGGCCGGGCTGGCCCTCGTCGACCCGCTGACCGACCTGCCCGAACTGGCGCGCTACCCCTGGCTGCCCGCGGTGCGCGGCGACCTGCTGAGCCGACTCGGCCGCCGCGCCGAAGCGCGCGCCGCCTTCGAGCGTGCCGCTTCACTGACCGACAACGCCCGCGAGCGGGCGCTGATGCTGAGCCGCGCCGCCGAGGCCTGAGCGGCGTTCAGGGCGGGTCGCCGGGTCAGCCGCCGATGCCGACGGGTGATCGGCTCCCGAGCGACTCCCGAAGGTTCAGGACTTGCGCGACGCGCCGACCAGGACCAGGCCACCGGCGACGACGGCCGCCACACCCGCCCACACCGGAATGTTGACGTCCTTCTTGGACTCCACCTTCAGTTCGACCGGGCCGAGCTTGGCGGCGGTCTCTTCCTGGGTGTACGAAAAGCCGCCGTAGAGCAGCGCCAGGGCGCCGGCGACGATCAGTGCGAGGCCCGTCATTCGAATGCCGTTCATGGTTTCTCCTCCAGGGTGTTCGCCGGCTGGCCGATGGGGCTGCCTGGGCGACGATGTCCGCAGTGTCCGCTCGCGCAATGGTCAGCCGGTGTAGGACAAAGGCGCGAGGCGGCGTAGCCCGAGGCTGTCAGGGCGCCTGACATCGTCATCCCGGGGGTGCTGCTGCGCGCCTTGAGCGTCCCGCGCTGGCGCGTCTGGTGGAGGTCAACAACCAGTGGGTGGGCGGGTTGGAACAACTGCGCTGGGCCTTCATGCGCAAGCCGCTGGACATGGCCGCCACCCGCGGCGCGGAACCAGAATTCCCGCGCGCCGCCAGCGGCCAGACCGCAGCCACCTGGGCCGCACGCTGGTCAACCCTGCGCGACGCCGCGGCCGACTGGCTGCTGCGCTGGCATCCGCTGCAACATCGCCCGAGGGTGGGTCGGCCGGCGGGTCATTGGTGGTGGGCCGGTGCCGACCGGCGTTTTGCCGGTCACCTGCGGCTCACGCCCGACGCACGAGCCCTGTACACGACCGAAATCACGCTCGACTCCGGCGCCGGCCGCCTCGTGCGCCGTGACCCGGTCAGGCTTGACGAGACGGCCATCTGGACGACCGGTGGGCTCGACCCGCACGACCTCTTCTGCCTTCCCGGTGGTGAACTGCTGGTGGCCCATGGCGGCATCCTCGCGCTGCCCGAGACCGGGCGGCTCAAGCGCGACCTGAAGCGCATGGATCCTTCTCTGGCCCACATTGGCAGCGACGGTGAACTGCGCGGTCAGTGGCGCCTGGCCGACCCGCGTCTGAGCATCCGCCATCTGGCGCGCCATGCCAGCGGGGTTTTTGGCGTGGCCCTGCAGGCCGAACACGACGACCCGGCGGCACGCGCCGCGGCGCCCACCTTCGCGCGCTTCGACCTGGCGCGCGGCGCACTGCAGACCAGCGCAGCGGCCTTCGCCGGCAGCGGCTACACCGGCGACGTGGCGGCCACGCGCGACGGCTGGGCGCTGAGCTGCCCGCGGGATGACCGGCTGCTGCGGATCGGCGTGGATGGCCGCAGTGGGGGCACGGCGACGCTCGGCGACGGCTGCGCCTTGCTGGCGGCCGCCGACGGCAGGCGGGTCTGGGGTTTCGGCGGCCCCGCCTGGCGGACCCTGGGCGGCGGACCCGAGGTGGCGGCGCTGGCCGCGGGCGCGCGCTTCGACAACCACGCCGTGGCCTGGCCGGGGCGGCTGGGCAGCAGCGCGCGCAGCTGACACGCGCGAGCGGCACCGGCACCGCCGAGGCCGGCGCTGCTTGCCGGCGATACCATCGGCCATCGGCCCAGCATGGCGGCGGCACAGGGCCGCGCCGACTGGGCCCGGATCCTCGAGGACGAAGCGCATGCCCACAGCAAGGCAGAGTTCCGGCGTCTTGCGCCACCCCCTGACGCGCCTCGGCGCGCTGCTCGCTGCGGCCGCGCTGCTCGGCGCCTGTGGTGTCATGGCCGATCGCCCGGACGAGTTCGGCACCCGTTCGCCGCCACCGGCGCGCGCCGGCAGCGCCGCCGCGTTCGGAGCGCCGGATCGCTGCGTGCCCGAGGGCCAGTCCTGCGCCGCGCCCAACGCCGTCTGTTGCCCGGGGACCAGCTGCGCCGGCATCGGAAGCGCGGTCTGCATCCTGGCCTACTGAGATCCGCCTGCGCTCAAGACGAATGCCGAGCGGCCCTTCCCGCGGCACCGGGCGCGTCGGTCTGCGCGCCGTCTGGCTCAGCGGCCTGAGCACGGTGCTGCTCTTCGCCGGCATCGCCTGCTATCTGGCGCCGCTGCAGCCCAACATCATCGTGCTCCAGTTTGCCCACACGCCGGCCGCGTTTGCGGCCGTCGTCCACAGCTGGCCGGCGGAACATCTGGCCCGCTACCGCAGCCAGCTCGTCGTCGATTTCGGCCTGTTGTGCAGCTACGCGGCCTTCGGTTACCTCTGCGCCACGCGGACCCGGGTCCTGGCCGGCCTTTCGACGCCGCTTCGAAACGCCGCCCGCTGGGCCTTGCCCCTGGCCGCCGTCTTCGATGCCAGCGAGAACGCCCTGCATCTGTGGCTGACCGACGTGCCGCGCTTCGGGCACGAGGCCGTCTACCTTGTCGCCGCGTCCTGTTCAGCCGCGAAATGGGCGCTGCTGCTGGCCTTCGGCGCCCTGGTCGCGCTGTCGCTGATGCGGGCCGACGCCTGATGCCCCCTGCTTCCCGAGCACAGCCCTTTTGGCTATGGTCGAAGCGCCCATGGACTCCACCCGCCTCGACCGCGCGTCGAGATGCATCATGACCATCGACGACTTCATGCAAGGCTACAAGGCCGCCTGGGAACAGCGCGATCCGGCGCGTTTCGCCGCGCTCTTCCATGCCGACGGCCGTTATCACAACACCCCGTTCCAGGTCCAGGACGGCCGCGAGGCCCTGGTCGAATACTGGAAGCGGGTGCAACTGCAGGAAGACGTTGTGGTGACGTTCGAGGTGCTGGCCGCCGACACCGACTCTGGCGTCGCACATTGGCACGTCAGCTACCAGGTGGCGTCGGAAGAGCTTTTCCGGATCTGGGCGCGTTCCACCGGCACCGGCCTGCCGAGGCGCGAACCCGGAGACCCCTTGCCGCGGATGATCCTCGATGGCGTGTTGCAGGCACGTTTTGTCGGCGCGCTGTGCGCCGAGGCCCGCATCTGGTGGCACAGCCAGCCGCAGGCGGCCTGAGCGCAGAACAGGCCGCCGCCCACGCGCCTAGCGCAGACGGATCGGCAGCGTGGCGAAGCCGCTGGCCGGGAACTGGGCGCGTTCGGGCGGCGGGCCCGGCGCCGGCAGGATCCCCTGCGTGCCGGCCAGCAGGGCCTGCAGGATCAGGCGCAGTTCGAGCCGCGCCAGCGGCGCGCCCGGGCAGACATGCACACCGGCGCCGTACAGCAGGTTGTTCTGGCCATTGGCGTCGGGATCGAAGTGGTCCGGATCGCCGAAAACGGCTTCGTCGCGGTTGGCGCTGGCCCAGATCAGGGTCAGGCGTTCGCCGGCCGCGATCTGTCGGCCACCGATCTCGACCGGGCAGGTGCTGACGCGGCGGTTGGCGATCAGCGGCGGGTGCAGGCGCAGGATCTCGTCGATCGCCGCGGGCAGGGCGTCGGGGCGCTGTCGCAGCTCGGCCTGCAGCGCGGGGTGGGCCGCCAGGTACTGCACCAGGATGCCCACGCTGGCGGCGATCGTGCCGAGTTCGCCGACCGTCCAGTTGCGCACGATGCTGACGATTTCTTCGTCGCTCAGCGGCCGGCCATGGATATGTTCGCGCAGCAGCCGGCTGGTCACGTCGTCGGGGGCCTGGTCACCGGCATCGCGGCGCCAGACGAGTTGCTGCTTGATGTGGCCGTCGAACTCGACCGCGATCTGCGCCATCGCCGATCGGTCACCGGCACGGGTGGCGCGGTGGTTGCGGCCGATCCAATGGCGCAGCGGCTCGTGCAGGCTGTCGGGCCAGCCCATGAAGGCGCATTGCGCACGCAGTGCAAAAGGCTGCGCGAACTGCTCCATCAGCTCGACGCTGTCGTCGCGCGGCAAGGCGCGGACCAGGGCCTCGGCGATGTCGCGGCACAGCGGCTCGAAGGCCGCCATCGCGTCGGCCTCGAAGTAGCGGTCGATGATCTCGCGGTAGGGCGTGTGCTCCGGCGGGTCCATCGCATTCGGGATCGACAGGTGGTTCGACGCGGCGTTGCTGAACGATTTTTCGTCCTCCAGCACACGCAGCACGTCGGCATGCCGGAACAGCGACCACCACAGATAGTCGCTGTGCGCCACCGGGCAGCGCCGGCGCATCGCGTCGTAGGCGGCGATCTGGTCGTCGAGCACCTGCGTGGCCCTGGGGTCCCAGTCGTTGGGCGTTTGCGACGTCATCAGCTTCCTCGTGGTCTGGCGTGCAAGGCGGATCATCGCCGCGGGATCCGGGCTGCTGCCTTGCGCTCGCGCAAGGCCTGGCGCCGGTGCTGCGGGTTTGCGCGTCGCCGCCGGCAGCCCCCCGCTCGAAGATCAGATGGCCCGGCGCACCAGCATGCCCCGGATCTGGCTGATCGCATCGGCCGGCCGCAGGCCCTTGGGGCAGACATCGGTGCAGTTCAGGATCGAGCGGCAGCGGAACAGGCGGTACGGATCCTCGAGGTCGTCGAGCCGTTCGCTGGTCGCCTGATCGCGGCTGTCGACGAGAAAGCGGTAGGCCTGGAGCAGGCCGGCCGGGCCGACGTACTTGTCGGGGTTCCACCAGAAACTCGGGCAGGCGCTGCTGCAGCAGGCGCACAGGATGCACTCGTAGAGCTCGTTGAGCTGGTCGCGCTCGGCCGGCGACTGCAGGCGCTCGCGCTCGGGCGGCGGGTCGTTGTTGACGAGGTAGGGCTTGATCGAGTGGTACTGCTTGAAGAAGCCGGTGAGGTCGACGATCAGGTCGCGGATCACCGGCATGCCCGGCAGCGGCTTGAGCACCACCTTGTTCGGCAGCGAGCGCATGTTCGTCACGCAGGCCAGGCCATTGCGGCCATTGATGTTCATGGCGTCGGAGCCGCAGACCCCTTCGCGGCAGGAGCGTCTGAAGCTCAGCCCGGGGTCCAGCGCCTTGAGCTGGAGCAGCACGTCGAGCAGCATGCGCTGGTGCGGGTCGACCTCGATGTCGTAGACCTGCA
Source organism: uncultured Rubrivivax sp. (assembly GCA_964637205.1). GTDB lineage: Bacteria > Pseudomonadota > Gammaproteobacteria > Burkholderiales > Burkholderiaceae_C > Rubrivivax. The sequence goes on from CAZWUR010000009.1 coordinate 73,558, forward strand.
TGCGCGGGGCTGCATCGGTGTCCGGGTCGTAGCGGTAGATGTGAAAGCTGTGCATGGGCGTTGCGGATATCTTGGCCCAGGATACCCCCCGGTGCAAGTGTTCGATGACGCCGGCAGGGCTGTTGTCAGCCGTTCGACGCGCGGTTCAGCGTCGCGCCGGCCCTGCGCCGACGGCGGCGCAGTTCAGGGTTCACGGGGGTCTTGCGGGTCTGCCGGAGCGTGCAGCTGCAGCTGCTGCCCGGCCAGCAGGACCTGGTCTCCCGGCCGCAGCTTGCGGCCGCGACGGGTCTCGGTCTGGCCATTGACCTGCACCTGCGCATCCTTGATCAGGGACTTGGCCCGGCCGCCGCTGTCGGCCAGGCCGCTGGCCTTGAGCAGGGCGTCCAGCGTGATGTGCTCGCCGCGGAGCTGAAATCGGATCGGGGGCATCGGTGAAAGGGGTTGGGTGAGGCGGCCACAGCACAGCCGTCGGCGCAGTATGCCCGGCCGGGATCACCGCCCCAGGGTGTGGCCGTGTAGAGTGGTCCATTCCAAAGGCGCCGCCCTGGGTTCGCTGCGGCATGGAGATGGCCATGGAACTGCGACAGCGCGAGCATGTGCATGCGGTGATGACGCTGGCGGGCGAGGGGGCGAGCCTGCCGGGCGCGCTGCTGCCCGATGCGCTGATCCGAGAATCCTGGCTGCGCTGCGTGCACACCCACCGGCTCGACCCCACGCGCATGCAGCAGGCGGTGATCCTGCCGCAGCAGCAATGGCGCGAACACCGCGAGCGCATCGACGAGTTCCTGCACATCGCCCGGCATGGCCTGGAGGCCCTGTACCAGCAGGTGGCCGGCATGGGTTATTGCGTGCTGTTGACCGACGCCCGCGGCGTCACCGTCGATTTCATCGGCGACCTGCAACTCGACCCCGCGCTGCGCCGCGCCGGCCTGTACCTCGGTGCCGACTGGAGCGAGCACCACACCGGCACCTGCGGCGTCGGCACCGCCATCGCCACCGGCCAGGCGCTGACGGTGCACCAGGACGACCACTTCGACGCCACCCACATCCCGCTGACCTGCACCGCAGCACCGGTATACGACCCTTTGGGCCGCCTCAACGCCATCCTCGACATTTCGGCGCTCACCTCGCCGCAGGCCAAGTCGAGCCAGCACCTGGCGCTGCAGCTCGTCAAGGTCTACGCGAACCGGGTCGAGAACGCAAACTTCCTGCGCTGGTTCCGCAACGACTGGGTGCTCAAGCTGCACCCCTCGCCCGAGTTCGTCGAGATTGCGCCCGACCTCCTGGTGGCGCTGGATGCGGCGGGGCGCATCGTCGGCCACAACCGACCCGCCCAGCTGCTGCTGCAGGCCGAAGCCGGCACGACCGTGCTCGGGCTGCCCTTGCAGCAGCTGTTCAAGCTGCGCATCGAAGACCTGGGCCACTACGTGCGCGCAATGCCGGGCAACCGGCGCGCCGTCATGCTGGCCGGCAGCGGGCGGACCCTGTTCCTGCATGCCGTGCCGCCACCGGTGGCGCTGCATCGCGCGCCGGCGCAGCGCGTGGCCGATGCGGGGATTCCTGCGCCCCTGGCCCGGCTGGCCGGCGGCGACCCGGCGCTGACGCGGCAGATCCAGCGTGCGGCGCGACTTGTCGATACGCCGGTCAGCATCCTGCTCAGCGGCGAGACGGGCAGCGGCAAGGAGTATTTCGCCAAGGCGCTGCACGAAGCCAGCCAGCGCCGCGACAAACCTTTCGTCGCCGTCAACTGCGCCGCCATTCCCGAGACGCTGATCGAAAGCGAACTCTTCGGCCACCTGCCGGGCAGCTTCTCGGGCGCGCTCGCCAAGGGCAAGCGCGGCCTGATCCAGGCCGCCGACGGCGGCACCCTGTTCCTCGACGAGATCGGCGACATGCCGGCGCATCTGCAGCCCCGGCTGCTGCGGGTGCTTTCCGAGCGCGAGCTGCTGCCCGTGGGCGCCACGGCACCGGTGGCGGTCGACATCCGGATCATCGCGGCGACCCACCACGACCTCGAGGCGCGGGTGCGCGAAGGCCGCTTCCGCGACGACCTCTACTACCGGCTGGCCGGTGCCCAGCTGCGGCTGCCGCCGCTGCGCGAGCGTGCCGACCTGGCTTGGCTGCTGCACAGGATGCTGCGCGAGGTCGGCGCCGAACTGACGCTGTCGAGCGAGGCCGAGGCAAGGCTGCGCCAGCACCACTGGCCGGGCAATCTGCGCGAATTGCGCAACGCGATTCAGTTTGCGCGTGCGGTCTGCGACGGTGCCGTCATTCAGCTCACCGACCTGCCGGATGCACTGGCGGCCGGGCGGCCTGCAACCGCGGGCGCGGACGAAAATCCGGATTCAGCGCATCGGCCGGAAGCCCGATTGCTGCTGCAGTATCTGCGCGCCGCCGGCTGGAACGTGAGTGCCGTCGCGCATCAGATGGGGGTGTCGCGCATGACGCTGTACCGGCGCATGAAGCGCTGGGACATCCGCTCACCGAACCGCAGTCCTGGCCCTTCCTGACGTTGCACCTGTCACGGCCCCTGAAGTGACAGCTGTCCCGGTGTGACAGCGGCCCTGCCGGGGGTAAACGCCCAGACCGATGGCGCGCTGACGAGGCTGGGGGCGGGGCCGGCGGCGAACGCGGAATGTGGCACGCACATTGCGAGTCCGACCGCATGCCTGCCGTCACCCGAACACCCGCATGATGCCCACCGCCCCGGCCCAGGCGCCCTGCATCGGCATCATCGCCAACCCGGTCTCGGCGCGCGACATCCGACGCATCGTGGCGAATGCCGGCAACCTGCAGATCACCGACCGCGTCAACATCGTGCTGCGCGTGCTCACTGCGGCCGCGGCCTGCGGCGTCAAGCGCGCGCTGCTGATGCCCGACCGCGGCGGCATCCGCGCCTTGCTCGAACGCCATCTGCGGCGCGGCGACCCGGCGCTGCCGGCGATCGAGTTCCTCGACATGAACCCGAGCTCGACGGTGGAAGACACCTTCACCGCCACGCGGCTGCTGCAGCGCGCCGGCGTGGCCGTGATCGCCGTGCTCGGCGGCGACGGCACGCACCGCGCGGTGGTGCGCGAACTGGCCGCCGGCAACGGCACCCTGCCGATCGCCGGCCTGTCCACCGGCACCAACAACGCCTTTCCCGAGATGCGCGAGCCCACGATCACCGGCATGGCGCTGGGTCTTTACGCCAGCGGGTGCATCAGCGCCGCCGAAGCCCTGGCGCCGAACAAGCTGATCGAGGTCCAGATCGACGACCCGGCCGGTGGGCCGGTGCGCCGCGACGTGGCGATCGTCGACGCCGTGATCACCCACGACCGCAGCGTCGGCGCGCGCGCGCTGTGGAAGACGCAGTCGCTGGACGCCGCCTATCTGGCCTTCGCCGAGCCGCAGGCGATCGGCCTGTCGGCGATCGGCGGCCTGCTGGCGCCGGTGGGCCGACGCGACAGCGGCGGTCTCGCGGTGCAGCTCGCCCACGACCCCGGCCATGCGCTGCTCACCCTGCACGCCCCGATCGCCCCGGGCATGGTGCTGCCGGTGCCGATCGCGAGCTGGCAGCGCATGGTCGCCGACGAGCCGCTGCGCGCGCAGGCCAGCGCCGGCACCGTGGCCCTCGACGGCGAGCGCGAACTCGGCTTCGAGGCCGGGCAGAGCGTGCAGCTCACGCTGCGCGAAAACGCCTTCTTCACCATCGACGTGGCGCGTTGCATGGCCGTCGCGGCCCGCGACGGACTGCTGCGCGAGCTTCCTTCACCGACCCGCTGATCCACCCACAGGAGAGATGACATGGCAGGCAACCCCTTCCCGCAATCGAAGGAGCAGCTGCTCCAGGCCTACCGCACGATGCGCACGATCCGCGAATTCGAGGAGCGCCTGCACATCGACTTCGGCCGCGGCGACATCCCCGGCTTCGTGCACCTGTACGCCGGCGAGGAGGCGGCGGGCACCGGCATCATGATGCATCTGGGCGACGGCGACCGCATCGCCAGCACGCACCGCGGCCACGGCCACTGCATCGCCAAGGGCGTCGACGTGGTGTCGATGATGAAGGAGATCTACGGCAGATCAGGCGGCGCCTGCAACGGCAAGGGCGGCTCGATGCACATCGCCGACCTGGACAAGGGCATGATGGGCGCCAACGGCATCCTCGGTGCCGGCGCGCCGCTGGCCTGCGGCGCCGGGCTGGCGGCCAAGTTCCGCGGCAAGGGTGAGGTCGCGCTGACCTTCGTCGGCGACGGTGCGTCCAACCAGGGCACCTTTCTCGAGAGCCTGAACCTGGCCGCGGTGTGGAACCTGCCGGTGGTCTTCGTCGTCGAGAACAACGGTTATGCCGAGAGCACCTCGCGCGACTACGGCGTGGCGGTGGACAGCTATGTCGATCGCGCCGCGGGCTTCGGGCTGCCGGGCGTCACCGTCGACGGCACCGACTTCTTCGCGGTGCACGAGGCCGCCGGCGAGATCATCGACCGCGCACGCAAGGGCGGCGGCCCGGCCCTGCTCGAATGCAAGATGGTGCGCTTCCACGGCCACTTCGAGGGCGATGCGCAGACCTACCGCGCCAAGGGCGAGCTCGAGGACATCCGCAGCCATCAGGACTGCCTGAAGAAGTTCGCCGCGGCGGTGACCGGCGCGGGCGTGCTCTCCGCCGACGATTTGCAGAAGATCGACCACGAGGTGCTCGGCCTGATCGAGCACGCGGTCAAGGAGGCCAAGGCGGCGCCGCAGCCGACGCTGGCCGACCTGACCACCGACGTCTACGTCAGCTACTGAGGAGAACCGACATGGCCCGCAAGATCAGCATGAAGCAGGCGATCAACGAGGCGCTCGACCAGGAAATGGCGCGCGACCCCTCGGTGATCATGATGGGTGAGGACATCGTCGGCGGCGCCGGCGCCGGCGGTGAAGCCGACGCCTGGGGCGGTGTGCTCGGCGTCACCAAGGGCCTGTACGCCAAGCATGGCGACCGGCTGCTCGATACGCCGCTGTCGGAAAGCGCCTATATCGGCGCGGCCGTCGGCGCCGCGGCCTGCGGCATGCGCCCGGTGGCCGAACTGATGTTCATCGACTTCATGGGCGTGTGCTTCGACCAGATCTACAACCAGGCCGCGAAGTTCAAGTACATGTTCGGCGGCAAGGCCGAGACGCCGGTGGTGATCCGCGCCATGGTCGGCGCCGGCTTTCGTGCCGCGGCGCAGCATTCGCAGATGCTGACGCCGCTGTTCACGCATATCCCGGGGCTGAAGGTGGTCTGCCCGAGCACACCCTACGACACCAAGGGCATGCTGATCCAGGCCATCCGCGACAACGACCCGGTGATCTTCTGCGAACACAAGAACCTGTACGGCTTCGAGGGCGAGGTGCCCGAGGCCAGCTACGCGATCCCGTTCGGTGAGGCCAACATCGTGCGCGACGGCAAACACGCGACGCTGGTTGCCTACGGGCTGATGGTGCATCGTGCGCTCGACGCCGCGGCAACGCTGGCCAAGGAAGGCATCGAGTGCGAGGTCATCGACCTGCGCTCGCTGTCGCCGCTGGACATCGACACCGTGCTCGAAAGTGTCGAGAAGACCGGGCACCTGGTCTGCGTTGACGAGGCCAGCCCGCGCTGCAACATCGCCGCCGACGTCTCGGCCCAGGTGGCGCAGCAGGCCTTCAGTGCGCTCAAGGGGCCGATCCAGATGGTCGCGCCGCCGCACACACCGGTGCCGTTTTCGCCGGTGCTCGAAGATCTCTACATCCCGAGCGCAGCGCAGGTGGTCGCCGCGGTGAAGCGCTCACTGGCCGGAGGCAAACACTGATGAGCGCCAACATCACGCCCATCGTGATGCCCAAATGGGGGCTCGAGATGCGCGAGGGCAAGGTCGCGGCCTGGCTCGTCGACGAAGGCACCCAGATCACGGTGGGCATGCCGATCCTCGACGTCGAGACCGACAAGATCTCCAACGCCGTGGAGGCCCCCGACCCGGGCCTGCTGCGGCGCAAGGTCGCGCAGCCCGATGAAACCCTGCCGGTGAAGGCCCTGCTCGGCGTGCTCGCCGATGCCAGCGTCAGCGACGCCGAGATCGATGCCTATGTGGCCGCTTTCGTGGTGCCGGCCAGCGCCGCCGACGACGACGAGGCGGCGCCGGCCTATGCCTTTGCCGAGGTCGACGGCCTGCGCCTGCGCTACGCGCGCCGCGGCCCCGATGCCGGCGTGCCGCTGCTCTTCATCCACGGCTTCGGCGGGGACCTCGACAACTGGCTGTTCAACCTTGATGCGCTGGCCGAGGCGGCGCCGGTGATTGCGCTCGACCTGCCCGGGCACGGGCAATCGACGCCGCGGCTGCCCGGCAGCTCGCTGAGCGGGCTGGCCAGCGTCGTGGTGCACTTCCTCGAACACATCGATGTCGGGCAGGTGCACCTCGTCGGCCATTCGCTGGGGGCCGCCATCGCCGCCCGCATGGCGCTCGACCACCCGTCGCGCGTGGCCTCGCTGGCGCTCGTCAGTGCGGCCGGTTTCGGCCCGGAGATCAACAGCGGCTACATCGAAGGTTTCATCGAATCGGCGTCGCGCCGCGAGCTGAAGCCGGTGGTGGCGCAGTTGTTCAGCAACCCCGATCTGGTCAGCCGGCAACTGCTCGACGACCTGCTGCGCTACAAGCGGCTCGACGGCGTCAGCGAGGCGCTGCGCGCGCTGAGTGCGGCGCAGTTTGCCGGTGGCCGACAGACGGAGCAGCCGGGGCTCGAACTGGCAGGCATCGGCAAGCCGATACTCGTGATCTGGGGCCGCGAGGACCGCATCATTCCCGCCGCGCAGGCCGCCAACGCACCGGCCGGGGCCCGCGTGGTGCTGATCGACGGGGCCGGTCACATGCCGATGATGGAGAAGGCGGGCGAGGTCAACACCCTGCTCGCGCGCCACATCGCGTGAGCCGCGGAGCACGCCGCGACGGCAGGGGATCATGATGCCAGGCAGCGAAGGCGCCGCGGCGCTGCCGATCTTCGGCTTCGTCACCGTGCATCAAACGCCGCTGGCCGACGGGCCGGCGCGCGAGGCCGAGTGGATGGCGCATGCGGCCGAGACCGGCCGCGCGGCCGCACATCTCTGGGGCGCGCCGGCCGGTCTGATCGTGCCGCGCAGCTGCGAGCGGCTGCCGCACTGGTCCGCCGCCGTCGAGGCCATGGCCACAGCCGGCTGGCCGGTGCAGGTGCGCGGTTCGGGCGGCGGCCCGGTGCCGCAGGGCCCCGGGGTGCTCAACCTCAGCCTGGTCTGGCGCAGCGACAGCGTGACGCCGACCCGGACCGACCTGATCTACGCCGATCTGTGCGCCGGGCTGGCAGCGGCCTTCGCCAGGCTGGGCATCGTGGCGACGCCGCAGCCGGTGCCGGATTCCTTCTGCGACGGCCGCTTCAACCTCGCCGTCGGCGGACGCAAGCTGGTCGGCACCGCGCAGTCGTGGCGCCGGGTCGCAGGCGTGCCGGTGGTGCTGGCGCATGCGGTGATCCTGTGCACCTGCGACAGCGCGCTGCTGACCGAGCGCGTCAACTGTTTCGAAGCCGCCGCCGGCAGCCCGCGGCGCTACCGCGCCGACGCCGTGACGAATGTGGCGCGCGCCTGGTGCGCCGCCCATGCGCAAGTCTTGCCCGCGGTCGATCTGTGGCAGCGATTGATCGATGTGCTGGGCGAGCAGTTCGCCCGCATGCTTGCGCCACGGGCCGCACAGGACTGAAGCAAGAGCCGGCGCGCCTGTTTCGAGGTCTTCGGCGGCTGGGCAGGACATTCGGGGCACGATTGCGCATTGTCAATTCAGCGGCGGGCGAGTCGAGGCACAAGCAAGCTTGACCGCCGCTGAGGCCGATAGGGCCCGGCCACCCCATTGCCCGCCCATCACCATGCCCAGCCCCAGCTCCGACAAAGGCAAACCCCAACCCGAGGACTGGTCCGGCCTGGGTCTGTCGCCGGGCCGATGGGTGGCGATCACGCTGAGCCTGCTGGCCATCGTGTTCCTGCGCGACCTCTGGTTGTCGACGGCCGCTGTCGAGCCGATCGCCTACAGCGAGTTCGTGGCGCAGCTCGAGGCCGGCAACGTGGAAAGTGTCGTCGTCTCCGACAGCAGCCTGCGCGGCAGCTTTCGCCAGCCGCAGGCCAGCGGCCGCACGCAGTTCGTCACCACGCGCGTCGACCCGGCACTGGTCGCGCAGCTCTCGCCCTACAAGGTCAAGGTCAGCGGCGTGGTCGAGAGCACGCTGCTGCGCGACGTGCTGGGCTGGATCCTGCCGCTGCTGCTGCTGGTGGGTATCTGGTCCTTCGCGATCCGGCGCATGCAGGCCAAGGGCGGCCTGGGCGGCCTCGGCGGCGGCCTGCTGCAGATCGGCAAGAGCCGCGCCAAGGTGTATGTCGAAACCGATACCAAGGTCAGCTTCGACGACGTGGCCGGTGTCGACGAAGCCAAGGTCGAACTGCAGGAACTGGTGGGTTTTCTCGCCGACCCGAAGACGCATGGCCGCCTGGGTGCACGCATCCCCAAGGGCGTGCTCCTGGTCGGCCCGCCGGGCACCGGCAAGACCCTGCTGGCGCGTGCGGTGGCCGGCGAAGCGGGCGTGCCCTTCCTGTCGATCAACGGCTCGGAGTTCGTCGAGATGTTCGTCGGCGTCGGCGCGGCGCGTGTGCGCGATCTGTTCGAGGAAGCGCGCAGCAAGGCGCCGGCGATCATCTTCATCGACGAGATCGATGCCCTGGGCCGGGCGCGCGGCGCCTTCGGAGTCGGCGGCCACGACGAGAAGGAGCAGACGCTCAACCAGTTGCTGGCCGAACTCGACGGCTTCGACCCGCGTTCGGGCGTGGTCCTGCTGGCCGCCACCAACCGGCCCGAAATCCTCGACCCGGCATTGCTGCGCGCCGGTCGCTTCGACCGCCAGGTGCTGGTCGACCGACCCGACCGCATCGGCCGGGTGCAGATCCTGCGCGTGCACACGCGCAAGATCAGCATCGCGCCCGGTCTCGACCTGGGCCAGATCGCCGCGCTGACGCCGGGGTTTTCGGGCGCCGACCTGGCCAATCTGGCCAACGAAGCCGCGCTGCAGGCCACGCGCGCCAAGCGCGACGCGGTGGCGCTGGCCGACTTCACGCTGGCCATCGAACGCATCGTCGCCGGCCTGGAAAAACGCAACCGCCTGCTCAACCCGATGGAGCGGCGCATCGTCGCCCACCACGAGATGGGCCATGCCCTGGTGGCGCTGTCCCTGCCCGGGTCGGACCCGGTGCACAAGGTGTCGATCATCCCGCGCGGCATCGGCACCCTGGGCTACACGCTGCAGCGGCCGCTGGAGGACCGGTTCCTGATGACGCGCCGCGAACTGGAAGACAAGATGGCGGTGCTGCTCGGCGGGCGCGCGGCCGAGCAGCTGATCTTCGGCGAGCTCTCCACCGGCGCGGCCGATGACCTGGCCAGGGTCACCGAGATCGCGCGCAACATCGTCATGCGCTACGGCATGGACGAAGGCCTGGGGCCGATCGCCTACGAATCCGAACCCGCGGCCCACCTGCCGGTCCCGGGCATGGCAGCGCCGCAACGCGCCTATGCCGAAGCCACGGCACGCGAAATCGACCTGGCTACACGCAAGCTCGTCGACGCGGCCTTCGCGCACAGCCTGGAACTGCTGACCCAGCGCCGCGCCGCGCTCGAGCGTGGTGCCCAGGCTTTGCTGGAAAAGGAGACCTTGACGGATGTCGATCTGAAGGCCTTGCTCCAGACACCAGAGATGATGGCATCGCCCGCCGGAACGACGACGCCACAGACCTGAATGGCGGGGTCAATACGGCGGACGCCATGGGGCCGCTTGCACGGACCTACAGAAACGCCTTCAGGCTCTGCTGATCGAGCGCCTTGACCGTCTGCTTGGCCAGACCGGTCAGCACCTTGGCGGCCTGGGGTGTGGCGATGTCGATGCCCAGACCGGCATCGGCCGGCCAGCGGGCGTCGATGCGCAGGTAGCGTGCACCGAGGCGGTCCTCCATCATCGCCTGCACATGCTGCTGGCCGACGGCGATCAAGGTCATGATGAGACGGCCGTCGGACAGCCAGCCGATGGCACCGGCGTCGGCCTCGACACCTTCGGCCGGCTGGTAACCGACGGTGGCGGTGCCGATCGACAGCATGCGCACACGCACCACGTCGATGCCCATGAAATGTTCGGCCTCGTGCAGGGCCACCTGGTCGGGCGCCATGGCGAACAGGCCGCCGTCGGCGAACAGCGAGCCGTCGATCGGCACCGACGCGAAGTAGGCCGGCGCGGCGCATGCGGCGAGCACCGCATCGGCCACGCACAGGTGTTCGTCACCGCGCGAGCCCGGTGCATGCGGCGTCTTGAAGACCTTGGTCTGGCTCGTCGTCACGTTCACCGCCGGCAGCAACAGCGGGTGCAGGGCCTCGGCGAAGGTGGCCTTGCCCAGGCGCTGCTCCAGCAGTTCGCGCAGCGCACGGCCCGAGTACTTGGGGCCGAGCACGGCGCGGCTCAGGTCGAGCAGGCGACCGACGCGTCCGCTGGGCAGCGCCCGCGCCGAGAACACCTCGGCGCCCTGTTCGGAGAAGTACTCGACGATCTGCGACAGCGGCAGCTCGAAGGCTGCGGCCGCGGCGAGGATGCCGCCCACCGAGGTGCCGGCGATCAGGTCGAAGCGGCGGCCGATGGGCTCGCCGACCTGCGCTTCCAGCGCCGCCAGAACGGCCGCCGAGTACAGCCCCAGGTAGCCGCCACCCGACAGCGCGAGGATGCGGAACTCGCGGCGTTCGCGCGCGCCGCCCTTGCCGGGGCCGAGGCTCATGGACGTCGGGCCCGCATCTCCTGGGCGTTCCGGCATTGCAGGAAACACTCATTGCGGACCGGGTGCGTCGCGCTGCAGGGCCGAAGCCAAAGCCGGGCGTGGCGAAGAGGGTTCATGACGAGAGACTGTTGCATGCGGCATCGGGTTGTCAAAGGCCGGGTCCAGGCTCGGTCGATGGTGGTCAAGCCCTGCCCGAGGCCGTAGCGGCGGATCGTATCCACATTCACCAGCCCGGGTGGTCAGCCGTCCGCGAGCGGCCAGACCCCGGGCTGCGAGGTTTTGTGCCTGACGGTCAGATGTCGCGCGGCAGGCGTACCTCGAGGCGCGATGTACGCCGGGCGATCGGTCCGACGTTCACGCGGCCACCGAACAGATGCACCAGACCGCGCCATGCCGTGTCCTGGTTTGCCAGTGCCGCGTCGGCGCGGCCGTCGTGCGTCAGCGTCAGACAGAATTCCTCAGGCGCCTGGTGCAGCTGCAGGCTCAGCGCCTTGGCATTGGTGCGCGAGACGATGGCCTCGAGTGTTTCCTGGACGATGCGGTACAGCGCCACCGATGCCGCGGGGCTCAGCGCGGGCTCCGCCTCATCCGACTGCTGCGCGATGTGAACGCCGCGGCGGCGCGCCGTGTCGCGCACCAGCGCATCGATGGTCGCGTTGACGCCGAGGTCGTCGAGCATCGGCGGCCCGAGCTCGGCGGCGATGCGCCGTACCGTGGCGATGACCTCGTCCACCAGGTCGAGCATGGCCGCGGTGCGCTGTTGCGCATCGGGCGGCGTCAGCGCCTCGGCGCGCTGCACGATCGCCATCTTCAGCGTGCTCAGGGGCTGGCCGAGTTCTTCATGCAGCGCACGCGCCAGACGGCGGCGCTCGGTTTCGTGGGCCTGCACGGCGGTCTGCGCGATCCGCCGGTTGGTCTGGGCCAGCCGACGCTGGGTCATGTCGAGCGCCATGAGACGCAGCAGGATCCGCCCGCCCGCAGCTCCGGCACGCAGGCCGTCGAACTGCACCTGCAGCTCGTCGCCGCCGTACTGGCGCAGTGCCAGCTCCATGCGCTGCGCTCCCGCGGAATGCCAGGCCTGGCGCAGGTAGCGTCGCCAGGGCTTGGCGGCACCCTGGGGGACGAAGCGCAGGAAGGGCTGGCCGACGAGTGTCGCCTGGGGCAGGCCGAACAGACCGGCGGCCGCCAGGTTGGCCTCGACGACGAGCCCGGCGTGGTCGAGCGCGAAGCAGGCCACCGGTGCGGCGTCGTACAGCACCGCATAGCGCTCGCCCAGCACGCCAGGATCGAGCTGCAGCCGACGCGGCGCCTCGCCCCGGCGTTCGACCGCCGCCGGGGGGTCGTGCTGTTTCTGCGGCTGCGCAGGGTCCGACCGCCAGCGGCGCGCTGCGCCACCCGGTCCGCCGGACGCGGCCTTCATCACGGGTCGGTTTCGAGCCATCGCGACGCACCGGTGGCCCCATCGATCGCAGCCGCCGGCGGCCGTGCAGGGATGACCATGTCTCAGCCGGCCTGCATGCGCCAGGCGCATGCGTTCGACGGGGTCGGCAGCGTCATTCTGCCCAGTCTGTCGAAGCGGTCGCGGGTCGGAAGCGGATGATTCATGCTCACTCCTGGATGTGTTTGAGCAGGCGAAGACGTCGCCGGCAATCATCTTGCGCGGGCATCTGCAGCGCCCGTTGAGCGCGCGCAATCCCGGCGCATGACACGCCGAGCCGAGCGCTCGCTCAGGGCAGTTCGCCGAGCCCCGAATCCGTGGTCCAGCCCGCGGGCCGGTCGGCGCCATCGCCGGGCAGGACGTCGGCGTGCAGGCCGTGGGTCAGGCCATAGCGGATCAGCGCCGCCGTGCTGTCGAGCTTCAGCTTGGCCATGATGCGCGTCTTGTGCGAGCTGATGGTCTTGTGCGACAGATGCAGCGCACGCCCGATGTCGATCGGCCGGTGTCCGGCGACCAGGCGCTGCAGGACCTCGAACTCGCGCGCCGTCAGGCAGGCATGCGGGGGTTCGTCGGCCGGTCGGTTGAGCTGCATCACAACGCGCTCGGCGAGCGCCGCGCTCACATAGGCGCCGCCGCCGGCCACCTTGAGCACGGCCTGGATCAACTCGTCGGCCGCGCTGTCCTTGGTCAGATAGCCGTTGGCGCCGGCCTTGAAGGCGCGCAGCGCATAGGCGTCTTCGGCATGCATGGTCAGCACCAGCAGCGGGAGTTGCCCGAACTCGGCGCGCACCCGCGCGATCAGGGCGAGCCCGTTCATGCCGGGCATCGAGAGGTCGACGATCGCCAGGTCGAAGCGCTCGCGGCGCAGGGCCTCGAGTGCGCCGAAACCGGAACTGGCCTCGGCCACCGTCCAGTCCGCGTCACCGCGGGTCAGGATGTGCTTGAGGCCAGCGCGCACCGTGGTGTGGTCGTCGACCAGCAGCAGGTGCAGGCCAGGGCGTGCGGATCTTGCGGTCATGTCAACGGCGTCCACGCGTCCGAGGCCATTCACGGCCGCCCTCGGGGGGCAGCCAGCGAGCGCGAGCGTGGGAGGGGCTCATGCCCGTGCGGTCGCCAGCGGCAGGCGCACCGTGATGCGCCCGCCGCCGCCGGCGGGGTTGTCGATGTCGAAGCTGCCGCCCAGCATGTGCACGCGCTCGCGCATGCCCAGCAGGCCGAAGCGGCCGTCGTGCAGCGCGCTGCGGTCGGGGAAGCCGATGCCGTCGTCGCGCACCGACAGCACGGCCTGCTGCCCGACGCAGCGCAGGGTGATGCGCGCCGCGCCTGCCTTGGCATGGCGGCCGATATTCGTCAGCGCTTCCTGGACCATGCGGTACAGGGCGATCGTGGTCTGCTCGGGCAGCGTCATCCGGCTGCAGTCGAGGTCGACGCTGATCTGAATACCCAGCTGCTGCGCCGTTTCGCGTGCCAGGGTTTCGATGGCCGCGTCCAGGCCCAGGTCGTCGAGCATCAGCGGGCGCAGATTGGTGGCGATGCGGCGCATCGCGACCATCATCTCGTCGACCATGGCGAGGGTCTCCTGCGTCGTGTTGCCGGGGCGCTGGATCGACATCTTGAGTGCGCTCAGGCGCTGCCCGAGTTCGTCGTGCAGTTCGCGCGCGAGGTGCCGGCGTTCGTCCTCGCGTGCATTGACGAGGTTGGCCGACAGGCGGCGCAGCTCGAGGCGGCGCGCGCGCTCCTGGCGCTGCTGGCGCCGCCGCAGCGTGACGTCGGTGATGAGCATCTGCACGCTGGCGTTGCGCCCGGCCACCGCCGAGGTCCGGATTTCCACCTCGCGCTGTTGGCCGTCGGCACGCAGCAGCGTGCAGTCCACCGTGGCCGCGGCCGACTGCCCGCGCGCGGCAGCGTCGACCTGGGCCTGAAGCGCGGCATGTGGCCAGGGCGCCAGCAGCTCGGCCAGAGGCCTTCCCGCGAGATCGCCACCGGGTTCGACGCCGACCAGGGCGTGCGCCGCGTGGTTGGCAAAGGTGATGCGGGCGTCTTCGCACAGCCAGATGGCGATCGGCGTCATCTCGAGCAGACCGTCCAGACGCCGGGACAGCGAGGACACTTCGCTGCGCAGCGCATGTTCATGGCTGAGGTCGCGGATCAAGGCGACGAAATACGGCCGCACCTGGCCGGTGGCCTGCAACTCGATGCGCGAGACAGCCGCCTCGGCAGGGAAGACCTCGCCGTCGCTGCGATGACCCTGGACCGTCAGGCCGTCGCAACGGCCACGTTGCGCGGCGCCGGACTCGACGAAGCGGCGGACATGATCGGCGTGCGCGGCGCGCAGGCCCTCCGGTATGAGCACCGACAGCGCCTGTCCGACGAGCGGCGCAGATTCACAGCGGAACATGCGCTCGGCGGCCGGGTTCATCGCCACGATGCGTTGCTGCGCGTCCACCGTCACCATGGCCTCGCGCGCGGCCAGCATCACCGCGCGCAACGGGGGGTCGAACGGCGGCCAGGATCGGTGGGGCGTGGGGGACAAGACGCGCTCGTGGTGGCTCGGTGGGCGGACGCAGCAAGTCTAGGGCCTGCCGCCGGGGAACGAGCTTGCGCCTTGCGCGCACTCAATGCGACGCGCCGCGCGAAGCGCCAGTATGGGGCCGCGGCGGCCGACCCGGGGGACGGATCGGGATGCATGCGGGTCGCGACAGACACATCTGAGCCACTGCCATGAGGCTGTACTTTGAAGATCGCGAGCAGGCCGGGCGCGCCCTGGCGGTGCAGTTGCAGGCCTTGAAGCTTGCACCGCCCATCATCGTGGTCGCGTTGCCGCGCGGGGGCGTGCCCGTCGCTCTGCCGATCGCGCGCGCCTTGCACGCGCCGCTGGACCTGCTGCTCGTGCGCAAGATCGGCGCACCCGGGCAGCCGGAGCTGGCGGTGGCCGCCATCGTCGACGGCGAGCCGCCGGACATCGTCGATGACGAGCGCACCCAGGCCGCCTGCGGGGTGAGCCGGGACTACGTGCTCGCGCAGGCGAGCGTGGCGCAGCAGGAAAACGTCCGCCGGCGCCAGGCCTTTCTGCGCGGCCGGGCGCCGCTGCCGGTGCGCGGCGCGACGGTGATCGTCGTCGACGACGGCATCGCCACCGGAACGACGATGCGCGCGGCGCTGCTGGCATTGCGCCGCCGCGCCCCGGCACGGCTGCTGCTGGCCGTCCCGGTGGCGCCGGCCGATACGCTGGCGCGGCTGCGCACCGAGGTCGATCAGCTCGTCTGCCTGGCGCAGCCGGAGCCCTTCCACGCCACGGGTGTGCACTACCGGGACTTCAGCCAGGTCGAGGACGCCGAGGTGCTCGCCGCCCTGGACGCCGCGGCGATGCCCCAACCCTAGTCTTACTGTGTCACAAGCGAAGCCTTGCGTTTGCGCGCAGGCAGCAAGGG
>CAZWUR010000010.1:0-89062 GCA_964637205.1 uncultured Rubrivivax sp.
GCCCGCCGGGCCGTCCCAAGGGCGAACACCGCAGTGCAAAGCACGCAGGTTTCCCCATCCGCCCGCCGGGCCGCCCCAAGGGCGAACACCGCAGTGCAAACGCAGTGCAAAGCACGAAGGCACCCCGATGAGCCCGCCGGGCCGTCCCCTGGCGCCGCACCCCGGCCGCCTGGCCGTGACGATGTTCCTCGGCTTCGCGGTCGCCTACTTCCTGTCGGCCCTGCTGCGCGCGGTGACGGCCACCCTGGCGCCGGCCTTCAGCGCCGACCTGGACCTGGACGCCGGTGAACTCGGCCTGCTCGCCGGGGCCTACTTTCTCGGCTTCGCGCTGATGCAGCTGCCGCTGGGCAGCGCGATCGACCGCCACGGCCCGCGCCGCGTGCAGTTCACGCTGATGCTGCTGGCGGTGGCCGGCTGCATGCTGTTCGCGCTCGCCGACGGGCTGCCGACCCTGCTCGGCGCACGTCTGATGATCGGCATGGGCGTGGCCGCCTGCCTGATGTCGCCGTTGACCGCCTACCGCCACCACTACAGCCCGACGGCCCAGCTGCGCGCCAACTCGTGGATGCTGATGACGGGTTCGATGGGCATGCTGGCCTCGACCCTGCCGGTGCAGTGGCTGCTGCCCCTGCTCGGCTGGCGCGGCCTGTTCTGGGCCCTGGCCGGCGCGCTGGCGCTGTCGATGCTGCTCATGCTGTGGCTGGTGCCGCGCGATGCACCGCGGGCCATCGACGCCGCGGCCCCGGTCGCCGGCTATGGCGAGATCCTGCGCCACCCGCTGTTCCTGCGCCTGGCGCCGCTGGCCTTCATGCAGTACGGCGGCATGATCGCGGTGCAGTCCCTGTGGGCCGGGCCCTGGCTGACGGTGGTCGGCGGGCGCACGCCGGCCGAGGCCGCCGGCGGGCTGTTCGCCATCAATCTGTCGATGCTGCTGACCTTCCTGTCCTGGGGGGTGGTGATGCCGCGCCTGGCGGCGCGCGGCGTCACCGCGCTGCAGGTGCTGCAGGCCGGCGTGCCGGTGGTGCTGCTGCTGATGCTACACAACGTCTGGGCCGGGGCCTCCGCCGGGCCGGCCGCCTGGGCCCTGTGGTGCGTCAGCTGCACCAGCATGTCGCTCAGCCAGCCGGCGCTGGCGCAGGCCTTTGCGGCGGCCCAGGCCGGGCGTGCGCTGTCGGCCTACAACCTGCTGATCTTTGCCGGGGTGTTCTGCGTGCAGTGGGGCATCGGCCTGGCGATCGACGCCCTGCAGGCCGCCGGCTGGCCGCCGGTCGCGGCCTTCCGCATCGCCTTTGCCGGTTTCGGCGGCCTGTGTGCAGCAGCCTACGCTTGGTTCCTCTGGCGCCGCGCATAATGCACTGCAACATGGCTGCCGTGCTGATCATTGCCCATGCCCCGCTGGCCAGCGCATTGAAGGACGTGGCCGCGCATGTCTATGCCGACTGCGCCCACGCGATCGAGGCGCTTGACGTCGTCGCGGGCGAAACCCCGGAGCAGGTGCGCGACCGCGCCCTGGCGCTGATGCGCCGCGGCGAACCCGGCCGCGAGGACGACTGGCTGGTGCTCACCGACGTCTTCGGTGCCACGCCCTGCAATGCCGCATTGCTGCTGTCGGACCCGCAGCATGTGCGCGTGATCAGCGGCGTCAACGTGCCGATGCTCTGGCGCAGCCTGTGTTACGCCGACGAGACGCTGGACGCGCTCGTCACGCGTGCCGTCGGCGGCGCGACGCAGGGCGTGATGCAGCTCTCGCCGGCGCGCCCCGAGCCCCAGTCCAGTGCCTTCGTGCGTGATGCATCCCGTGATCCAAACGACCATCGTCATCAACAATAAGCTCGGGCTGCATGCCCGGGCCTCGGCCAAGCTGACCAAGCTGGCCGGCAGCTTTCGCAGCGAGGTCCACCTCGCGCGCACCGGCCGGCGCATCAACGCCAAGAGCATCATGGGCGTGATGATGCTGGCCGCCGGCCTGGGCACCGAGATTCAGATCGAGACCGAGGGCGAAGACGCGCAGGCCGCGATGGACGCGATCCGCGCCCTGATCGAGGACAAGTTCGGCGAAGGCGAGTAAGGGCGTTTTACGCGAGGTGAAGCTGCCCCCGGCGGCGGTCCAGAGCGCTACATTTGCCGTGTCATGGTGCCCCCACGCTCTCTTCGTTCGCTGCCCCCGAGGGGGCGCTCAGCGACGTCGGAACGGCCGGGCGTCGCTAGGATGAACCCCTCACGCTCCCGTTCGCTGGCTGCCCCCCGAGGGGGCTGTCAGTGGCTTCGGGCGGCCGGACGCCACTGACATGTCCCTCCAGGTCTTCGGCATGCCCGTCTCGCGCGGGGTGGCCATCGGGCGCGCGGTGCTCGTCGCCTCGAGCCGGATCGACGTCGCCCACTACTATGTGAACGCCGACCGCGCCGAGGGCGAGATCGGGCGCCTGCGCGAAGCCCGCGATGCGGTGGCCGAGGAGATCGGTGCCCTGCAGCGCGAGCTGCCGGCCGACGCGCCGGGCGAGATCTCGGCCCTGCTCGACGTGCACCTGATGCTGCTCCACGACGAGGCCCTGATCGACGCCACCAAACACTGGATCGTCGCTCGCCACTACAACGCCGAATGGGCGCTGTCGGCCCAGCTCGAGGTGCTGGCACGCCAGTTCGACGAGATGGACGACGACTATCTGCGCGAGCGCAAGGCCGACCTCGAGCAGGTGGTCGAGCGCCTGCTGCGCCACATGCTGCACGACGGTGCCGGCTCGCCGCCGCCGATCGCCGCGCAGGGCGCACGCGACTTCGCCGGCGAGGACCCCCTGGTCCTGGTGGCCAACGACGTGGCGCCGGCCGACATGCTGCACTTCAAGAAGAGCGTGTTCACCGGCTTCGTCACCGACGTCGGCGGGCGCACCTCGCACACCGCGATCGTGGCCCGCAGTCTGGACATCCCGGCGGTGGTCGGTGCCCGCGAGGCCAGCCGCCTGATCCGCCAGGACGACTGGGTCGTGATCGACGGCGACGCCGGCGTCGTCATCGTCAACCCCTCGCCGATCGTGCTCGAAGAGTACCGCTTCCGCCAGCGCCAGAGCGAACTCGAGCGCGCGCGGCTGGACCGCCTGCGCCACACGCCGGCGGTCACGCTCGACGGCGAACCTGTGCAGCTGCTGGCCAATATCGAGATGCCCGACGACGCGCCCGCGGCGGTGGCTGCCGGCGCGGTCGGCGTCGGCCTGTTCCGCAGCGAGTTCCTGTTCATGAACCGCAACGGCGATCTGCCCGACGAGGACGAGCAGTACGCGGCCTATCGCGCCGCCATCGAGGCGCTCGGCGGCCTGCCGGTGACGATCCGCACCGTCGACATCGGCGCCGACAAGCCGCTGGACCGCATGTCGATCAGCGAGTTGCGCCACGAACACCTGCTGAACCCGGCCATGGGCCTGCGCGCGATCCGCTGGAGCCTGGCCGAGCCGAGCATGCTGCGCCAGCAGTTGCGCGCTCTGCTGCGCGCGGCGGCGCACGGCAAGCTGCGCATCCTGTGCCCGATGGTGGCCAGCGTGGCCGAAGTGCGCGCGACGCTGGACGCCCTGGCGCGGGCGCGCAAGCAGCTCGACGACGCCGGACGCGCCTACGGCGAGGTCGAGCTCGGCGCGATGATCGAAGTGCCGGCCGCGGCCCTGGTGATCGACGCCCTGCTGCAGCATCTGGACTTCGTCTCGATCGGCACCAACGACCTGATCCAGTACACGCTGGCGATCGACCGCAGCGACGAAGCGGTGGCGCATCTCTACGATCCCTGGCATCCGGCGGTGCTGGGCCTGATCCACCAGACGATCGAACGCAGCAAGGCCGCCGGCCGCGATGTCAGCGTCTGCGGCGAAATGGCCGGTGACCCGGCCTTCACCGACCTGCTGCTGGCGATGGGCCTGCGCAGCTTCTCGATGCACCCCTCGCGCGTGGCCGCCGTCAAGCAGCGAATCCTGCGCGCCGACACGCGCCGGCTCGCCGCCGGCCTGTCTCGCGTGCTGCAGGCCGAGCAGCCGGCGCTCGAGGCCGTCGCCGTGTTCGCCGGCGGGCAGATGCACTGAGCCCGGCGTCCGTCAGCCGCCCGGGCGGGGCCCGGCGACGCCACAGGCGTTCAAGTCGGCGCCGCAACGGCCGATGACATGGCGATGGCAGCCCGCGTGGCCGCCGCTTCCCTGATCAACATGGCCTCCACCATCCCGGTTCACGATCTACGCGTCGGCATGTTCGTCCACCTGGACCTGGGGTGGATGCAGCATCCGTTCGCGCTCTCGTCGTTCCGCCTCCAGTCGACCGATCAGATCGAGACCATTCGCGGCCTCGGCCTGTCCCGGGTGCGCTGGGATCCGGCACAGAGTGCCGTCGACAAGCCGCCCGAAGCGCCACCGACCGCAGCCCCCGAAACCCCGGCCGAAGCCGCCCAGCGCCAGCGCCGCGCGACCCTGGTGGCACATCGCCAGCAGACCGCGCTGCTCGACCGCGAGTGCCACGAGGCCGGCCAGGCGCTGCGCGACGCCACCCGCTGCGCGATGGCCGAACCGGCGCGCGCCTGCAACGACGCCGAAGCGCTGGCCGGCAAGCTGATTGAAAGGCTGGCCGTGCAGGGCGAGATCTGCATCCGCCTGGTCAACAGCCAGGCCGGTGACCGCGCCGCCGCGCACGGACTCAACGTCGCCGTGATGGCCCTGCTGATGGGCCGCGCCCTGCAACTGGACGATGAGGCGATGCTCGAACTCGGCCTCGGCGCCCTGCTGCACGACATGGGCAAGCTCGAGCTGCCCGACCGGCTGCGCCACGTCGACGAGTCCTTCGGCCCCGCCGAAATCCAGGCCTACCGCGAACATGTCGCGCACGGCATCACGCTGGGCCGCCGCATGGGCCTGCGCACCGGCGCCCTGGCCGTGCTCGGCCAGCATCACGAACATGTTGACGGCAGTGGCTTCCCGCTGTGCGTGGCCGCCGACCGGATCACCCTGGCGGCGCGCATCGTGTGCATCGTCGACCGCTACGACAACCTGTGCAACCCGGCGCTGATGGCGCACGCGCTGACGCCGCACGAGGCGGTCTCACTGCTCTTCACCCAGCACCGCGAGCGCTACGATGCCGCGCTGCTGAGCAACTTCATCCGCATGGTGGGCGTGTACCCGGCGGGTTCGGTGGTTCAGCTCACCGACGAGCGCTTCGCGTTGGTGATGGCCGTCAACTCGTCGCGCCCCCTCAAACCGCGCGTGCTCGTGCACGACCCCAAGGTGCCGCCCGACGAAGCACTTCTGCTCGACCTGGAGCAGGTGCCGCAGCTCGGCATCCGGCGCAGCCTGCCCGCGTCCCGGCTGCCGCCGGCGGCACTGCACTATCTGGCGCCGCGGCCGCGCGTGGCCTACTTCTTCGAACCGGCACCGCCGCGGCCCGCAGGGCCATGATGGGACAGGTGCAATCCCTGGTCATCGCGGCGCCTGCCGGGCCGGCGATCGCGGCCTGGCAGGCCCTGTTGCGGGCCACGCCGGGCGCGGCCTGGGTGGTGGCCCTGCCCTCCCTGCGCGTCGTGGCCACCAATACTGCGGCCGAGGCCCTGCTCGGACTCGACCAGGCGCGGCTGCACGACACCCGGGCCGACCATCTGCTGGCCACGCCCGAAGACCAGGCCTACTGGGACGCGGCGCGCGACGACCCGGACGCGGCCGGCAGGCTGGACTCGCAGACCCTGCTGCATGTGCCTGACGGCCGCGTGCTGCAGCTCCAGCGCAGCATTCACCCCCTGATCGTCCCGGGCAGGCAGACGCCGCATTTCTGCCTCGTGACGACGCGCGACATCAGCGCCGAGCAGCGTGCCCTGGTGGCCCAGGAGGATCTGGCGACCGAGCTTCAGGCCACGCTCGAGTCCACCGCCGACGGCATCCTGGTCACCGACGTGAGCGGCCGCATCCGCAGCTTCAACCGCCGCTTCGCGCAGCTCTGGGGCATGCCCGAGGCCCTGCTCGAAGCGCGCCACGACGACGCGGTGCAGGCCTGGATGCGCCGCGTGGTCCAGGACCCCGAGGCCTATGAGCGCCGCCTGAAGGCGCTGCAGGAATCGACCCTGCTGACCGCCACCGAACGGCTTTCCCTGCTCTCGGGCCAGGTGCTCGAGCGGGTCGTGAGGCCGCTGTGGAGCCGCGGCCGGCCGCTCGGGCGGGTGTGGTCCTTCCGCGACCTCAGCGAACGCCTGGCCGCCGACGACCGCCTGGAGGCGCTGTCGCGCACCGACGCCCTGACCGGCCTGGCCAACCGTCGCCAGCTCGCCGAACATGTGCAGGCCACCGCCCTGGCGATGCGCCACGACGGTGACGGTTTTGCCCTGCTGGTGCTCGATCTGGACCGCTTCCGCCACGTCAACGACAGCCTCGGCCACGAGCTCGGCGACCGCGCCCTGCAGGAAGTTGCGGCGCGGCTGCGGCGCGTCATGCGCAGCGGCGACCTGACCGCCCGCATCGGCGGCGACCAGTTCGCCACCGTGCTGCACCACGCCGACGCGCCGGCCGCCGAAGTTGCGGCCCAGCGTGTGCTCGCCAGCCTGGCCGAACCCTGGCAGTTCGATGGCCTGGCCTTCACCCTGACCTGCAGCGTGGGCATTGCACTTGCCCCCGGGCATGGCCACAGCGCCGACGAACTGCTGCGCCACGCCGAGAGTGCGGTGCGCAGCGCCAAGGCGGCCGGCAGCAACAACCTGCGCTTCCACCAGCAGCATGCCGAGGGCGACCTGCGCAGCCAGATGCGGCTCGACCACGCGATGCGCCAGGCGCTGGCGAGCCACCGTTTCCGGCTGCATTACCAGCCCCAGGTCGACCTCGCCAGCGGCGAGGTGGTCGGCGCCGAGGCGCTGATCCGCTGGCGCGACCCGGCGCTCGGTGACGTCGCGCCGGGCCGCTTCATCCCGGTGGCCGAGGACACCGGCTTCATCGTCGCCATCGGCGACTGGGTGCTCGAGCAGGCCGTGCGCCAGGCCGCCGCCTGGGTCGCCGAGGGGCGTTCGCTGACGGTGGCGGTCAACGTCTCGGCGCTGCAGTTCCGGCAGAACGATTTTGTCGAGCGTGTCGCTGCGGTGCTGCAGGCGCACCGGTTGGCGCCGGCACGGCTGGAACTCGAACTCACCGAGTCGATCCTGGTGCGCGACGCCGACGAGGCCCTGCAGCGCCTGCAGGCCCTGGCGGCGCTCGGGGTACGGCTGTCGATCGACGACTTCGGCACCGGCTATTCGAGCCTGGCCTACCTGAAGCGCTGCCCGATCCACCGACTCAAGGTCGACCGCAGCTTCATCCAGGGCCTGCCGGCCGACAGCAGCGACGCCGCGCTGGTGCGTGCCATCGTGCAGATGGCACAGGCGATGCGCCTGCAGGTGGTGGCCGAGGGCGTCGAGACCGAACCGCAGCGCGCCTTCCTGAAGGCCGCTGGCTGCAACGAGTTCCAGGGATTTTTGTTCGCCCCGGCGCTCGACGCGCTGAGCTTTTCCAGGCGCTTTGCGGCACCGATGCACGGGGCAGACTCCTAGGGTCATCGGCGGCCCGGCTTGCCCACGGGCGGCACGCTCCGTACAGTGGCCGTCGCCATGCTGAAGACGCTCGTGCTCGACCGTGTCCAGGGCCGGCTGGACGACCTCAACAACCGGCGCATGCCCGCGCTGGCCGTCACCTGGCCGGGCGGCCGGCGGATCGGCGCCAGCGATGCGCAGGTTCATCTGCGGCTGCGTTCGCTCGCGCCGCTGGCCTGGCTGACGGCCGGCCGGGTGGGCCGCGTGGCCGAGGCCTATGTCGAGGGCCGGCTCGACATCGACGGCCGCATGCGCGACGTCGTCGACGTCGCCTTCGCGCTCGTGCGCGACGACCCGACCGCCGTCGCGCCGCTGGCGCGCTGGGCGGCCACCCTGCAGCACGGCCGCTCGCTGATGCGCCACCGGGTCGCCGCCGATGCACGCCAGATCCGCCAGCACTACGACGTGTCCGACGAGTTCTACGCCCTGTGGCTGGACCCCAGGCGCGTGTACTCCTGCGCCTACTGGCGCGACCCGGCCCTGTCGCTGGCCGGCGCGCAGGAGGCCAAGCTGGACCTGATCTGTCGCAAGCTGCGACTCGCACCTGGCGATCGTTTCCTGGACGTCGGCGCCGGCTGGGGCGGCCTGCTGCTGTGGGCCGCCGAACATTACGGCGTGCACGGCACCGGCATCACGCTGTCGCGCCACCAGCACGCGCATCTGCGGCGCGAGATCGAGGCGCGCGGCCTGTCCGGACGCGTCGAAGTCCGGCTGCAGGACTATCGCCACCTTGGTGCCGACGAAAGCTTCGACAAGATCGCCTCGATCGGCATGTTCGAACATGTGGGCCGCGCCAACCTGGCGCGCTACTTCGCCACCCTGCAGCGCCTGCTGCGCCCCGGCGGCCTGCTGCTCAACCACGGCATCACCGCCGGCGGCACGCGCAATGCCCAGCTCGGCGCCGGCATCGGCCGCTTCATCGAGCGCTACATCTTCCCCGGCGGCGAGCTGCTGCATGTCTCGCACGTGCTGCGCGTGCTCGCCGAGGCCGGGCTCGAGGGGCTGGACACCGAGAATCTGCGCCCGCACTACGGGCGCACGCTGTGGGCCTGGTCCGACGCGCTGGAGTCGCAGCTCGACGCTGCGACCGAACTCGCCGGCGAGGCCACGGTGCGCGCCTTCCGCCTGTACCTGGCCGGCAGTGCCGCCGCCTTCGAGCGCGGCTGGATGGCCGTGCACCAGGTCCTGGCGACGCGCCCCAGCGGCGACCCGGCGGACGGCCCGATGCGTGGCGCACAATCGGTCTATCCCTTCAACCGCGACTACATGAGCCAATGATCTACCGCTTCAGCAGCAAGGCCGCCGGGGATCTGGTGATGCTCGGGGCGAATGGGGACGAACTGCTGCGCATCCTGGGCCGCGAGCCGGCGCCCAAGGGCATCATCGAGGCCGCGGCGATGCCGGCGGCCATCGCCGCCCTGGAGGCCGCCGTGGTGGCCGCCGAAACCGCACCCGACACCGCGTCCGACATTGCGCCAGACACCGAGGACGACGGCGAGCACGCCCGGGAGCGCGGTATCAGCCTGCGCCAGCGCGTCTGGCCGATGCTGGAAATGCTGCGCCGCGCGATGGCCGAAGACACGCCCGTGGTCTGGGGCGTCTAGGGCCCCTTCCCGTCGTGTGAACAGGCCCTGGCCGGCCGCAGGGCACCCAAGGAGAATCGATGGAACTGTGGAGCGAGAGCTGGACGAACGGGGACCGCATTCCCGAGAAATTTGCCGCCGGGCGCCTGCTGCCCGACGGCACGGTGGGCTTCGCCGACAACCTGAACCCGCATCTGGCCTGGCGCGACCTGCCCGAGGGGGCGATGTCGATGGTGCTGATCTGCCACGACTTTGACGTGCCCAGCCGCGGCGACGACGTCAACCGCAGTGACCGCGAGGTGCCGGCCGATCTGGCGCGGGTCGATTTTTTCCACTGGGTGCTGATCGACCTGCCGCCGCAGCCGACCGTGATCGCCGAAGGTGAATTCAGCCGCGGATTCGTGCCGCGCGGAAAGACGGGGCCGGCGGCCATCAACGGCGCGCGCCAGGGCCTGAACGACTACACCGGCTGGTTCGCCGCCGATGCCGAGCGTGCCGGGCAGTATTTCGGCTACGACGGCCCTTTTCCGCCCTTCAACGATTCGCTGGTGCACCATTACGTGTTCACGCTGTACGCCGTCTCCGAGGCGCGGCTGCCGGTCGAGGGCGTGTTCACCGGGCAGGATGTGCGCGCGGCGCTGGCCGGCCGCGTGCTCGGCGCCGCCACCTTCTCCGGCACCTACACCCTGAACCGCCGGCTGCTGTTGCCCACGTGAGCGCCCGCACAAGGGCGTGCGCATGAGGCAGCCTGTGTCCACGTCAGTCCAGCGGGCCGAGCGCCGGGCCGCTCCCAAGCCGGCCCGCATCCCCCCGGGGGATCGTCGAACGTACCCGTTCGGCGAGGGGTCCACACTCATTGCCGAGCGCCGGGCCGCTCCCAAGCCGGCCCGCATCCCCCCGGGGGATCGTCGAACGTACCCGTTCGGCGAGGGGTCGACATGAACGCAGCGCTCGCGACGCGGGTGCTGCTGGTCCGGCACGGCGAGACCGACTGGAACGTCCAGACCCGGCTGCAGGGCCACACCGACATCGCGCTGAATGCGCGCGGCCGCGAACAGGTGCGGCGGCTCGGCGAGGTGCTCGCGGGCGAGTCACTGGACGCGGTCTACAGCAGCGACCTGCAACGTGCCTTCGATACGGCGCGCGCCATCGCCGACGCCACCGGCGCGCCGCTGCACGCCGAGCCGGCCCTGCGCGAGCGCGGTTTCGGCTGCTTCGAGGGTCTGACCTATGCCGAGATCGAGGCCCGCTGGCCCGCCGATGCGCGGCGCTGGCGCAGCCGCGATGCGGCTTTCGGGCCGGCCGGCGGGGAGTCCCTGCTCGACTTCCATGCGCGTTGCGTGCACGTCGGCGAACGCCTGGCCGCCCTGCATCCGGGGGGCAGCATCGCACTCGTCGCGCATGGCGGCGTGCTCGACAGCCTGTACCGCGCGGCGACCCGCCAGGCGCTGGACGCAGCTCGCAGCTGCCGCATGGCGAATGCCAGCCTGAACCGGCTGCTGCACGGCAGCAGCGGCTTCACCCTGGTCGGCTGGGACGACCACGCCCATCTGCAGGGCCTGTGACCGCCGCGGCGGCCGCCGGCGCCGGACTACTGGCGGCGGATCTCCCGCCATGCATTTTTCGCCGGGGCAATCGGCTTGGTGCCGACGATCTCGCGCTCCCAGGGCTGGCCGTCGGCGTCCTGGCCGGAGCCGACGATCTTGCCCTGGTTGGTGGACAGCGCGGTCACGCCGGACGAGCTTGCCGTGCCCGAGATTTCGCTGGACACGAAGTCGGTGCCGGCGAACCTGCCGCCGCTCATCAGGTCCAGCACGTACAGCCTTGAGCTCGCCGAACAGTCGGTGCCACCGTTCTTGTTGGTCACGAAAGCCACCGCGCCGTAGGCGATGGTGGGCGAGGTATTGGCCTGCTCACCGGCCGGCAGGTCGACGTACCAGCCGCGGTCGGTGGCCCAGTCGACCGGGTTGTCGGTGATGCTGTCGGTGCCCGGCGTGTAGACCTGCTCGACCAGGCTGGCGCGTGCATTGGCCAGGGTCGCGCCGTCGGCGATCGCATACATGGTCTGCACGCCGGTGCTGCCGAAGTCGCTGATGTCGAGGATGCGCCCGGTGCCGATCAGGACCACGCGCTTGCCCTCGATCTGGCTGAGTTCGGGTGCCGCGGTCACGGGCTGGACGGTGCCGGTGTCGTTCTTCAGCGTCGCGACCTTGTACGGCGCACCCTTGCCATCGAGGTCGAAGCGCCACACATTGCCGCGCAGATCACCGCCGTAGACATAACGCACCGTCCCGTCGTTGGCGGCGAAGCCCGAGACCTGGGCCAGGCCGGCCTCGGTGGCCAGGGTGCCGACGCCGGTGTCGAACTCGTGGATCACGGCGCCGGTGCTGGCGTTGAGCATCCACAGCCGACCATGGCCGTCGAGCGTGCTGTTGTAGCCCGAGGTCACGAGCACGACGTAGCCGTCATCACTGGTCTTGACGATGCGCGGCCGGCCCAGGGCCTGGCCGACCTTGGCCGCGTCGCCCGCCGCCGGGAACTGCCACAGAAAACTGCTCGCCAGCTGGGCCTCGGTCAGCTCGCGCGGTGCGGACACGTCCAGGGCGTAGAAGCTGTTGCCCGCAGCGCCCATGCCGGCCACCAGCAGGGTGCCGCCGGCATAGGTGCCGAGGGTCGGCGAGCCGTCGAGCTGGGTGTGGAACACGTAGCTGCGGGCCGTGGCCTCACCGATATTGGGCAGGGCCGCGGGCGGCACGAAGGCCCAGAGCTCGTTGCCGGCGGTGTCCGTGGCGGTATCGACGGCGTGCAGCATGCCTTCGCCCGACTGCACGTAGATCACGCTTTCCGAACGCTGGACTGCGGGTTCGGAGTTGATCACGGCACCGATCAGCGATTGGCGGGTGCGAAAGCTCGTGCCTTCCTTGCTGCGGTCGCCGCGCAGGTAATCGACGACGTCGGCGTCCGTGCCGTAGACACCACCGGGATTGACGGTGGCGCCAGCCGCCGCGGCCGTGAACACGACGCCGGCGTTGCCGATCGCGGTGGCGATCACGCGCGTCGACCAGTCCCGCGCCGTGAGCTGCGTTGATGCCGACCACAGCGTGCTGTCGGGATCGACGGCGCCGGTGGCGGCATCGATCGGATGTGCCGTGATGTCGCCCTGCCAGCCCGAGGGGTTGTAGGTGCCGAAGTAGGCCCGGTTGTCGCCGCGCGACAGGTTCACGGTGCTGACCGCGACGCCGCCCTGTGCGCCGCGCTGGCTGACGATGTCGTCGAGCACGGCCTTGATGCCGGCCGAGGTCTCGGCGGGATTGGTCGCCAGGTACATCAGCCCGCGGCCGTTGATCGTCGCGTGGTACTGGTCGTCGATCAACGAGGGGTCGTCGGCCAGCGGTGCAGTCCAGACCGGCGCGGTCTCGAAGGGATCGACCTCGGTCGGCCACAGCGAGCCCCGCACCCCGAGTGAGATGGCATAGGTGTTGATGTGCAGGTTGGGATTCTTGTCGGCGTTCGGCGCGACCGACGAACTCGGCGGCACCTTGCCGGCCGCCAGATCCGTGCGCAGGCGGTTGCTGTAGTAGGCCAGGGCCAGGTCCGACAGCGAGCCGGCCGGAATCTCGGTGTAGGGTGCCGCGGCGCCGTACTTGGTCGCGTCGTAGCCCGGCACGCCGATCGTGGTCGTGTTCGAGAAACCGTCGGTCACGATGAACATGCTGTTGCGCTGGCAGGCGTACTTGACGATGTTCTGGTTCTCGTCGAACTGCTTGGCGATGTGCTTGACGGTGGCATGCGTCGGCGTGCCCTCGGCGGCGAGCGCGTTCTTGTAGAAGTCGCCCGCGACGCGGCGGCCATTGCTGCTGGCCGTGGTGTTGTCGGTGTCGTACATGGACACCACCGGCGTGGCGGCCGCTTCGTCGGTGAACTTCATCAGACCGATGCGCAGGCCGGTCAGGTCTTCCAGCACCGCGCCCATCGAACCCGCCAGCATCAGCTTGCGCTTGCGGTAATAGCTGAACCAGTTGGCGAAATTCTGGATCTCGTTGGCATAGCTGCGACCGGACGGAAAGCTGTTGCCGTCCTTGATCTCGTAGCGCTTGAGCGTGGTCGTGCCGTCCGGGGCCAGCACGCAGTTCGCCCCCACGGCACAGACCTCGGCATGCCAGAAGGTCGCCGGGAAGTACGGGATCGAGGCCCAGCAGGCGCGGCCCGCGCCCACGGTGACCGCCGACGTCAAGGTCTTGGCACCATCGCCGTTGCAGGCGTTGTCGGTCACCGAGCCGGCGGACACCCAGGTGCCGATCGGCAACACCATGCCCTGCTGGACATAGAAGCGGAAACCGTTGTTCGCCCAGCTGCCGTCGCTCGAGTTCCAGTTGTCGGTCAGGTCCAGCGATGGACCCGCGCTGTAGGCCGGATGCGAGAGCGCCGCATTCTTCGACGCATTGGCGTAGTTCTGCACGGCGCCGTCGTGATAGGCCGGCGACCAGGCTTCATAGCTGACGCGGGTGTCGTAGTACAGCGGGTTGAACTTCGGCGAGCGCATCCAGGCAAACTGGTTGGTCGGCGGCAGCGCCTGGCCGTACCAGTTGTTGTACGAGTACAGCTGGCCGCCCTGGTTGCTGCCGCCGCCCGACGGCCCGACCGGAAACAGGTAGGCGTAAGGCACCAGGCCACTCGTCGTCAGCGGTTTGCCGGTGCCGGCGTTCCAGCCGGTCGCGCCGTTCCAATAGAACAGGCCGGAGCTGGTGTCGAGCAGGAACTCCCAGTCCATCGAGCCGGAATCGTCCATGCCGAAGA
This sequence comes from uncultured Rubrivivax sp., assembly GCA_964637205.1. Classification (GTDB taxonomy): domain Bacteria; phylum Pseudomonadota; class Gammaproteobacteria; order Burkholderiales; family Burkholderiaceae_C; genus Rubrivivax. The sequence goes on from CAZWUR010000010.1 coordinate 13,942, forward strand.
TCACGTTCGGCTTGGCCAGCACCGAGGACTTCAAGGGCAGGTCGGCCACGTCGGTGGCCTGGGCCGCGGGGCCCGAGAGCAGCGCGGCCAGCGCCATGGTGCAGACGGCGGCCTGGAGCTGGATCTTCATCATCAACCCTTCGTGATCAGCGATTGCACCCAGGTGCGGGTGTCCTTCGGCCCGGTGACGCGGATCGTCACGCGGAACTGCTTGGAGTTCGGCGGGTCGAGTTCTTCCTTGCCGGCCTGCCGACTGCGGTTCTCCTGCGGGATCTGCTTGACCAGGCACTGGCGCAGCGGGTCCGTCACCGGCATCGCGCCTTCGCACACCCGCTCGGCCACATAGGCCACGCTGTAGCTGCCGACGGTGACCGTCGGCGCGGCATCAAAATCGAGCTGCGGGATGCCGTGGGCATCCGCGACCTGCATCGTCGTCCAGTACCAGCCGGCCTGCGCGACGTCCTCGGCGGCGAGTTCGTCGCGCACCCGCTGGAAGACGGTGTTCAGGCCGACTTCGGAGGCCTGCAACGATGCCTCGCGGTAGGCGGTGTTGCCGCTGGCCAGGGTGCCGACTTCGGTCAGCTTGGCCAGGGCCATGCCACCGAGCAGCATCACCGACAGCAGCACCAGCACGACGAGCATGGTCACGCCGCGCTGCGCGCGGCCGAACCGGTGGTGTCCCAGTGTTTTCATTCCTTCAGCCCCAGCACCAGGTTGCGCAGCGGCACCACGACGGTGGCGACGCGGTAGCGATAACACTGCCAGTCGACCACGTCGGGGTCGACCTCGACATCGAACAGCCGCGGCTTGGCCAGGCTGGCTTCGCAGTTGCCGTCGGCATCGGGTTTCTCGCGCTGCGGGCTGCGCGTGACCAGCCCCATGCGCAGGGCCCGCACACGCGGCAGGTTGGCCGCATTCAGCGCCGCGAAGTCGTCCACCGGATCGACCCAGGCCTCCAGCGTCGTGCTGCCGGCCGCCGCGGCGGCGACGCCGTATTGCGCGCGCAGCGCGATCACGTTGCGCGCCAGCACCACGCTCTCGCCGCTCAGCGGGCGGGTCAGCACCAGGGTATTGCCGTCGCGCCGGTAGCGGTTCCAGTTGAGCGCACCGAGCAGGGTGATGCGGTCGCGCTCGGCGAAGGCCGGGGCCACCGTGAAGACCGCCTGGTTGTAGCTGCCGGTATTGTCGAAACTCAGGGTCTGGGGCGTGTCGTCGGTGCTCACGGCGACAGCGGTCACGGTGCGCAGCAGGCAGGGGTTGCCGGCCGCCGCCGGCGCCAGCAGCACGGCCTGGCCGACGCTGACCGGCAGCAGGGACATCAGCTCCGCCGACGTGCCGTCCGAGGCCGCTTCGAGCAGCACGTTGGCACCCGATTCGATGCGTTCACCGTAGACCACGTCGACCGTGTCGCCATCGTCTTCAGCCGTGATGCTGACCGGCGTGAAATCGGCGCCGTCGCTGTGCACGGTCGCGCCGGCGCTGAAGTCCAGCTTGTTGCACAGGTAGCTCGAATCGCCGAAGAAGCCCAGGCCGGCGAGCGCGGCGTCGTTCTTCAGTGCGGCCAGCGCGCTGGCCGCGCCGATGCCGCTGCCGCCCATGCCCATGCCCTGGCGCTGCGCGGCGGTGAACATGATCGCGCTGCCGGCGGCGGCCAGACCGACGAGCATCGCGACGACGAGCCCGACCATGAGCTCGATGATCGACAGGCCGCGCTGCCCGCGGCGCAATGCGGGGCGCGAGCCGGTGCGCCGGGCGCGTGCTTCAGTTGCGCACATCGGTGGTCGCCTCCAGCGTGCGGGTCTCGCCCGACGCCTTGCCGGTCCAGTTGATCGTCACCGTGAGCCGGTCGTCGTCGATCGCGGCACTGGCCTCGACCTCGCCCGGCAGCGCGGCGAGCACGCGCGCTTCCCAGTCCTCGGCGCGCTCGCGTGCGGCGTCGCTGGCGCAGTCCCCGGCGTCGGGCAGGGTGTAGCAGCCGGCGTTGTCGACGTCGACGAGCACCGTGCTCAGGAGTTCGTCGCCAAGTTGCGCCGCGGTCAGGCGCGCCTGGCTTTCGGTGCTCTGGCGCACCAGATTGGTCTGCATGCGGGTCATGCCGAGCAGGCCGAAGGCCAGGATCGCGAGTGCGATCATGGCGTCGATCAGGCCGAGCCCGCGCATCCGGCGTGCGCTGCGGCCAGGAATCGGGCGTGACATGGGGTGGGGGTTCAGTCGCATGACGATGTGGTGTCGCTGCACAGCCGGACGGCGCCGCCGCCGTCAACCCGAAGCCCCGGGCAGCGGATGTCGGCGCTGCATTCCAGGCTCGGGTGGGAAAGGTCGACGGCCGCCGCGGCAAAAGCCAGCGGGCGGCCTTCGCCGCCGAAGTCGATCGTCACTTCGTCGGCGCCGACGCCATGCGTCAAGGGCGTGGTCTTGAGCAGCACCGGGTCGTCTTCGTCGCTGCGGTCGCTGACCTGGATCTCGCCGCCAGCCACCACCACGCGCACGACGGTGTTGCGCTTGATGGCTTCGCTCTGCGCGAACAGGGCCTGCCCGTACAGCGCGTTGCCGTTTTCGCGCAGGCGCGAGTTGGCGAGGTAGTCGCTGAACGAGGGTGCCGCGGCCACGGCCAGCATGGCCGCGATCGACAGCGCGACCATCAGCTCGATCAGGGTCAGGCCGCGCTCGCCGCGCCGCCCCGTGGGGCGCCTCAGCTGTCGCATATGCCGCCCTTCATGCTCCAGCAGCTGGTCTCGGGCACCCCCTTGGGATGCGCCGTCGTCGCGCGCACGCCCTGGTGGTTGATGGTGTAGACGTAGCCGTCGACGGCGCCGCTGCCGGTGGCGGTGGCCGTAAAGCCCTGGCCCTCGTCGGACAGCGCACAGGTGATCGCGAACTTGTCCGTATCCGGCATCGCCGCGCCGCAGGCGTCACCGTTGGCGTAGCTGCCGGTGTCCTGGAAACGCTGCTCGAGCCGGGTCGCCAGCGCGTTCAGTGCGTCCAGCGCCGGCGGCACGCGGGCACGCTGGATATAGGCGGTGTAGGCCGGCAGGGCGATCGCCGACAGGATGGCGACGATGGCCACCGTGATCATCACTTCGATCAGCGTGAACCCGCGGTCGGGGCGGTTCGATGTCATGGGCGGTTCCGGTCGGTTCGATGGCATGCCGCCGACCGCCGCCCCGCAGGGCGGTCTTTGCCGGCTCATGGATGGGTTTATCGACGCCTTGAGGCCGGACTTGAGGGCCAATAAGCGGCACGAACCCATGAATCCGTAACCGTCGGCAACCAGGCCAGGGGATGCACCGGCTTGGCACCGACGGCAGGCTGCGGCAGGATCGGCGCAGCATGACCAACGCCCAGATCATCGTCCTCGCCACACCGGTCTTCCTGCTCCTGATCGCGGTGGAGTTCACGGTCGGCTGGCTGCGCGGGCGCAACACCTACCGGCTCGCCGACGCGCTGTCGAGCATCGGCCTGGGCATCATGAGCCAGCTCGTCAACGTCTTCGGCAAGCTCGTCGCCGTCGCGATGTACGTGCTCGTCTTTGAGGCCCTGGCGCCCTGGCGGCTGCCGGTGGACGAACCCTGGGTCTGGATGGTCGGACTGCTGCTCTACGACCTGTGCTACTACGCGCTGCACCGCGCCGGCCACCGCGTGGCGGTGTTGTGGGCGGCGCATGCGGTACACCACCAGAGCGAGGACTACAACCTGAGCACGGCGCTGCGCCAGACCAGCAGCGGCTTTCTCTTCGGCTGGATCTTCTACCTGCCGATGGCCCTGCTGGGCTTCCCGCCGCTGGTGTTCGGCGTCGTGGCCTTGATCGATCTGCTCTACCAGTACTGGGTGCACACCCAGCAGATCGGCCGCCTGGGCTGGTTCGACCGCTGGTTCTGCAGCCCGAGCAACCACCGCGTTCACCACGCCGTGAACGACCGATACGTCGACAAGAACTACGGCGGCATCCTGATCCTCTGGGACCGCCTGTTCGGCAGCTTCGAGGACGAACGCGCCGCCGAGCCCTGCGTCTACGGCACGCGCAGCCCGCTGCGCAGCTGGAACCCGCTGTGGGCCAATCTGCAGGTGTATGCCGACCTGGCCCGCGACAGCTGGCATGCGCGGTCCTGGGCCGACAAGCTGCGCCTGTGGTTCAAGCCGCCCGGCTGGCGGCCGGCCGACGTGGCGGCGCGTTTTCCGAAACCCGCCTTCGCACTCGGCACCGTGCAACGCTGGGAGCCGCCGCTGGCGCCGGCCGCGGCGTGGTTGGCGGGCGGGCTGTTCGTGGTCCTGCTCGGCGCCACCGCTGCCTTCCTCTGGAACGCCCACCTGCTGACGCTGGCGCAGCAGGGCGCAGCCGTGGCGTGCATCGTGGCCGGGCTGTGGGCGGTGGGCGCGATCAGCGCGCCGCGTGCGGCGCTGGGCGAAGGCTCAGAACAGCCCGCCTGAGGCCGCCGGCGGCGCCACACCCAGATGCCGGAAGGCGGCCAGCGTGGCGGTGCGGCCACGCGGCGTGCGCTGCAGGAAACCCTGCTGGATCAGGTAGGGCTCGATCACGTCCTCGATCGTGCCGGACTCCTCGCCGATCGCCGCGGCCAGGTTTTCCAGGCCCACCGGCCCGCCGTCGAAGCGATGCACCACGGCCTCGAGCAGCTTGCGGTCCATGACGTCGAAGCCCAGCGGGTCGACGTCGAGCATCGCCAGCGCAAGGTCGGCGGTGGCCGCGTCGATGCGGCCGTCGCCCTTGACCTGGGCGTAGTCGCGCACCCGGCGCAGCAGCCGGTTGGCGATGCGCGGCGTGCCGCGGCTGCGGCGCGCGATCTCCAGCGCGCCGGCGGCGTCGATCGGCACCTCCAGCAGCCCGGCCGAGCGCGTGACGATGCGCGTCAGCTCCTCGGCCGTGTAGAACTCCAGCCGCGCGACGATGCCGAAGCGGTCGCGCAGCGGGTTGGTCAGCATGCCGGCGCGGGTGGTCGCGCCGACCAGGGTGAAGGGCTGCAGATCGAGCTTGATCGAACGTGCCGCCGGGCCGTCGCCGATCAGGATGTCGATCTGGTAGTCCTCCAGCGCCGGGTAGAGGATTTCTTCGACGACCGGGCTCAGGCGGTGGATCTCGTCGATGAAGAGCACGTCGTTCTTCTCGAGCCCGGTCAGGATCGCGGCCAGGTCCTTGGGTTTTTCGAGCACCGGGCCCGAGGTCTGGCGCAGGTTGACGCCCAACTCGGCGGCGACGATATGGCTCAGCGTGGTCTTGCCCAGGCCCGGCGGGCCGAACAGCAGCACATGGTCCAGCGCCTCGGCGCGGTGTCTGGCCGCACCGATGAAGATCTCGAGCTGTTCGCGCGCCTTGGCCTGACCGACATAGTCCTGCAGACGCTTGGGCCGCAGCGCGCGCTCGATGGCCTCCTCGTTCGGCGACGCCGGCGCCGCGCTGATCATGCGCTTGGGGCTCTGGAAGTCGTCGGTCTGTACGGCCATACAGGGATTATCGGCTGCGCCAAAGGATAATCGGCGCATGCCCTTCCTGCGTGCCCATCGCCTGCGTGCGGCCAGCCTTGCACTGGTTGCCGCGCTGGCGCTGGCGCTGCTGCCGACGCTGGCACGCGCGCTGCAGCCGCTATCGTCCTTGCCTGCCTGGGCCGACCTGTGCCGCAGCAGCGGCGCTCCCGACCTGCACCACGCACTGGACGCCTGCGGCCACTGCGCGCTGGCTGCGGTGCCGGCGCTGCCACCGCAGGCGGTCACGCTGCCCCGGATCGCGGCGGCGCGCATGGCCACGCCGGGCCCCCGCTGGGCCGGATTGCCGGCGGGGCCGGTATCCACCGCAGCTCATGCCCGCGCCCCGCCCGTTTCGGCCTGAGAACCCACGCTCCACCCCTGCCGCGCCACCGGGCGCGGCCTTCTGTTCTCTTGCCGAAAGACAACCCCCATGAACTTCCCCATTCCCGCCCGGGCCATGGCCCTCGCATTCGCCCTGAGCTTGCCCGTCGCTGCTTTCGCCCAGGTCAGCGTGCATGACGCCTGGGTGCGTGGCACCGTTGCGCAGCAGAAGGCCAGCGGCCTGTTTGCCGTCATCACGGCGGCCAAGGACAGCACGCTGGTGGCTGTCTCGACGCCGGTGGCCGGCGTCGTCGAGATCCACGAGATGAAGATGGAGGGCTCGACCATGAAGATGCGTGCGCTGACCAGCGGCCTGGCGCTGCCGGCCGGTCAGGCGGTCGAGCTCAAGCCCGGCGGATACCACGTCATGCTGATGGACCTGAAGCGCCAACTCAAGGCCGGCGACAGCGTGCCCGTGACCCTGGTGGTCGAAGGTGCCGACGGCAAGCGCGAGAACATCGAAATCCAGGCGCCGGTGAAGGCGCTCGGCGCTGGCGGCATGCACGGCGGCATGAAACACTGACAAACCTGCTCGCTGCCCGCCGACGCTGAGCCGCTGACGGAACTCAGCGGCTCAGCGCCTTGAGGGCCAGCTTGATGCCGTCGGCCACGCCCACCTCGGCGGGCAGGGCCTTCAGCGCGGCCTTTGCATCGCGTTCGTTGTAGCCCAGCGCCAGCAAGGCCTGCACGATGTCGGCCTGGCTGGCACTGACGGCCCCGGCCGATGGCGAGCCGAGGTCCGGGCCCAGCTTGCCCTTGAGTTCGAGCAGCAGCCGCTCGGCGGTCTTCTTGCCGATGCCCGGCACCTTGATCAGACGGCCCACGTCCTGCGCCGTCACGGCCAGCGACAGCTCGGCGGCCGAAAGGCCCGACAGGATCGCCAGCGCGGTGCGCGGGCCGACGCCGCTGATCTTGACCAGCTCGCGGAAGGTGGCGCGCTCGTCTTCGGTGAGAAAGCCGTAGAGCAGTTGCGCGTCTTCGCGGACGATGAAGTGCGTCAGCAGCGTCACCGGCGCGCCGAGCGCGGGCAGGTTGTAGAAGCTGCTCATCGGCACGTCGAGCGCGTAGCCCACGCCGTGCACGTCGACGAGGATCTGCGGCGGCGACTTGGCCGCAAGGGTTCCGACAAGGCGTCCGATCATGGGCGCGGATTATCCGACGCCGGGTGAGCCGTCGGCGATGGCAGGCTACCGCCCGAACAGCCCCAGCCGCTGCGCCTCGAGCGCCGCCTCGGCGCGCGAACTCACGTTGAGCTTGCGGTAGATCTGCTTGACGTAGTCGGCGATGGTGTGCCGGCTCAGGCCCAGCTGCACGCCGATCTCGGGCAGCGTGTAGCCCTTGGCCACACGCAGCAGGACTTCGCTTTCGCGCTCGGTCAGCGAGACGTTGGGCAGCAGGTCGTTGTGCGCCCGCGCCGGCTTGGATTTTTCGGTGAAATAGGCCATCACACGGCGCGCGATGCTCGGGCTCAGCGGCGGCTCACCCTGGCTGATGCGCTGCAGCTGTTCGGTGATCAGCTCGCGCGCCTGCTCCTTGAGGATGTAGCCGAAGGCGCCGGCCTGCAGCGCCGGGAACAGGTGCTCGTCGTCGTCGTGGATGGTCACGACCACCGACTGGCACTCCGGCTGCACGTCGCGCAGCTTGGTGACCACGTCGACGCCCGAGCCGTCGGGCAGGCCGAGGTCGACCAGCGCGAGGTCGAACTTCACCGCCGTCACCAGCGCCAGCGCGTCGGCGACGCGGGCGCTCTCGGAGATCTGCGAGTCGGGGAAGACCTGCAGCACCAGCTTGCGCAGCCAGGCCCGGATCTCGGGCAGGTCTTCGAGCAGGAGGATGGTCTTCATGGGGTTTCGGCAAGGCCGCAGCAATTCATGCTACGGCTTATCGGCAGCCGCTCAGGAGGCTTCGAGGGCGCGATCGAGTGGAAGCGTGAGGCGTATCACGGTTCCGAAGCCGGGGCCCGATTCCACCAGGCATTGGCCCTGCAACTGTTTGGCGCGCTGCTTCATCGTGGCCATGCCGTGGCCGCGGTCGAGCCGGCCGTCGGCCTCGCTGGTGATGCCTTCGCCGTTGTCCTGCACGACGAGCTGGAAGTCGCCGTCGGCCACCTGGCAGCGCACGCTGCAGTAGCTGGCGCCGCTGTGCTTGATGATGTTGCTGGTGGCCTCGCGCAGGATGCGCGTGGTCTGCACGTAGGCGCGCGCCGACAGCGTCTGCGGCAGCTCCTCGGGCGCCGACCACTCGGCCTCGATGCCGGCCTGCGCCAGGCGCGACACCACCTCGGCACGCCAGTCGCCCAGCGCGTCGGCCAGCCGCACCGCGCGGCCGGTGAGGCCGCGCACCGACAGCCGCATCTCCTCCAGCGCCTCGCGCGCCAGCGTGCTGATGCGCTCGCTCTCGCTGGTGTGCACGATGGTCAGCAGCTTGGCGCCGAGGTCGTCGTGCAGGTCGGCGGCAATGCGCTTGCGCTCGCGTTCGGTGACCTGCTCGACGCGCATCTCGGTCAGCTGGCGGAAATTGCGCTCGATCTCGGCCGTGGCCTCGCGGACCCGGCCCTCGAGGTTCACCCGCGTGGCCTCCGACGCCTGCAGCGCGCGGCCATGCTGGCGCACCAGGCGCAGGCCCACCAGCAGCAGGCCCAGCGGCGCGACCAGGGCCGTGACATGCAGCAGCGCCACGGGCAGCGCGGCGTAGCGGCCGGCCATCTGCACCGCCAGCGCCAGGCCCACCGCGGCCAGCGCCGAGCCCGCCAGCGTCGGCCAGCGGCCCTGCATGCGCCGGCGCATCATCAGGTGGAAGACCGCCGCGACGGCGATCTCCAGCGTGAAGACGACCAGCCACAGCGCCGTCAGCAGGTGCAGCCTGGAGGGGCCGGCCGCGACCAGGCTGAGCGGCATGGCCACGCTCTGCAGGGCCAGCACGCGGCTGATCTTGCGGCTGCGCCAGCGCGCCTCGCGCAACAGGAACTGCACCGCCGCCAGCGTCACCAGGGCCAGCATCACGCCCTGCAGGAACTCGAGCACCGCCTCGCCGCCGGGCAGCATCTGCAGCATCGGCAGCCAGCGCCGCGCGTCGACGAGCGCCCAGCCCAGGCACAGGGCGCCGAAGTAGGCCAGATGGCTCTGGTCGCGGTAGCGCCAGCCGAGCAGGAACAGGAACCCCCCCATCAGCAGCAGCGAACCCGCCAGGACCTGCGGCAGCTGCACCTGCAGCAGCGTGCTGCGCGCATGCAGGGGTGCCAGTTCGGCCTGCGGCCCGACCCGCAGCACCGACAGCCCGCCGGCCTGCATGCGCGAGGCCACATGCGACAGCGGCTCGCCCTGCACGCGCAGGTCCAGCACACGCGGCGGCGCGTCGCGGGTGCCCGGCAATGGCAGCAGCAGCGGCTGGTGACAGGATGTCCGCGCCCCGGTGCGCCACAGCGGCCGGCCATCGACCTGCACGTCGAGCACGCTGCAGGCGCGTTCGATGTACAGGGCCAGCGGCTCGCCGCCGGCCTTCAGGTCCAGCGGCACGTGGTACCAGGTGCTGAGGGTGCCGCTGCCGCTGCGCCACAGATCGGGCAGGGCCCGCACTTCACCCGCGACCGCCGGCGGCCGCGAGCTGCCGGACTGCAGCGCGCCCGCGCTGTCGATGGTCTGCACCACGGCCTGCCCCGACGCCGGCAGCAGCGTCGTGAGCAGGAACAGGCAGGGCAGCAGGCACCGGCCCAGGCGCAGCAGGGTGGACCACATCGGGCCCGCATCGTAATGCGTGCCGCGGTGCACCGGCGCAGTGGACAATGCCAAGCCTGACACGACTTGACGCGCCCTGGCGGCGCCCGCCGCCTTGATCCTGCGCCACCGCTTCGACCCCCCCGACAACCGCCGCCTGGCCCGGCTCTGCGGGCCGCTGGACAGCCATCTGCGACAGATCGAGCAGGCGCTGGCGGTGCGCATCGAGCGCCGTGAGGCCAGCTTCGCGGTGCACGGCGAGCGTGAGGCGGCGAACAAGGCCCGCGGCCTGCTGATCTCGCTGTACGACCGCGCCGGCCGCGCGCTCGACGAACAGACGCTGCGCCTGGCGCTCGTCGAAGCCGGTGCACTGCCGGCGGCCGCCGTCGCCGGCGAGGCGCCGATCCGGCTGCACACGCGCCATGCCGACCTTGCCGGGCGCACGCCCAACCAGATCGCCTACCTGCGCCAGATCCTGGCCGAGGACATCTGCTTCGGCATCGGCCCGGCCGGCACCGGCAAGACCTTTCTCGCGGTGGCCTGCGCGGTCGACGCGCTCGAACGCAGCGCGGTGCAGCGCATCGTGCTCACACGCCCGGCGGTGGAAGCCGGCGAACGGCTGGGTTTCCTGCCCGGCGACCTGACGCAGAAGGTCGACCCCTATCTGCGTCCGCTGTACGACGCCCTGTACGACCTGATGGGCTTCGAGCGTGTCGGCCGCGCCTTCGAGAAGGGCCAGCTCGAGGTCGCGCCGCTGGCCTTCATGCGCGGGCGCACGCTGAACCACGCCTTCGTCATCCTCGACGAGGCGCAGAACAGCACGCCCGAGCAGATGAAGATGTTCCTCACGCGCATCGGCTACGGCAGCAAATGCGTGATCAACGGCGACGTCAGCCAGATCGACCTGCCCAAGGGCCAGCGCAGCGGCCTGGTCGACGCCGAACAGGTCCTGCTCAAGGTCAGCGGCGTCGGCTTCACGCATTTTGCTGCCGACGACGTGGTGCGCCATCCGCTGGTGGCGCGCATCGTGCGCGCCTACGACAAGGCGGCAGCCAAGGCGGCGCGTGAAGCCTGAACTGACCCTGTCGCTGCAGTTCGCCGACCCGCGCCACCGCGCCCTGCTGCCGCGCCATTTCGTCGCCCGCTGCCTGCGCGCGGCATTGCGCGCCCCGGCGCAGCTGTCGGTGCGCATCGTGGATGCCGCCGAGGGCCGGGCCCTGAACCGCGACTACCGGCGCCAGGACCACGCCACCAATGTGCTGACCTTCGACTACGAACAGGCCCCGGTGGTGATCGCCGACCTGGTGCTCTGCGCCCCGGTGCTCGAGGCCGAGGCCGCCGCCGCCGGCAGACCCCTGAAGGACCATTACGCGCACCTGCTGGTGCACGGCGCGCTGCATGCGCAGGGCTGGGACCATGTGCGCGCCGCCGATGCAAGGCGCATGCAGGCGCAGGAGACGGCGCTGCTCGCGACCCTGGGCGTGGCCGACCCCTACGCCGGCTGAACCGGCTGTCGCGTCGGGCACCAGCGCTGCTCGATCGCGAACGCCGCGCCGCCGAGCGCGGCCAGGGTGTCGGTGATCAGCGCCGTGGGGATCGCCGCGAGATAGGGCTGGAAGCGCCCCTTGGCCTCGAAGCGCTGGCGGAAGCGCGAGGCGAAGAAGCGATCGCCCAGCCGCGGCACGATGCCGCCGCCGATGAAGACCGCATGTGCACCCAGGGTCAGCGCCACGTCGCCGGCGAAACCCCCGAGCAGGGCGCAGAAGTGGTCCAGCGTGCGGCCGCAGCCGGCGTCGCCGGCGAGCGCGGCCTCGACCAGCTGCTTGGCCGTCAGGGTCTGCGGCGCCCGCCCCTCGGCCAGCGCCACGGCCTCGTGCAGCAGGGGCAGCCCGATGCCGGACAACAGGCGTTCGGCCGACACATGGGCGTGCCGGCCGCGGGCATGGCGCAGGATCTCGCTCTCGACGTCATCGGCCGGGGCCAGCGTGGCATGGCCACCTTCGCCGGGCAGGCCGATCCAGCCGGCTTCGGTCCGGGTGACGGCGCCCACGCCCAGCCCGGTGCCGGGGCCGATCACGGCCAGGGTGCCGGCCGCCAGTGGTGGTGCGCCATGCGCGCGCCACTGCGCGGGCGACAGACGCGGCAGCGACAGGGCCAGGGCCTCGAAGTCGTTGAGCACCTGCAGCGAATCCAGACCGAGCGCGGACTGCAATTCGGCAACCGAAAAAGCCCAGGCGCTGTTGGTCAGTTCGACCCGGTCACCGCGCACCGCGGTGGCCACGGCGATGGCCGCGCGCCGCGGTCGGGCCGCGGCGGGCAGGTCCGACAGGTAGCGGCGCAGCGCCTCGGCAAGGCCGGCCGTGGCGGCCACCGGGAACTGGCGCACCTGTTCGACACCGCGCGCCGGATCCTCGACCCAGCCGAAGCGGGCATGCGTGCCGCCGACATCGGCCACCAGCCAGGGCAGGGCCGCGGCGGCGGACCCGCGCGCGCGCGCGGGCAGGTTTGCGGCACCGCTCATCGCACCCAGGCACCGCGGGTGCGTCGCCCCGCGCGCAGAACCCATTTCAAGGTCACCTCGCATCTCCGTGAATCTCCACGATGGCGAGACTACAACCTCCGTGCCGGCGGGTTCTTTGCTGCGTCACCGTAGAATCAGCCCCGCACCCCGAGGAGCGTTGCGATGGCCGCATGGCCACCAGGCTCGGGGTTGTGGCCGCCGGCCGTGCAACGACGCTCGCCCCTTGTCACCGAGGAGCGAGCATGGACAAGCCCCCCCATCCCGCAGTGATCGCGCCGCCGCCGATGCGCCTGTCCGGCCTCGAGCCGGTGCTCATCGACGCCGGCCACCTGTTCGTCAACGTCGGCGAGCGCACCAATGTCACCGGCTCCAAGGCCTTTGCGCGGCTGATTCTCGCCGGCCAGTTCGAGCAGGCGCTGGCGGTGGCGCGCCAGCAGGTCGAGAACGGGGCCCAGATCATCGACGTCAACATGGACGAGGCGATGCTCGACAGCGAGGCGGCGATGGTGCGCTTCCTGAAGCTGCTCGCCGGCGAACCCGAGATCGCGCGCGTCCCGGTGATGATCGACTCCAGCAAATGGTCGGTCATCGAAGCCGGGCTGAAGTGCATCCAGGGCAAGGGCATCGTCAACAGCATCAGCATGAAGGAAGGCGAGGCCGAGTTCCGCCGCCAGGCCACCCTGGTACGACGCTACGGCGCCGCCGCGGTGGTGATGGCCTTCGACGAGACCGGGCAGGCCGACACCTACCAGCGCAAGATCGACATCTGCGCACGCGCCTACCGGATCCTGGTCGATGAAATCGGCTTCCCGGCCGAGGACATCATCTTCGACCCCAACATCTTCGCCATTGCCACCGGCATCGAGGAGCACGACAACTACGCCGTCGACTTCCTCGAGGCCACGCGCTGGATCAAGGCCAATCTGCCCGGCGCCAAGGTCAGCGGCGGGGTCAGCAATGTGAGCTTCAGCTTCCGCGGCAACGACCCGGTGCGCGAGGCCATCCACACCGTGTTCCTCTACCACGCGATCCGCGCCGGGCTGGACATGGGCATCGTCAACGCCGGCATGGTCGGCGTCTACGACGACCTGGACCCGGAACTGCGCGAGCGCGTCGAGGACGTGGTGCTGAATCGGCGCCGGGATTCGGGCGAGCGCCTGGTCGAGATCGCCGAACGCGCCAAGGGCATGGCCAAGGATGACAGCGCACGCCTGGCCTGGCGCGCCGGCGACGTCAACGCGCGCCTGAGCCACGCCCTGGTGCACGGCATCACCGATTTCATCGTCGCCGACACCGAAGAAGCCTGGCAGGCGATCCGCGCCGACGGCGGACGCCCGCTGCACGTCATCGAAGGCCCGCTGATGGACGGCATGAACGTGGTCGGCGACCTGTTCGGTCAGGGCAAGATGTTCCTGCCCCAGGTGGTCAAGTCGGCGCGCGTGATGAAGCAGGCGGTGGCCCACCTTCTGCCCTACATCGAGGCCGAGAAGCAGGCCCTGATCGCCGGTGGCGCCGAGGTCAAGGCCAGAGGCAAGATCGTCATCGCCACCGTCAAGGGCGACGTGCACGACATCGGCAAGAACATCGTCACCGTCGTGCTCCAGTGCAACAACTTCGAAGTCATCAACATGGGCGTGATGGTCCCCTGCCAGGACATCCTGGCCAAGGCCAAGGTCGAGGGCGCCGACCTCATCGGCCTGTCGGGCCTGATCACGCCCAGCCTCGAGGAGATGCAGCATGTGGCCGGCGAGATGCAGCGCGACGACTGGTGCCGGGTGAAGAAGATTCCCCTGCTCATCGGCGGCGCAACCTGCAGCCGCGTGCACACCGCGGTGAAGATCGCGCCGCATTACGAAGGCCCGGTCGTCTACGTGCCCGACGCCTCGCGCAGCGTCGGCGTGTGCAGCGACTTGCTCAGCGACGAGCGCGCCGCGGCCTATGTGGCCGAACTGAATGCCGACTACGAGCGCGTGCGCACCCTGCACGCAAACAAGAAGCAGACGCCGCTGGTCACGCTGGCGCAGGCACGCGCGAACAAGACGCCGGTGAACTGGGCCAGCTACGACCCGCCGGCGCCGAAGTTCACGGGCCGACGCCTGTTCCGCAACCAGGACCTGGCCGAACTCGCCGCCTGCATCGACTGGGGGCCCTTCTTCCAGACCTGGGACCTGGCCGGCAAGTTCCCCGCCATCCTGCGCGACGAGGTCGTCGGCCATGAAGCGCAGCGTGTGTTCAGCGACGGCAAGCGCCTGCTGCAGCGCGCCATCGAGGGCCGCTGGCTGCAGGCCAATGGCGTCATCGCGCTGCTGCCGGCGAACACGGTGGACGACGACACGATCGAGGTCTACACCGACGAGACCCGCAGCCAGGTCGCGCTGCGCTGGAGCCCGCTGCGCCTGCAGAGCGTGCGTCCGGTGATCGACGGGGTGTCGCGGCCGAACCGCTGCCTGGCGGACTTCGTCGCGCCCAAGGGCCTGAAGCCCGACTGGGTCGGCCTGTTCGCCGTCACCGCCGGCCTGGGCGTCGAGAAGAAGGTGGCGCTGTTCGAGGCCGACCACGACGACTACAGCGCCATCATGCTGAAGTCGATCGCCGACCGCCTGGCCGAGGCCTTCGCCGAGCGGCTGCACCAGCGTGTGCGCACCGAGTTCTGGGGCTACGCCGCAGACGAGACGCTGGGGAACGAAGAGTTGATCGCCGAGCAGTACCGCGGCATCCGCCCGGCACCCGGCTACCCGGCCTGCCCCGACCACAGCGTCAAGCGCGCGCTGTTCGACGTGCTCGGCGCCGAGGAGATCGGCATGCACCTGACCGAGAGCATGGCGATGGCCCCGGCGGCCAGCGTCAGCGGCTTCTACCTGGCGCACCCCGACAGCACCTACTTCAACGTCGGCCGCATCGGCGAGGACCAGCTGGTGGACTGGGCGGCACGCCAGGCGATGGACGAAGCCCAGGCGCGGCGGGCCCTGGCACCGGCCCTGGGTTGATCTGCGTCAGGCTGCGCCGCCGGCTCGGGGGCGGTCTAGGGCAAGCCCCCTGTCGCTTTCGGCGCATGGCGGTGCATGCTTGACGATCACCAAAATCCGCCCACGAGGATCCGCCCATGAAGAAGACGATCACCTTCACCCTCGGCGCCATCGCGCTGGCCGCCCACCTGGGCGCCGCCGCGCAGCAGCCGCCCGTCAAGGTCGGCCTGATGCTGCCGTCCACCGGCACCTATGCCGGCCTGGGCGACATGATCGAGAAGGGCTTCAAGCTCGCCATCGAGGAGCAGGGTGGCAAGCTCGGCGGACGCGAAGTGCAGTACTTCAGCGTCGACGATGAAAGCGACCCGAGCAAGGCCACCGACAACGTCAACAAGCTGATCAAGCGCGACAACGTCGACGTGCTGATCGGCACCGTGCACTCGGGCGTGGCCGTCGGCATGGCCAAGGCGGCCAAGGAAAGCGGCACCCTGTTCATCATCCCGAATGCCGGCGCCGATGCCATCACCGGCCCGCTGTGCGCGAAGAACATCTTCCGCTCGAGCTTCAGCAACTGGCAGCCGGGTTATGCCACCGGCGTCATCGCGGCCAAGAAGGGCTACAAGACCGCGATGACCATCACCTGGAACTACGGCGCCGGGACGGACACCATCAAGGGCTTCCGCGAGGCCTTCGAGGCCGGCGGCGGCAAGGTCCTCAAGGACCTGAACCTGCCCTTCCCCAACGTCGAGTTCCAGGCCCTGCTGACGCAGATCGCCTCGGAAAAACCCGACGTCGTCTACGCCTTCTTCGCCGGTGGCGGCGCCGTCAAGTTCGTCAAGGACTATGCCGCGGCCGGGCTCAAGAACAGCGTGCCGCTGATGGGCTCGGGATTCCTGACCGACGGCACGCTGCAGGCGCAGGGCGCAGCGGCACAGGGGATCATCACCGCGCTGCACTACGGCGACGAGATCAAGAACCCGCGCAACGAGGCCTTCCGCAACAAGTTCGCCGTGAACTACAAGGCCACCCCCGACGTCTACGCGATGCAGGGCTACGACGCGGCGCAGATGCTGATCGCCGGTGCCAATGCCGTGAAGGGCGACATGAGCAAGAAGGATGCGCTGATCAAGGCCATCGAGAACGCGCGCATCGACAGCCCGCGCGGCGCCTTCACCCTGAGCAAGGCGCACAACCCGGTCCAGGACCTCTATGCGCGCGAGGTGCGCGGCGAGTACAACGTCGTGACCGGCATCGCCGTCAAGGCCCTGGCCGACCCGGCGCGCGGCTGCAAGATGTGAACATAGGGCCCCCACGCTCGCTTTGCTCGCTGCCCCCCGAGGGGGCTGGCGCGCCCTTCGGGCGGCCGGGCGGGCGCGCCGCCGGGCCCCCACGCCCGCTGTGCTCGCTGCCCCCCGAGGGGGCTGGCGCGCCCGACCCGACTCACCGGCGGCCGGGCGGGCGCGCCGCCGGGCCCCCACGCCCGCTGTGCTCGCTGCCCCCCGAGGGGGCTGGCGCGCCCGACCCGACTCACCGGCGGCCGGGCGGGCGCGCCAGGCCGTCAAACACCGCCAGACACCCTCGCCAGCAGGAGGTATGCGTGATCCTCGAAGTCGCCGACATCCGCATCCAGCCCGGCCGCCAGGCCGAATTCGAGGCCGCCATCCAGCGCGGTGCCTCCGAGGTCATCGCGCAGGCCAGGGGCTTCCGAGGCTACAAGGTCAACCGCGGCATCGAGAGCCCCGAGCGCTACCTGCTGCACGTTTTCTGGGACACGCTGGAGGACCACATGGTGGCCTTCCGCGAAGGCCCGCTGTTTGCGCAGTGGCGCGCCATCGTCGGGCCCTTCTTCGTCGCGCCGCCGCAGGTCGAACATTTCGAGCTGACGGCCAAGAGCGCCTGAGACCTTGAGCCCCCGCCAAGCCGCCCTGGCCGCGGCGGCTGCCCACCTGGACAGCGGCGCCTTCGAGGCCGATCTGGCGCGCCGCATCGCCGTCCGCAGCGCCAGCCAGGACACCGACAGCGCCCCGGCACTGCAGGCCTATCTGGCCGAACAACTGGTGCCGACGCTGGCGGCCCTGGGATTTGACAGCCGCATGCACCCGAACCCGGTGGCCGGCAGCGGCCCCCTTCTGATCGCCCGGCGCATCGAGGACCCGGCACGGCCGACGGTGCTGATGTACGGCCACGGCGACGTGATCCGCGGCCAGGATGCGGCGTGGACACGCGGCGCCGGGCCGTGGACGCTGGCGCGCGAAGGCGACCGGCTCTACGGCCGCGGCAGCGCCGACAACAAGGGCCAGCACAGCATCAACCTCGCCGCGCTGGCGACCCTGCTCGCGGCGCGCGGCAGGCTCGGCTTCAACGTCACCTGGCTGTTCGAGACCGGCGAGGAGACCGGCTCGCCCGGGCTGGCCGAGTTCTGCACCGCGCAGCGCGCCGCGCTGCAGGCCGACGTCTTGATCGCCAGCGACGGGCCGCGGCTGAGCGCCGCGCAGCCGACGGTCTTTCTCGGCTCGCGCGGGGTGATCAACTTCGCGCTGGCGCTGATCCTGCGCGACGGCGCCCACCATTCCGGCAACTGGGGCGGCCTGCTGCGCAACCCGGGCACCGTGCTCGCCAACGCCATCGCCAGCCTGGTGGATGCACGCGGCCGGATCCTCATCGAGGCCCTGCGCCCACCGCCGATCCCGGCGAATGTGCGCGCGGCGCTGGCCGGGCTGGCCGTCGGCGGCGGCGAACATGACCCGGCGGTCGACACCGGCTGGGGCGAACCCGGCCTGACGCCGGCCGAACGTGTCTTCGGCTGGAACACCCTGGAGGTGCTGGCCTTTCGCACCGGCAACCCGGAGCATCCGGTGAATGCCATCCCGGCCGCGGCGCGGGCGACGCTGCACCTGCGTTTCGTCGTCGGCACCGACGTATCGCGCCTGGCCGAACAGGTGCAGGCGCATCTGGCGGCGCAGGGTTTCCCGCCCTTCGAGATCGACGTCGGCGAGCGCATGCAGGCCACGCGGCTGGACCCGGACGACCCCTGGGTGGACTTCACGCTGGGCTCGATCACGCGCAGCACGGGCGCGCGGCCGGTGCTGCTGCCCAACCTCGGCGGTTCGCTGCCGAACGACGTGTTCGCCGGCCTGCTCGGTCTGCCGACGGTGTGGATCCCGCACAGCTACCCCGGCTGCCAGCAGCACGCGCCAGACGAGCACCTCTTGCGCCCGGTGGCGCGCCAGGCCCTGCAGCTCATGACGGGGCTGTTCTGGGACCTGGGTGAATTCAATCCGCCGTCCCGGCGGACGCCAACTTCTTCAGCAGCCGCCTGAGCTGGTTGCGCTCGGCCGCGGTCAGTGCGCCGTGCAGGCCGTCCTCCATATGCTGCGCCACGACCTGCAGGCGCGCCGCCAGCAGCGTGCCTGCGGCGCTGAGTGTGATGCGCACGGCGCGGCCGTCGTGCGGATCGCGGCCGCGCTGCACCAGGTCGCGCTCGGCCAGGCGGTCGACCAGGGTCGTCACATGCGGCGCGGGCATGCGCAGCGCATGCCGGATCTGGGTCGCCGAGGCGCGCCGGTTGGCCTGCAGCAGCATCAGCAGGGTGAACTCCACCGGCCGCAGCCCGAAGGGTTCGCCGACATGGGTGCGAAATGCGCGCCGTGTCGGCAGTTGGGCCAGCGCGAGCAAGTAGCCGAGCAGGTGCTCGACCGCGGCCGCTCCCAACTCAGCGCCGCGCGACGATGACCTCGGCATCCGGCGTTTCGGCATACAGGCGTTCGACATCCGCCGTGCGCCGGGCGAGCACGGCGCGCTGGTTGATCGAGCCTTTGTCGGTGACCTCGCCGTGGTCGATCGACGGCGGCGTGGCCATCAGCAGCGCGGCGGCGGGCCGCGAGGCGCTGCCGGTGCCTTGCTGCCACAGCCGGTCCATCAGGGTCCGGAAGGCCTCGCGCACCGCCGGCGCGGCCAGCACCTGCGCCGCCGCCCAGTCGGCCGGCAGCGCAAATTTGCGTCGGATGTCGTCCAGGCGCGGAAAGATCAGCAGGCCGATGTGGTCGCGGTTCAGCCCGGCCACCACCACGTCCTGCACCATCGGGTCGCCGGCCAGGATCACCTTCGCGCGCAGCGGCCCGACGCTGACGAAGGTGCCGGTGGCGAGCTTGAAGTCCTCGGCGATGCGGCCGTCGAAGCGCAGGCCGCGCGCGAGGTCCGGCGGGTCGGCCGCATCCTTGAACACCACCGCGTCGCCGGTGCGGTAGAAACCTTCGTCGTCGAAGGCCTCGGCGCTCTGCTCGGGCATGCGCCAGTAGCCGGGCATCACGTTCGGGCCGCGGAAGCGGATCTCGGTCTTGCCGCTGCCTTCGGCATCGGGCACCAGCTTGACCTCCACGCCCGGCACCGGCAGGCCGATGTCGCCGCTTTGCACCGATGCGCCCACGGCAAAGGTGCACGAGGGCGCGGTTTCGGTCATGCCCAGGCCGGTGAAGATGCGGATGCGTTCGCCGACCGCGGCCTCGCCATGCCGGTCCAGCTGGTCCCACACCGCCTGGCTGAGCCCGGCACCGGCGAACATGAAGGCCTTGACGCGCGAATACAGCCGCTCGCGCAGCGCCGCGTCATGGTCCATCGCGCGCGCGATCTCCTCCAGGCCCTTGGGCACGTTGAAGTAGATCGTCGGCGCGATCTCGCGCAGATTGCGCAGGGTTTCGGCCATGCCGGCCGGCGTGGGCTTGCCGTCGTCGATGTACAGCGTGCCGCCGTTGTAGAGCACGATGCCGGTGTTGTGGTTGCCGCCGAAGGTGTGGTTCCAGGGCAGCCAGTCGATCAGCACCGGCGGCTCCTGCACCAGGAAAGGAAAGGTCTGCGCGATCTGCTGCAGATTGGCGCAGAGCATGCGGTGCGTGTTGATCACGCCCTTGGGCAGCCGGGTCGAGCCCGAGGTGAACAGGAACTTGGCGATCGTCCCGGGCCCGACCGCCCGATGCGCCGCGGCGGCTTCGGGGCCGGCCTCGGTGGCCAGCAGATCGGCAAAGGCCTCGTGCGCACGCCCCGGCAGCGCGCCCTGCGCGAGCAACACCTGGGTGTCGGCGGCGACGCAGGCCCTGATCGCGCCACCATAGGCCGCCGCGTCGCTGGCGAACACCAGCCCCGGGGTCAGCGTGTCCAGGATCTGGCGCAGCTTGCCGAAGTCCTTCGACACCGTCGAATAGGCCGGCGAGATCGGCGCATAGGGCACGCCGACCCACATCGCGGCGAGCGCCAGGGTCAGGTGTTCGAGGTCGTTCCCCGACAGGATGGCCAGCGGGCGTTCGGCCGACAGGCCATGGGCCAGCAGCGCCTGCCCCACCCGCTGCACGCGGTCCAGCATCTGTGCGTAGGAGATCGTGACCCAGGCGCCGTCGGCGGCGTCGGGATTGCGGCGGGCGACGAAAGTGCGCTCCGGCACCGTGGCGGCCCAATGTTCCAGGCGGTCGGTCAGACGGGCGGGAAGGGCCCCCAGGGCTTCGGTGGAGCGCAGCAGCAGGGTGCCATCGGGGCGCCTTTCCAGCGTGGCCTGGACACAGCCGCCGACCGCCGCAGGGCGGTAGGCCGGCACGTTTGCGGGTGCATCCCCGCGCTGCTCGCTCACTGCCCCTTCTCCACCTTGCCGGCGCGCTTGTCGAGGAAGGCGCGCAGCCGCTCCTTGGCCGCCGGTTCACCCTGCGCGATGGCGGCCACCAGGGACTCGACGAACATGCCTTCGGCCGGCGGCAGTTCGGCGATGCGCGGCAGGGCCTGGATCACCGCGTAGTTGGACATCGGCGCATTGGCCGCGATCTTCTGCGCCAGCGCCAGGCCCTTGGCCAGGCCCAGGCCGGCTTCGACGACATAGGTGCTGAGGCCGAACTGCAGGCCCTCCTGCGCGTCGAGCACACGGCCGGTGAGCATCATGTCGGCCACCCGCGCGGCGCCGATCAGGCGCGGCACGCGCACCGAGCCGCCGCCGCCGACGAAGATGCCGCGCTGGCCCTCGGGGAAGGCGTAGAAGGCGTTGTCCTCGGCCACCCGCAGATGGCAGGCGGCGGCGAGTTCGAGCCCGCCGCCGACCACCGCACCGTGCAGCACGGCCACCACCGGCACCGCGCAGTACTGGATGCGGTCGAAGGCCGCATGCCAGGCGCGCGAATGCAGGATGCCCTCGAAGACGTTGCGGTCGGTCAGCTCCGACAGGTCGAGTCCGGCGCAGAAATGTTCACCCTCGCCGCTGAGCACGACCGCGCGCACGTCCGGGTCGATCGATGCGAACTGCGCATCCAGCGCCGCGATCAGCGCATCATTGGCCGCGTTGCGCTTGGCCGGCCGGTTCAGCGACAGCTGCAGCACCTCGCCGTGGCGGGTGCACTTGATCAGGGTCCGGTCGGTCATCAGGTCGGTCTCCATCGACAAAGTACTTACATTATGTAAGCATATAGGCGAAAGGAGCAAGCCCCATGAACGTTCAGGACCTGGTTGCCATCGACATCCACACGCACGCCGAGGTGTCGTGCTGGAACCCGTTCGACAACTACGGCGAGGAATACGACCGTGCCGCCGACAGGTACTTCGGCTCCAACCGCCGGCCGACGATCGCCGAGACGGTCGCGTACTACCGCAAGATCAAGGTCGGGCTGGTGATGTTCACGGTCGACAGCGAAAGCCAGCTCGGCCGACGCCGCATCCCGAACGAGGAGATCTGCGAGGCCGCGGCGCAGAACAGCGACATGATGCTGGCCTTCGCCAGCATCGACCCGCACAAGGGCAGGATGGGTGCGCGCGAGGCCCGGCGCCTGATCGCCGAACATGGCGTCAAGGGCTTCAAGTTTCACCCGACGGTGCAGGGCTTCCTGCCTTACGACCGCATGGCCTGGCCGCTGTACGAGGTCATCGCCGAACACAGGCTGCCGGCGATCTTCCACAGCGGGCACAGCGGCATCGGCAGCGGCATGCGCTGCGGCGGCGGCCTGCGCCTGCAGAACAGCAACCCGATGCTGCTCGAGGACGTGGCGATCGACTTCCCCGACATGCAGATCATCGTCGCCCACCCGAGCTGGCCCTGGCAGGACGAGGCCCTGTCGCTGGCGCTGCACAAGCCGAATGTCTGGATCGACCTCTCGGGCTGGAGCCCGAAGTACTTTCCGCCGCAGCTCGTGCAATACGCCAACACCCTGCTCAAGGACCGCATGCTCTTCGGCAGCGACTTCCCGCTGATCACGCCCGAGCGCTGGATGAAGGATTTCGACGAAGCCGGCTTCAAGGACCGGGTCAAGCCCGGCATCCTGAAGGACAACGCGGTGCGCCTGCTCGGGCTGGGGGCGCCGCCGGCGGCCTGACCGGCCCGGCCCGGTGTCGATTCGCGCGGTCAGGACGCATTCCGTCGCATCGCCCTGGCCTGCGGCGCCGGCCGCAGGCACAGTCCAGCCATCGACACCCCGCCCCAGGAGACAAGCACCATGCGCCCGATCAAGGACCTCAGCGACGCCGTCACGATGCCTTTTCGCGCCCTGTTCGTGGTCGGCATCTGCTGGGTCATCAATGCCATCACCTCACCGGGCCACTGGTGGGTCTGGTGGGTCGCGCTGGGCATGGGCATCGCCACCCTGGTCTCGCTGGCGCGCGGCATCCGAACGGCCGCCGTGCTCGCCCTGGTGTATTTCGGCGGGCGCTGGATCTACCGCCGCTACGGCGACCAGGCGCGGGCCGCTTTCGACCAGTGGGTGAACACCACCCAGCCCAAGGCCGGCGAAGTGGTGCGGGCCTTCCTGCAGCCGGGCCAGCGTTTCGGCGATGCCGACCTGCGCCACTGAGCGCCGGGCCTCAGCGCCGCCGCAGCACCAGGCCCTTGAGGTAGTCGCCCTCGGGAAAATACAGGCTGGCGGCATGGTCCGGCGCCGCCTGCAGACGCTCCAGGATCGCCGCGTCGACGCCGGCATCCATGCCCGCGCCGGCCACGATCTTGTGGAACAGGTCGGGCGCGATGCCGCCGGAGCATGAAAACGTCAGCAGCAGGCCGCCCGGCGCCAGCAGCTGCAGCGCCAGGCGGTTGATGTCCTTGTAAGCCCGAGCCGCACGTTCGACGCTGGCCGCCGTGGGCGCAAACTTCGGCGGATCGAGCACGATGGCGTCGAAGCGCTCGCCCGCGGCGAGCTGCTCGCGCAGGAAGCGGTTGACGTCGGCCTCGACGCTGCGGCTGGCAGCGGCGTCAAAACCGTTCAGCCGCACATGTTCGGCCACCCGGGCCAGGGCCGGGCCGGACGAGTCCACGCTGAGCACCTCGTGCGCGCCGCCGGCAACTGCGGCGATGCTGAAGCCGCCGGTGTAGCTGAAGCCGTTGAGCACGCGCCGCGCAGCATGCCGGCGCACCAGGGCCGCGAAGCGCGCGCGGTTGTCGCGCTGGTCGAGGTAGTAGCCGGTCTTGTGCCCGCTGGCCACGTCCAGGCTCAGCCGCCAGCCATGTTCGCGGATCAGCAGCGCCGTGTCGCCGTCGCCGCGCAGCCAGCCGCGGCGTTCGTCCAGGCCCTCCAGCTGGCGCAGGCTGGCGTCCGAACGTTCGTACAGCCGCGTGCAGCCGGTGGCCGCAAGCAGCGCATCGGCGATGGTGTCGCGCCAACGCTCGACGCCGGCGGCGCCGAACTGCGCCACCAGGGTGTCGCCGTAACGGTCGACCACCAGGGCCGGCAGGCCGTCGGCCTCGGCATGCACCAGGCGCAGGCCGTCGCTGTCGATGCCCAGGGCCGCGCGGGCGGCCACCGCGGCGGCGATGCGGCGCACGAAGAAGTCGCGGTCGATGCGCTCGTCGGCATCGAAGCTCCAGGCGCGCAGCCGGATCGCCGACGCCGGGCTGTACGCCGCCCAGGCCAGGAAGGCGCCCTCGTGCGACTCGACGCGCACCGTCTCGCCGGCGTCGGCGCTGCCGCGGGCGACACCCCCCTCGAAGACCCAGGGGTGGCGATGCAGCAGCGAACGCTCGCGGCCGGGTTTCAGGCGGATCGACTTCATGCGGCCGCCTTCAGGGCTTGCGCCGGGCGCGCGGGTGCGCCGCGTCGTAGACGCGGGCCAGGTGCTGGTGGTCGAGCCGCGTATAGACCTGGGTGGTGGCGATGCTGGCGTGGCCGAGCAGCTCCTGCACCGCACGCAGGTCGCCGCTGGACTGCAGCAGGTGCGAGGCAAAGCTGTGGCGCAGCATGTGCGGGTGCACATGCGTCGGCAGCCCGGCCTGCAGGGCGAGCAGCTTCAGCCGCGAACGCACCTGGCTGGCCGACAGCCGCGTGCCGTGCCGGCTGACGAAGAGCGCCACCTCGTCCGGCGCCGCGAGCAGCGCACGTTGCGCCCGCCAGGCCGCCAGGGCCAGCAGCGCCGCGCCCCCGACCGGCACGCTGCGCCGCTTGCCACCCTTGCCGAGCACCATCGCGCTGGCCTCGGCGGCGTCGACCCAGCCGGCGGCGCTGCTCGACGCCTGCGTGTCCAGCGCCACCAGTTCGCCCACGCGCAGTCCGCAGCCGTAGAGCAGCTCGACGATGCAATGGTCGCGTGCGGCGAGCACCGGGTCGCCGATGTCGGATGCGTGGCCGGCCAGGGCCACGGCATGGTCCACCGACAGGGCCTTGGGCAGCGGGCGGCCGGTCTTCGGTGCGCGCACCCCGTCCACCGGATTCGCCGGCACGGCGCCGGCCCGGCCCCACCAGCGGTACAGGCCGCGCCAGGCGGACAGCTGCAGCGCCAGGCTGCGTGGCCCGAGCCCGTCGCGGTGCAGGCGCGCCACCCAGGCGCGCACATGCTGGGTCTGCACGGCGGGCAGCTCGACACCGTCGGCCGCCGCCAGCGCGCGCAGCCGGGCCAGTGCAGCGGCATAGGCCTGAAGCGTGCGCGGCGAGGCCCGGCGCTCGACCCGCAGGTGTTCGAGCCAGGCCTCGGGCGTCTGCATGCCGGGTCTAGGTCAGAAGACGCGACAGGCCGGCGCTGGCGATCTCGCCGATGCGCACCAGGAACTCGGTGCCCATGTCCGACGCATAGCGCGTCGGGTCGGGCGAACCGAGCACGAGCAGGCCGAAGGCGGCGTCGTCGGCGTCGTCGCGGCGGTGGTGGCGCAGCGGGATCATCGCCATCGACACCGGCTTGTCGAGCCAGCCGGCGGCCTCGAAACCGGCGTTCAGCCCGCAGTAGGGCTGGCTCAGGCTGGCGGCGAAGGTGCGCGCGTCGTCGCTCACCGGCAGGGCGAAGTCCTCGCCCTCGAAGCCGCCCGGCAGCCCCCACAGGCGCAGCGCCGCCTGCGGGATCATGAACTCGTGCTGCAGCGTCGACAGCAGCACGCCGGGCAGGGTGCGCGGCACCGGGCTGAGCAGGATGGCGCGCATCCAGCGGTGCAGGCGGTCGGCGATGGCGACGTTCTCCTGCCCGTGGCGGATCATCTCGACGATCTTCAGCTCCAGGCCCTTGATGCGCTCGCGCAGCATCTCCATCTGGCGCTCCTGCAGCGAGACGGCGCGCTGGCCGTGCGGGCTGGTGAGCTGGATGCTGGCCAGCAGTTCGGCATGGCGCTCGAAGAAGCCCGGCGTCTGCGCCAGGTAGTTCGCGAGGTCGGCCTCGGTGATGCCTTCGATGCTCAAATCTTGATCTCCCCTTCGTAGACGGTCTCGGCGGGCCCGCTCATGTGCACTGCAGCGCCGGCCCATTCGATGTTCAGGCTGCCGCCGCGCAGTTCGACCTCGACCTGCGCATCGAGCCAGCCCAGGCGGATGCCGGCGACCACCGCGGCGCAGGCGCCGGTGCCGCAGGCCAGGGTTTCGCCGGCGTCGCGCTCGTGCACACGCAGGCGCACGCGGCTGCGGCCCTGCACCTGCAGGAAGCCGACGTTGACGCGGCGCGCGAAGCGCGGATGGGTCTCGATCGCCGGGCCGAGGCTGGCCACCGGCGCGCTGTCGACGTCGTCCACGCGCAGCACGGCATGCGGGTTGCCCATCGACAGCACAGCCACTTCGACCGCCTGCCCGGCCACCGTCAGCGGCCACAGCGCAAAGCCGTTTTCCAGGCGCGGCGTCAGGCCCGCGGCGTCGAAGGGCAGCGCTTCGGGCTCGAAAGCCGGTGCCCCCATGTCGACGCGGATCCGGCCGTCGGGCTGCTCGATGAGCTCGAGCACGCGGTTGACGGTGCGCACGCGCAGGCGGGTCTTGTCGGTCAGGCCATGTTCGCGCACGAAGCGCAGGAAGCAGCGCGCGCCATTGCCGCAATGTTCGACCTCGGCACCGCTGGCGCCGTTGAAGATGCGGTAGCCGAAGTCGACGTCCGGCGTCGGCGCCGGCTCGATGAGCAGGATCTGGTCGGCACCGACGCCGAAGCGCCGGTCGCCCAGGTGCTGCAGCTGCGCGGTGCTCAGCACCAGCGGCGCACGCGTGGCGTCGAGCACGATGAAGTCGTTGCCCGCACCCTGCATCTTGGTGAAACGCTGCCACATGGGAGGATTATGGCGACGGCCGGCGCCCTTTCATGGGCCCATCACCGGTACAAGCCGGCTTCGCCCTCGGGCCGCGTCTTGAAGCGCCGGTGCACCCACAGGTACTGCGCCGGCAGGCGGCGCACCTCGTCGGCGATCCAGGCGTTCATCGTCGCGGCGTCGGCGGCAGGGTCGTCGGTGGGCCAGTCGGTCCACGCCGGGCCGAAATGCACGCACCAGCCCTGGCCGCCGGGCAGCATCCGGGCCACCACCGGCTGCACCACCATCTTCAGCCCGCGCGCCATCTTCGACGGCGCGAGCAGGGTCGACGCCGGCACGCCGAAGAAGGGCGCGAACACGGTCTCCTTGCGCCCGAAGTCCATGTCCGGCAGGTTGAAGAAGGCCATGCGCCGCTTGCGGATGGCGCGCACCAGGGGCAGCGCACCCTGGTCGTGGCGCTCGAAGACCTCGCCGCCCTTGAAGCGCAGCCGGCCGCGGCGCATCGCGGCGTCGAACACCGGATTGCTCTGCGCCTGGTAGATCGAGCCGACCCATTGCGTCTGGAACAGCTGGGTGGCGACGCCGGCCACGTCCAGCGCCATGAAATGCGGCACCAGCCACATCACCGGGCGCTCGCTGCGCTCGGCGAGGCCGACATCGCCTTCGACCCGGATCAGCCGCTTCAGCCGCGCCGGGCTGGCGTACCAGAGCAGGCCGCGCTCGAGCAGGCTGCGCCCGAGCCAGCCGAAATGTTCGCGCAGCAGGGCCTCGCGCTCGGCCTCGCTCTGGTCAGGGAAACACAGCTCGAGGTTGCGCTGCGCGATGCGCCGCCGGCTGCCGCCGACGCGCAGCAGCAGTGCACCGAAGCCCCGGCCGATGGCGGCCTGCAGGCCCAGGGGCAGCCAGTGCAGCAGCCACAGACCCGCGAGGACGAATCGTGCCCCCATCAGCGGCCCGGCCGGCGCGCGGCCATCAAGGTTCGGTGCGCAGCCGGCTTGGTCGGTGCGCTGCCGAAACCCGCTGCGAGGGCAGCGCGCGAAAGCGCGCGTGGAGGCTTCATTTCGGGCCTTTGTAGCGGAAGTAGCCCCACAGGTACTGCGTGGGGCACTGGCGGATCACGGCCTCCATCGACGCATTGATCGCCGTCGCGGCGGCCAGCTCGTCGGCATCGTCGGCCGGCGGCTGGGCCAGCGGCTGCGCATGCAGCACATAACCCTGGCCCCCGGGCAGGCGCTCGCACCACAGCACCGCCAGCGCCGCGCCGCTCTGGCGCGCCAGGCGCACGGCCAGCGTCATCGTATAGGCCGGCTTGCCGAAGAACGGTGCCCACACGCCCATGCCCTTGGGCGGAACCTGATCGGGCAGCATGCCCACGGTGTGCCCGGCCTTCAGGGCGCGCAGCAGCTGGCGCACGCCGGCCACCGACGCCGGCGCCGTCAGCAGCCCCGGGCGGGCACGCGCGGTTTCTTCGAGCCGGCGCACGAAGGCGTTTTCCGCCGGGCGGTAGAGCGCCGTCATCGGCCAGCGCGCGCCGAAACGTTCGGCATAGGCCTGCGCCGCGACCTCGAAACTGCCCAGGTGCGGGGTCAGCAGCAGCAGGCCGCGGTCGGCCTGCAGCAGGCCGGCCAGCCAGGCGTCGCCGTCCCAGCGCAGCGCGTCGGTCATCGCCGTGGCGGGCGGGCGCAGCCACAGCCGCGGCAGCTCGGCGATCATGCGCCCGGCCTGCGGCACCGAGGCGCGCAATTCGGCCGGGCTCAGACCGGCCAGCGCCGCATTGCCGCGCATGCGCCGGCGGTAGCGCCCCGAGCCCCACCAGGCCAGCCAGCCCAGCGCCGTGCCCAATCCGTGCAGAAACCACAAAGGGCGCCGGCCCAGCCAGCGCAACAGGAACAACATGCTTCGTATAATCGGCCGGTCGCCGAGTTAAAGGACAACTTGCGGGGCGACGCTGTACAAATACCGCTAAAGCGTTCGCCGCACTCCCAGGCAATCGGATTGGCGACGCAGACCATCCAACCCTGGAGCTTATTGTGGCGAACGATTTCCTCTTCACTTCCGAATCCGTCTCCGAAGGCCATCCCGACAAGGTCGCCGACCAGGTCTCGGACGCGATTCTCGACGCGATCCTGGCGCAGGACCCGCATGCCCGCGTCGCTGCCGAGACCCTGACCAACACCGGTCTGGTCGTGCTGGCCGGCGAAATCACGGCGCGCGAGGACGCGCATGTCGACTACATCCAGGTCGCACGCGACACCATCAAGCGCATCGGCTACGACAACACCGAGTACGGCATCGACTACAAGGGCTGCGCGGTGCTGGTGGCCTACGACAAGCAGAGCAACGACATCGCCCAGGGCGTGAACCAGGCGAGCGACGACCACCTGAACACCGGCGCCGGCGACCAGGGCCTGATGTTCGGCTACGCCTGCGACGAGACGCCCGAGCTGATGCCCGCGCCGATCTACTACGCGCACCGCCTCGTCGAGCGCCAGGCCCAGCTGCGCAAGGACGGCCGCCTGCCCTTCCTGCGCCCGGACGCCAAGAGCCAGGTCACGATGCGCTATGTCGATGGCAAGCCGCACAGCATCGACACCGTGGTGCTGAGCACCCAGCACAGCCCCGACCAGAGCGAGTCGGCCACCAGGATGAAGGCCAGCTTCATCGAGGCCGTGATCGAGGAGATCATCAAGCCGGTGCTGCCCAAGGAATGGCTGCAGGACACGAAGTATCTGGTCAACCCGACCGGCCGCTTCGTCGTCGGCGGCCCGCAGGGCGACTGCGGCCTCACCGGGCGCAAGATCATCGTCGACACCTATGGCGGCGCCTGCCCGCATGGCGGCGGCGCCTTCAGCGGCAAGGACCCGAGCAAGGTCGACCGCTCGGCGGCCTACGCCACGCGCTACGTGGCCAAGAACATCGTCGCCGCCGGGCTGGCCAAGCAGTGCCAGATCCAGGTCGCCTACGCGATCGGCGTGGCGCGGCCGATGAACATCACCGTCTACACCGAAGGCACCGGTGTGGTCTCCGACGAGCGGCTTGCCGAGCTGGTGCGCGAGATGTTCGACCTGCGTCCGAAGGGCATCCTCCAGATGCTCGACCTGCTGCGCCCGATCTATCAGAAGACCGCCGCCTATGGCCACTTCGGCCGCGAAGAACCCGAGTTCACGTGGGAGCGTACTGACAAAGCTGCGGCGCTGCGCGCCGCCGCCGGGCTGTAGGCCCGCCGCGCGCAGCGCGGTTTGTCAGGACGCGGGCGAGACTCATATCCGCGCAGCGGATGTGAGCGCAGACCAAAGACCGACAAGGCGCAGGCTCACATCGCGCCAGCGATGTGAAGGGGCGCAGCCCCGGGCCGCAGCCAACGTACGGACAAGGCCCAGGCGCTGCGTGCAGCGGCCGGGTTGTAAGACCCGGCGCCCGCGCCAGCGGGTCCTGGGCCTTGCGGCGCCGGCTCACTCGCGCCAGCACTGTGAAGGCCCGCAGGGCAGGCCCGAAGCCACAAGGCCGCTGCACTGCGTTCAGCGGTCGGGCACTGACGCTTGCCAGTGCCCGTCAGGGCACCAGCCGCCCTTGCCCGTTCTCAAACCAGGACGCGTCGAACCCGTCCCGCAGCAGAACCACCCGTG
This sequence comes from uncultured Rubrivivax sp., assembly GCA_964637205.1. GTDB lineage: Bacteria > Pseudomonadota > Gammaproteobacteria > Burkholderiales > Burkholderiaceae_C > Rubrivivax. Next base: position 44,061 of record CAZWUR010000010.1, read on the forward strand.
CCTGCTGGCGGCCTTCGCTGCTCAGCCGCGCCACGTACTTCGTCAGCGTGCTCGCATCCTCGGTCAACACATGCGAGATTCCCTCGCACTCGCATTGCGCCAGCAGCTTGAAGTCGTCCTTCACGCGGACGCGGTCATCGCCGGCGTCGCGCGGCAGCGCGCGCACCAGCAAGCCGCAGGCCATGGCGTGGTCGACGTTGAACGGCAGCGTGATGAAGTTCCGCAGCGGCAGGTCATTGATGGCCTGGCGCACCTGGTATTCAGATACCACGATGCTCGACAGGAACAGCGGCACACGATGGTCGATGCACGCCCGGAAATATTGGCGGGCCACATCGTGGTGTGCACGGACCGGATCGCTCAGGCTGATCAGGAAACTGGTGTCGACCAGGACACTGTTCAATCGCGCCCCCCACGCAAGGCCTCGACCCATTCGGTGGCGTGCTCGACGTCCTTCCAGGCCTGAGCACCCCGTCGCGTCAGGTGCTCCATCTCGGCTGCATCGTAGCGGGGGGCGTATTCGACGAACTCGACGAGTTGGGCGTCGCGCAACTCGCGCGTCAGCACGTTGTAGCGCGCACGAATGCGCAGCATCGCCGGCTTGTACAGACGATTGAATGTGTCGTCCTTCAGAACCTGCCGTTCTGCAGCCACGGCCAGCAGGCTCCCGTCGGGCAGCCGCAGATGAGCGTTGGCCTTGCCGGCGCCACCGAGATCCTGGATCTCGCCGCGCACGTAGCGCTCCACCATGACCCATTGATCGGCATCGTCGGCACGAAAGTCGGTCCCGCCGTCCACGACCAGTGGTCGGGATAGGTTCGGCGCCGAGATCCGATAGGCCAGGCCAGCGGTCTGCCGCGCCAGCTTCTGCCAGCGCGCAATGACCTCGCGCCGTCGGGCATCGATGCTGTCGAGCAATTCGGACCGTAACAGCCAGCGCAGGTCACGAAGCAATGTCGGTGCTGCCGCGACAGGTGCGGTCTGGATGGCCACCGATCCAGCACGTACCGCCACGTCGAGCGAAGCTGGATCGACCTCCCGTTGGCTGCCTTTGAGCAAGGCGGACACGTCGGCGGTGAAACTGGCCAGGGTGGCCAGTCGCACGCGCTCGGGCGTCGCCTCGAACCCGGCAGACTCATCGTGCAATGTGAAGGTCAGCGACTGCGCTTCCATGGTGCTGGCATTGTGGCAGCCGGTCCGCCAGCTGTCATCGGCGAGGTAGGGTTACAGCGGCGTCAGGCCGCGTTCGAAGCAGTAGTGATCGGGGTCGCCTGGCTCGGTCACCCCCAGCACACGGCACAGGTCGATGAAATGCGCCTGCGCGCCGGCGCGCTCACCGAGCGCATCGGCCGGGCCGCCGGGCGCCCATTTGCGAAGGAAGTCCTGCACCTGCATGGCGTCGCATTCTGCGGCCTGGGGCGCGCGTCGCGCCGGCGGCTCAGGCGTCGCGGACCAACTCGCCGTCGCGCACCAGCGCGCCGCCGTTCACCAGCTCGGCGACGACGCCCAGGATCCAGGCCGCAGGGTCCGCCACGCCGCGCGGCGGGAAGCGTTCCCAGACGCCGCGCAGCAAGGGCGTGCCGACGGCCCAGGCGACCAGGGCGTCGAGGTTCTGCTCGCCGACCTCCATCAGGTGGTATTTGATCAGCACCTTGACCGCATGCCGCGCGTGGCGCGCCGGGTCGGCACGAAAGCCGTCGATGCGCGACCGCGCCCGCGCCAGCGCGCCGGCCACATCGGCGAAGGGCCGGCCGTGGCCGGGGACCACCACGCGCACCGGCAACGCGGCGATGCGGTCGAGCACGGCGGCCACGTCGTCGAATCCGGGTTCACCTTCGATCTCCGGGAAGACGACGCCGAAACCCTGCTCCCAGAGCGCGTCGGCCGAGACCAGCAGGCCGTGGGCGCGGTCGAAGAACATCACCGAATGCGGGTCGTGGCCGGGCGCGGCCAGCACCTGCCATTCGCGCCCGCCGGCGACCAGGGTCTGACCCGGCACGATCTGCGCCTGCGGCGTGAAACGCGCCATGCGCTGGCCGGTGGCTTCGTAGCTGAGCGCGTCGGCGTCCCACACGCGCACCGCCTCGGCCAGCCCGGGCGGGATCGACACCGGCACGCCGAAAGCGGCCTGCAACGCGGCGTTGCCGCCGCAGTGGTCGGAATGCAGATGGGTGTTGAGCACCCGGTCGAGCCGCGCGCCGGGCCGCGCGGCCAGGGCCTGCGCGACCAGGGCCACAGTCTGCGCCGCATGGTTGAGGTGGCTGCTGTCGACGAGCACGTCGCCCGCCTCGCCGGGCGCGGCGTGGATGAGCAGGTTGTTCGACGACAGCCAGCCGCGTTCGAAGACGCTCAGGCCGGTCAGCGGGTCGGGCAGCGCGGGCATGCGGCGATTGTGGCCGCGCTCCGGGATAGCATCCGGCGCATGGACGAGCTCGACCTGCGCCTGATCGCCCTGCTGCGCCAGGACGCCCGTACGCCGGCGGCGACGCTGGCCGACAAGCTCGGCGTGGCGCGCGGCACCGTGACCAACCGCCTGCGCCGGCTGGAAGACGAAGGCGTGATCACCGGCTACACGCTGCGCCTGCGGCCCGACGCCGAACCCGAGGGCATCCGCGCCTGGGCCGGCGTGCAGGTCGACGGCAACCAGACGCGCGAGGTGGTGGCCCGGCTGATGGGCGAGCCGGGGCTGGTGGCCCTGCACGACACGAACGGCCGCTGGGACCTGCTGGCCGAACTGCGCGCGGCCAGCACCGCCGAGCTGTCGCAGGTGCTCGAGCGCATCCGCCTGATCAAGGGCATCCGCCACACCGAGACCAGCATCCTGCTGGCCTCCTACCGCTAGCGCCGGCGCATGCGGGTGATCGACGCCGCGGCCGTCGAACGCGCGACGCCCTTCGAGCGCCTGGTGCCGGCGCTGCGCGACTGGTTCGCACGCGGCTGCGAAGTACCGACGCGCCAGGTGCTGACGCTGGCGCAGCCCGACGGCGCGCCGGCCGTGACCTCGCTGGTGATGGGCGCCTGGGCCGTCGGCGGCTACTACGCGGTCAAGGTCATCAACATCGCGCCCGGCAACGCGGCCCGCGGCCTGCCCGGGCTGCATGCCAGTGTGCTGCTGCACGACGCCCGCACCGGCCTGCCGCTGGCGCTGATCGACGGCGATGCGATCACCACCCGGCGCACCGCCGCCACGTCGGCACTGGCCGCGTCCTGGCTGGCGCGGCCCGAGGCGCGGCATCTGCTGGTGGTCGGCGCCGGCCGCGTGGCCGCCTGCCTGCCGGCGGCCTACCGCGCGGTGCGGCCGATCGAGCAGGTGACGCTGTGGGCGCGGCGCCATGAGCAGGCCGAAGCCCTGGCCGCGCGCTGGCGCGCCGACGGCTTCGCGGTCAGCGTGGCCAGCGACCTGGCAGCGGCGACCCGCGCCGCCGACATCGTCAGCTGCGCCACGCTGGCCACGGCGCCGGTGATGCACGGCGAATGGCTGGCCCCGGGCAGCCACCTGGACCTGATCGGCAGCTTCACGCCGGCGATGCGCGAAGCCGACGACGCCTGCTTCGCCGGCGCCGGAGTCTGGGTGGACACCGAGGAGGCCCTGGTCAAGAGCGGCGAGCTGCTCGCCCCGCTGGCCAGCGGGGCCTGGCGGCGCGAGGACCTGCGCGGCACCCTGGCAGGGCTGTCACGCGGCGAGGTTGAAGGCCGGCGCAGCGCCCACGAGCGCACCCTGTTCAAGTCGGTGGGTTATGCGCTGGAGGACCTGGCGGCCGCGGCCCTGGTGCAGGACAGCCTGGGCTGATCAGCCGATCGTCATCAGGCTGGCGTTGCCGCCGGCGGCCGCCGTGTTCACGCTCAGCGAACGTTCGAAGACCAGGCGCTCGAGCGGCACGCTGCCGTCGGGCGCAGCCTGGGTCAGGCCCACCATCGGCCCCGGCCGCGCCGCCAGGGCACGCGCCGCGGCCTGCAGCGACGCCGCGGCGCCGGCATGCAGCGCGGCGTCCAGCGGCACGTCGGCGCGCGTCCAGTCCTGGGCCAGCAACACACGCTCGCGCGCCGGTTCGGGCAGGCGCTGCCACAGCGCCTGCGCCTCCACCGGCCAGACGGCGCGCGCGCCGACGGCCAGCACCGCGGCCAGCAGCAGCAGGCGGGCGCGGTCGCCGTCGGGGCCCGACGGCGCCAGGCAGAGCACATGTTCGCGCGGCAACACGGCGTAGAGATTGGCTTCGCCGGTGGGGCCGGGCAGGTTGCGCCAGCGGCCGGCCGGCGACAGCGCGGGCAGGCGGCGCGCAGCCTGCGCGAGCGCCGCATCACCCTGCGCCTGCGCCCACGCGGCCAGGGCCTCGGCGGCGGCGGGCCGTGCACCACCGAGGTCAAAACCGCGCACCGGCGGCGTGGCGTCGCTGCCGGCGGCGTCGACGGCGCGCCGTGCCGCGTCGTCGGGCCGCTGCGCGAGCAGGCGCGGCAGGGCCAGCGGCCCGCCGGCCTTGGGGCCGGTGCCCGACAGGCCCTCGCCGCCGAAGGGCTGCACGCCGACCACCGCACCGACCACGTTGCGGTTGACGTAGAGGTTGCCGGCACGCAGCGTGGCCGCCACCTGGACCACGGTTTCATCGATGCGCGTGTGCACGCCGCCGGTCAGGCCGTAGCCGGTGGCATTGATCTGGCCGATCAGGGCCGGCAGCGCGTCGCGCTCGTAGGGCATGAAGTGCAGCACCGGGCCGAAGACCTCGCGCTGGAGTTCGGCCAGCGACGGGATCTGGATCAGGGTCGGCGGCACAAAACACCCGGCTTCGGGCGCGGCCAGGGGCTGCGTCACCTCGAAACCCTTGGCGCGCATGGCGTCGATGTGGCGTTGCAGGCCGGCGCGCGCTTCGTCGTCGATCACCGGGCCGACGTCGGTAGCGAGCTGGCGCGGGTCGCCCAGGCGCAGCTCGTGCATCGCGCCGACCAGCATCTCGCGCAGGCGCGGCGCGGCTTCGCGCTGCACGCAGAGCAGGCGCAGCGCGCTGCAGCGCTGGCCGGCGCTGTCGAAGGCCGAGCTCAGCACGTCCTGCACCACCTGCTCGGCCAGGGCCGAGGAGTCGACGATCATCGCGTTCTGGCCGCCGGTTTCGGCGATCAGCGGCACCGGCTGGCCATGCGCGCCCAGGCGCTCGGCAAGCTGGCGCTGCAGCAGGCGCGCGACTTCGGTGGAGCCGGTGAAGAGCACGCCCTGCACCCGCGCATCGGCCACCAGGGCGGCGCCCACGGTTTCGCCGCGCCCGGGCAGCAGCTGCAGCGCGCCGCGCGGCACGCCGGCCGCGTGCAGCAGGCGCACCGCCTCGGCGGCCACCAGCGGCGTCTGTTCGGCCGGCTTGGCGAGCACCACATTGCCGGCCGCCAGCGCGGCGGCGATCTGGCCGCAGAAGATGGCGAGCGGAAAATTCCAGGGGCTGATGCAGACCACGGCGCCGAGCGGACGGTGGCTGGCGTTGTCGAAGTCGCGCCGCAGCTCGGCGGCGTCGTAGCGCAGGAAGTCCACCGCCTCGCGCACTTCGGCCACCGCGTTGGCGGCCGTCTTGCCGGCTTCACGCATGAGCAGGGGCAGCAGGCGTTCGGTGGCGGCTTGCAGCGCATCCGCGGCGCTGTCGAGGATTGCGGCGCGGCGCGCCGGCGGCTCGGCGGCCCAGGCCGGCGCCGCCGCTTCGGCCGCGGCCAGGGCGGCCTGCACGTCCGCCGCGCTGGCGGCCTGCACCTGGCCGACGATGTCGGCCGGATCGGCCGGGTTGTGCACGGCCTGGCCGGCTTCGGGGGCCGCATCGCCGGCCAGCCGCGGCGCGGCCGACCAGCGCGTCGCGGCGTCGTCCACCAGCGCGGCCTGCAGGCGCGCGAGCTGAACCTCGTCGGCCAGGTCCAGCCCGCCTGAATTGGCGCGCCGCGCGCCGAACAGCGCCCGTGGCAGCGGGATCAAGGGGTGCGCCAGGCCCGGCCGGCCTTCTTTTGCGGCCAGCGCCTCGACCGTGGCCACCGGGTCTTCGACCAGCTGCTCCAACGACAGGCTTTCGTCGGCGACACGGTTGACGAAAGAGGTATTCGCGCCGTTTTCCAGCAGCCGGCGCACCAGGTAGGCGAGCAGGGTGTCGTGCGCGCCCACCGGCGCGTAGATGCGGCAGGGGCGGCCGAGCCTGCCCTCGGACTTCTTGCCGACGACCTGCTCGTACAGCGGCTCGCCCATGCCGTGCAGGCACTGGAACTCGTACTGGCCGGCGTAGTAGTTGGGCCCGGCGATCTCGTGGATCGCGGCCAGGGTCTGCGCGTTGTGGGTGGCGAACTGCGGGTAGACGGCGTCGGGTGCAGCGAGCAGGGCCTTGGCGCAGGCGATGTAGGCCAGGTCGGTGTAGGCCTTGCGCGTGTAGACCGGGTAACCGGCCTGGCCGTCGAGCTGGGCGCGCTTGATTTCGCTGTCCCAGTAGGCGCCCTTGACCAGACGCACCATCAGCCGACGCTGCGTGCGCCGCGCCAGATCGATCAAATGATCGACCACCGCCGGGCAGCGTTTGCCGTAGGCCTGGATGACAAAACCGACGCCGTTCCAGCCGGCCAGCGCCGGGTCGGCGCACAGGCGCTCGAGCAGGTCCAGCGACAGGTCCAGGCGGTCGGCTTCTTCGGCGTCGATGTTCAGCCCGATGTCGTGCCCGCGCGCGCGCAGCGCCAGGGCCAGCAGGCGCGGGTAGAGCTCGGCCATCACGCGCTCGACCTGGGCCCGGCCGTAGCGCGGGTGCAGGGCCGAGAGCTTGATCGAGATGCCCGGGCCTTCGTAGATGCCGCGCCCGGCGGCGGCGGCGCCGATGGCGTCGATGGCCTGCTCGTAGGCGCGCAGGTAGCGCTCGGCGTCGGGCGCCGTCAGCGCCGCTTCGCCGAGCATGTCGTAGCTGTAGCGAAAGCCTTGCACCTCGCGCGCCTGGGCGTTGGCCAGCGCCTGGTCGATGCTCTCGCCGGTGACGAACTGCTCGCCCATCATGCGCATCGCGATGTCCACGCCCTTGCGCACCAGGGGCTCGCCGCCGCGGCCGACGATGCGGCGCAGCGCGGTGGACAGCCCGGCGTCGCTGTGCGTGCCGACCAGCTTGCCGGTGAGCAGCAGACCCCAGGTGGCGGCGTTGACGAACAGCGAGGGGCTGCGCCCGACATGCGCCTGCCAGTCGCCGCGGCTGATCTTGTCGCGGATCAGCGCGTCGCGGGTGGCGGCGTCGGGGATGCGCAGCAGGGCCTCGGCCAGGCACATCAGGGCCACGCCTTCCTGCGACGAGAGGGCAAATTCCTGCAGCAGGCCCTGCACTAGGCCGGCACGGCCGCTGTCGCGGCTGCGTTCGCGCACGCCGCGCGCCACACGCAGCGCCAGCGCCTGCACACGCGCGGCGGCCTCGGGCGCGAGCCGGGCGCGCGTCAGCAGGCCGGGCAGCAGCTCGGGCTCGGGGGTGCGGCTCAGCGCGCCGATCGCCGCGCGCAGCGGGCCGGGCGTGGCCAGCGTGGTGAAGGCGGGCGGCGACAGGTCGGACGGCGCGTTCATGGACGTTCCCGGGCGTTGAGCTGGCGCGCAGTGTGGCGCCGCGCGCGCCGAATCTTGCGCCCTTTTGCCCGCCCGCAGCCGACGAAGATGCGGCCGCAGGCGACTGGCCTTCAGGCCGGCAGGGCCTCGGCCGCCACCGCCACGGGGCGCATGGCGCCGAGCAGGCCGAACAGGTTCTTCGGGTCGTCCAGCGCCGGCACCAGGGCGATCACCTGGCCCAGGCCCAGGCGCGCGGCGCTGCGCTCCAGCCAGACCAGGGCGGCGTAGTCTTCGAGCGCAAAGCCCACCGAGTCGAAGACCGTGACCTCGTCGCGGCTGCGGCGGCCCGGCGCGCTGCCGTCGAGCACCTGCCAGAACTCGGTGACGGCAAAGTCGGCCGGCATCTGCTGGATCTCGCCCTCGATGCGGCTCTGCGGCTCGTACTCGACGATCACGCGCGCGGCCTGGAGCACCTCGCGGTGCAGTTCGGTCTTGCCCGGGCAGTCGCCGCCGACGGCGTTGAAGTGCATGCCCGGGGCCACCATCTGCGGCGTGACGATGGTCGCGTTGCGCTTGTCGGCGGTGATGGTGGTGACGATGTCGGCGCCGCGCAGCGCCTCGGCGGTGCTGGCGCAGACCTGGATCGACAGGCCCTGACCGGCAAGGTTGGCCACCAGCTTGGCGCTGGCGGCGGCGTCGACGTCGAACAGGCGCAGGTCGCTGATACCGACCAGGTCGCGAAAGGCCAGGGCCTGGAACTCGGCCTGCGCGCCGTTGCCGATGAGCGCCATCGTGCGGCTGTCCGGCCGCGCCAGATGGCGAGCGGCCAGCGCCGACATCGCCGCAGTGCGGATCGCGGTGGTGATCGTCAGCTCCGAAAGCAGGCGCGGCGCGCCGCTGGCCACGTCGGCCAGCACACCGAAGGCCATCACCGTGGGCAGGCCGGCGCGCGTGTTCTTCGGGTGGCCGTTGACGTACTTGAAGGCAAAACGTGCGTCGTCGGCGATCGGCATCAGCTCGATCACGCCGTCGGCGCTGTGGCAGGCCAGGCGTGCACTCTTGTCGAAGCGTGCCCAGCGCCGGTAGTCGGCCTCGATCTGCGCGGCGATGCCGGCGATGCACTGTGGCAGCCCCTCGCGCTGCACCAGGCGGACGATGTCCGGGGCGCTGAGGTACAGGGTGGGCGCAAGGCTGCTGCGGGTCATGGCGGGTCTCCTGATCTGTTCTCAGCAGTCTCGCCCTGCCCCGCGGCAGGCGGAAGCGCCAGCTCTGCGCTGGAATCGTCAACCATCTGGCCGAACGGCAGGCCATGTTGCCGAAATGCTCAGTTCACTGCACATCGCAAACCCGGCTTACCGACAGGCCGGAGGCGGCAGGCCGCCGAGGTCGGTAGTGATGTCGCGAATAGATGATGAAGCCGAGCATGATTGTCACCGCACAATGCAGCCGATGCTGCGCACGACCCGCTCCCGCCTGCTGCTCGCCGCGCTGCTGACCTTTGCCTGCATGCTGGGCCTGCTGCAATGGAACGCCCAGCGTCAGATGACGCAGGCCCTGCAGGAGAGCCTGGCCGACCAGGCGCAGTTGCTGCGTCCGCTGAGCGCGGCGGCGATCACCCCGCTGCTGGTGGCGCGCGACCACGCCACCCTGCAGGCCCTGGTGCTGGCCAGCGTGGGTCCGCAGGGACTGGCCGGCCTGGAGGTGCTGGACAGTGCCGGCGAACGTGTCGCCGCCGCCGGCGAGACCGGCCCGGCGCCGACCTTGACGCTGGCCCTGGCCATGGAGGGCCAGGTCTACGGCGAAGCCCGGGTGCGCCTGCAGGACGCGCCCCTGGCCCAAGCATCGGCCCGGCTGCAGCGCAACGGCCTGCTCATCGGCGGCCTGGTGCTGGTCGGCGGCGTCGCGCTGATGGCCCTGCTGATCTCCATGCTGTCTTCGGGCATGCAGCGCATCGTGCAGGCGAGCCGGCGCATCGCCCGCGGTGAACTCGCGGTGCAGCTGCCGGTGCGCGGGGCGGCCGAGGTGCGCCAGGTGTCCGACGCCTTCAACCGCATGTCGGCCGCGGTGCAGGCCCAGCTGGAGGCGCTGCGCACCAGCGAACGCCGGCTGCGCACCGTGGTCGGCGCGCTCAGCGAAGGCCTGATCGTGCAGGACCGCGACGGCCACGTGACCGACGCCAACGAGGCGGCGGCGCGTCTGATGGGCCTCAGCCTGGACGCGCTGATGGCCGCCTCGACCGAGCACCCGCGCGCCCGGCTGGCCCGCCCGGGCTGCGACTGGCTGGCCCCTGACGAGCGCCCGGCCTGGCGTGCACTGTCCACCGGCCGGGCGCAGCAAGAACCGCTGCTCAAGGTCGAACATGCCGACGGCCGGCACGGCTGGCTGCAGATCCGCAGCGAACCGGTGGCCGGGTCCGACGGCCGGCCGGCCTTCGTGGTCTCGACCCTGACCGAACTCACGCGCCATGTGCAGGCCGAGGATGCGCTGCGCGAGTTGAACCAGACGCTCGAACAGCGCGTCGCCGAACGCACGCGCGAGCTGACCCTGGCCAAGGATGCCGCGGAGCAGGCCAATCGTGCCAAGAGCGAGTTCCTCTCGCGCATGAGCCACGAGCTGCGCACCCCGCTGAACGCGATCCTCGGCTTCGCCCAGCTGCTGGCCCTGCAGCCGGAGATGTCGGGCGCCGACCGCGACCGGCTGCAGCAGATCCTGAGCGCCGGCTGGCATCTGCTGGCGCTGATCGACGAGGTGCTGGACCTGGCGCGCATCGAAGCCGACCGGATGGCGGTGTCGATGGAACCGGTGGCGCTCGCGCCGCTGAGCGTGCAGGCGCTGCAGATGGCGCAGCCGTTGGCCGACCGCCATGCCGTCAGCCTGCTGCCGCCGCCGGCCGACGACGGCATCTGGGTGCAGGCCGACCCCCGGCGCCTGCTGCAGGTGCTGGGCAATCTGCTGTCCAACGCCATCAAGTACAACCGGCCGCAGGGCCGGGTCTGGATGACCTGCCAGGCCACGGACGGACAGGTCAGGATCGAGGTCCACGACAACGGTGTCGGACTGACGCCGGCGCAGATCGAACAGCTGTACCTGCCCTTTGCGCGCTTCGACACGCGTGGCCGCGAGGGCACCGGGATCGGGCTGGTGATCACGCAGCGCCTGGTCGGGCTGATGGGCGGCAGTCTGTCGGTGAACTCGACCCTCGATCAGGGCAGCTGTTTTGCGCTCACGCTGGCGCGCGCCGACCCCCGGCCCGGGCCCAAGTCGCCGGCGGCGGACCTGTTGCCGCCGCCGCTTGTCGCCGATCGCCGCTGGCGGGTGCTTTACGTCGAGGACAACCCGTCGAACCGCGAATTGATGGCCCAGCTGCTGTCGACCCAGCCCTCGATCACGCTGCAGACCGCCGCCGACGGCCTGCAGGGCCTGGCGCTGCTGAAGGCCTCGCCGCCCGACCTGGCGATCCTGGACATCGACCTGCCCGGCATGGACGGCCTGAGCCTGTGCCGCCGCGTGCGCAGCGACCCCACACTCGCCCGGCTGCCACTGATGGCGCTGACCGCCCAGGCCATGCAGGGCGATCTGCAGCGCATGCAGGCGGCCGGTTTCGATGCCGTCGTCACCAAGCCGCTCGATGTCGGCCTGCTGCTCGGCGAGCTGCGCCGCCTGCTCGGCGACCGGAAGGACTGATGCCGGGTCGCCGCAGACTCATGCTGGCCGCGCTTGGGGGTGGTCTGGGCGGTCTGGGCGGCGCCGGTTCGCAGGCTGCGGCGCCGGCGCTGCGCCTCGGGATCGCGCCTTTCCTGTCGCCGGCGGCCCTGCTGGCGGTCTTCCGCCCGCTGCGCGAACAACTCGCCGCCAGCCTGGGGCAGCCGGTGCAGCTGTACACGGCGCGCGATTTCCACGCCCTGATCGAGGCGGTGCGCGGCGGCGACTACGCGCTGGCCCTGGTCCCGGCGCATCTGGCACGGCTGGCGGTGCAGGACTGGGGCTGGTCGCCGATGGCGGCGACCGTGCAGGCGACACCGGTGCTGGTCGTGGTGCGCGGCGCCGGCGCCATCGGCACGCCGGCCGACCTGGCCGGGCAACCCGTCGGCATGCTCGACCCGCTGTCGCTGTCGGCGACCGTCGGCAGCGCCTGGATCACCCGCCAGCGCCTGGCCGTGACGTTGTCGCCCCAGCCTTCGATCAACAGTGCCCTGGTGGCGCTGCAACGCGATGAGCTGGCCGCCATGGTCGTCACCGCCAGCCAGCTGCGCCGCCTGCCCCCGCAGACCCCGACCGGCCAGCGTGTGCTGGTCACGCTGGCGTCGATTCCGGGCCCGCAGTACATCGCCCGCCCCGGCCTGCCGGCCGCCGAGGTCGAGCGCTGGCGCCGGGCCTTGTGGGCCTTTCGCCCCGACCCGGCCGCACCCACCACGGCGCCCAACAGCCCCCTGACCCCGCTGACCGAAGCGGCGATGGCGCGTGTCGACCTGTACGCCGCCGAGTTGCGCCGGCAGCTGGCGCAGCGCTGAGCGGGATTCAGCGCCAGGCGAACCGCGGCTGGTCGAAATGTGCCACCCGCGTCGGCCGGCCGAGCAGGCAGACCTCGCGGAACTGGTACAGGAAGGCGGCCGTCGGCGCGGCGATCCAGCGCTTTCCCAGCGGCATGCGCAGCACCGGGTGCGCCGCGCCCCTGACCTGGTTGAGGATCGGCGCGTCGGCGCGCAGCAGTTCGCTCACCGGGATGCGATGCAGGCTGGCCACCTCGGCCGGGTTCGGCCGCGCGCTGCGTGCGTCGCCGGCCCAGACGATCACCGGCGTGATCACATAGCCCGATCGCGTGGCGTAGTCGTCGAGCCGGCCGAGCACGGCGTCGGCGCCGAGCTCGAGGCCGACCTCCTCGGACAGCTCGCGCAGCGCCGCCTGCTCCGCCGTCTCGGCGCCGTCGATGCGCCCGCCGGGCAGGGCCCATTGGCCGGCATGTGCACGCAGGCTGTCGGCGCGCCGCGTCAGCAGCAGCGCCGGTGCGGTGCGCCAGTCGGCATGCCGCGGCAGGTCGTCCAGGCCGGCGCCGAGGCCGGCTTCGGTCAGCGGCAGGGCCACCGCGGCACGCCGGCGGCCGTCGTCGGGCAACGACGCCACCGGCCAGGCCTGCAGCCGGCGGCGCCAGCTGTCGAGTTCGAGGTCCAGCTCCGGCGTCATGGCCTCCAGTATCGTTGCCCCATGCCCGTCGCGCCCAGCCTGGACCATCTGCGCCGCCACGCCCTGGCGCGCAGCCTGTTCGCCCCGACCACGCTGTCGCGTGCGATCACGAAGCTCGGATTCGTGCAGGCCGACCCGATCCGCGCCCCGGCGCGGGCGCAGGACCTGACGCTGCGCCAGCGTGTGGCCGACTACCGTGCCGGCGAGCTCGAACGGCGCTATCCGCGGCTGGCGGTCGAGGAGGACTTCTTCCTCAACTACGGTTTCCTGCCGCGTGCGACCCAGGCCCTGATGCACCCGCGCACGGCGCGCACGGCGTGGACGAAGGCACGCTGGGCACAGGCGCATGCGGTGCTCGACTTCGTGCATGAGCGCGGCCTGGTGCACCCGCGCGAGGTGGACGCGCAGTTCCAGCATGGCAAGACGCAGAACTGGTTCGGCGGCAGCTCGAATGCCAGCACCCAGTTGCTCGACGGCATGCATTACCGCGGCCTGCTGCGCGTGGCCCGCCGCGAAGGCGGCACCCGGATGTACGCCGCGCACGACGGCCATCTGCGCGCAGCGCCGGACGCCGACGCCGCGCTCGACCGCCTGGTGGACGTGGCCGTCGCGACCTACGCGCCGCTGCCGGCGGCCACGCTGAGCCAGTTCGTGATGTGGCTGGGCGGCGCCGCGGCGCCGCAGTGGCGCGATCGACGCCGCGCGGCGCTGGCGCGTGCCAAGGCCCGCCTGCCCTCGGCCGAGGTGGACGGGCAGCGCTGGTACTGGCCGGTGGGCGAGAACCCGGTCTCGCGGCGCCACGCCGTGCCCGACGCGGTGCGCCTGCTCGCCCCCTTCGACCCGGTGGTCTGGGACCGCCGCCGTTTCGAGGCCTTCTGGGGCTGGGCCTATCGCTTCGAGGCCTATGTGCCGGCACCCAGGCGGGTGCGCGGCTACTACGCGCTGCCGCTGCTCTGGCGCGAACAGGTCATCGGCTGGGCCAATCTCAGCTGGAAGGGCGGCCGGCTCACGCCCGAACTGGGCTATGTCGCCGGCCGCGCCCCGCGCGAGGCCGCCTACCGCGCGGCGCTGGACGACGAACTGGCGCGCATGCAGCAGTTCCTGACGCCACGCGCCTGATGCCGCACCTGAAGCCGCACGTTCAGCCGATGCGCGCCGCCAGCAGGGCGCGCGCCACTTCGGCGAAACCGGCGCCGCGCGCGCCTTCGCTCAGGTAGGCCGGCCAGGTGTGCAGCCTGTCGGCGAAGTCCAACAGGTTGGCCACGCCGACGCTGAGCGCAAAGCGCGCGAACATGACCTGGTCATTCGTCGAGTCGCCGACGTAGACCCAGCGTCCGACCTCCGCCGCCAGATCGCGGCCCAGGCGGCGCCGCACGATCCAGCGTGCGCCGCTCCATTTGTCGTGCTCGCCGAACCAGCCGTTGACGTGGATCGAGCTCACCGTGGCGTGCATGCCCTCGGCCTGCATGATCCGCACCACCCGGGCGATCTGCGCCTCGTCCAGGCGGCTGAACTCGCTGTGGTCGACGGCGATGTCGGTGACGCGGCCGGCGCTGTCGCGCGCCAGCGTGGCGCCGGGCACCTCGGCCAGCACACGCGCGGCGGCGCTGCGCAGGCGGCCGGCATTGCGCCGGCGCGTGGCTTCGTCCTGGACATATTCGATGTGCTGCTCAGGGCCCTCGTGCCACAGGCCCACGGCCCCGTTTTCGGCAACGATGGCCTGCAGCGGCCAGTCGCGGGCGAAGGGTTCGCTCCAGCCCATCGGCCGGCCGGTGACGGCGAACACCGGCAGCCCGGCCTCGGCCAGGGCCTGCAGGGCCTGCAGGGCGGCCGGTTCGATCGAGCCGTCGCGGGTCAGGGTGTCGTCGATGTCGGTCAAGACACCGACGACGTCGGCGGCCGCCGCCAGGGGCAGGCAGGACAGGGGCTGCGGGCGTCGGTCGCTGGGCGGGCGCTGGGCTTGACGGCTCATGGCCGGCATCATGACAGGGCGGCCGATGCCGGGAACCGGGGCGCGATCCGGGCATTGTTCGCCAGCAGAGCGCCGGCCGGCCGGCTAGAATGACGGGCTTCCGAGGAGCGTTGCAACCCCGGGTCGGCCCCAGGCCGGCCGCTGCGGGGCCAGGCTCGGAACTCATCATTGCAACTGCGCTCACCTGCACGGCCACGGCCGCCCGGGTGAGACACCGTCCACGGTGGCCCGCGGTCTGGCGTGCAGGATCAATCCACAGGACTGATCAGGAGCCCGCCATGAACGCCGTACTCAAGCCCACCGCCGACCACGCGATCGCCGACCCCGCCCAGGCCGACTTCGGCCGCCGCGAAATCCGCATCGCCGAAACCGAGATGCCCGCCCTGATGGCGATCCGCGAAGAATTCGCGAAGACCCAGCCGCTGAAGGGCGCGCGCATCGCCGGCAGCCTGCACATGACGATCCAGACCGCGGTGCTCGTCGAGACGCTGCAGGCGCTGGGCGCGCAGGTGCGCTGGGCCAGCTGCAACATCTTCAGCACGCAAGACCACGCGGCCGCGGCGCTGGTGGCCAAGGGCACGCCGGTGTTCGCGTACAAGGGCGAGTCGCTCAAGGACTACTGGGACTACACGCACCGCATCTTCGAGTTCGCGGCCAGGGGCGCGGACGGCGAAGGCCCGAACATGATCCTCGACGACGGCGGCGACGCCACGCTGCTGATGCACCTGGGCAAGCGCGCCGAGCGCGACGCCGGCGTGATCGCCAACCCCGGCAGCGAGGAAGAGCGCGAGCTGTTCGCCGCGATCAAGGCCAAGCTGGCCGCGGACGCCAACTGGTACAGCCGCAAGAGCGCCCACATCATCGGCGTCACCGAGGAGACGACGACCGGCGTGCACCGCCTGAAGGAGATGAGCGCCAAGGGCACGCTGATGTTCCGTGCCATCAACGTCAACGACTCGGTCACCAAGAGCAAGTTCGACAACCTCTACGGCTGCCGCGAGAGCCTGGTGGACGGCATCAAGCGCGCCACCGACGTGATGGTGGCCGGCAAGATCGCCGTCGTGGCCGGCTATGGCGACGTCGGCAAGGGCAGCGCGCAGGCGCTGCGCGCGCTGTCGGCCCAGGTCTGGGTGACCGAGATCGACCCGATCAACGCACTGCAGGCGGCGATGGAAGGCTACCGCGTGGTGACGATGGACGACGCCGCCGGCAAGGCCGACATCTTCGTCACCACCACCGGCAACAAGGACGTCATCACGCACGACCACATGGCCGCGATGAAGCACAACGCCATCGTCTGCAACATCGGCCACTTCGACAACGAGATCCAGGTGGCGTCGCTCGAAAAATACGAGTGGGAAGAGATCAAGCCGCAGGTCGACCACGTCATCTTCCCGGACGGCAAGCGCATCATCCTGCTCGCCCAGGGCCGGCTGGTGAACCTGGGCTGCGGCACCGGGCATCCGAGCTACGTGATGAGCAGCTCGTTCGCGAACCAGACGATCGCCCAGATCGAGTTGTTCTCGCACAGCGACGTCTACGAAGCCGGCAAGGTCTACGTGCTGCCCAAGCACCTGGACGAGAAGGTGGCCCGGCTGCAGCTGAAGACGCTGAATGCCCGGCTCACCGAACTCACCGAGGAGCAGGCGGCCTACATCGGCGTGCCGGTGGCCGGGCCGTACAAGCCCGACAGCTACCGCTACTGATCGCGGCGCCATGGTCCCGTACTCCTTCGAGTTCTTCCCGCCCAACACCGCGGCCGGCAGCGAAAAGCTGAAGACCGTGGTGGCCGAACTGGCCGCCCTGGCGCCGGAGTTCTTCAGCGTGACCTACGGCGCCGGCGGCGCCACGCGCGAGAAGACCCTGGCCACCGTGCGGGACATCGCGGCCCTGGGTTTCGAGGCCGCGCCGCACCTGTCCTGCGTCGGCGCCACGCGCGCCGGGCTGGCGGAGATCCTGGCCGACTACCGGACGCAGGGCATCCGCCGCCTGGTCGCGCTGCGCGGCGACCTGCCCAGCGGCGTGGCCCTGCCGGGCGAGTTCCGATTTGCGTCGGAGCTGGTGGCCTTCGTGCGCGAGACGCAGGGCCGCGACTGGCATATCGAGGTCGCCGCCTATCCCGAGTACCACCCGCAGCAGCGCTACGCGAAGCAGGATCTGGCGCATTTCGCGGCCAAGGTGGCGGCCGGCGCCGACAGCGCGATCACGCAGTTCTTCTTCAACCCCGACGCCTACTTCCACTTCGTCGACGAAGTGCGGGCGCTGGGCGTCACGGTGCCGATCGTGCCCGGCATCATGCCGATCCACAACTATGCGCGCATCGCACAGTTCGCGGCGCGCGACGGCATCGAGATCCCGCGCTGGGTGGCGCTGAAGATGGAAGGGTATCTGGACGACGCGGCCAGCGTGCGCGCCTTCGGCCTGGACGTGGTGACGCAGCTGTGCCGACGCCTGGTCGAAGGCGGCGCGCCGGCGATCCACTTCTACACGCTCAACCAGAGCGCGCTGTCGCTGGAGATCTGTCGCCGGCTGGCCGCCTGAGCCTGTCAGGTCGGCATACCATCGGACACTTGGCCGCCTTGTCCGACCCATCGCCCCCTGCGCCGCTGCCGGACTGGTCGACCCTGTTCGACCTGTTGCCGGTTGGCGCCTTCCGCTCCACGCCCGCGGGCCGGATGCTGCGCGCCAACCCGGCGCTGGTGCGGCTCAACGGCTATGCCGAGGAGGCCGAGCTGCTCGTGGCGGTGCGCGACATCGCGCAGGAATGGTATGTCGACCCGCGCCGGCGGGCTGCCTTCCGCGGTCTGCTCGAAACGCAGGGACGGGTCGAGGGGCTGGTCTCCGAGGTCTACCGGCACCGCAGCCGCGAGCGCATCTGGGTCAGCGAAAACGCGCACCCGGTGCACGACGCCCAGGGCCGGCTGCTGTGTTACGAAGGCACGGTCGAGGAGGTCACCGGGCGCATGCACATGCAGCAGGCGCTGGAGCGCAGCGAAGCGCAGCTGCGCCTGATCTCTGCGCAGATGCCGGGCGTGGTCTACCTGGCGCATGTGACGCCGGCCGGCGCGATCACCTTTCGCTTCATCAGCGATGGCGTCAAGGCCCTCTACGGCGTGACGCCGGAACAAGCCCTGCGCGACGGCCATGTTCTGCAGCGCATGCGCCACCCCGACGACACGGCCAGGGTGCAGGCCGGGCTGTCGGCATCCGAGCGCGACGCCAGCCCGCACAGTGACGAATTTCGCATCGTCCGCCGCGACGGCAGCCTGCGCTGGGTGCAGGCCACCTCCTCGCCGATCCATCACGACGACGCTGGTGAGCACCGCTGCGGCGTGATCGTCGACGTCACCGACCAGCACGAAGCCCAGATGCTGCGCGCCGAGCGCGACCGCGCCGAAGCCGCGCACCGCGCCATCGCCGGCCTGCTGGCGCGCATCAGCCACGAGCTGCGCACGCCGCTGAATGCGGTGCTCGGGTTCACGCAGCTGCTCGAGGCCGACACCAGCCTCGACGCGCGCCAGCGGCGCTTCGCCGGCGAATCGGTGCGCGCCGGGCGCCACCTGCTGGCCCTGGTGGACGACCTGCTGGACCTGGGCCGCGCCGAAAGCGGTGAAGTGACCCTGCAGCTGCAGCCGCTCGACCCGGCCGTGGCGCTGCAGGAAAGCCGGCACCTGGTCGCCGCACTGGCGCAGGCCACCGGCGTGCAGCTGTTGCTGCCGGCCGGGCCGCTGCCCCGGCTGCGCGCCGACCCGCTGCGCCTGCGCCAGGTGCTGACCAATCTGCTGTCCAACGCGATCAAGTACAACCGCGCCGGCGGCCGCGTGCAGGTCGAGGCGGGCCGGCTCGGCGACCGCGTGCTGCTCAGCGTGATCGACGACGGCCCCGGCCTCGACGCCGGCCAGCAGGCGCGGCTGTTCCAGCCTTTCGAGCGCCTGGGCGCGGAGACCCGCCCGGTGGCCGGCACCGGGCTCGGCCTGGCGCTGAGCCTTCAGCTCGCGCGGGCGATGGGCGGCGACATCACGGTGCACAGCACACCCGGCCAGGGCAGCCGCTTTGCACTCAACCTGCCCGCGGCCGACCGGCCGGCCTGATCAGGGCCCGCTGCGCATCCACTGCACACCGTCTTCGGTGAGCATTGCGTCCAGCGGCACGTCGTGCGGCTCGGGCAGCAGCCAGGGGATGAAACCATGCGCAAAGCCCAGCCCGGCGGTGAAGGGCCGCGGCCGCAGCGCCGCCAGCGTGCAGTCGTAGAAGCCGCCGCCATAGCCCAGGCGCAGCCCGCCGGGGCCGAAGCCCACGCAGGGCGCGAGCAGCAGCTGCGGTTCGAAGGCCGGCGTGTCCTTGGGCTTGGGGATGCCGTAGGCGTCCTCTTCCATGGCACAGCCGGGGTACCAGACGTGAAATCGCAGCTGCCGGGTCTCGCGGTGCACCACCGGCAGGCCGATGCGCCGGGTCGGGTCGGCTTCGCTCCAGCGGTACAGGGCCGGCAGGGCGTCGAACTCGCCCTTGATCGGCCAGTAGGCACCGATGCTGGTCTCGGGGCGCCCCAGCAACCACACCCGCAGCACCTCCTGCAGATGCACCGAGCGCTGATGGCGGTCGACCAGCGACTGGCGCTCGGCCTGCAGCTGCCGACGCAGGGCGCGCTTGTCCTGCGAGGGTTCCAGCGGCAGCGCGATCGGCGGGCTCATGTCAGCAGCGCCCGGCCGCCCGAAGGCGCTGACAGCCCCCTCGGGGGGCAGCGAGCAAAAGCGAGCGTGGGGACTTCATTGCGCTGATTGTGACCCTGATCGATGCCTCGGGTGATGCACGCCGCGCGCCCGCGCAGCCGGCCGCGACGACCCCGGCGCGCAGGAATCAACCGTCGCCGGGACAGGGCCCGACCCCTGAGCTAAATTCAGCGCATGGGATCGCGCTTCTTCGCTGTCGGCCTGCGCCGCTGTTCGCTCTGCATCGTGCTGACCACGGCGCTGGTCGGCGGCGCGGCGGTCGCCCAGGTGCCGCCGCCATCACCCGACGATGCCCTGGTGATCGAGGCCCGCGACGCGCTGCGCGGCGGCAAGGCCACGCGCCTGGCCGAGCTGCGCGAGCAGCTGATCCAGCGCCGCCATCCGCTGGCCCCCTGGGTCGATTACTGGGCACTCGGTGTGCGCCTGAAGGACGCGCGCCAGGACGAGCTCGAGGCCTTCTACCTGCGCTGGCCCGGCAGCTATGTCGAGGACCGGCTGCGCAACGACTGGCTGCTCGAGCTCGGCCGCCGCCAGGACTGGGACAACTTTCGCCGCGAGCAGCCACGCTTCCTGATGGCCGACGACCTGGAGGTCGACTGCTACACCCTGCTGCTGCGTCATCAGGCCGGCGAAGATGTGCGCGCCGCGGCGGCCGCGGCCTGGCTGCGCCAGCTGCGCGAAGACGACGGCTGCAGCCTGATGGCGCGCACCCTGGCCGAGGCGGGCCGGCTGGGGCCCGAAGAGATCTGGCCCAAGCTGCAGCAGGCCGTCGAGCGCGGGCGCCCGAAACAGGCCCTGGCCCATGCGGCCCTGCTCGGCGCCGCCACCGAAGCCAGCGTCAAGGCGCTGCTGGATAAACCCGCGCGCTGGCTGGCCACGCGGCCGCGCCAGGGCCTCGACGCGGCGCGGGGCGAAGCGGTGGTGCTGGCCCTGCTGCGCATGGCCGGCAGCGATGCCGATGCCGCAGCCTTGCAGGCCGAGGCCTGGGAACCCGCGCTGGCGGCGCAGCAGGCGGCGCGCGCCTGGGCCGGCATCGCCCAGCGCGCCGCGATCCGCCAGCTGCCCTCGGCCGCCGGGCACTATGAAAAGGCCTGGCGCGCGCTGCGCGACGCCCCGCCTTTGGGCTGGCCCGACGAGACCCTGACCTGGGCCGTGCGCGCCGCGCTGCGCGCCGACGGCGGCCCGCGCTGGAGCCTGGTGCAGCGCGCCATCGCGGCGCTGCCGGCCGCCGAGCAGGCGGATCCGGCCTGGCGCTACTGGGCGGCGCGCGCACGCCAGGCCCGGGCCGGAACCGACGAGGCCGGCGCCCGCGAGCGTGCCGAGGCCCAGCGTCAGCTGCAGGCCCTGGCCGCCACACCCGGCGAGTTCTACGGCCTGCTGGCGCTGGAGGACCTCGGCGGGCGCCTGGCCCTGCCACCCCGACCGGCCGCCCCGAGCGCGGCCGAGACCGAATCGGTGCGCAGCCTGCCGGGCCTGCAACGCGCGCTGCAGCTGCTGGCGCTGGGACTGCGCAGCGAAGGCGTGCGCGAATGGAACTTCACGCTGCGCGAGCTGCGTGCGCGGCCGGACAGCGACCGCGCCCTGCTCGTCGCCGCCGCCTGGGCCTGCGAGCGCGAAGTCTGGGACCGCTGCATCAATACCAGCGAGCGCACCCAGGCCCTGATCGACGTCGCGCAGCGCTTCCCGACCCCGCTGCGCGAGGAGGTACAGGAAAAGGCACGCCTGGCCGGGCTGGACCTGGCCTATGTCTACGGCCTGATCCGCCAGGAATCGCGCTTCATCATGGACGCGCGCAGCGGCGTCGGCGCCAGCGGGCTGATGCAGCTGATGCCCGCCACCGCGCGCTGGACGGCGCGCAAGATCGACCTGCCCTACCGACCGTCGATGATCACCGACCCGCATGTCAACCTGCGCCTGGGCACCGCCTACCTGAAGCTGCTGCTCGACGACTTCGAAGGGGCGCAGCCGCTGGCCGTGGCCGGCTACAACGCCGGGCCGGGGCGGCCGCGGCGCTGGCGCGACGGCCCGCTGCTCGAACCCGCGGCCTGGATCGAGAACATCCCGTTCAACGAGACCCGCGACTACGTGAAGAAGGTGCTGACGAATGCCGTGCACTACGCCGCCGTGATCGGCGAAGGCGAGACCCTGCTGAAGGCACGTCTTGGCGCGAACGTGGGGCCGCGCCTTGCCGACGCCCCGGGCACCGACAAGGAGTTGCCGTGAAACAACGTGTTCTGGTGCTCGGTGGCACCGGCTTCGTCGGCCGCTCGCTGTGCGAGCGCCTGGTGCGCGCCGGCTGGACACCGCGCGTGCCGACCCGGCGTCCTGGCCACGGCCGTGCCATCCAGCACCTGCCGCCGCTGGAGCTGATGGTGGCCGACGTGCACGACCCGACCGCGCTGCGCCGCCTGCTCGAAGGCGTCGACGCGGTGGTCAACCTGGTGGCCATCCTGCACGGCAATGCCGCGGCCTTCGCCAAGGTGCATGCGGCGCTGCCGGCGACACTGGCCGGCGCCATGCGCGACGCCGGCGTGCGCCGGCTGGTGCATGTCAGCGCGCTCGGCGCGGCGCCGGACGCACCCTCGCACTATCTGCGCAGCAAGGCCGCCGGCGAGGCGGCATTGCAGGCCGCCGGGCTGGACCTGACGCTGTGGCGGCCCTCGGTGATCTTCGGTGCCGACGACCGCTTCATGAACACCTTCGCCCGGCTGCAGGCGCTGGCGCCCCTGGTGCCGCTGGCAGCGGCCGGCGCACGTTTCCAGCCGGTCTGGGTGGAGGACGTGGCCACGGCGCTGTGGCGTTCGCTGGAGGACCGGCGCACGATCGGCCAGGTCTACGAGGCCGTCGGGCCGCAGGTCTTCACCCTGGCCGAACTGGTCCGCCTGGCCGGGCGCTGGTCCGGACACCCGCGGCCGGTGGTCGCCCTGCCCGATGCACTCGGCCGACTGCAGGCGGCGCTGCTGTCGCTGGCCCCGGGCGAGCCGCTGATGTCGGCCGACAACCTGGCGTCGATGACCCTGCCGAATGTCGCCAGCGGCAGCCTGCCCGGGCTGGCGGCGCTGGGCATCGAGGCGGCGGCGTTGAAGGCGGTGGTGCCGCTGTACCTGGGCAGCGGGCCCGGGCCGCAGCGCTTCGACGCCTACCGCGCCCAGGCCTACCGGAGATGAACATGCAGTTGATCATCGGCAACAAGAACTATTCGTCCTGGTCGATGCGGCCCTGGGTGCTGATGCATGCATTGGGCCTGCCTTTCGATGAGGTGAAGCTGCGCCTTGAATTCGGCGCCGATTCGTCCTTCCGTCGCGCGGTGGCGGGGCACAGCCCGGCCGGCAAGGTGCCGGTGCTGCATCTGGACGACGGTTTTGCGGTCTGGGACAGCCTGGCCATCGCCGAAACCCTGGCCGAACATTTCCCGCAGGCCGGCGTCTGGCCGACCGAGGCCAGGGCCAGGGCGCGTGCGCGCAGCCTCTGCGCCGAGATGCACAGCGGCTTCGGCGCACTGCGCAGCCACTGCCCGATGAACATCGAGGCCCGGCTGGCCGAGGTCGGCGCGCGCCTGTGGGCCGAGCAGGCCGAGGTGCGTGCCGATGTGCAGCGCATCGAAGCGATCTGGGCGGATGCCCTGGCGGGCTCCGGCGGGCCCTTCCTGTTTGGCGACTTCGGTGCCACCGACGCCTTCTTCGCCCCGGTGGTGATGCGGCTGCGCAACTACGCGCTGCCGGTGCAAGCCAGGTCGCAGGCGTATATCGAGCGCATGGTGGCGCACCCGGCCCTGGCGGCCTGGATCGCCGATGCGCTGACCGAGCAGGACTTCCTCGCCGACGACGAACCTTACCGGACGCAGCGCTAGCGCAAAGCACGGGCATGCAGGTCTACGAGGTCGGTGGCGCGGTGCGCGACGCCCTGCTCGGGCTGCCCGCCGGCGACCGCGACTGGGTGGTGGTGGGCGCCACGCCGCAGCAGATGCTCGACGCCGGCTACCAACCGGTGGGTCGGGACTTCCCGGTTTTCCTCCATCCGCGGACCAAGGAGGAATACGCGCTGGCGCGCACCGAGCGCAAGAGCGCCCGCGGCTACCACGGCTTTGAGTTCCACGCCGCGCCCGAGGTCACGCTGGAGCAGGACCTGGCGCGCCGCGACCTGACGGTCAACGCCATCGCGCGCGGGCCCGACGGGCAGCTCATCGACCCCTACGGCGGCCAGCGCGACCTGGCAGCTCGGGTGCTGCGCCATGTGTCGCCGGCCTTCGCCGAAGACCCGGTGCGCCTGCTGCGCCTGGCGCGTTTCGCGGCCCGCTTTGCGGACTTCACGGTGGCGCCGGAGACGATGCGCCTGCTCAGGCGCCTGGTCGACGAAGGTGAAGTCGATGCCCTGGTCGCCGAACGCGTCTGGCAGGAACTCGCGCGCGGCCTGATGGCCGAGCGTCCGAGCCGGATGTTGAGCGTGCTGCGCGACTGCGGCGCGCTGGCGCGCCTGCTGCCCGAGCTGGACCGCCTGTGGGGCGTGCCGCAGCGGCCCGAGCACCACCCCGAGGTCGACACCGGGGTGCACCTGGAGATGGTGCTGGACCTGGCCGCGCGGCTTTCGATGCCGCTGGCGGTGCGCTGGGCCCTGCTCTGCCACGACCTGGGCAAGGGCAGCACGCCGGCCGCGCTGCTGCCCCGGCACCATGGCCACGAACAGCGCAGCGCGACCCTGGCGCGCGCGCTGGGCGAGCGCCTGCGTGTGCCCGGCGACTGCCGTGAACTGGCCGACGTGGTGGCACGCGAACATGGTCATGTGCATGCCAGCGGCACGCTCTCGGCCGCGGCGGTACTGCGCCTGTTCGAGCGCTGCGACGCGCTGCGGCGCCCGGACCGGTTCAGCCTCGTGCTGCAGGCCTGCGAATGTGATGCGCGCGGTCGCCTCGGCCGCGAGCACACCGACTATGCGCCGGCGCAGCGCCTGCCGCCGCTGCTGCAGGCAGCGCTGGGCCTGGACACGGCGCTCATCGCCGCCGACGCGCAGGCGCGAGGCCTCGCCGGCCCGGCCATCGGGCGCGCGATCCACGCCGCGCGCGAAGCCGCGATCGCCGCGACGATGGCGACCGCAGGCGATTGACCGACGCTCAGAACAGCGCGCCGATGCCCATCGCGATCAGGCTCAGCACCAGGCTGCTGGCCAGCGGCACGTAGAGCTCGCGGCCGAACAGGCGCAGCGTGAAGTCGCCCGGCAGCCGGCCCAGGCCCAGACGCTGCAGCCAGCCGCGCAGGCCGTTGAAGACCAGGCTGGCGAGCAGGAAGACGAGCAGCCAGCGCATCGAGCGCGCCTACAGCCGATGGCTGCGGTCGCCTTCGGCAAACCCCAGTGCATCGAACCACGGCCCCTTGACGAAACCGATGACCTTGAACAGCTCGCCCATCTCGTGTTCATGAATGAGCTTTTGCGCCATGCTGCGGGTCGGCAGGTCGGCCGCCTCGAGCAGCGGCAGCAGCCCGCAGTTCAGCAGGAATCGCGCCTGCGAGGTGTAGCCCAGCACCTCCAGCCCGGCGTCCTGCCCGGCCAGGGCGATGCCGCTGAAGTCGACGTGCACGCTGATGTCCTTGTCGCCCACCTCGACCAGCGGGTCGGCGTCGGCGCGGTGCGCGCGGTGGCACATCAGGGTGCCGCCATGGCGCTGCGGCAGCCAGTACTCGGCCTCGGGGAAACCGTAGTCGATCAGGAACAGGGCGCCGACCCTCAGCACGTCGGCCAGGGTGCGCATCCAGGCCAGCGCCTGCGGGTGGATCTCGGTGACCGTGCCGGGCACGAAGGGCGCGTCGACCGGCGGGCGCAGATCGGTCGGACGGTCGGCCCAGGCGAGTGCGCCCCGGGCCACGGCCACGCCGCGCTCGTGCCATTGCCTGCCGTCGAAATGCAGCAGCTTGGCCGGCATCGCGTCCAGCACCTCGTTGCCGATCACGACGCCGCAAATTCGCTCGGGCAGGGTCGCATGCCAGACCACGCGGTCGCCAAAGGCGGCCAGACGCCCGCGCTGCCGGGCCTGCAGGCCGCCGGACAGATCGACCACATGGTAGGTCGCCACCTGATCGCCCAGGGTCGTCAGCAGCTGCGCCGCCAGCGCGCCCGAGCCGGCCCCGAATTCCCACAGCTCGTGCGTGTCGGTCGCCGTCAACGCCTGCGCCAGTTGGACGGCCAGCGCGCGGCCGAACAGCGGCGAGACTTCCGGCGCGGTGACGAAGTCGCTGCCGCCATCGCGGCCATTCGACCGACCGGGCAGGGTGCCGAAGATGCGCTCGCCGCGCGCGTAGTAGCCCAGTCCCGGTTCGTACAGCGCGAAGGCCATGAAGCGGTCGAAGGGCCACCAGCCGCCGTCGGCCGCGATGCCGGCCATGGCCGCGCAGGCCGCCGGCGTCGGCGCCCTGGCTACACTGACGGGTTCATCGCGCATCGTGCCGCATTGTAGGAAGCATGGCCCCCATCCCCCCCACCGCATCGCCGCGCCGCGTCGTGCTCGTCACCGGCGCCGCCCGGCGCCTGGGCCGCGCCATCGCGCTGCACCTGGCCGAGCAGGGCTGGGACCTGGCCGTGCACTACCGCGGCTCCGAAGCCGATGCGATGCAGACGGCCCGCGATGCCGCGGCGCTGGGTGCGCGCGCCGAGACCTTCGCCGCCGACCTCGCCGACGAGGCGCAATGCACCGCCCTGCTGCCCGCGGTGCAGGCGCGTTTCGGGCGCGTTGACGCGGTGGTGAACAACGCTTCGCTGTTCGAGTACGACAGCGTCGCCGATTTCAGCTGCGCCGCGATGGAGCGCCACTGGCGCGCCAACACCGCGCCGGCCATCGTGCTGGCGCGTGCGCTGCACGCGGCCGGCGGTGGTGCGGTGGTGAACCTGCTCGACCAGAAACTCTGGAACCCGAACCCGGACTACCTGAGCTACACCTTGAGCAAGGCGGCACTGGAAGCCGCCACCCCCCTGCTGGCGCAGGCCCTGGCGCCGAGCACGCGAGTCTGCGGCGTGGCCACGGGGGTGACCCTGCTGTCCGGCCCGATGGACGCGGCGGCCTACGAACGCGCGCACAGGCTCACGCCGCTGCAACGTTCGTCCACGCCCGAAGACATCGCG
Source organism: uncultured Rubrivivax sp. (assembly GCA_964637205.1). GTDB lineage: Bacteria > Pseudomonadota > Gammaproteobacteria > Burkholderiales > Burkholderiaceae_C > Rubrivivax. Next base: position 70,570 of record CAZWUR010000010.1, read on the forward strand.
CATGCGGTGGCCTTCCTGCTCGCGTCGCCGGCGATCACCGGCACCACCTTGCTGGTCGACGGCGGCCAGCACCTGCAGGCGCAGCCGCGCGACGTGCTGTTCCTCCAGCATCAGGACTGATTGCATGCAGACCCTGCTCCAACACCCGCGTCTGATGGACTGCCGGCGCCTGTTCCTGCGCGACTACGAGGTCTGGATCAACATCGGCGTGCATGATTTCGAGAAGAACGGCGAGCAGCGCGTGCTGATCAATGTCGACCTGTTCGTGCCCCTGGCCCTGTCCACGCCGACGCAGGACCAGCTCGACGAGGTGCTGGACTACGACTTCATCCGCCGCAGCATCGCCGAGCGTGTGGCCCGCGGCCATGTGCATCTTCAGGAAACGCTGGCCGACGACGTGCTGGCGATGATGCTGGCCCACCCGCGCGTTCGCGCGGCGCGTGTCAGCACGCAAAAGCCCGATGTCTACCCCGACTGCGACGCCGTCGGCGTCGAGGTCTTCGGCATCAAGGAAGGACTGTGATGAACACCGACCCGCGTCCGGACCCGCGCAAGCAGGCCTTCGAGGACCGCAAGCTGAGCAAGCGCCTGTACCGGCAGACCGGCCAGGCCATCGTCGACTACAACATGATCGAGCCCGGCGACAAGGTGATGGTCTGCCTGTCGGGCGGCAAGGACAGCCACACCCTGCTGGATCTGCTGATCGGCCTGCGCGACCGCGCGCCGGTGGAGTTCGACCTGGTGGCCGTCAACCTCGACCAGAAGCAACCCGGATTCCCCGAGCATGTGCTGCCCGAGTACCTGAAGTCGCGCGGCGTGCCCTTCCACATCGAGAACCAGGACACCTACAGCATCGTCAAGCGGCTGATCCCCGAGGGGCAGACGATGTGCAGCCTGTGTTCGCGCCTGCGCCGCGGCATCCTCTACCGCGTGGCCGGTGAGCTGGGCGCGACCAAGATCGCCCTGGGCCACCACCGCGACGACATCGTGGTCACCTTGCTGATGAGCATGTTCTTCGGCGGCCGCATGAAGAGCATGCCGCCCAAGCTGGTCAGCGACGACGGCCGCAACGTGGTCATCCGCCCGCTGGCCTATGTGGCCGAGACCGACCTCGAACGTTATGCCGCGCTGCGCGACTTCCCGATCATTCCCTGCTCGCTGTGCGGCAACCAGGACAATCTGCAACGTGTGCAGGTGCGCGCGATGCTGCGCGAATGGGAGCGCCAGTACCCCGGCCGCACGGACAACATGTTCCGCGCCATGAGTACCGTCGTGCCTTCGCATCTGGCGGACCGGAAACTCTTCCCCTTCGAGACGATCCAAGCCACGGGCGTTGCCGATCCGCAGGGCGACCGCGCCTTCGACCCCGACGACGAACCCTGCGCCACGGCCACGGACCCGCAGCCATCCACGCCGCGCTGGTTCGCGCAGGAGAACACACCATGAAACGCAGAATCGCCTTGGCCGGCGTCGCGCTCACCGGACTCACGGGCCTGCTCTGCGGCTGCGCGGCGCTGAACACCATGCACGCCGATCTGTCCACCTGGGGCGACTGGCCGGCCGGCCGCGGCGCCGGCAGCTATGCCTTCGACCGCCTGCCCTCGCAGCAAAGCGACCCGAAACAGGCCGATCGCCTCGAGGCCGCCGCGCGCCCGGCGCTGGAAAAGGCCGGCTTCCGTCCCGTCGCCGCCGGTGCCGCGCCCGAGGTGCTGGTGCAGGTGGGCGCGCATCTGGCACGCAGCGCCCCGGAGGTCTGGAACGACCCGCTGTGGTGGCGTGGTGGGTTCGGCTTCTATCGCCGCCCCTGGGCCGGCCCGGTATGGGTGTTCGACACCCGCTTCGACAGCATGCGCTACGAGCGCCAGGTGGCGCTGCTGCTGCGCGACGCGGCGAGCGGCAAGCCGCTGTACGAAGCGCGCGCGGCCAACGAGGGCAGCACCAGCGGCGGCGACGATCTGCTGGCCGCGCTGTTCCATGCGGCCTTGATCGACTTCCCGCGCAACGGGCCGAATCCGCGGTCGGTGAAGGTGATGCTGCCGTAGTTCAGGACGCGCCGGCGGCCGCCAGCGCGCGCAGATCCTCTTCCCAAGCCCCGAGGCGCTCTTTCAGGTGCTGGCGCTGCGCCGCTGTGCTGCTCGCGTGCAGGCGCGCCGTCAGCGCGCAGCCCTGCGCCTGCCGACGCGCCAGCAGCGCTGCCGTTTCGGCATCGGCCGGTTGCATCAGGGCCTGCGTCGCCTGGCGCAGCGCGGCCAGCCGGCGCATGGCATCGGGCTCGGCCTGCGCCGCGCGCAGCGCAGCGACGAAGCGCTGCTGACGCCGTTCGCGGTCGTCGAGCCAGCGCTGGACGTGCATCGGCGCGTCGGCCAGGCCGTCCGCGAGCAGGCGCCGCTGGGCCTCGTCGATCGGGCCGTAGAAGGACTCGGCGCGGTCGACCGCGCGCTCCAGCGCGCGGGTCCGGCGCGCCTCGGCGGAGGGCGGGGCAAGCTTGTCGCGCTCCTCGGCCAGCCGGTCGGCCAGCTTGTTCGCCAGATGGGTCCATTGCGCCGGCGTGATGCCCGGCAGCAGTTTTGCGCCCGCCGGCAGGGCGGCTTCGACGGCCGTCCACAGGCGGTCACGCGCCAGGTCGGTCCAGCGGCAGATCTCGTCGGCGTTGACCTCGCCGCCGGCACGCTCGCGCCAGGTGGCCAGCCAGCGCACATAGTCCGGCAGCTGTGTCGCCCGGTGCCAGGCGAACCAGTCGCGCAGCAGGGGGCGGGCGGCGGCTTCCTGCGCCTCGTCGAGATCGAGATAGCCGTCCAGCCACCACGAGGCCAGTGCAGGTCCGTTGCCATAACTCACGCGCACCAGGCTGCAGGCCCCCAGCGCGAGCACGGCGATGCCGATAATCAGCGCTTTGACTGCAAACGACCAAGGCATGGCAGTGAATCTGATCATCATGGCCGCCGGCAAGGGCACGCGGATGAAATCCGCCCTGCCGAAGGTACTGCACCGGCTGGGCGGGCGAAGCCTATTGCAGCATGTGCTGGATGCCGCAGCGGGGCTCGGGGACATGCACGCGGTGGTCGTCGTCGGCCACGGTGCCGAGGCCGTCAGCGCCGCCGTCGGCGCCCAGGGGCAATGTGTGCTGCAGCAGCCGCAGCTCGGCACCGGGCACGCCGTGCAGCAGGCCGTGCCGGCGCTCGACGGCAGCCACGCCACCACCCTGGTGCTCAACGGCGACGTGCCCCTGATCCGTACGCCCACCGCCGCGGCGCTGGCGGCGGCCTGCGGCGGCACGAAACTGGCGCTGCTGACCATCGCGCTGCCCGACCCCAGCGGCTACGGCCGCATCCTGCGCGACGGCGAGCAGGTGCTCGGCATCATCGAACACAAGGACGCCAGCGAAGCGCAGCGCCGGATCGGCGAGGTCTACACCGGCATGATGGCGGCGCCGACGGCGCTGCTCAAGCGCTGGGTGATGGCGCTGAAGAACGACAACGTGCAGCGCGAGTTCTACCTCACCGACATCGTCGCGATGGCGGTGGCCGAAGGTGTGCCGGTGGTGGCCTGCCCGGCACCCGACGAAACCGAGGTGCTGGGTGTCAACAGCCCGCTGCAGCTGGCCGACCTGGAGCGCCGCTTCCAGCGCCGCCAGGCCGAGGCGCTGATGGCGTCCGGCGTGCGCCTGGCCGACCCGGCGCGCTTCGACCAGCGCGGCAGCCTTGAGTGCGGCAGCGATGTCGAGATCGACTTCGGCTGCCTGTTCGAAGGCCGGGTGCAGATCGGCGACGCTGCGCACATCGGTGCACATTGCGTGATCCGTGACGCCACGATCGCCGCCGGCGCGCTGATCCACCCCTTCACCCACATCGACGGCGCGACGGTCGGCGCCGGCGCCCTGGTGGGGCCGTTTGCGCGCCTGCGCCCCGGCGCGCAGCTCGGTGCCGAGGTGCACATCGGCAATTTCGTCGAGGTCAAGAACTCGACCCTGGCCGACGGCGCCAAGGCCAACCATCTGGCCTATCTGGGCGACGCCACGCTGGGCCCGCGCGTGAACTACGGCGCCGGCAGCATCACCGCCAACTACGACGGCGCGAACAAACATCGCACCGTGATCGGCGCCGACGTGCATGTGGGCAGCAACTGCGTGCTGGTGGCGCCGCTGACCCTGGGCGACGGCGCCACCATCGGCGGCGGCTCGACCATCACGCGCGACGTGGCGGCCGGCGCGCTGGCGGTGGCGCGCGGCCGGCAGACCTCGATTCCCGGCTGGACCCGGCCGCGCAAGGCCAAGAAGGCCTGACCAAGGCGCCAGCGGCTGCGGCGGCCTCATCCACCGGCGCGCGCCGCGGTGTCGGCCGCCAGGCACAGGTCGGCCCAGGCCTTGGCCTTGTCGGGCAGGTTGCGCAGCAGGTAGGCCGGGTGGTAGGTCACGATCAGGGGCACGCCCTGGTACTGATGCACCTGGCCGCGCAGCTTGCCGATCGGCGCGTCGCTGCGCAACAGGGCCTGCACCGCAAAGCGCCCCATCGCGAGGATGATGCGCGGCTGCACGAGCGCGATCTGCCGCTGCAGGAAGGGTTCGCAGCGCGCGAGTTCGTCGGGCGCGGGGTTGCGGTTGCCCGGCGGGCGGCACTTCAAGGTGTTGGCGATGTAGACCTGTCGCGCCGGGTCGTCGCTGTCGGCATCGCGCGCGAGGCCGAGCGCGGCCAGCATCCGGTCGAGCAACTGCCCGGCGACACCGACGAAGGGCTCGCCACGGCGGTCCTCCTGCTCGCCCGGGGCTTCGCCGATCACCATCCAGTGGGCGCGCTCGGCACCGACGCCGAACACCGTCTGGCGGCGCGTTGCGCACAGGCCGCAGGCGCGGCACTCGGCCACCGCGCTGCGCAGGGCGGGCCAGTCCAGGCGGTGCACCGGTGCGTCCGCAGCCAGTAGAGGCGTCGGCGGCGTCGCCATCGGCAGCGATGGTGCTGGTGCCGGCGTCGGTTTGGCGGTGGCTGCGGCCGGGGACGGCTCCGGCGCCGCCGCGGCCACGGGCGCCCACTGGCGCAGACCCATCGCGCGCAGCACGGCGTGCTGGTGCTCAGTGCGGTGCATCGTTCGCGGCCGTCCGGGGCACGGGCAGTTTCATCACGATCGCATCCTCGCGCTGCCCGGCCGCCGCCGGGTAGTAGCCGCGGCGCAGGCCGACTTCCTCGAAGCCCCAGCGCGCATACAGCAGCAGCGCGCGCCGATTGCTCGGCCGGACCTCCAGCCACAGCGTCGCCAGGGCCAGGCGGGCGCAGTCGTCGACCAGGCGCTGCAGCAGGCGGCGGCCCTGGCCGCGGCCCTGCCGGTCGGGGTGCACCGTCAGGTTCAGCAGGTGCATCTCGTCGACGCCGACCATCGCGACCCGGTAGGCGACCAGGCCCGCGGCAGGGTCCAGCGCCAGCTCGCTCTCGTAGCCTGCCGCCAGTGAATCGACGAAGTTGCCGCGTGTCCAGGGATGCGCATAACAGGCTTGCTCGAGCCGCAGCACCGCGTCGAGGTCGTCCAGACACATCGGCCGGTACTGCAGCAAGGCGTCGGGCAGGGCGTTCACGTCAGTGCCCGCTGCGCGCCACGCTCTGCGCGCTCGACGCTCGTCAGCGCCACCTTGTCGCGCAGATAGACCGGCAGCGCAAGCGCCGGGTCGACCGCCTCGCCGCGCGACCAGGCCGCGCGTGCCAGGCGCAGCAGCGCGGCCGGGCGATCCACGAGCTCGTCGTGACGCTGCGCGCCGCCGTCGGACAGCCGCGCACCGAAGGCCGCCAGCGCATTGCCGGCCACACGCTGCGGCGGCTCGGCCGTCCAGCGCGCAGCCAGCGCCTCGAGCGTGAACAGCGCGGGCGGCCGGACGATGGCCCAGCCCGCGTCGCCCTGCCGGCGGTAGGCCGCGGCATAGACCTCGTCCATGCGCGCGTCGATGGCCACCCACAGCGGCGCCCCGTCATGCCAGGTGCTGTCTTCGGCCCAGACCGCCAGATCGTCGAGCGGCAGCACCGGGCAGCCGAGGCCGAAAGCCAGACCCTGGGCCGCGGCACAGGCGGTGCGCAGGCCGGTGAAGGCGCCCGGCCCGGCGCCGAAGGCGATGGCGTCCAGCGCGCCGCCCTGCAGCCCGGCCTGCGCCAGCATGGCCATCGCGACCGGCAGCAGTCGTGTCGACGCGGCAGCGCCGCCGGGGCCACTCCAGGTGGCGTCGCCGGCCGGCCCGCAGGCCGCCACGGCCAGCGTCTCGGTGGCCGAATCGATGACCAGCAGGCGGGGCGCGGCAGGCATCGGCCAAGTTTAGCCGTGCGATCATCGGCGGCATGCGGCGGCCCGGTTTGCAGACCCTTCACGGCCTGGTCCTGGCGGCCGGGATCGCGCTGACCGGCGGTGTCGGCGCCGAGACGGCCTGGCCGCCCGAGGTGAAACAGGCCCTGCAGCGCGCCCGCGTGCCCGAAGAGGCGCTGGCGGTGGTCATCGAAGAAGCGGGCAGCGGCCGCAGCCTGCTCGCGTCACAGGAGCGCCGGCCGGTGAACCCGGCTTCGCTGGCCAAGCTGCTGACCACCTATGCCGCGCTCGACCGCCTGGGGCCGGCCTGGACCTGGCGCACGCCACTGTGGCTGAACGGCACCCTGCGCGACGGTGTGCTCGACGGTTCCCTGGTGATCCGCGGCAGCGGCGACCCGACCCTGGTGATCGAGCGGCTGTGGCTGCTGTTGCGGCGGGTGCAGCAACTCGGCGTGCGCGAGATCCGGGGCGACATCGTGCTCGACCGCAGCGCCTTCGATCTGCCGGCGATCGAACCCGGCGCCTTCGACGGCGAACCGCTGCGACCCTACAACGTCGTGCCCGACGCCCTGCTGCTGAACTACAAGTCGGTGATCTACGGCTTCGTGCCCGACCCGGCGCGCGGTCTGGCCCGGGTCACGCAGCAGCCGACCCTGGACGGCGTACCGGCGGTGATCGAGGTGCCGCTCTCGTCCGCGCCCTGCACCGACTGGCGCAGCGCTCTGAAGGCCGAGTTCAGCGCCGCCGGACCACGTTTTGCCGGCAGCTACCCGACGGCCTGCGGCGAGCTGAACTGGCCCGTGGCCGACCCCCAGCCGGCGAGCTACAACGCCCGGCTGCTGGCCGCGCTCTGGCGCGAGATGGGCGGCCGTCTGACCGGCCGGGTGCGCGAGGGCAGCGCCCCCACCGACCGCGCGCCTGACCTCGAATGGCCTTCGCCGGCGCTGGCCGAGGTGGTGCGCGACATCAACAAGTACAGCAACAACCTGATGGCGCAGCAGCTCTTCCTGAGCCTGGCCGAGAGCCGGCCGGCGAACTTCGAGCGCGCGCGCGAAGCGATGCGGGCCTGGCTGGTCACCCGACTGGGTGCGATGGCCCAGGACGTGGTGCTGGACAACGGCGCCGGCCTGTCACGCGAGTCGCGCATCTCGGCCCTGGCACTGGCGCAGCTGCTGCAGCAGGCCTGGGGCAGCCCGGTGATGTCGGAGCTGATGTCCTCGCTGCCGGTGTCGGGCCTGGACGGCACCTTGCGCCGCGCCCGCGTGGGCGACGGGCGGGCGCACCTGAAGACCGGCTCGCTGCGCGACGTGGCCGGCGTGGCGGGCTACGTGCTGTCCGACAGCGGGCGGCGCTACGTGCTGGTGGCGATCCTGAACCACGACAATGCGCAGGCGGCGCGGCCGGCCCTGGAGGCCCTGGTGCGCTGGGCACGCGCCGACGGCGCCGCGCGTTGAACCCCACTTGCCCCCGGAGCCCCGATGCCGACCGACTGGCTGCCCACTTCGTGGCTGGGTTATGCCGCCGCCACCTGCACGACGCTGTCGTTCCTGCCGCAGGCCCTGCTGACGCTGCGCACGCGCGACGTCTCGGGCATCTCCGGCAGCATGTACGGTGCCTTCACCTTTGGCATCGCGCTGTGGCTGTGGTACGGCTGGCGGCTCGGCGAATGGCCGATCATCGCCGCCAATGCGGTCACGCTGGTGCTGGCGTCGACGATCCTCGTGACCAAGCTCCTGGCCGGCCGCCGGCGGCACTGAGGCCGGCGCGCCGGGCCCGGCTCAGAACGGGTTGTTGCGCGCGCGGTTGATGGCCAGGATGGAGAGCCGGTTCTGCGCGTTGAAGCCGATGTGCAGCGCGTCGGCCCAGAGCCAGGTCGTGGGGTCGGCACCGCTGACCATCGTGTCTTCGGTGCAGGCCGGCAGCGCCACGGCGCAGGCACCGTCGGTGATGTTGGTGACACCGAAGGCGCTGGGCACCTTCGCCATCGCCTGCACCATCTCGTCGGCGAGCGCGAGGCCGACAAATCGGCCGTCGTTGAGCATCGTGATGCGCAGGCCCGTGTTGAGTTCGGTGCTCAGCTCCGTCAGGAGCCTGGCGCGGTCGGTGTCGTCGTGCGCCGCCTTCTCGGCCAGCGCATAGGGCGTCAGGCCGATGTCGGGCACGGTAGAGACGATCACCCGGGCGCCGGCATCGACCAGCCGGTTCACCTGGCGGGCGACGGTCTCGCCGCGCCGCCGGGCTTCGGCCAGCAACTCGGCGCGGTCGGTGTCAGGGTTGGCGTCGTAGACCGCGTAGAGCTCGACGATGTCGTTGGCCCCGACCAGCACCGTCACCAGGGTGTCGTCGGCGACACCACCGGCGGCGAGCTGGGTGTCGATCTGCGTCACGAGATCGGCCGCGCGGGCGCCGGCAGCAGCGCGCATGATGGCCTTCGGATCGGCCACATGGGTCGGGTTGCACTCGGCGAACACGAAGCCGTAGATCGCGGCCAGGGACTGCACCCAGATCGGGTTCAGCGTGCAGTCGAAGACGTCGCTGCTGTCCAGGCGGTTGACGACGTAGCGCCGACCGTCGCTCGTCAGTACGCTGTGTTCGTCGCCGAAGGCCACGAGGTGCTTGGCCACGAAGGCATCGATCTGTGAGGTGCCGCCGCCACAGGCGGCGAGCAGCGCCGCGATCAGGGTCGCGGCCAGCGGCCTTGTGCGCCGCAGCGGGAGGATTGCAGGGAACTTCATCGTTTCTCCGCGCCCGGTCGGCCCGGGCGGTGTGGTGCTCAAGCCGCGGCTGCGCGGCAAAGGCGGTCGTTGACGCCATCCCAGGCGGGTTCGGCCGGCGGCCGCTCGATCCAGATGGCTGCGGCGCCGCTCGCATCCAGCTCGCGCAGCACCGCAAACAACTCGTGAGCGGCCCCTTCGGCGTCACCCGGCATGCGGCGGAAGGCCGCACTGCCCGGCGCCGACGGAAGGCTGCGCGAATATACCGCCACCTTGTGAAGCGCCGTGGCGTCGGCTGCCGCCAGGGCCTGGCGCAGGGCGGGCGCCGTGAAGAGCAGTACCCTGGCGTCAGGGGCGTAATGCGATTCGAGGCTGCCCGAGACCCGCGGCCGCTGCGCATCGGTGGCGGCCAGCGGGGCCCCGAGCACGGCTTCGATCTCGCTGCGGGCGATGCCGCCGGGGCGCAGCAGCGCGGACGGCAGCCGCGTGCAGTCGACGATGCTCGATTCGATGCCGACGGCGCAGGCGCCGCCGTCGAGCACGAGCAGCGTGTCGCCGAACTCGTCGCGCACATGGGCGGCCGTCGTCGGGCTGACCCGGCCGAAGCGGTTCGCACTGGGCGCGGCGAGGCCAGGCACACCAACACTTGCCGCGGCAACGAGAAGGGCCCGTGCCACCGGATGCGAAGGGCAGCGCAGGCCGATGCTGTCCTGCCCGCCCGCGGCGGCCGCAGCCACACCCGGCCGCCGGGGCAGGATCAGGGTCAAGGGGCCGGGCCAGAAAGCTGACATCAGCCGCCGGGCCTGCGGCCCGGGCTCGCGGCAGAACCGGCCGGCGGCCTCGGCATCGACCACATGCACGATCAACGGATGGTCCGCCGGGCGCCCCTTGGCCGCGAAGACGCCGGCCACGGCCCGGTCGTCGACGGCGCTGGCGGCCAGGCCGTAAACCGTCTCGGTGGGCATCGCCACCAGGCCGCCGTCGGCCAGGGTACGTGCGGCCCGGGCCAGCGCCGCCGGGTCTGCGCCGGACAGGATCGGCATCGTGCAGTGCTTTGCGGGAGCGCCGACCGTCTCAGTACGGCGGCAGGTCCAGCAGACGGCAGGCCTGCAAGGCGGTGTCGCGCACCGAGGCGGCGTCGGGGCCGACGAAGTTGAGATGGCCCATCTTGCGGCCCAAACGCGGCTCGGCCTTGCCGTACAGATGCAGCCGTGCCCCGGGCAGGGCGAGCACGCTGGCCCAGTCCGGTGTGCGCGCGGGAGCCCCGGCGCCGTCGGGAAACCAGAGCTCGCCGAGCAGGTTCAGCATCACGGCCGGTGAATGCAGGCGCGGCGGCGCCAGCGGCAGGCCGGCCAGGGTCCGCACCTGCAGTTCGAACTGCGAGCAGTCGCAGGCGTCGAGGCTGTAGTGGCCCGAGTTGTGCGGCCGCGGTGCCATTTCATTGGCCACCAGACGACCGTCGGCCAACAGGAAGAACTCGACGCAGAGCACGCCGACATAGTCCAGCGCCGCGGCGATCCGCTGCGCCGCCGCAATCGCCTGCGCCGCGACCTCGGCAGGGACATCGGGCGCCGGCACCTGGGTAACGGCCAGGATCCCGCCGCGGTGCAGGTTCTGCTGTACGGGCAGATGCACGCAGGCACCGTCGCCGCCGCGCGCCACGATGACACTGAACTCGACCAGCAGCGCGAGCCGGCGCTCCAGCACGCAGGGCGCATGTCCGAGTGCCGCCCAGGTTGCGGCCAGATCGGCCGCCGCCATCACCGTGCGCTGGCCCTTGCCGTCATAGCCCAGCGTGGCCGTCTTCAGCAGGCCGGGAAACAGGGTCGCCGGGACGCTGTCCAGATCGGACGCGTCGCTGATCGATGCATACGGCGCACAGGGCACGCCGGCGCGCTCGAAGAAGGCCTTCTCGCGCACCCGATGCTGGCAGACCGCCACCGCTTCGGCCGACGGTGCCACCGGCACTCGCGCCGCCAATATGCGCAGAGCATCGGCGGGCACGTTCTCGAACTCGGTGCTCACGGCCGCCGCCAGCGCCGCAAGGCGGGCCAGCCCCGACGGGTCGTCATAGGCGGCACACAGATGGTGCTGCGCCACCTTGCCGGCCGGGCTGCCGGCATCGGGGTCGAGCACGACGGTACCGAAACCGAGCTGCTGCGCCGCGTGCACGAACATGCGTCCGAGCTGCCCTCCGCCGAGCACACCCAGCGACACCAGCCCGCCATGTGCATCCGGCACGCCGGGCAGGAGCGGAAGGCTCACTTCAGATCCTTGGTCATGGCACGCGCCGCCTCGGTCTGCCGATCGCGGTAGGCCTGCAGCTTGGCGTGCAGGTCGGGATTCTCGCGCGCCAGCATGGCCACCGCGAACAAGGCGGCGTTGACGGCGCCGGCCTCGCCGATGGCGAAGGTCGCGACCGGGATGCCCTTGGGCATCTGCACGATCGAGTACAGCGAATCGATGCCCTGCAGATGCCGGCTGGGAATGGGAACCCCGAGCACCGGCACAAGGGTCTTGGCTGCCAGCATGCCAGGCAGATGCGCTGCACCGCCCGCGCCCGCGATGATCACCCGCACCCCCCGATCCCAGGCCGTTTCGGCAAAGCGAAACATGTCGTCGGGCATGCGGTGGGCGGAGAGGATGCGAGCCGAATGTCCCAAAGAAAACTGATCCAGCACCTCAGATGCGTTCCGCAAAGGCTCCCAATCCGAAGATGACCCCATGACCAGTTCAATGGCACAGTAGTTACGATTGCTGATCACCATTCTGTCCTAGTTGATCCATTGCCGAGGAGGAAACATCATTGAGTTCGTTTCAATTGATGCCCTAAGTGCAAGTGACATCTGTTCTCGTCGAACTATTTCAGATTGCATCTCAGATCGCCGCAACAAGCTTTCGTCGATCAGTCCAGATTGCTCTAGATTTCTCGCTAAGACATTCAGCGCCAATGCGCGCTCAGTTGGTTCAATCAATATACTCAATCCCTCCTCTATCGCACGAACAACTGCCGGAGCCAACTGTGAGCCACCGTTGCCAATCTGCGCAATGGCCAATTCGACAGACGCGCAAACTCGATCCGCCAAACGAGAGTCCGGCATCGTCTGAAGATAGCGCAAGAGATGTCGTTCAGCCTCCGTGTATTCTCCACAAATATTCAACGTCATCCCAAGAGCCAACAGGTGCAGTCCGCTCTGAACTTTCGAACCTGAGCCGATATCGTAGTTGATCGCCGACCGAACACGGAGAAGAAGTTGTCGCGCCTGTGAATCCTCTAGTTGTCCATTCAGTTTTCGAAATGCCGCCGAGTCAATGGCGGCGACCGCCATATCGTAGATGACTGAACTCATGACGCCGGGAATCGCTACGCGTTGCGCCGCAATTCTCGCCGCATTCAGCCATCCAATAGCTGCCTGCCCAAATCCAGCATACTCACACAAAAGACCCTGAACCGTGGAGACCCTCAAGATTGTTCTGGGCAGTATCGCATCAACCTCACCAAGCACTTGCGCTAGTATCTCGCTCGCCTCAAGTAATTTCCCCTCGTTGTAGAGAACCAAAGCGAACCATCCGCGCCCAAGGCTCGCCAGATTCTCGTCCCGAACCACATCACCAATTGCGATAACTCGCCGAAATCTATCAATCCCATCCGAAATTCGTCCGGCATAGATGTGGATAATCCCCTCCACAAGCATTACTTCAATAGCATCGCGAGGCTTGCTCTCGATTTGCCAACGGGATCGAATGAAGGAGATATTACTTTCGGCCGCACTCAAGTTCCCAACTACGGCATTTCTATAGGCACTCGCAATGACGGAATCAAAGGAATTCATAGAGCACTCGAAAGCAGATACTCGTCCGCGAGATCATTCTTGTCGCCACGCAACGGTCAGATGCTTGCAATCACCTTGAGATCCCCAGATGCATATCGCTCAGCAAAGTTCACGAGACTTAGGGGTCGAATCCTTCCCGCCCGCCCCTCACACCCAAACTCCAAATACCGCTGCTTGCATATCCGCTTCGCTGCCTCGCGGGCCGGCTTCAGGTAGTCCCTCGGGTCGAACTTTTCCGGGTTCTCCGCCATGTACTTCCGGATCGCGCCCGTCATCGCCAGCCGGATGTCCGTGTCGATGTTGACCTTCCGCACACCGTGCTTGATCGCTTCCTGGATTTCCTCCACCGGCACGCCATAGGTTTCCTTCATCTGACCGCCGTGCTCGCGGATGATCTGCAGCAGGTCCTGCGGCACGCTGGAGCTGCCGTGCATGACCAGGTGAGTGTTCGGAATGCGTCGGTGGATCTCCTTGATGCGGTCGATGGCCAGAATGTCGCCGGTGGGCTTGCGCGTGAACTTGTAGGCCCCGTGGCTGGTCCCGATGGCGATCGCCAGGGCGTCGAGCTGGGTACGGCGGACGAAGTCGGCGGCCTGCTCCGGGTCGGTCAGCAACTGGTCGCGCGTCATGGTCGATTCGGTACCGTGGCCGTCTTCCTTGTCGCCGCGCATGGTCTCCAGGCTGCCCAGGCAGCCAAGCTCACCTTCCACGGTCACGCCCACCGCGTGCGCCATCTCGACCACCTTCTTCGTGACCTCGACGTTGTACTCGTAGCTGGCGATGGTCTTGCCGTCGGCCTCCAGGCTGCCGTCCATCATCACCGAGCTGAAGCCGAGGTCGATCGCGCCCTGGCAGACTTCCGGGCTCTGGCCGTGGTCCTGGTGCATCACCAACGGAAGATGCGGCCACTGCTCAAGCGCTGCCTGGATCAGGTGCTTGATGAAGGGTTCGCCGGCGTACTTGCGCGCGCCGGCGCTGGCCTGCAGGATGACCGGAGCGCCGACCTCGTCGGCGGCCGTCATCACCGCCTGCACCTGCTCGAGGTTGTTGACGTTGAAGGCCGGGATGCCGTAGCCATGCTCGGCGGCGTGGTCCAGCAGTTGGCGCATCGAAACGAGGGGCATAGCGGTCTCCAGTGGGTTGCATGAAAAGGCAGCCGACGGGCCGAAACCCGGCAGTAGTCGCTCTCGATTCTAGACATCATGGTCGCCGCGACACCCCGGTAAAGGGGCCGGTCTCTGACACCGTAGGTTGCACGCCGGGGCGTGCCGAGCTACATGCCGGAACTGTCGCCCTCGGCAACGAAAGGAGACCGGCCATGGAAGAGCGTAGCAAGGTTCATGTGGGTCTGGATGTTCACAAGGACAGCATCAGCGTTGGGGTAGCGGCCCCGGGACGGGAGCCCGGCCGAATGGTGAGCAAGGTGCCTCACGACGTAGGCAGGCTGACGAAGCTGCTGGCGAAGGTGGGCGTGCCCGAGGAGCTGCACCTGGTGTACGAGGCGGGTCCAACCCGCTTCGGCCTGCAGCGCAAGCTGGCGGCGCTGGGTTATGCGTGCGAGGTCATCGCACCGTCGTTGATGCCTCGGCGACCGGGCGATCGAGTGAAGACCGACAGTCGCGACTGCATCCAGCTGGCGCAGTGCTCGCGTGCAGGCGAGCTGCGCGCGGTCTGGGTGCCGGATCCGGGCGACGAGGCCATCCGAGACCTGTCGCGCGCACGCGAGGACGCAGGCCCGGCACCAGCTCAAGGGCTTCCTGCTGCGTCACGACGTGCGATACAGCGGCAAAACGTCGAGGTGTCGCGCGCACTATCGCTGGCTGGGCACGCTGAACTTCGGCGCTGGCCCCGCCCAGACGGCCTTCACCGAATACATGCTGTGCGTGCAGGCCAGTGATCAGCGCGTGGAGCGCCTGGGCAAGGCGCTCGAGGCCGCCATCGCGGGATGGCGCTTCGAGCCGGTCGTGGCGGCGCTGCAGGCCCTGCCCCGGGGTGGCGCTGATAACGGCCATCGGACGGGTATCGGAAATCGGCGACCTGTCGCGGTTCGCGCACCCGCGCAAGCTCATGGCATACCACGGGCTCGTTCCCTCGGAGCAATCGAGTGGCGAGCGCGTGCGACGAGGCAGCATCACGAAGGCGGGCAACACCCACGCGCGCCGCCTGCTGACGGAAGCCGCGTGGAACTACCGCTTCGGCGCACGCATTGGCAAGCGAGCGCAGCAACGCCAGGAGGTCTTGAGTGAGCCGGTACGCGCGATGGCTTGGAAAGCTCAACTGCGGCTGACGCGACGCTATGCTGCCTTGAACTCGCGGGGCCTGCAGACCAACAAGGTCTGCGTGGCCATCGCACGCGAGCCGACGGGCTTCGTCTGGGCCATCGGCATGCAAGCCTTGCGCGAGAAGCCATCGACTCATTGAACCTTCCCGCGATCGACCAACGAGATCGATGCAGGGATGCGATGCGGGCACCGACTGGGTAACCCTCATCCCTCCTATGCAGGCTCCGCAAGGAAGATCCTCGACGCTAGACCGAGGCAGGCCCGCGACGAATCGATGCCATGCTGGTAACCAATCCGCGGATATGAGTCTGATTCATCGTCGCTGCATCGCTCGCGTCGCATCCCTTCATCGATCTCGACATCGACATCGACATCGACAAGCAATTCATCAGCTAGTTTGACAAGGGCGGCCATATGAGGAGGCTGTCGGGCTTTGGGTCGGGCCCGCGCCGGGGAGAGTTCCGGTGCCAATCGAGGCGACGGCGAGGCGCGTGGCGGGCCCCCGCAACGAGCCGGCAACGACGAGTGGCGCCGGAAATCCCCCGGCCCTTCGGGTTGATCCTGAAATCTGGCTGATCCGTCGTTGCGAATCCTCGCGATGCCGCCGGGCATCGCTGCGGTTGTGCGCCCGGGCTGAGCCCGACTTCAGGATCAACGCGGGCCCGACCCGTGGCCCGACAGCCTCCTGGCCAGCAGCCCCCGCCGCAGCCCTGATCTGGCAGGGGTTTGCGCTGCTATTCAAGCGCGTGCCGGCGCCGATGCCGGCCACACTGCGCCCATTGCGGCCCCTGTCTCGCGGCCGCACGGAGTCCGCCATGCCGCGCCCCATGCTCGCCAGTACCAGCACCTGGATCACGACGGCCGCCCTCGCCCATGGCGACGCGTTGGCCGCCCACCTGATGCAGCGCCTGGACATCAGCCGCCGCCGTGCGTGCCGGCTGCTGGCCCAGATGGTGGAGGCCGGCTGGCTGCTGAAGGACGGCACCCCGCGCCGGCCCTTGTACCGCCCCGGTGCGTTGCGCCAGGTGGTGCGCCACTACCCGCTGTCCGGTCTCGCCGAGGACCGTCCCTGGGCCGAGCATTTCGCGCCGGTTTTCGACCTGCGGCCCAATGTTGCGCGCATGGCACAGCATGCCTTCACCGAGCTGCTGAACAACGCCATCGACCACAGCGGCGGCAGCGGTGTCACGGTTTCGGTACGCCAGACCGGGCTGCATCTGCAGATGCTGATTTCCGACGACGGCTGCGGGCTGTTCGAGCGCATCGCGCAGGCCTGGCAGATCGATGATGCGCCGCTGGCGATGCTCGAGCTCGGCAAGGGCGGGCTGACGACACAACCCGACCGGCATCTCGGCCAGGGCCTGTTCTTCGTCGCGCGCACGGCCGACATCTTTGATCTGCATGCCAACCGCCAGGCCTTCCAGCGACGTCCCGGGCACAGTGGATGGTTCGGCGTGCGGCCGCTGGCTCGTCAGGGCACCTCGATCTACATCGCGATCGCGCTCGACACTTCGCGCACGCTGGACGAGGTGCTGCGCTCGCACGCCGGCCAGGGCTACGGCCTGCACCACAGCGAAGTCTCGCTGCGTCTGCTGACGGGCGCCAACACCTGGCTGGAGTCACGCGCCCAGGCGCGCCGGGTGACCGCGCGCCTGGATTCGTTCGCCCGCGCGCACCTGGACTTCAGCGGCATCGAGGACATCGGCCCGGCCTTCGCCGACGAGCTGTTCCGCGTCTATGCACATGCCCACCCCGGTGTCCAGCTGGTACCCCTGGCGGCTGCGCCGCGCGTCGCGGCGATGATCGCCGCGGTGCAGTAGGGCCCCGGTGCTGCGGACTCAGTTGACGCGGCAGACCTTGAGCATATTGGTACCGCCCGGGTAGCCCATCGGCTCGCCGCAGGTGATGGCATAGGTGTCGCCGGGACGCAGTACGCCGCGCGCCACCAGCAGCCGCTCGGCAATCACAAGCGCCTCGTCGCGATCGCTCACCTTGGGCATCAGCAGGGGCTGCACATTGCGGTACAGGGTCATGCGCCGCTGCGAGGTTTCTTTCGAGGTCAGGCCGTAGATCGGCACCTTGATGCGGTGCCGGCTCATCCACAGCGCCGTCGAACCCGATTCGGTGAGCGCCAGGATCGCCCGGCAGCCCAGATGATGCGCGGTGAACAGCGCGCCCATCGCGATGCTCTGGTCGATGCGGCCGAAGCGCTTGTTCGCGAAGTCGGTCTCGATGCTGACGTCGTCGGCCGCCTCGGCCTCGAGCGCGATCGCCGCCATCTGCTCGACCGTCTCGAGCGGGTACTTGCCGGCCGCGGTCTCGGCGCTCAGCATCACGGCGTCGGTGCCGTCGAGCACCGCGTTGGCGACGTCGCTGACCTCGGCGCGCGTCGGCACCGCGTTGACGATCATCGACTCCATCATCTGGGTGGCGGTGATGACGACCTTGTCCATCTCGCGCGCCATGCGGATCATGCGCTTCTGCAGCGCCGGCACCGCCGCGTTGCCCACCTCCACCGCGAGGTCGCCGCGCGCAACCATGATGCCGTCGCTGGCCCGGAGGATCGCCTCGAGCTGCGGGATGGCCTCGCTGCGTTCGATCTTCGCGATCAGCCCCGGCTTGTGGCGCCAGGGCTCGCCGGCCACGTTGGCCAGCTGGCGCGCCATCTCCATGTCGGTGGCGCTCTTGGGAAAGCTCACCGCCAGGTAGTCGCAGCGGAAGGCCACCGCAGTCTTGATGTCCTCCATGTCCTTGGCCGTCAAGGCCGGTGCCGTCAGCCCGCCGCCGGACTTGTTGATGCCCTTGTTGTTGCTCAGCTCGCCGCCGACGACCACCGTCGTGCGCACCTGTTCACCGATCACCTGGTCCACCGTCAGCCGCAGCAGGCCGTCGTTGAGCAGCAGGGTGTCTCCGGGGCGCACGTCGCGCGGCAGGTCCTTGTAGTCCAGGCCCACGCCGTCGTTGTCGCCCGGCTCGCTGCGTCCGGCGTCGAGCACGAAGGACTGGCCGGCGCTCAATTCGGTCTTGCCACCGGCGAACTTGCCGACGCGGATCTTGGGGCCCTGCAGATCGGCCATGATGGCCACTTCCTTGCCGGCACGGGCCGCGGCTTCGCGCACCAGGGCCGCGCGGTCGATGTGATCCTGTGCCGTGCCGTGCGAAAAGTTCAAGCGCACGACGTCGACACCGTTGCGGATCATGCGCTCCAGCATCTCCGGCGACGACGATGCCGGGCCCAACGTGGCGACGATCTTGGTGGCGCGCATCCATGCTCCGTGTTTTGCGTCGCCGATGATAGGCGCCGCCGGTGGCGGCCTGCGAACGATGCGCCTAGGAGGCTGTCGGGCTTTGGGTCGGGCCCGCGTTGATCCTGAAATCGGGCTCAGCC
>CAZWUR010000011.1:0-85581 GCA_964637205.1 uncultured Rubrivivax sp.
ACATCGTCTTGCCCACCCCCGTTGGGGCCGACCAGAACGACGTTGCTGGCGTCCTTGAGGAAGTCCAGCGTCATCAGCTCCTCCATCGCCCCGCGGTCGATGCTCTTGGGCCAGGCCCAGTCGAAGTCCGCCAGTGGCTTGAAGCGCCCGATGTGGGCTGAGCGCAGCCGCCGCTCCAGGCTGCGCCGGCCGCGCTCAGTGGCCTCCCAGGCCAGCATCTGCGCCACCCAGCCAGCGTGCTCGGGATGGCCCATCACCTCGGACCAGTGGGCCACCAGGCCATGCAGACGCAGGCCAGTGGCCTGCGCTCGGAGTTCGCCCGGCGAGACGGTGGATGGCTGGGTAGATGGGCCTGTGGCTTCAGTCATCGTGTGTCCTTCGGTGGTTGGGGCGGTGGATCGGCTTGCGGATCGGGCGACGGTTCGCCGTGGCGGTCATACGAGTCCAGGTCATGGGGCCGCACCGGCGCGTCGCGCCTGGCGACGTGCTCGGGCAGCACCAGCGCCACAGGCGGCGGCTGGCCGCTGTCCAGGCGGGCGCGCTCCAGTGCCTGACGCACGGCGTTGGGGTGCGGCACGTCACGCTGCAGTGCTTCGAGGATGGCCAGTTGCAGCGCCGCTGCGCCATAGCGCTCCAGCAGCCGCAGCAATGCCGACGTGATCGATCCCAGGTTGTCGCCACGCGCGCCGGCGCGCTCCAGCAAGGTGGCTGCCGCCGGTGCGGCCTGCGCCAGACGGTCGCAGGCCCGGTGCGCCCGGGCGGCACGCTTGTGCTCGACCAGTCGCTGCACGTGGGCGGGGTTCTCGATCTGCTGGCCGCGGTCCCAGCAGCGGGCGTGGCGGGCCAGCTCGACGGCACCGTCCAGGATGCGCACCGTGTGCTCGACGGCCAGCACCGCCAGCGTGCGCCGCACATGGGTGTGCGGCACCGAGTCGTCGTTCAGGTCGAAGCGAACGTAGGGCGTCTTGCCCACCGTCACGGCCGGGATAGTTGACGCCGGGCAGCTGCGACTCCCCCGGACCCACGCCGACGCACTGATGCTGAACGCCGGCGCACTCGGCCTGCCCGACGGCGACTACGTCGCACGGCTCGTCGCCGGCAACCGCCTGCCGCAGCCCCTTGCCGAGCGCCAGGCCGATCGCGCGGCACTGCTCGTGTCCAACGACCGCATGGCCACGCTGTCGACCGATCTCGTGCCGCTCGTCGCGCTGCTTGGCCAATCAAAGGTAGAGCAGGCCAGGCCGTACCGCGACCGGCTCGAAACGGCCGACACCAGAATCCGCCGCCACCTCGATCGGGCTACAGCCAACACGCTCGAAGGTGTCCGCGCTGAGCTCTGCTATGACACCGATTCAAGATTTCGCCAGCAGGCGAGCGCCGCTGACCTTGGCAGCGCCCTTGTCGAAGGTCCACAAGGGCGTCTCGCCGGCCTGGTGGGCCAACGCGACGTGAAGGCAGTCAGCGAAGTCCGCGGATCCCTTGCGGAACAACTGCAAAGCGACCTCAAGAGCGCGCTCCGACTCGAAGGTCAGTTCGGCTGCCGAAAAGAGGCTCGACATCGTCTGCAGCACCTCGTCCTTTTCGAAACCGAAGTTGGACCTCAGCACCCATTCGATCTCCAGCACGACGCTCACTGGCACGAACAGCGTCAGGCCCTCGCCTACACAGCGGCTGACGAGCCGCTTCGCCGCGGCAAGCTGCGCGGTGTCGTCCTGGACGATGTAGCGGACCAAGACGTTGGTGTCGAGCGCCGCCATCAGCGCCAGGGGTTCATGGCGTCGACGCTGACGTGCTTGCCCTTGGGTGCCTTGAGCATGCCTGCCATGTCGAGGATGGACTGGGTTTTCGCCCGGACGATGATGGTGCCATCGGGCATCGCCGACCACACCAGGCGCGTGCCCGGCTTGGCGTGCACGAGCGCCCGGATGTCGGCGGGCACGGTGGTCTGTCCCTTCGCGGTGATGGTCGATTCAGCCATGGCGGTCTCCTTACTTTCGATAATATTGTAATGCATGCGTGCGGGCTTAGGAGTGCGCTCTGGAGCAAGCCGACGGTGTATTCGTGGCCGGTTCCGTTAAGCGGACCGGTGCTCACTGGACCAGCGTTCGGCGATCAACCGACGAGACGTGGCCATGGACGACGATCAGATCGAGTTCAAGCATGCCTGGAAGAACGGGGTCTGGCACTGCCTGGCGCCGGCGGGACTGCGTCCGGCGTCCGAGTCCGCGCTTCAGCATCCTCGGAAAGTCGTCGCTCGAGCCGGAAGTCGTGCTTGAGGGCGAGGCGAGCGAGTTGAGCGAGCGACAGGCGGCGGAGGTACAGGCCCACGCGAAGGCACTGGGGGCCGGTTGATCCAGCTCAGGACGGAGCGATCCCGATGGCGGTCGGCTTGAGAGGGCATCGTCGCTTCATCGGGTTGGCGTGCGGCCCCCGATCAACACAGGCGAGGGCAATGGTCCACTTGCCAGGGCCAGAAGTCGCTTTTCAAGGGTAGGGTGATCGACGGGCAGCAGGCGCGCTGCCACTGCCGGCACCTCCCCGCGCTTGCCGTGCAGCTGCACCCAGCGGCGCAGTTGGTTGGCGTTGACCTGGTTGCCCATCGCCAGCCCGGCCAGCGACATGTCAGGCTGCTGCGCCTGCTCGACGATCCAGTCCTTGAACTCCGCCACGTACGTGTGACGGCCGCGCGCGTTGGTCCGCAGCGTGCGCTGACCGCTCCAGATCGGGGTGTGTCCACAGGCTGGCATGTGGACGCATGCTCGGTCCCTCACCCAGGGTGGGTCAATGCGGCCTTGAGGCCACGCTTACGGACCAACGACAACCAGGCCCTCGGTAACACTGCTTCGTGAGGCAACACGCAACTCCGGATAGTCGACGCCGGGTAGATGGGTGCGCGCGATCGGTGTGATGCCCCCCGAGACGCGTAGTTGCGGCGGCGTAGGCCCCATTTGCATGCGTGCAATGCTCTTGCGATGGTCGTCGCGAGCCACCGTCGTGCGCACTCTTCGTGCGGTTCGGGATTGCAGCGCCGCGGAAATCGGTGTATCCGAAGTCGCTTGTACTGCCGTGCGTGCCTGGAACGACACGCGACCCAGGCATCGGATGGTCATTGCGACCGTCCGGCCGAAGAAGCCATCGAGGTGACCCATGAGAATTCGATCGATCTGCGGCGCCATTGCGCTGGCCGGCGCAACACATGCACAAGCCGTTCCGCTGGTCTATGACCTTGACTCGGACGCCAGCAGTCTTACTGGCACCATCGCCGCGACTTTCAGAGTGAAAGTCAACGTGAAACTGTTCGGTGTCAAGGAGAGCGTAAGCGGGCAGGGCAATCTTGCGGGGCCGCTGTCGTCGAACCCGGACGGGACGATTCTGTTCGATTGGGGCGCGCCTGCCTGGGCCGATCACTTCGACATGCCGGCAGGTGGTATGTCCGTCACAGCGCAGGACCCGGGCACCGCGTCGGGTCAGATCAAGTTCGATCTCTTCAACCTGTATACGCTGCCGATCGACATCGACCTCAAGTTCGACGAAATCCGCTTTGGACTGGAAACGGCGTTCTCGAGTCCGTCGCTGCCTGATCTGCCAGGCTCCATCGCAGGACCCGGCCCCTGGGCCGGCGCGGACCCGGCTGTTGAGATGTCCGTGGGGAGCACCTACAGGATTACGGTGTCGGACACCAAGGGGCTCTTCTCCTCCACCAGCGGCCCAATGGTCAAGAACAGCGAACAAGGCGATTTGCCCGGTGCGCCGATGCTCGCGTTTCTGGAACGTGACAATTCGCCCCCGTTCCCCGGGACGGGCACCGTGCTGACCTTGCCTGCACCGGATCTGCCCCTCGACCTCTCATTCCGTTCGGTCTCATTCAGAATCCCGGTGGGCGAGTGCCTGGTCTCCGGGCCGTTCGGCTCCTGCAGCCTGTTGCTGCAGAACGTTGAGATCGACCCGAAGACCATCTCGCTGTCGATGCAGCCGTGGTTCGTGGCCGACAACTCGCAGATCATCGGCGCGCCAATTCCAGAACCGGCGACTGCCC
The DNA here is from genome assembly GCA_964637205.1 of uncultured Rubrivivax sp. Classification (GTDB taxonomy): domain Bacteria; phylum Pseudomonadota; class Gammaproteobacteria; order Burkholderiales; family Burkholderiaceae_C; genus Rubrivivax. The sequence continues at coordinate 4,037 of CAZWUR010000011.1, forward strand.
TGATGTTGTCCGCCGGATGGGCTTGGCTGACGTTGATTGCGCGGCGTCGATCGCATCGCGGGCCGGTCGCCTGAAACCTGCGCGGCTGGCGGCGCAAGCGGTGAGACTCAAACTCACGGAGGGGATTGGCCCTCGCCGGTTTTCAATGCCGCGGCCTTGAGCCGTTCGGCCACGCTTGCGGCCGACGGCCATTCTTGGGAGCGGCTTGCGGGCCTGGGGTCGGCGTGTACGGATCAGTTCCTGGCGCGCACCGTCCACGGGTGCGGCGGCTCGTTGCCGTACATCACCGGCAGGCAATCGGCCAGCAGCGGCCCGCGCAGCAGGGCTTCGACGTCGGCGGCCACTGCCAGCGCCGGTTCGCTATCCTTCAGCGGCACGACGCCTGCATGCACGCAAAGCCAGCCGGAGGAGCCGAACTTCGCTGCGCCAGAACGATCTGTGGGCGAGTCTTGACTGTGCAAGCCTGCACAGCACGAAATACACACAGAGCTCGGTGATCCTGAGGGTCCGATAGCTGTACGCCTTTCTCAGGGTGACTTCGGCCTTGTTGTTCAGACCGTCGATCACGCCGCTGGAAGGATCAGAGGTTTTGTCCGATCAGCGCTTCGGACCGCGTACGCTGCCGGGTCCCGCCGTCCTGATGCGCGGCGCGTGGCGCCGGGGCGCCGTCAATGCGCCTTCACGGGCTCGACGCGCTGGGGGCTGGCCTTCCGGCAGGCCGGACCCGGGTGCCTTGCCGGCCCGCCACACCGACGGCGCCATGCCGAACCAGGCGCGGAAGGCACGCGTGAACGAGCTCTGCTCCGCATAACCCAGCAGCAGCGCCGCGTCCAGCACCGACAGCGCCCGGTCGCGCAGATAGACCAGCGCCAGTTCGCTGCGCACGGTACCCAGCAGGCTGTGGAAAGACAGGCCGCTGGCGTCCAGGCGGCGCTGCAGGGTGCGCGGCGTCAGCGCCAGTTGTCCGGCCACGCGTTCGAGGCTTGCTTCGCACTGCGGCATCAGGCGCAGCAGGATCTGGCGGACCTGCCCGGCCAGTCCCGGTTCGCCCTGCAACTGCTCGATGATCCGGCGCGCCCGGTCGCGCATCTCGAGGTTGAGTGCGGCGTCGGCCTGGGCCAGGGGCCGGGCCAGCAGCGCGCGCTCGAACAGCACGGCGGTTTCAGCGCTGGCAAAGTGTACCGGACAGCCGAAATAGCGCTCGAACGGCAGCCGGTCGGCAGGCGCCGGATGCACGAAGTGAACTTCACGCAAGGGCAGTTCGCTGCCGGTGATCCAGCAGCCGAGCTTGAACCAGCTCGCCACCAGGGATTCGGCGAGCAGTTCGCAATACGCCGGGCCGTCCGGCGCCGTGGGGGGCAGGACCACCCAGGCGAGCCTGGCGCCACGCTCGTCGACGCTGAAGGCGGTTTCGCTGTAGCCCGCATCGAAGACGACGCGGCGATACAGCGGCAGCAGGGCGATCGCCTCGCCGAGGTTGCGGCAGCTCATCAGCGCATAGCCGAGCGCATCGAAGGTGTCGGGTCGCACCTCGCGACCGAACTCGAGCCCGAGATCGCGCCGTCCGGTCAACGTGAGTGCCGAGTGAAACAAGGCGAACAGGGCTGGCAGCGGCAGTCGTCCGGGGGTGCCGGCGCGCTCGGGCATCTCGACTCCGGCGTGGCGCAGCAGCGCCGCAGGCGGCAGGCCGAAACGTTCGACCAGGGCGAGCAGGCGACGTGCATAGGCGGGGTTGGCGCCGGGTGCGGGCCTCGAGCCGACGGGCGTCGCGGATTCAGGCAGGGGCACGGTGTCGTGAAATGACAAAACAGCCGGCATTCTGTGACAAGCGGCCCGGGGTATCAATGCCCTACGCTGTGTGCACTGAAGCCGGCCATGAAGGCCTGTGCTCACGAACCAGCCGGGGAGACAACGATGGCAGACATCAGTGGCGGCGAAATCATCGCCCGCATGTTGCAAAAGGAAGGTGTCGAGAAGGTCTTCGGCATCATCGACGGCACCTACTTCGGCTTCTACTCGGCGCTGCACCGCCTGGGCATCGAGATCGTCACGCCGCGCCACGAGACCTGTGCGGCGCACATGGCCGGTACCTATGCACGCCTGACCGGCAAGCTCGGCGTGTGCATGGCCAGCAATGGGCCAGGCGTGGCCAACCTGCTGCCGGGGCTGGTGGTGGAGCAGGCCGACGGCAACCGCGTGCTCGCCATCACCAGCGCGCGCCGCCCGAGCATCATGTACCCCGACCGTGGCGGCGCCTACCAGTGCTTCGACCAGAGTGGGGTGATCGGCAAGATCGCCAAGTGGAGTTCGGCCGTCTCGTCTTTCGACCGTGTGCCCGAGCTGCTGCGCAAGGCCCTGCGCAAGAGCTACGAAGGCCGGCCCGGCGTCGTGCATGTCGACGTGCCGGAGACGATCATGAACGGCAAGGTCAAGGCCGACGTCGCCTTCTGGGCGCCACACCAGTACCGCCATACCGAGCCACTGACGCCGACCGCCGAGCAGGTGGCGCGCGCCGCACGCTGGCTGATCGAGGCCACCGCGCCGATGATCCACGCCGGCAGCGGCATCATCCATGCCGGCGCCTACGCCGAACTGCGCCGCGTGGCCGAGCTGCTGCATGCACCGGTGACCACCAGCTGGGCAGCGCGCGGGCTGATCGACGAACGTTCGCCGCTGGCGATCACGATGCCGCACGTCAAGCTCAACCACAAGGTGCGCAACGACGCCGATGTGGCGCTGATCATCGGCACCCGCCTGGGCGAGACCGACTGGTGGGGCAAGCCGCCGTACTGGCGCAAGCCCGGCGAGCAGAAGACCATCCAGGTCGACATCGACGGCGACATGCTGGGCCTGAACAGGCCGGCCGACCTGGCGATCCTGGGCGACGCGAAGGTTTTTCTCGGCCTGCTCGCCGACGAGCTGGAACGGCACCAGGGTGAGATCGCACTCGACGCCCGCCGCGGCCGCGTGGCCGGCTATGCCGCGACGATGAAGGACGACCGTGCCGGCTGGGACAAGGCGCTGGCCGACATGGCGGTGCCGATGCATCCGGCACACATCGGCGCCGCGTGTCGCCGCGTGTTCCCCGAAGACAGCGTGCTGGTGGCCGACGGCGGCAACGCGACGATCTGGGCCATGTTCCATCACCAGGTCACGGTGCCCAACACGGTGATCTCGACCTTCAAGTTCGGCATGCTCGGCGCCGGCCCCTCGCAGGCCGTGGCGGCGGCTGTCGCGCGGCCCGGCAAGCCGGTGTGCTGCATCATCGGCGACGGCGCCATGGGTTTCCATTCGCAGGAAGTCGAGACCGCGGTGCGCAACCATGCGCAGGTGATCTTCATCGTGCTCGCCGACAAACAATGGGGCATGGTCAAGATGAACCAGCAGTTCATGCTGCGGCCGATCAAGACCATGATCTTCAAGCACCTCGACGAACACGAGACGATCAAGGCCGACCTTGGCGAGATCCAGTTCGACAAGCTCGGCCAGAGCATGGGTGCCTACGGCGAGCGCGTGTCCGACCCGGCGCAGCTGCAGCCGGCGCTCGAGCGCGCACTGGCCAGCGGGCGCTGTGCGGTGATCCACGTCGATGTCGACCCGGTCAAGCACATGTGGGCGCCGGGGCTGATCCACTTCAAGAAGATGCACGAAGAACCGAAGGCATAGTGCCGCCTGCGACACCGCGAAGGACTCGGCATGCAGGGCATCGATCTCGTCCATCTGAACTTCAACCCGCAGTCGCTGTGGGCGCTCAACGCCATCATCGGGCTGGTGATGTTCGGCGTCGCGCTGGACCTCAAGGCCACTGACTTCAAGGCCGTGCTGGTGATGCCCAAGCCGGTGCTGATCGGTCTGGCGTCGCAGTTCCTGCTGCTGCCGGCTTTCACCTTCCTGCTCGTGCTGGCGATCAGGCCGACGCCCAGCGTCGCGCTGGGCATGATGCTGGTGGCCGCCTGTCCGGGTGGCAACCTGTCCAACTTCCTGACCCACTACGCGCGCGGCAATACGGCGCTGTCGATCACGATGACTGCGGTATCCACCGCCGTGGCGATCGTGATGACACCGTTCAACCTGTCGTTGTGGGGCGGGCTGAACCCCGAGACGAGCCGGATCCTGAAGGTCGTCGCACTCGACCCGCTGGACATGCTGCTGGCGGTGTTCCTGCTGCTGGGCCTGCCGATGGCCGTGGGCATGTGGGTGGGCTGGCGCTACCCAGGCTTCGTGGCGCGAGTGCACAAGCCGGTGAAGGCTTTTTCGCTGCTCGTCTTCGGCCTCTTCGTGGTCGGCGCGCTGGCGGCGAATTGGCGCTACTTCATCGACTACGTGGGCTTCGTCGTCTTCGCCGTCTTCCTGCACAACGCGCTGGCGCTGTCGACCGGCTACTTCAGCGCCCGGGTCGCCGGCCTGCCCGAGCGTGACCGTCGCGCGGTGTCGATCGAGGTCGGCATCCAGAATTCGGCGCTCGGCCTGATCCTGATCTTCAACTTCTTCGACGGCCTGGGCGGCATGGCCATCGTCACCGCCTGGTGGGGCATCTGGCACATCGTCTCCGGGCTCACGCTGGGCACCTTCTGGAGCCGGAGAGCGCCGCCGTGAGCCTGACCCGCGTGCTCGTCACCGGCAGTTCGGGCTACCTCGGCAGCCAGGTGGTGGCGGCGCTGGCCGCGCGCGGTGGCTGCGAGCCGATTGCGCTCGACGTGCGTGCACCGGCGCAAGCGTTGCCGGGTGTGATCGTCGAGGTCGCCGACATCCGCAGCCCCGAGGTCGCCGCCATCGTCGCCCGCCATCGGCCCGAGGTGGTGGTGCATCTGGCCTCGATCGTCACGCCGGGCAAGCACAGCAGCCGCGACTTCGAGTACAGCGTCGACGTCGACGGCACGCGCAACCTGCTGCAGGCCTGCGTGCGCCACGGCGTGCGGCGCATCATCGTGTCGTCCAGTGGCGCAGCCTACGGCTACCACGCCGACAACCCCGAGTGGCTGAGCGAGACCGACCCGGTGCGTGGCAACCGCAGCTTCGCCTACGCCTGGCACAAGCGCCTGGTCGAGGAGATGCTGGCCGAGTACCGGCAGCAGCAGCCGCAGTTGCAGCAGGTGGTGCTGCGCATCGGCACCATCCTCGGCGCCACGGTGAACAACCAGATCACGGCCTTGTTCGAGAAACCGCGCCTGATCGCCGTGCGCGGGTCGAGCAGCCCCTTCGTCTTCATCCACGACCACGATGTCGTCGGCGCCATCGTGCACGGCATTCATTCGCCCGTCACCGGCATCTTCAACCTGGCCGGCGACGGCAAGCTCACCATCGAAGAGATTGCACAGCGCATGGGCAAGCACTGTCTGGTGCTGCCCGCCGGCTTGCTGCGTGCGGCGCTGTGGCTGCTGAAGCGACTCGGGCTGACGCAGTACGGGCCGGAGCAACTCGACTTCCTGCGCTACCGGCCGGTGCTCGACAACCGCCGGCTGAAGGCGGAATTCGGCTATGTGCCGAAATGCACGTCGGCCGAGGTCTTCGAGCTGTGGCGCACGTCGCGTGCAGCGGGCACCGGGCGCAAAGCAACAGCGCCATGACGCGGCGCAGCTTTGACGCCAAGGTGGTGATGGTGAGCGGCGCTGCCGGCGGGCTGGGCGCGGCCTTGTGCCGGCGCTTTGCCGCCGCCGGCGCGCAGATCGTCGCCGTCGACCGCGACGCTGCCGGGCTGGCGCGCCTGGGCACAAGCCTGGCGACGGATGCGGTGCTGACCCTGCCCACCGACATCACCGATGTGATGGCCTGCCGCGCGGCTGTCGACGCGGCGCTGGCGCGCTTCGGTCGTCTCGACGGCCTGGTCAACAACGCCGGCATCAGCCACCGCAGCCTGCTGCGCGAGACCGGGCCCGAGACGATCCGGCGCGTGATGGGCGTCAATTTCTTCGGCGCCGTGCACCTGACGCAGTCCGCATTGCCGCAGCTGCTGGCCCGGCGCGGCGCCATCGTCGCAGTGTCGAGCGTGGCCGGTTTCGCGCCCTTGATCGGCCGCACCGGCTATGCGGCGAGCAAACATGCGCTGCACGGCTTCTTCGACAGCCTGCGCAGCGAGGTCGAAGGCGAGGGCGTCAGCGTGACCCTGGTCTGCCCGTCCTTCATCCGCACCGGGATCGGCGCTGCGGCGACGGATGGCAGCGGGGCGCCGGTGAGCACGCGGCGCGTGACTACCGGTGGCGAAACCACGCCGGACGAAGTCGCCGGGCGCATCTTCGACGCCGTTGCTGCGGGCCGCCGGCTGCTGTTGCCGGACGCCGTGTCGCGCCAGGCCTGGTGGCTCAGTCGGCTCGCACCGGGCCTGTATGCAAAGATCATGAAGCGACGGCTGGGCAAGGAGTTCGCGGGCCTCGGGCCGCGCCCCTGACGCGGCCGCGCTAGGCCGGTCGTCCCGAAACTGCCGCAAGCATTCAGGCTGGCGTGGAGCCCCCTGATTCACGGGGGTGGGTTCTTTGCGCTGGCGCAAACACCGGCGTTGCGGGTCGTTGACATCGCATGCCCTGCGGCACACCTTGGACCACGCGCAGCGACAGCCTGCCGTTGACATGCGTTTGTTCATCACCCTCGCGTGGGAGCCGCACCATGATGAAGTCCAGGATCGGGTTTCGGTGGCTGGTCAGCATGGGGCTGTGGATGCTGGCCACAACGGCGATGGGGCAGGGCGCCAGCATCACGGGGACCATCGCCCTGCACGGCTGCGAGGCGCTGCAAAGCGACTTCGAGGTTCGCGCCACGTCGACGCTGGCGGCTGACCCGACACGCGATGCGCCCGCCGATCCGCCGCCTGTCGTGACCCTGGGCCAGGTCATCGAGGCCAGCGACGACGGCCGCAGCTTCGAGTTCAGGGTCGACGGTCTGGTGCCCGAACAGGCCTATCTGCTGGACGCGAAGTACGTGGGCCGTGCCTGCCGGCCCGTCTTCTGGCGCGGGCTGGAGATCGCCCGTGTGCGGCCCGGGGAGTCGGTGGCGATTCACGGCTTCGTCGCGCGAACCCGGACCGAGGTTCTGGGCGCCGCGGTGGGGCGCCCGCGCGCGCGCTGGGTCGGGGCCGATCATCTGGACTTCAGCGACCCGGCCGCCGCGGTTCGCCGCCTGCGCGTGCGCTCGGACCTGCCGGGTCTGAGCTCCGTCGTCGTGCAGGTCTCGGCTGACCCCTTCCCGTTCGGAACCCGCGAGGCCGAATCGGCCTGCAGCAATGACTCGACGGCGCTGCGGGCGCTGGAGTTTCCCGCGCGCCCGGGTTCGCAGTGGCTGGAGTTGCCGGACATCGACTTCAACCAGTTGCTGCTCGGGCCGCCGCGGCGCAACCAGCAACTGGCGGGCAGCCACAACGCCGAGCCGGTGGATGCCAGCACCCTGAAGATGCTTGAGCAGGGTGCGCCGCTGTACGTGCGCACGATCGCGGTCACCGTAGACAGCGACGGTCAGCCGAGCCGGCGCTGCGATGAAACGGCTGACGGCGTGGCCGGCTGGGTCAAGTTCGCCAAGCTGCCGTCGGCCCGGCTGAAGCGCGGCCCGGCGCCGCCGCCGACGCAGACGCTGCGCCTGTACTCGGGCCTGTACCAGGGGCCGACCATCCATCCCTGGCCAGAGGCCAGCCACCAGTACTGCGTGCGTGCCGTCAACGACCATCCGATCCCCGACGCGCCGCTTTCGTGGTTGGCGTTGTTTGATGGCTCGGCCTATGACTTCGTCACCGCCAAGAATTCCAATTGGCACCCTGGCGGGCTCATCGAGCGCGGCGATGGCCTGTGTTACGGCAAGTCCAGCAGCAGTTCGAACATGCTCAGCTTCGTGGGTGGCCTGGTCACGGGCTTCGTCGATACGGTCGGCGGCATGGTGAACTCGGCGGCGGCGCTGTGGGAATCAGTCAAGAAGGCGGTGGTCAACATCGCCGCCGGCGTCATCAGCGCCGTGGGCGTGGATTGCAAAGCCACCTGCAAGGCCCTGCTCACCACCGGGCTCAACATCGCGATGGCGGCCGCCGGCATCCCGCCCAGCCTGCCCAATATGGACCAGCTCAAGCAGCAGGGCATCGAGTACGTGGCGGCCCAGGTGGCCGAACAGTCGGGGGTCCCGGGCACGGAAGTCCTGGCCGAGAAAGCACTGGAATATGCCGTCCATTCGATCGAGGCCTACGCAAAGCAGGGCGGCGGGTCCGGTTTGCCCGACTGGCTGACGATGGACACCGGCTTTGAACCCGCGATCTACACGATGCGCCTGGAGCGCGTGCAGAGCGGCGTTGATCCGGCGATCAAGCACCTCACCTTCTATCCGCCATCGCAACTGCTGATGGCCCAGAGCCAGGTTTTCCGACCACAGGCGGTTGGTCTGCCCACGCGGTTCTGGACCAAAGGGACGATCCTCGTGCCCGGAGCGCCCGACCTGATCACGATCCCGGTCGTGCTGGCGCCGAATCTGTCCAAGGTGCCGCCGTTGCCCGGCCCGAGTTGGATACACAACGACTACTGGCAGGCGATCTGGGACAAGCAGCATTGGCAGGCCGGGCTGGCGTCCAATCCCTGTGTGCCTTTGATGGAGAGCTGGATGACCTTGCTGTCCGCCTCACCTTGGGTGACGCTCAAGTTCCTGGGCTTGCAGGCCGCGCCCGTCTATACGCTCGCCGACTTCAACGCACCATTGCCAGACCCGGCGATCCGGATCTACTGCGGGCTCTGACGGCCTGGCCGACGTCCGCTCAGGGGCCACGAAGGCGCCGATCCGCCGCGGCGTCACCTTGAGTGTCCAGGGCCGAGCCGGGGAGCGGTCATGGGTGGGCGGCGACCAGGGGTGCGTCGGGCTGCCAACGCTGGAACGCCGGCCGGCCGGGTTCATGGGCGTGGCGGGACGGCGGGCGCCAGCCCACCGGCATCGGGTGCTGATGCGCTTTCGCGTTCGCCGGGCAGGCGATGCCCGGCGGCGCTTGGCGCTGCGCCAGGATCTGCGGGCGGGTGCAGCGCAAGCCCGGCGGGCAGCGTCAAGGTCACCGACGTGCCGTCGGGCCCGCTCAGCACCTCCAGCGTGCCGCCGAGCTGTGCGGCGCGTTTGTGCATATTGCGCATGCCGAGGCCGCCCGAAGTCTCGTGCGCACCACCGCGCCCGTCGTCGCTCAGGCTGAGTCGAAACTGCGCTGCCTCGAGGCCGAAGGTGATGACCAGTCGGCTGGCGCCGGCATGGCGCGCGACGTTGCTCGCGGCTTCATCGCACAGGCGCAGCACATGCAGGATCTCGGCCGGCCCGAAGCCGGGCATGGGTGGCAGTTCGCCCGGCCGCCATTGCAGGCTGACGCCGCTGCCCTCCAGGCGGCGCTCGAGACGATGGCGGAACGTGGCCATCGCCGTGCCCAGGTCGCCTTCGGCAACGCCGAGGGAGTCGATGACCAGGCGCAGGTCGGCCATGGCTTCGGTGAGCATGGTTTCGGTCTGCGCTTGCGAGAGCCGGCCCGAGCGCGCGCGTGCCAGCAGCGCCAGCAACTGGCCGCCGGCGCCGTCGTGCATGTCCTGCGCGATACGCTCGCGCTCGTCGCTCAACCAGCGCTTGCGCTCGAGTGCCCGCAGCCGGCCTTGGCTGGCCTCGATCTCCTGCGTCGCCGCCTGCACCTGGCGGTGCAGTTCTTCGTTCATTCGCTCGACGGCGCCCAGGCTGCGTGCGAAGCGCCCGATCAGCAGTCCGGTGAACGCCAGCAGCGGCGCGGCGGCCGCGTAGTGCAGCATGTAACCACTGCCCCAGACCAGGATCGCGCGCGAGATCAGCAAGTCGTGCACCCCGAAGGCGACGATGACGACGCCGCTGGCGGCCAGCAGTTGCAGTTCGGCCGACCGCCGCCGCCAGGCCTCGATCTGCACATACAACATCAGGTAAAGGCCCGTGCCCATGACGATCGTGTTCCAGACACGATCGCCGAACCACAGGGCCGCGCCCTGCGGCAGCAGCATGAACAAGGGCACACCGAGCAGCACGAAGGCGCCGAATCCGAGCTCGATGCGCGGCCGCCGCACCTCGAGGATGCGGTGGATGAAGACCATCGTGGCCAGCACGAAGGCGCCCAGGGTCAGGTAGGCGAGGGCCTCCCAGGCCGGCGTCGGCAGCGGCGGCTGCTGCACCAGGAAGTTCAGGTTGTGCGCCGCCCAGGCGAGCATGCCCAGGCCGTAGGCGAGGTAGATGGACTCGTGCCGGCGCAGCGCCCACAACAGCAGCATCAGCGCCGCCACGGCGGCCATGCCGGCGGCCGTGATCTGCGGCAGGGTCTGCAGCCACAGCAGGCGCTGATCGGCGTCGGCCTTGAGACGGGCCAAGGGCCCGACGATCGGTGCGGCCAGGAAACCCGTGCCGTCGCTGCTGGCGGCGACACGCACGTCCACCGGGTTCTCGCCGGCATGCAGCCACGCCGGTGGCAGCGCAAAAACCAGCGGCCTGCGCCAGGCACGCGGCACCGGGGGCTCAAGCGACGCCAGCGCGCCGAGCCAGTGGCCGTTGAGCGCCACCACGGCATTCATGCGCACGGCCGGCAGCATCAGGCCCAGGGGCTCCGGCTGATCCGTGCCCAGGGCCTGCCGTGGCAGGCTCAGCCGGTAGGTCTCGATGCGCCCGTCAAAACCGCGCCGGCGCCAGTCGTCGGGCAGGACAAGGTCGATCGCGCCGCGGCTCTCGACGCGGGCCGTCGTGATCGTCACGGCGCCCGCGGGCGTCGGCCATTCGTAGCGCAGCAGCACAAGCGACAACAGCACTGCGCCGAGCTGCACGCCGGCCCAGCACAGCGTGAAGCACCAACGTGCGCTCATCCGAGCCGGATCAATCCGAGCTGAGCGGCCTCGAACACGGCCTCCGCGCGCGAGCCGACTTCGAGCTTGCGATAGATGTGTTTCACATGTGTGCCCACGGTGTGGCTCGACAGGCCGAGTTGTTCGGCCACCTCGCCATAGGTGAAGCCGCGCGACAGGGCGTGGAGCACGGTCAGCTCACGCTCGCTGAGGCTGGCCGCCGCGGTCTCGACAGGCACAGGTCCGCGCAGGCGGTTCAGCACATGGCGTGCGATGCCCGGGCTCATCGGCGAGCCGCCGCGCACCAGGCTCAACACCGCCTGCGCCACACGGTCGATCGGTTCGTCCTTGAGCAAGTAGCCCGTGGCGCCGGCTTCGATGGCGGCGACCACCCGGGCTTCGGTACCGAACACCGTGATCACCATGCATTCGCAAGCCGGTGTCGCGCGTTTGAGCTCACGGATCAGCGCCACGCCGTCGCCATCGGGCAGGGCCAGGTCGGTCAGCAAGACATCGGGCACCGCGTGGCGCAGGCGGGCGCGCGCGCTGGCCAGGTCGGCGCAGGCGGCGAGCAGTTCCAGTTCGGGGTGCTGACTGATGGCGTGCGCCAGGTAGTGGCGCATGTCCTGGCCGTCTTCGACCAGCAGCACGCGGCAGCGGGCGGTGGGGGTGACGGTGGCGGGGGCAGGTGTCACTAAGAGCTTGTCCGTGAATAAGGCGCCCCCGCGTTGCGACGAGAAGGCCCGCCAGCAAGGCGCGAGCCGCAGCCCAGGCTGCGTGCCTGGGCAAGGCTTGCAACGCCGCGGGCGGGCCTTCTCGCCGCAACCCGAAGGGCCGGTGCGCCAAGGGGCCCATGCGGGTGTCGCAACCCGCTTGTGGTGCAGAGCACCACGGCGCGTGTCGCTCCTACGCCTGGGCCCCTTGGCGCGCAGGCGCGGGGGTGTCTTATTCACGGACAAGCTCTAAGGCCGGCGCCGTACAGGGCTTGCGGCGACGGTATCAAAGCGGCGCCCCGTGGGGTAGGGGGTCGAATACCCAGTTCCGGGTATTGAGCAGGGACCCGCGCGCACCCAGCATCGGCTCTGACGCCTGCGCCCAAGGGGCGGCGACACGGGTTCAGACCCGCGCAGCATCAAGACCCGGCGCAGAGGTCTGCCGATCACCATCCGACGAGGACACCATGAACCGTCTGAGCATTCCCAGGGCCGCCGCCCGACTTGTGGCCGCCGCCTGTACGGTGCTACTGGTGCAGACCGCCGCCACGGCCGCCGTCAACGACTACCGGTCGTTGAGCGGCCAGGCCTCATCGGCCGCCATGGGCACGACGGAGCTCTTCATCGACAACCTGGACCCCTCGTACAACACCGGCACCGTGTGGGGCGGCTCCGCGCTCAGCACCCAGGGCAACATCGGCGTCGAAGCGATCTCTGACGTGAGCCAGGGCTACCTGAACTTCTCGTCCTACGCCGAGGTCGGTGACCTGCGCAACCACATCGTCACCGGCTCGATCGCGGCCATCGCCGACACACCCCGTGATGTCGGGGCCAACGCCTGGGGCGTGTCGGTGGCGAAGTGGGGCGACAGCTTCACCTTGAGCGGCGCCTATGGCAGCCCGGTGCGCCTGCGCGCCACGATCAACCTGCAGGCCACCGGCGGGCTGTCGCCCTTCAGTCTGAACGCCGAACCCGGCGGCGGCCCGATCGGCAACAGCCTGTCGTACTACGTCGCCTTGCCGGTGGTCGGTGCCACCACGCACACCTGCAATGACCGCGATGGCGGATGCAGCTTCTTGCAGGTCGTGGAGTTCGAACTCATCTCGGGCACCACCCATGGCCTGAACGCGACATTGAGCCTGACCGCCCATTCGGCGGCCGTGGCCGCCCACAGTCCAAACCCGCTGCCGCTGCAATCGATATCGGCCTTCCAGTCGCGTGGCCGCGTCTTTCTGGACGTGCTCACGCCGGGCTACAGCTACACGATGTCCAGCGGCCTGCTGCTGACGTCACCGGTGCCGGAACCGCCGATCACCGCATCGATGCTGGCCGGCTTGCTCCTGCTGGCCGGCCGCGGTGCAACGCGACGCCAGCGGTCCGCGTTGACCCGCCGACGCATCAGCCGGGCGGCAGCTCTCGCAGCGTGATCAGCAGTTCCTTGGCCTGCACGCGGTCGCCAGGCGCCACGTGCACGGCCTCGACCTCGGCGTCGCGTTCGGCGGCGACATGGGTTTCCATCTTCATCGCCTCCAGCGACAGCAAGGTGCTGCCGGCACCCACACGCTGACCGGCCACGACAGCCACATTCACGATGGCGCCCGGCATCGGCGCGGCCACCTGCAGTGCATTGCCGGGCTCGGCCAAGGGGCGGCCACCGTCATCGCCGCCGGTGTGGGCCGCCGCGACACGCACCGTACGCGACTGGCCATTGAGCTCGAACTGCACCTTGTGCGCGGTCTCGCCGTCCGGGGTCACCGACTGCAGCAGCACCAGCAGGGTCTTGCCGGGATCGATCTCCACCGCCAGTTCCTGCTGCAGTTGCGCGCCGTAGAAGAACACCGGCGTCGGCAGGGCCGAGGTGTCGCCATGCGCCAGAACATGGGTGCAATAGTCCTGCATGACCTTGGGATACATCAGGTACGACGCCAGCCGGTACTCGTCCAGCAGCATGCCGCAGTCGGCCTCGGCCTGGGTGCGGGCGGCGGCCAGGTCCACCGCGGGCATGCGGTCGCCGGGGCGATAGGGCGTGGGTGGCGCCTCGTCGGCACCCAGCTTGAGCACCTTGCGGCTGATGGCGGCGGGAAACCCGTCGGGCGGAAAACCCAGCTCGCCCTTGAACAGCGACACCACGGACGCCGGGAAGGGCACCTCGCGCGCCGGGTCCAGCACATCGGCGGCCTTCAGGTCGCTGGACACCAGCATCAGGGCCATGTCGCCGACGACCTTGGATGATGGCGTGACCTTGACGATGTCGCCGAACAGCCGGTTGACCTCGGCATACGCCTGTGACACCTCGGTCCAGCGGTGTGCCAGGCCCAGGGCACGTGCCTGTTCACGCAGATTGGTGTACTGGCCGCCGGGCATCTCGTGGCGGTAGACATCGGCGGTGCCGCTGCGGATGTCGGCCTCGAAGGGTGAGTAGAAACGGCGCACGCCCTCCCAGTACATCGCCGCGGCGTGCAGGGCATCGGCCGAAAGGCCCGGGTCGCGCGCGGTGCCCGCCAGCGCGGCGGCAATCGCCGACAGGTTGGGCTGCGAGGTCAGGCCGCTCATCGAGTCGATGGCGCCGTCCACCGCGTCGCACCCGGCCTCGATGGCTGCGAGCACCGACGCCGCCGAGGCGCCGCTGGTGTCGTGGGTGTGAAAGTGCACCGGCAGCCCGGTCTCGGCCTTGATCGCCTGGACCAGCGCCGCCGCGGCGCGTGGGCGGCAGATGCCGGCCATGTCCTTGATGCCGATGATGTGCACGCCGGCCTGCTGCAATTCCTTGGCGATGCGCAGGTAGTAGGCCAGGTCGTACTTGGGGCGCGAGCGGTCGAACAGGTCGCCGCTGTAGCAGATGGCGCCTTCGCACAAGGCGCCGGTTTCCAGCACCGCGTCGATGGCGACACGCATGTTCTCGACCCAGTTCAGGGAGTCGAAGACTCGGAACAGGTCGACGCCGCCGCGGGCGGCCTGCTGCACGAAGTGGTGCACCACGTTGTCAGCGTAGTTGGTGTAGCCGACGGCATTGGAGGCCCGCAGCAGCATCTGCAGCAGGATGTTGGGCGCACGCTCGCGAATCTGCGCCAGACGCTCCCAGGGGTCTTCCTTGAGGAAGCGCAAGGCCACGTCGAAAGTTGCGCCGCCCCAGCATTCGAGCGAGAACAGCTGCGGCAGCTCGCGCGCGACGAAGGGCACGATGGGCAGCATGTCGGCGGTGCGCATGCGCGTGGCCAGCAGCGACTGGTGGGCGTCGCGCAGCGTGGTGTCGGTCACCAGCACCTGTTTCTGGTCCAGCATCCACTGCGCAAAGCCGGCTGCGCCCAGCGCCTGCAGGCGCTGGCGCGTGCCGTCGGGTATCGGTGTCGACAGGTCCACCTTCGGCAGCACCGGCTTGGGCAGCGGCAGTTCGGGCAGGGGGCGACCCGCCACCTCGGGGTTGCCGTGCACCGCGGTCTCGGCCAGAAAGCGCAGCAGCTTGCTGGCGCGGTCGCGGCGCGCGGTGAATGCCAGCAACTCGGGTGTTTCTTCGATGAAGCGTGTGGTCACCAGGCCGGCCGCGAAGTCCGGGTGGTTGATCACGTTCTCCAGGAACTGCAGGTTGGTCGCCACGCCGCGGATGCGGAATTCGCGCAGCGCGCGGTCCATGCGTTGGCTGGTCTCGATCGCGGTCGGTGCCCAGGCCGTGACCTTGACCAGCAGCGAGTCGTAGTAGGGCGTGATCACGGCGCCGGTGTAGGCGGTGCCGCCGTCGAGCCGGATGCCGAAGCCGGCCGCGCTGCGGTAGGCGGTGAGGCGGCCGTAGTCGGGCAGGAAGCCGTTCTCGGGATCCTCGGTGGTGACGCGGCATTGCAGCGCGTGGCCCCTGAGCGGGATGTCATCCTGCAGCGGCACGCCGGTCGGGTGGCGGCCGTCATTCGTTTCCTGGTTGACGCCGATGTGGCCACCTTCGCTGATGCGAATCTGCGCGCGCACGATGTCCACACCCGTCACCAGTTCGGTCACGGTGTGCTCGACCTGGATGCGCGGGTTGACCTCGATGAAGTAGCAGCGCTGGTCGTCGGCGTCCATCAGGAACTCGACCGTTCCGGCATGGGTGTAGTTGACCGAGCGCATCAGGGCCAGCGCGCTGTTGCACAGCGCAGCCCGACCGGCGGCATCCAGATACGGCGCCGGTGCACGCTCGACGACCTTCTGGTTGCGCCGCTGCACGGTGCAGTCGCGCTCGTGCAGATGCACCAGATTGCCGTGCTGGTCGCCCAACACCTGGACCTCGACATGGCGCGCACGGCGGATCAGCTTCTCGAAGTAGAGCTCGTCATTGCCGAAGGCCGCCAGCGCCTCGCGCCGCGAGGCCTCCAGCGCCGCCGGCAGGTCGGCCGCCGACTCGATCACCCGCATGCCGCGGCCGCCGCCGCCCCAGCTGGCTTTGAGCATCACCGGGTAGCCGATGCCTTCGGCCAGGCGCTGGCACGCAGACAGCTCCGGCGGCAGCGGCGGTGTCGCCGGCATCACCGGCACCCCCGCCGCCACCGCGGCGTGGCGTGCTGCCACCTTGTTGCCCAGGGTGCGCATCACCTCGGGCCGCGGGCCGATCCAGCGCAGTCCTGCGGCCATGACGCTTTCGGCGAAATCGGGGTTCTCGGACAGGAAGCCGTAACCGGGGTGGATGGCGTCGACCCTGGCCTCGCGCGCGATGCGCAGGATGTCCTCGCCGTCGAGGTAAGCCGCCAGCGGTTTCTTGCCTTCACCGACGAGGTAGCTCTCGTCGGCCTTGAAACGGTGCAGCGACTGGCGGTCCTGCTGCGAGTAGATGCCCACGGTGCGGATGCGCATCTCCGACGCTGCGCGCATGACGCGGATCGCGATCTCGGAGCGGTTGGCGATCAGGATCGATCGGATCGGGTCGGGCAGCATCGGCGAGCTCCAGGGTGGGGCGGATCAACGCAGATGATGCAGGATTCGAGCGCGGCGGCTGGCTCCCCGGCGCTGGTCGGCCCACAATCGTGCCCATGAGTTCTCCCACGAGCGGCCGAGCCGCATACACGCCGCCCAAGGTCTGGACTGCACCGTCGTCCAGCGGCGGCCGTTTTGCCGGCATCAACCGTGCGGTTGCCGGTGCGACGCATGACCGGCCCTTGCCGGTCGGCCGCCATCCCTTGCAGCTCTACTCACTGGCCACGCCCAACGGCGTCAAGGTCACGCTGATGCTGGAGGAACTGCTGGCCCTGGGCCACGCCGCTGCCGAATACGACGCCTGGCTGGTGCGCATCGACGAAGGTGAGCAGTTCGGCAGCGGTTTTGTCGCTGCCAACCCCAATTCCAAGATCCCGGCCCTGGTCGACCACAGCGGCGCGCAGCCGGTGCGCGTCTTCGAGTCGGGCGCCATCCTGGTCTACCTGGCCGAGAAGTTCGGCGCCTTTGTGCCGACCGAGCCGGCGGCGCGCGCCGAATGCCTGTCCTGGCTGTTCTGGCAGATGGGCAGCGCACCCTTTCTGGGTGGCGGCTTCGGCCACTTCTACGCCTACGCGCCGGAGAAGATCGAATATGCGATCGACCGCTACGCGATGGAGGTCAAGCGCCAGATGCACGTGCTCGACCGGCGCCTGGCCGAGTCACGATTCATCGCCGGAAGCGACTACAGCGTGGCCGACATGGCGGTCTGGCCCTGGTACGGTGCGCTCGCCAAAGGGCAGCTCTACGAGGCCGGTGAATTCCTGCAGGTGCAGGTGTACAAGAACGTGATCCGCTGGGCCGACGCCATCGCCCAGCGGCCGGCGGCACGCCGCGGCCGCATGGTCAACCGCACCTGGGGCCCGCCGGAAACGCAGCTGCACGAACGCCACGACGCCAGCGACTTCGAGCTGCGCACGGCCGACAAACTGACCCCGCCCGCGCCATGATCACCCTCTACGACTGCGCCACCGCGCCCAGCCCGCGCCGCGCACGCATCCTGCTGGCGGAGAAGGGCGTGTCGCACACCTCCGTGCAGGTCGATCTGCGCCGCGGCGAGCAGCTGGGCGAGGCTTTTCGGCGCATCAACCCGCAGTGCACCGTGCCGGCGCTGTGCACCGACGATGGGCTGGTGCTGACCGACAACGCCGCCATCATCGCCTGGGTCGAGGCCCGGTTCCCCGAACCGCCGCTGCTGGGCAGCACCCCGGCGGAGAAGGCCGAGATCGCCGGCTGGCAGTGGCGCGTCGAGTTCGAGGGCCTGCTGCCCATCGCCGAGGCGCTGCGCAACAGCTCACCGGCGATGGCGCACCGGGCGCTGCCGGGCCCGGTGGATTTCGAGCAGATCCCGGCGCTGGCCGAGCGCGGCCTGGCCCGTGCACGGCAGTTCTTCGCTACCCTGGAAACCCGGCTGGCCGACCAGGCCCATGTCGGCGGCGAGCGCTTCAGCATCGCCGACATCACGGCCCTGGTGGCGGTGGACTTTGCGCGCGTGATCAAGCTGCGCGCCGATGAAGGCCATCCCCACCTGTTGCGCTGGCGCGCGGCGATGAGCCAGCGCCCGGCGATGGCGCTCTGACCGACCCGCGCCAGGCGGGGTCAGCCGGCGGGTCGCGGCTCGCCGGCGTCGAGCAGCGGCTGGATGTTCTGCGCCAGATCACCCTTGGGGCCCTGGACGACCTCATAGATCACCCGGCTGCCCTGTCTGAGGGTGCGAAAGCCGTCCATCCTGACCGCCGAAAAATGGGCGAACACGTCCGGCCCGCCACCTTCGGGTTCGATGAAGCCGAAGCCCTTGGCATCGTTGAACCACTTGACGGTACCTGACGGCATGGTCCGCTCCCGAATGGCTTTCGCAAGGGGCGAAATTCTTGCGATGGCGGACGCGCCATGTCAAGACGCAGTCGTGCGCCAGGCGGTTCGGCGCGTCGGCCGGCCGCGGCCCCGGCGGCGCCGTCGCCGGGTGCGATGGGCTGAAATGCGGGGCGGCTGGGGCGCAAATCGGGTGCTCCGCGCGGCCCGGCTGCCCGCAAGATCGCACGACCTCGGATCGCCCCGGCGCGCACGCGGGGCACAGGCTGTGCATAGAATGAACGATGTCCGACGAGACCCCCAAGACCCCGAAGCTGCCGCCAACGGCGCCGCGGCGCGGCGGCGACGACGCCGCCGTCGTGGTCGAGCGCAAGCGGGCCCGGACCAAGCCACCGGGGCTGTACCAGGTCGTCCTGCTCAACGACGACTACACGCCGATGGAGTTCGTCGTGATGGTGTTGCAGGACTATTTCCAGCGTGACCGGGACACGGCCACCCTCATCATGCTGAAGATCCACCACGAGGGTCGCGGGGTCTGCGGCGTCTACACCAAGGACGTCGCCGCGACCAAGGTAGAACTGGTTTTGGCAGCCGCCCGTCGTGACGGGCATCCGCTGCAGTGCATTATGGAGGCCGCATGATCGCGCAAGAACTGGAAGTCAGCCTGCACATGGCGTTCGTCGAAGCGCGCCAGCAGCGGCACGAGTTCATCACCGTCGAGCACCTGCTGATGGCGCTGCTCGACAACCCCAGCGCCGCCGAGGTGCTGCGCGCCTGCGCGGCCAACATCGACGAGCTGCGCAAGAGCCTGGCCAACTTCATCAAGGAAAACACGCCCACGGTCTCGGGTACCGACGAGGTCGACACGCAGCCGACGCTGGGTTTCCAGCGCGTGATCCAGCGCGCGATCATGCATGTGCAGAGCACCGGCAGCGGCAAGAAGGAGGTCACCGGTGCCAACGTGCTGGTGGCGATCTTCGGCGAGAAGGATTCGCACGCCGTCTACTACCTGCACCAGCAGGGCGTGACGCGCCTGGACGTCGTCAACTTCATCGCCCACGGCATCAAGAAGTCCGATCCGCCGGAGCCGGTGAAGGGCAACGAGAGCTCGGGCAGCGAGCCCGAGAAGGAAGACGGCGCGGCCGGCGACGGCAAGAGCTCGCCGCTCGACCAGTTCACGCAGAACCTCAACCAGCTCGCGCGTGACGGCAAGATCGACCCGCTGATCGGCCGCGAGAACGAGGTCGAGCGCGTCATCCAGGTGCTGTGCCGCCGGCGCAAGAACAACCCGCTGCTGGTCGGCGAGGCCGGCGTCGGCAAGACGGCCATCGCCGAAGGCCTGGCCTGGCGCATCACCGAGAAGGACGTGCCCGAGGTGCTGGCCGACGCCAACGTCTACGCGCTGGACATGGGCGCGCTGCTGGCCGGCACCAAGTACCGCGGCGACTTCGAGCAGCGCCTGAAGGGCGTGCTCAAGCAGCTGAAGGACCAGCCCGGTGCGATCCTGTTCATCGACGAGATCCACACGCTGATCGGCGCCGGCGCCGCCTCGGGCGGCACGCTGGATGCGTCCAACCTGCTCAAGCCCGCGCTGTCCAGCGGCGCGATGAAGTGCATCGGCGCCACCACCTTCACCGAGTACCGCGGCATCTTCGAGAAGGACGCGGCGCTCTCGCGGCGCTTCCAGAAGGTCGACGTCGTCGAGCCCTCGGTCGAGCAGACGGTGGAGATCCTCAAGGGCCTGAAGAGCCGCTTCGAGGAGCACCACAGCGTCAAGTACGCGATCGGCGCGCTGCAGGCCGCGGCCGAGCTGTCGGCCAAGTACATCAACGACCGCCACCTGCCTGACAAGGCGATCGACGTCATCGACGAGGCCGGCGCCGCGCAGCGCATCCTGCCCAAGAGCAAGCAGAAGAAGACCATCACCCGCTCCGAGGTGGAAGAGATCGTCGCCAAGATCGCGCGCATCCCGCCCGCCAGCGTCTCCAGCGACGACCGCGGCAAGCTGCGCAACCTGGAACGCGACTTGAAGAGCGTGGTCTTCGGCCAGGAGCAGTCGATCGAGGCGCTGGCCGCCGCCATCAAGATGGCGCGCTCCGGCCTCGGCAAGCCCGAGAAGCCGATCGGCAGCTTCCTCTTCAGCGGGCCCACCGGCGTCGGCAAGACCGAGGTGGCCAAGCAGCTGGCCTACATCCTGGGCATCGACCTGATCCGCTTCGACATGTCGGAGTACATGGAGCGTCACGCCGTCAGCCGCCTGATCGGTGCGCCGCCGGGTTACGTCGGCTTCGACCAGGGCGGCCTGCTCACCGAGGCGGTGACGAAGAAGCCGCATGCGGTGCTGCTGCTCGACGAGATCGAGAAGGCCCACCCGGACGTCTTCAACGTGCTGCTGCAGGTGATGGACCATGGCACGCTGACCGACAACAACGGGCGCAAGGCCGATTTCCGCAACGTCATCATCGTCATGACCACCAATGCCGGCGCCGAGACGATGAACAAGTCGACCATCGGCTTCACGACCAAGCGTGAGCAGGGTGACGAGATGGCCGACCTGAAGCGCCTGTTCACGCCCGAGTTCCGCAACCGGCTCGACGCCACCGTCAGCTTCCGCGCACTGGACGAGGAGATCATCCTGCGCGTGGTCGACAAGTTCCTGCTCCAGCTCGAGGGTCAGCTCGCCGAGAAGAAGGTCGAGGTCACCTTCACCGACACCCTGCGTCAGCACCTGGGCAAGAAGGGTTTCGACCCGCTGATG
The DNA here is from genome assembly GCA_964637205.1 of uncultured Rubrivivax sp. Classification (GTDB taxonomy): domain Bacteria; phylum Pseudomonadota; class Gammaproteobacteria; order Burkholderiales; family Burkholderiaceae_C; genus Rubrivivax. The sequence continues at coordinate 25,033 of CAZWUR010000011.1, forward strand.
GGTGCACGCCCGATGCAGCGTCTGATCCAGGACATGATCCGCCGCGCGCTGGCCGACGAACTGCTGTTCGGCCGCCTCACCGACGGCGGCCGCCTGACGGTGGACATCGACGACAAGGGCGAAGTCCTGCTCGACATCCTGCCGCCGAAGAAGAGCGACAAGCCGAAGGCCGAGACGGCGTCGGCCTGAGCGACGGCCCAAAGCCCGACAGCCACCTCTACGGCATCTGCTCGGCCGGGTCCTGCCGGTAGAACCTGACGAACACCCCGTACAGCGCGGGGTGTTCTGCTTTCAGGGCCCGTGGCGCGACGAAGAAGGCCTCGCTGGCGACGGCGAAGAACTCGTCTTCGCCCTGCGCACCGTAGGGGTCGAGCATGGTGTGCTCGCCGGCGTCCACGCGCGCCACGAAGCCGTCGAACTCGCCCCGCAGCACCGCCGTCCATTCGGCGCGCGGCAGTTCGCGCGGCAGCAGCGGCACGCCGTCCGCCAGCCCGTCGGCCAGGTCAAGCACATGCGCAAATTCGTGGATCACGACGTTGTAGGGCGATCCGGCCTCGCGCCCGGCACGCCGCACGTCGTGCCAGCTCAGCATCACCGGGCCGCCCTGCATCGCCTCGCCGGCGAGTTCTTCGTCGTATTCGTGCTCCACGCCGGCCGCGTCGACCACCTGACGGCGCACGCGCACCGGATCCGGGTGCACGACGATGCCGACAAAACCGTCGTAGCGCTCCAGCCCCAGATGCAGCACCGGCAGGCAGGCCTGCGCGGCGATGGCGACGACGACGTCATTGCTCAGGCGCAAGCCACCGGCGGCGCTGAACTCCTTGCGGTCCAGAAACAGGCTGGTCATGCGGCGCAGCGCCGCTTCGTCGGCCGGATCGCGCCGCTGCAGGAAAGGGTAGCGGATGCGCGTGCGTTTCCACAGGTCGTCGGGGATGGCGCGCCGCGCCAAGGCACGCGCCTCGGCATGGCTTCGCCAGGTGGCCAGCGGCGCGCGCAGGGCCTGCAGCCAGCGCGCTGTCACGTCGCGGTCGGGGCCAGGCGCACAAAACCGTCGCGCCGCAGGCGCAGCACGCCGGCGCGCGGCGGGCCGCCATGGTCCAGGTCCCAGTCGGTCAGCACATGGCGCCAGTGCTGCGGCCCGATCGCCTCGCTGCCCGGCCGGTGGGTGTGGCCGTGCACCAGGTCGGTCGCCTTGCAGGCCTGCAGCCAGGCCAGCGCGGCGTCACGGTCGACGTCGGCCCAGAGTTCCGGGTCGACGCCGGTGGCCTGCTTCTTCAACTCGCTTTCGGCGCGTGCCTGCAGGGCCTGATCCAGGCGCTGCGCCAGCGGCTGGGCCCCGAACTCGCGCTGCCAGCGCTCGCCCCGCGACAGGGCTCTGAACTGCTGGTACTCGGTGTCGGCCAGGCACAGCACGTCGCCATGCGACAGCAGCACGCGCCGGCCCCAGGCGTCGAGCAGGCTCGGGTCGGGCAGGACCTGCCAGGCGCAGGCCGCGTGCATCGCGGCGCCGACGAGGAAGTCGCGGTTGCCCGGCATGAAGGCGACAAAGCGCCGGCGGGCCGTCTCGGCCAGGACTTCGACGCAGCCCTGCTCGAAGCTGCGCTGGCCCTGGTCGTCGCCGACCCAGACCTCGAACAGGTCGCCGAGCAGGACCAGCGCGTCGGCCGGGCCGTGGCGCATGTGCGCGGCCCAGGCGTCAAAGGTGCGCGGCGTGCGCGGCGACAGGTGCAGGTCGGCGATGAAGTCGATCGCCTGCCAGCCGGCCGGTGCCGCCCAGGCCTGCAACGGTGGCAGCGGCGGCAGCGGCGGCCGCTGCATCGTCAGCCGACGATGGACGCGCGCTGGATGATCACGTCGTCCAGCGGCACGTCGTCGTGGCCGCCCTTGCGGCCGGTCTTCACGCCTTCGATGCGGTCGACGACGTCCATGCCGGCCACCACCTTGCCGAACACCGCGTAACCCCAGCCCTGTGGCGATTCCGACGAGAAGTTCAGGAAACTGTTGTCCTTGACGTTGATGAAGAACTGCGCCGTGGCCGAGTGCGGCGCATTCGTGCGCGCCATCGCCAGCGTGTAGTGCGTGTTCTTGACGCCGTTGTTGGCTTCGTTGGCGATCGGCGCCTGGGTGGCCTTTTGCTTCATGCCCGGCTCGAAGCCGCCGCCCTGGACCATGAAGCCGGGAATCACGCGGTGGAAGACGGTGTTGTCGTAGTGCCCGGACTTGACGTAGTCGATGAAGTTCTGCGCCGACAGCGGCGCCTTCTCGGCGTCGAGTTCGATCAGGATCTCGCCGGCACTGGTTTCGAGTTTCACTTGCTGGGTCATGCTTCAGTTCTCCAGGGAAGCCTTGGTGATGGTGACCGGCGTCAGCGGCACGTTCTGCAACGGGCCCTTGTTGCCGGTCGGCAGCTTGCGGATCTTGTCGACCACGTCCATGCCCGTGGTGACGCGGCCGAAGACGGCATAACCGCCGCCGAAGCTGTCCAGCCGCGGATTGTCGACAACATTGATGAAAAACTGCGCGGTGGCCGAGTCAGGGTCGCCGGTGCGCGCCATCGCCAGCGTGCCGCGCAGGTTGCTCAGGCCGTTGCCGGCCTCCAGCGGAATCGGCGCCCGGGTCGGCTTCTCGCGCAGCTGCGCGTCCATGCCGCCGCCCTGGATCATGAAGTTCTCGATCACGCGGTGGAAGACGGTGCCGTCATAGTGCCCGGCCTTGACGTAGGCGACGAAGTTTTCGACCGACCTGGGCGCCTTGGCGGCGTCGAGTTCGAGCACGATCTCGCCGGCGCTGGTGGCCAGCCTGACCTTCTGTGCCCAGGCGGGCAGGTGGATGGTGGCCGCCAGCGCGGCGGCGACGAGGCAGGTGGGCAGGGGCTTCATGGGCGGGGCGAAGGCGGCTTTCGGGCCGGCCGATGGGTGGGCCAGGGTGCGAAGTCTAGCGGGGTGCCGCCGCTATACTGCCAGCCCCTTTCGAATGCCATCTGCCGCAGCCGGCCACGTGCCGGCGCCGCGGCGCTGCGAGCCGTCTGCCAATGATCCGCGTGCCATGACCCTGCGCATCCACAACACCCTGACCCGAAGCCTGGAGACCTTCCAGCCGCTGATCCCCGGCCAGGTGCGGATGTACGTCTGCGGCATCACCGTCTACGACCTCTGCCATATGGGCCATGCGCGCATGGTGATGGCCTTCGACGTGGTACAGCGCTGGCTGCGTGCCAGCGGCTACGCCGTCGACTATGTGCAGAACATCACCGACATCGACGACAAGATCATCCGCCGCGCGCTGGAGCGCGGGATGTCGATCCGCGCGCTGACGGATGAGATGATCGAGGCGATGCACCGCGACTTCGGCGCCCTGGGCGTCGAGCGCCCGACCCTGGAGCCGCGCGCCACCGACTACGTGCCCTATATGCTGGACATGATCGGCCGCCTGCAGGACCGTGGCCTGGCCTATCAGGGCAGCACCGGCGACGTGAACTTCGCGGTGCGCAAGTTCCCGGGCTACGGGCGCCTGTCGGGAAAGTCGATCGACGAGTTGCGCGCCGGCGAACGGGTGGCCGTTCTCGAGGGCAAGGACGACCCGCTGGACTTCGTGCTCTGGAAGGCGGCCAAGCCCGACGAGCCGACGGATGCGATCTGGGACAGCCCCTGGGGACGCGGCCGCCCGGGCTGGCATATCGAGTGCTCGGCGATGAGCTGCGCCACCCTGGGCGAGACCTTCGACATCCACGGCGGCGGCCTGGATCTGCAGTTCCCGCACCACGAAAACGAACTGGCGCAGAGCGAAGCCGCCAACGGCCCGGGTTTTGCACGCTACTGGCTGCACAACGGCTTCCTCAACATCGACGACGAGAAGATGTCCAAGAGCCTGGGCAACTTCTTCACCATTGCCGACGTTCTGCAGCGCTTCGACGGCGAGACGGTGCGCTTCTTCATGCTGCGCACCCACTATCGCAGCCCGCTGAACTACAGCGACGTCAACCTCGACGACGCGCGCCTGGGCCTGCGCCGCCTGTACACCGCACTGGACGGCGTCGACCTGCCCGCCGCCGGCCCGCTGGACTGGGACGCGCCCCAGGCCGCCGCCTTCAAGGCCGCGATGGACGACGATTTCCAGACCCCGAATGCGCTCGCGGTGCTGTTCGAGCTGGCCGGCCAGGCGAACCGCGGCGACGCCGCGGCTGCGGCGATGCTCAAGCGCCTGGGCGGCGTGCTCGGCATCCTGCAGCAGCCGCCGCGCGCCTGGCTGCAGGGTGGCGCCAGCCTGGACGAGGCGGCGATCCAGGCGCAGATCGCGGCCCGCGCCGCGGCCAAGCAGGCACGCGACTTCGCCACCGCCGACCGCATCCGCGCCGAACTGCTGGCCGCCGGGATCGAGCTTCAGGACGCGCCGCAGGGCACGACCTGGACAGCGAAGGGCAAGAGCCTGTGAACAAACCCCGCACACTCGCTCGTGCGCCCCAGCCGGCGTCGCCGTGCGTTGCAAATGCTCGCCGTAGCGCGCGCTACGGCTGCGCTTTGCGCCTTGATCGCCACCGTCTGGAACGCCCGCTCGGGCGCGCCGGATTCATTCACGGGCTCTGAGTCGCCGTGAGCAGGACGCGCAGCATCGCCCCGGCCAGCCCCGAGTACTGGGACGAAGCCTGCCGCCATCTGGCGCGCCGTGACCGGGTGCTGAAAAAGCTGATCCCGCGTTTCGGCGAGGCCCGGCTGCAGAGCCGCGGCGACGCCTTCACGACGCTGGCGCGCAGCATCGTCGGCCAGCAGATCTCGGTGAAAGCGGCGCAGGCGGTCTGGGACCGCTTCGCTGCCGCCGTCGGCGGCGCGTCGACGCGCCTGGCGCCGGGCGCGGTGCTGGCCCTGCCCGTCGAAGACCTGCGCGGTGCCGGCCTGTCGGCGCGCAAGGCCGAGTACCTGCAGGACCTTGCGCGCCACTTCGACGACGGCCGGGTGCATCCGACGCAGTGGAAGTCGATGGAAGACGACACCATCATCGACGAACTGGTGTCTATCCGCGGCATCGGGCGCTGGACGGCCGAGATGTTCCTGATCTTCCACCTGATGCGTCCGGACGTGCTGCCGCTCGACGACCTCGGCCTGCTCAAGGGCATCAGCGTCAACTACTTCAGCGGCGAGCCGGTGTCGCGCGCCGAAGTGCGCGAGGTCGGCGACGCCTGGGCGCCGTTCCGCTCGGTGGCGGTTTGGTACATTTGGCGCAGCCTGGATCCCCTGCCGGTCGACTACTGACGGCCACCCGATGAGCAAACGACATTTCCTCGAATTCGAGACGCCGATCGCCGAGCTCGAGTCCAAGATCGACGAACTGCGCTACGTGCAGAACGAGTCGGCGGTGGACATCTCCGACGAGATCGACCGCCTGTCGAAGAAGAGCCAGCAGCTGACCAAGGAGATCTACGCCAGCCTGAGCCCCTGGCAGGTGACGCAGATCGCGCGTCACGCCCAGCGGCCCTACACCCTGGACTACGTGAACGAGGTCTTCACCGATTTCCAGGAACTGCACGGTGACCGACACTACGCCGACGACCTCAGCATCGTCGGCGGCCTGGCGCGCTTCAATGGTCAGGCCTGCATGGTGCTTGGCCACCAGAAGGGCCGCGACACCAAGGAGCGCACGACGCGCAACTTCGGCATGTCGCGCCCCGAGGGCTACCGCAAGGCGCTGCGCCTGATGAAGACGGCCGAAAAATTCGGCCTGCCGGTGTTCACCTTCGTCGACACGCCGGGGGCCTACCCCGGGATCGGCGCCGAGGAGCGCGGGCAGTCCGAAGCGATCGGTCGCAACATCTTCGAGATGGCACAGCTCGAGGTGCCGATCATCAGCACCATCATCGGCGAGGGCGGCTCCGGCGGCGCCTTGGCCATCAGCGTCGGCGACCAGGTCCTGATGCTGCAGTACTCGGTCTATTCGGTGATCTCGCCCGAAGGCTGCGCCAGCATCCTCTGGAAGACCTCCGAGCGCGCCAGCGACGCTGCCGATGCACTGGGCATCACCGCGCACCGGCTGAAGGCATTGGGCCTGATCGACAAGATCGTCAACGAGCCGGTAGGCGGCGCGCACCGCGACCCGAAGTGGATGGCCTCGGCGCTCAAGCGCGCGCTCAACGACGCGCTGCGCCAGGTGTCCGACCTCAAGCCCAAGGACCTGCTGCAGCGCCGCTATGAGCGGCTGCAGTCCTATGGGCGCTTCAGCGACACCACCGCGCGCTGACGCCCCCGCCACGGGGCGGGCCTGCATCGCCGTGGCCGCCAGCGGCGGCCGCGACTCCACCGCCTTGCTGCATGCCAGCGTGCGCGCCGCGCGCGCGCTGGGCGTGCAGGTGCACGCGCTGCATGTGCAGCATGGCCTGCATCCCGATGCGCAGACCTGGGCCGAGCAGGTGCGCCGCCAGTGCCGGCGCTGGGGTGCGGTCTTTCACCTCACGCGGCTGACGACGGCACCGGCAGCGGCCGAAAGCATCGAGGCCTGGGCGCGCCGCGAACGCTACGCCGCCCTGGCGGCGATGGCACGTGCCGCCGGCTGCGACGCCGTGCTGCTCGCCCAGCACCGGCGCGACCAGGCCGAGACCGTGCTCCTGCAGCTGATGCGCGGGGGCGGCGCGCGTGGCCTGGCCGCCATGCCGCGCGCCGCGCAGCGCGCCGGCCTGCAATGGCTGCGTCCCTGGCGTGACCAGCCGCGCGCAGCGATCGAGGCTTACCTGGCGCGTCATCGGCTGCGCTGGGTCGACGACCCGTCCAACAGCGACCCGCGTTTTGCGCGCAACCGCCTGCAGCGCCAGGCCTGGTCGGCGCTCGACGCCGCTTTCCCGCAGGCCGAGGCGGCGCTTGCCGGTGCGGCCCGGCGGGCGGCCGAAGAAGCCCGGGCCCTGCTTGAACTGGCGCAGCTCGACGCCGCCGCCTGCTGCGACGCCCAGGGCCTGCGGCGCGATCACTGGCGGGCGCTGTCGCCGGCGCGCGGGGCCCTGCTCCTGCGCCACCTAATCGAAACCTGGAGCGGCCGCGGCGTGCCCGGCAGCCTGGTGCAGCGCCTGTCGACCGAACTGGCGCGCCTGCCTTCGGGCCGCTGGCCGGCCCCGGGCGGCATGCTCCAGCTGCGACGCGGGCACCTGCACTTCCTGCCCGATGCGCCGGCGTCAGGCGAAGCACAGGCGCACGATTAGAATCTCGGGGTTTGCCCGCAGCGGCCATCCCGGCCAAGAACCTCCCCCATGGCTCTCATCGTTCACAAGTACGGCGGCACCTCGATGGGGTCGACCGAACGCATCCGCGACGTCGCCAGGCGCGTCGGCAAATGGGTGCGCGCCGGCCATCAGCTCATCGTCGTGCCTTCGGCGATGAGCGGCGAGACGAATCGCCTGCTCGGCCTGGCCAGGGAGCTCGCGCCTGAAAAACCCGGCCCCGAGGCCCTGCGCGAGCTCGACGCCATCGCCGCCACCGGCGAGCAGGTTTCCGTCGGGCTGCTGGCGCTGGCCCTGCAGACCGAGGGCCTGGGCGCGGTCAGCTACGGCGGCTGGCAGGTGCCGATCCGCACCGACTCGGCCTTCACAAAGGCGCGCATCCAGAGCATCGACGAGCGCCGCGTGCGCAGCGATCTGGCCGCCGGACGGGTCGTCATCATCACCGGTTTCCAGGGTCTGGACGAGCAGGGCAACGTGACCACGCTCGGCCGTGGCGGCAGCGACACCTCGGCGGTCGCCGTGGCCGCGGCGATGAAGGCGCACGAGTGCCTGATCTACACCGATGTCGACGGCGTCTACACCACCGACCCGCGCATCGTGCCCGAGGCCCGGCGCCTGCACAGCGTTTCCTTCGAGGAAATGCTCGAGATGGCCAGCCTGGGCAGCAAGGTGCTGCAGATCCGCGCGGTGGAATTCGCCGGCAAGTACCGTGTGCCCTTGCGCGTGCTGTCGAGTTTCACGCCCTGGGACATCCCGCTCGACGAAGAAGCGCATTCGGGCACCCTGATCACCTTCGAGGAAGACGAGAACATGGAACAGGCCGTCGTGTCGGGCATCGCGTTCAACCGCGACGAAGCCAAGATCACCGTGATGGGCGTGCCCGACAAGCCGGGCATCGCCTACCAGATCCTCGGCCCGGTGGCCGACGCCAACATCGACGTCGACGTCATCATCCAGAACATCTCGACCGACGGCCGGACGGACTTCAGCTTCACCGTGCACCGCAACGACTTCGCGCGCACGCTGGACCTGCTGAAAAGCACCGTCGCGCCGGCCACCGGTGCCGCGCAGGTGCTGGGCGACCCGAAGATCTGCAAGGTCTCGATCGTCGGCATCGGCATGCGCAGCCATGTCGGGGTGGCGAGCACGATGTTCCGCACCCTGTCCGAAGAGGGCATCAACATCATGATGATCTCGACCAGCGAGATCAAGACCTCGGTCGTGATCGACGAGAAGTACATGGAGCTCGCGGTGCGCGCGCTGCACAAGGTCTTCGGGCTCGACGGCGAGGTGAGCGCGGGCTGAGCCCGGCCGAACTGGAGCGCTGGCGCCGGCACGCAGGCGCGCTTGCTTCAGCCGCGGGCGCGCACCGGTTGCGCGTCTTCGGAGATGTAGACCTCGACGCGGCGGTTCAGCGCACGGTCGCTGACGCTGCTGTTGTCGGCCACCGGATAGGTTTCACCGTAGCCGCGTGTCGCGACGCGGGCCGGCGCCACGCCCAGGCGCACCAGGGCTGTGGCCACCGCTTCGGCGCGCTGCTGCGACAGGGCCAGGTTGTAGGCGTCGTTGCCGACGCTGTCGGTGTAGCCCTCGATCAGGACCTGCCGCTCGGGGTGCTCCTGCAGATAGCCGGCCAGCTTGCGCAGGGCACCCTGGGCGCCGGACTTGATCTCGGCGCGGCCGGTCTCGAACAGCACGTCACCCAGGGTCACCAGCATGCCGCGATCGGTCTGCCGGGCCTGCAACTCGCTGAGCTGCTGCTGCAGTGCCTGGTTGCTGGCCTGCGCCTGCGCCGCCTGCACCCTGGCGGCGCTGGCACGGGCTTCGGCCTCACGGGCGGCCTGCTGGGCCAGCGTGGCCTGGGCCTGGGCCGAACTGGCAGCGTTGCGCGCCTGCGCGGCGTCGGCACGCGCGTCGTCGGCGCGCAGGCGTTCACGTTCGAGCTGCGCGGCCTTGATCGACGCTTCGTTGCGCTTGGCCTCGGCGATCGCCTGCGCGGCCCGCGCCTCCTGGGCGGCGACATAGGCGGCACTGTCGATCGCACTCAGGGCGGCGTCGTCATGGTGCAGCTTCTCGGCGCGCTGCAGGGCCTCGCTGGCGCGGCGCAGTTCCAGCGCCGCGTGGTCCAGGACCATCGAATCGGCTTGCGCCGCGTGCACGACCTGGCGAGCGTCGAGCAGCGAAACCGGTGTCGTCGGCGTGGAGGCACAGGCGGACAGCAGGGCGGCCGTCACGACGGCGCCCAGGGCAAAGGTGGATTTCATGACATTTCCTGATTTTGGGTGACGCGGTGTCGGCGCTCAGCTGCGCGCCAGTTCGGCGCGCAGCGCACGGATGCCGTCGCGAACCTCGTCGAGCGCGGCCTCGGACCGCGTGGCGCGCGCCCTGGCCTCGGCCAGCGAGGCGTCGGCTTCGGCCTGTTCGGCGAGCTGGCGCGCAAGTTCGTAGTCCTTGGCGGCCAACGCGCGCTGGGCACGCGCCAGCTTGTCGCGTGCCGAGGCAACCTCGGCCGGGGCTTCGGAGGCGCTGCCGCCGCTGATGCGCGATACGGCGGCTTCGCTGACCGCCATCTGCGCCTGCGGTGGGCTGCCGCCGGCGCAGGCGCCGAGCGCCAACGCCGCGGTCAGGGCGACGAAGCATCGGACAAGGGGCGATGCCGGAGGGGCGACTTGGGACCAGTTCATGTGGTGCTGACTCCTTGCGATCCGCGCTTGGGCGGCGTGGTCACATGGTCGGTGCAGCGCGGGTCGGCGGGAGTCGGCGTTTGGCGCGATTCGCTGTCGGAAACGGCTGACAAGGTGCATGCCGCTGCACCACAGGGCAAGCGATGTTGGCCCCGGGCGTCCGCCTCGGCAGTGCGGCTACAATGCCCAGCGCTGGAGTCGTGACCGAGTGGCCGAAGGTGCTCCCCTGCTAAGGGAGTATGTGGGCAAAACCTGCATCGAGGGTTCGAATCCCTCCGACTCCGCCACCCCGGCGAACCTGCCCCCATCTGTGAAACGCCCGCTCCCTGCGGGCGCTTTGTTTTGCACCCGAGAATCGCGGCATGGATTCACTGTCGCAGATCGCGCTCGGTTCGGCCGTCGGCCTCCTGGCGATGGGCCGCCGCACGGCGCCCTGGAAGGCCGCGCTGTGGGGCGCGGTGGCCGGCACGCTGCCCGATCTGGACGTGCTGATCGACCACGGCGACCCGATCCGCAACATGGTGCTGCACCGCGCCGAAACCCACGCGCTGTTCTGGCTGACCTTGTTTGCGCTGCCATTCGGCGCGCTGGTGGCGCGCCTGAGCGGTGAATGGGACCGCTGGCGGCGCTGGTGCTGGGCCCTGTGGCTGGTCCTGGTGACGCACCCGCTGCTCGACGCCATGACGGTCTACGGCACCCAGCTCGGCCTGCCGTTCAGCAACCACCCCTTCGGGGTCGGCAGCGTCTTCATCATCGATCCGCTGTACACGCTGCCCTTGGTCGTCGGCGTGGTCTGGGCGCTGCGACGCGGCAATGCGGGGCCGGGCCGGCGGGCGAATGCCGCCGGGTTGGCGCTGAGCACCTTGTACCTGGGTTGGGGCGTGCTGGCCCAGGCGATGGTCGCGCACACGGCAGGCCAGGCGCTGGCGGCCCAGGGCATCCGCGCCGAACATCTGCTGGTGACGCCGACACCCTTCAACACCCTGCTCTGGCGCGTGGTCGCGGTCGACGGCGCGCACTACCACGAAGGCTTCCGCTCCATGCTCGACGCGGGCCCGGCGATGCACTTCGACCGCTTCGAACGCGGCAGCGCGCTGACTGCCGAACTGCAGGGCATCGACGGTGTGCGGCGCCTGCAGGCCTTCAGCCGGGGCTTCTGGGCGCTGTGGGAGCAGGGCCGCGGCGAGGGGTCGAGCCTCGGCATCACCGACCTGCGCATGGGCCAGGAACCGCACTACAGCTTCCGCTTCGCGGTCGCCGAGCGGCACAGTCCGCCGCGGGCGCTGCCGGTGGCGGTGCCACTGGGCAGCCGGCCGGACCTGGGCCGTGGCCTGGCCTGGCTGTGGCGGCGTGCGCTGGGTACGCCCCTGCCGCCGCCGCGCTGAAGTGTTCAGCGCAGGCCGCGCAGCATGGCATCGATGGCATCGCTGCCACAGCGTTCGAGGTCGAAGGCCTGGCGGTCGAGCAGCCAGGTCCGCATCAGGCCGACGATCAGCGCGTGCAGGCCGACCGCATGCCGGCGCGGCAGACCGGCACGCGCCAGGCAGTGCGCGATGGTGGCAATGTGTTCGGCCACCGCCTCGCGGTGGCGCAGGCGCAGGCCGTCCAGTTCATCGACGTCCCCGACCTTGTGCATCGCGATCTCGTAGACGCGCTGCGTGCGCGCGTCGGTGGCCAGTTGCTGCAGATGGGCGACCAGAAGGGCGCGCAGGCGCACCAGCGGATCGTCCCCGGCGCAACGTTCGAGCTGGGTTGCGGCCTGTTCCATCGGCAGCTTGACGCGCTGCAGCATGGCGTCGAAGACGGCGGCCTTGTCGCTGAAGTGGTGGTAGATCGCACCGCGGGTCACGCCGGCGGCGGACGCGATCTGCTGCAGCGAGGTGCGCGCGACGCCACGCTGCTCGAACAGGCATTCGGCGGCGTCCAGTATCGTCGTGCGGGTGGCTTCGGCTTCGGCCTTGGTGCGGCGGACCATCGGGAGGCATGTCGGCAAAACATACATTCTAGGCTGTATGTATACTCGCCGCCACCCGGCCTGATGCATGCCGCGCGCCGTTCCCGATCCCGCTCTACATTCCAGACCCTTCAGACATGCCAAGAGGACTTCCGATGGCCGCCTCGCGCCGGACCCCGTTCCGAATCGCCCTGACCCTGTGCATCGCCGCAGCACTGGCCGCATGCTCAGGCGGGGACAAGGCGCCTGCCGCCGGTGCCGGAGCCGCCATGCCGGCGCCCGCGGTGGGCGTGCTGACGGTGCGCACGCAGTCCGTGGCCCTGCAGCAGGAGCTTCCGGGGCGGGTCGAGGCGCTGCGCACGGCGCAGGTGCGTGCGCGTGCCACCGGTGTGGTCACGGCGCGCCTGTTCCGCGAGGGCAGCGAGGTGCGCGCCGGCCAGCCGCTGTTCCGCATTGATGCGGCGCCCTACCAGGCGGCGCTGCAAAGTGCCCAGGCTCAGCAGCAGCGCGCCGAAGCGGCCGCGGCGCAGGCCAGGCTGACCGCCGAGCGCTTTGCGCCGCTGGCCGAGGCGAAGGCGATCAGCGCCCAGGACTATGCAGCCGCGCTGGCGGCGCAGAAGACGGCCGAGGCCGACGTGGCCGCGGCCAAGGCCGCGGTGCAGTCGGCGCGCCTGAACCTGGGTTATGCCCAGGTCACGGCACCGATCGCCGGCCGCATCGGGCGCGCCCTGGTCACCGAAGGGGCCCTGGTCAGCGCCGCCGAGGCCACGCCGCTGGCCCTGATCCAGCAGGTCGGCAGCGTCTACGTCAATTTCACGCAGTCGTCCAACGAGCTGTTGGCGCTGCGGCGTGCACTGGCCGACGGCCGACTGCAGCGTGCGGGCGGCGAGTCGGTGGCGGTGCAGGTGCTGCTCGACGACGGCACGCCCTTGCCCAAGCCGGGGCGGCTGCTGTTCAGCGAGCTGACGGTGGATGCCAGCTCCGGCCAGGTGACTTTGCGCGCGGAAGTGCCGAATCCGGGTGGCCTGCTGCTGCCCGGTCAGTACGTGCGCGTGCGCCTGGCCCAGGCCACCCTCCCGGCGGCGGTGCTGCTGCCGCAGCAGGCGGTGACGCGCAGCCCGCAGGGCGACAGCGTGCTCGTGATCGGCGAGGGCAACCAACCCCAGCCGCGCAAGATCAATGTCTCGGGTTCGCAGCACGGCCAATGGGTGGTCACCGGCGGTCTGCAGGCCGGCGAGCGCGTGATCGTCGACGGATTCCAGAAGATGTTCGCGCCCGGCGCGCCGGTGACGCCGGTGCCGTGGGCGCCGGCGGCATCAACGGCGGCATCAGCCCCGGCCTCGGCCGCCAGCCGCTGAGCAGGGACAACGCATGTCGAGCTTCTTCATCGACCGGCCCATCTTCGCGTGGGTGATCGCGCTCTTCATCATGGTCATGGGCGGCGTGGCGATCACGCAGTTGCCGGTGGCGCAATACCCGCCGGTCGCGCCGCCGTCGATCATCGTCAGCGCCGCCTATCCGGGCGCGTCGGCGCAGACCCTGGAAGACAGCGTGCTTGCCGTCATCGAGCGCGAGATGAACGGCGCGCCGGGCCTGATCTACATGGAGTCGGTGTCGCAGGCGAATGGCAGCGGCAGCATCACCTTGAGCTTCGAGCCGGGCACCGATGACGACCTCGCCCAGGTCGAGGTGCAGAACCGCCTGTCGCGCGCCACGCCGCGTCTGCCGAGCGCGGTGACGCAGCAGGGCGTGCGCGTGGACAAGGCGAGGTCGAACTTCCTGCTCTTCACGATCCTGTCGTCCACCGACCCGGACTGGGACCCGATCGCGCTGGGCGACTATGCGTCGCGCAACGTGCTGCCCGAACTGCAGCGCGTGCCCGGCGTCGGCCAGGCCCAGCTCTTCGGCACCGAACGTGCGATGCGCATCTGGCTCGACCCGGCCGGGCTGCGCGGGGTCGGTCTGTCCAGCGCCGAGGTCATCGCCGCGATCCGCGCGCAGAACGCCCAGGTGTCGGCCGGCGGCATCGGCGAGCTGCCGATCGTCGATGGCCAGCAGGTGTCGGCCACGGTGATCGTCGACGGCCAGCTGCGCAGCCCGGAGGCCTTCGGCGAGATCGTGCTGCGCGCCAACGCCGACGGCTCCAGCGTGCGCCTGAAGGACGTGGCGCGCATCGAGCTCGGCGCCCAGTCCTATGCGACTTCGGCGCGCCTGAACGGCCGGCCGTCCACCGGCATCGGCGTGCAGCTCTCGCCGACCGGCAACGCGCTGGAGACCGCCGCGGCGGTGCGCGCCAAGATGGACGAGCTGCAGCGCTACTTCCCGCCCGGCACGAGCTATGCGATCCCCTACGACAGCTCGCGCTTCGTGCGCCTGTCGATCACCCAGGTGGCCGTGACCCTGCTCGAGGCGGTGGGCCTGGTGTTCCTGGTGATGCTGCTGTTCCTGCAGAAGATCCGCTACACCATCATCCCGACCATCGTGGTGCCGATCGCGCTGCTCGGCACCTTCGCGGTGCTGTTCGCGCTCGGTTTCTCGATCAATGTGCTGACCATGTTCGGCATGGTGCTGGTGATCGGCATCGTGGTCGACGACGCGATCGTCGTCGTCGAGAACGTCGAGCGCATCATGTCCCAGGAGCATCTGCCGCCGCGCGAAGCGACGCGCAAGGCGATGGGCCAGATCCAGGGCGCCATCATCGGCGTCACGGTGGTGCTGGTGTCGGTGTTCGTGCCGCTGGCCTTCTTCTCCGGCGCGGTGGGCAATATCTACCGCCAGTTCGCCACCGTGATGGTGGCAGCGATCGCCTTCTCGGCCTTCATGGCGCTGTCGCTGACGCCGGCCCTTTGCGCGACCCTGCTCAAGCCGGTCGAACCCGGCCATGCGCATGCCAAGCGCGGACCCTTCGCCTGGTTCAACCGCTTCTTCGGTGCCACCAGCGGCGGCTACGGCCGCGGCGTGGCGCGCATCCTGCCGCGCGCCGGGCGCATGCTGGTCATCTACGCGGTCATCGTCGGTGTGCTCGGTTTTGTCTATCTGCGCCTGCCCGGGAGTTTCCTGCCGGCCGAGGACCAGGGCAATCTGATCGTCAGCGTGCAGCTGCCGCCGGGCGCGACGCAGGAGCGCGCAAGCGCCGTGATGGGGCAGGTCGAGGACTTCATGCTCAAGCAGCCCGAGGTGCAGAGCATGGTCGGCGTGCTCGGCTTCAGCTTCAGCGGCCAGGGCCAGAACGCGGCGCTCGCCTTCGTGACGCTGAAGGACTGGGACCAGCGCACGGCACCGGGCAGTTCGGCCCAGGCCCTGGCCGGGCGCGCCTTCGGGGCGCTGTCGGCCATCCGCGACGCCTTCATCTTCCCGCTGAGTCCGCCGCCGATTCCCGAACTCGGCCAGGCCTCGGGCTTCAACCTGCGCCTGCAGGACCGCGCCGGCCTCGGCCACGAGGCCCTGGTGGCGGCGCGCAACCAGCTGCTGGGACTGGCCGGACAGAGCAAGGTGCTGACCCAGGTCCGCCCGGACGGCCTGGAAGACGCGCCACAGTTGCAGATTCAGATCGACCGCGACAAGGCGGCCGCGCTCGGCGTGAGCTTCGAGGCCGTCAACAGCACGATCTCGACCGCACTCGGCTCGGCCTATGTCAACGACTTCCCGGCCCAGGGCCGGCTGCAGCGCGTGGTGGTGCAGGCCGATGCGCCGGCGCGCATGCAGCCCGAGGACCTGCTGCGCCTGAGCGCACCCAGCACGCGGGGTGGTCTGGTGCCGCTGTCGGCCTTTGCGCAAACGCGCTGGGTCAACGGCCCGATGCAGACCATCCGCTACAACGGCTACCCGGCGATGCGCGTCGGTGGCGGTGCCGCGCCCGGCTACAGCACCGGTGACGCGATGACCGAGATGGAGCGCCTGGTGGCACGGCTGCCGGCGGGCTTCGGCTACGAGTGGACCGGCATCAGCCGCGAAGAGAAGCTCGCCGGCAACCAGGCACTGATCGTCTACGGCTTCTCGATCCTGGCCGTGTTCCTGTGCCTGGCGGCGCTCTATGAAAGCTGGGCGATCCCGTTTGCGGTGATCCTGGTGGTGCCCCTGGGCGTGTTCGGCGTGGTGCTCGCCACGCTCGGCCGCGGCATGGCCAACGACGTGTATTTCCAGGTCGGCCTGATCACGATCATCGGCCTGTCGGCGAAGAACGCGATCCTGATCATCGAGTTCGCGAAGGACCTGCACGCCCAGGGCAAGTCGGCCATCGAGGCGGCGCTGGAGGCCGCCAAGCTGCGTTTCCGGCCGATCATCATGACCTCGATGGCCTTCATGCTCGGCGTGATGCCGCTGTACCTGGCCAGCGGTGCCGGCTCGGCCAGCCAGCGCGCCATCGGCACCGGCGTCATCGGCGGCATGCTCAGCGCGACCCTGCTGTCGGTGTTCTTCGTGCCGGTGTTCTTTGCCGTCGTGCGCCGGCTGTTCCCGCCCAGCCATCGGCAGGAGCTGCTCTATCGGCATCAGACCGACAGCCAGAATCTGAACCCGCCGCGGGAGGACCGATGAAAACCGCCGCGCACCTCACCGCGCACCTCACCGCGATGCTCGCCGCGCTGCTCGGCGGCTGCGCGCTGACGCCCGCCTATGAACGTCCCGCCGCCCCGGTGGCGGCGGACTTCCCGGCCGCGGCCGCCAACGCAGGCCTGCCGGCGGCGCAGCTGGACTGGGCCCGCTTCATCACCGACCCACGTTCGCAGGCCCTGGTGCGCGCGGCCCTGGCGAACAACCGCGACCTGCGCATCGCCCTGCTCAACGTCGAACAGGCGCGCGCCGCGCTCGGCGTCGTCCGCGCCGACCGGCTGCCGAGCGTGGGCGTCGGCGCGGCGGCCAGCCGCAGCAGCGCCAGCGACGGCTACACGGCGGGCCTGTCGCTGACCAGCTTCGAGCTCGACCTCTTCGGCCGCGTGAAGAGCCTGGGCGAGGCCGCCGCCGCGCGGCTGCTGGCCAGTGACGAAGCGCGCCGCGCGGTGCAGCTGAGCCTGGTCACTGCGGTGGCCGACACCGAACTCGCGCTGCGCGCCGACGCGGCCCTGATCGCGCTCACGGCCGAGGTGCTGGCCTCGCGCGAGGCCTCGCTGAAACTGGTGCGGCTGAAGTTCGACGCCGGCGCCGCGGCCGAACCCGAGCTGCGCGCCAGCGAGTCCCTGGTCGCCGGCGCGCGTGCCGGCGCCGCGGCGCTGGAGCGTCGGCGCGCCCAGCGGCGCAACGCCCTGGTGCTGCTGCTCGGCGGGCCGCTGCCGGCCGACCTGCCGGGGGCCACGCTGCTGCAGACGCAGACCTTCGCTGACCTGCCGGCGGGCCTGCCATCGGAGGTGCTGCTGCAGCGCCCCGACGTGCGCCAGGCCGAGCAGTTGCTGATCGCGGCGAATGCCAATATCGGCGCGGCGAGGGCCGCCTTCTTCCCGCGCATCTCGCTCACCGGCAGCTTCGGTTTCGCGAGCAGCGATCTGTCGGCACTCTTCGACCAGACCGCCTGGAGTTTCGCGCCGCAGCTGCTGATGCCGCTGTTCGACGCCGGACGCAACCAGGCCAATCTGGCGTCGGCCGAGGCGGCGCGCGACATCGCGCTGGCGGCCTACGAAAAGAGCATCCAGACCGCCTTCCGCGAAGTGGCCGATGCCCTGGCCGCGCGCGCGACCCTGGGTGAAGAGCTGGCCGCCCAGCGTGCGCAGGCCGAGGCCGAAGCGCGCCGGCTCGCGCTCGCCGAGCAGTTGCTGGCCGCCGGTGCGGCCAGCCTGCTCGATCGGCTCGACGCCGAATGCGCCGCGCTCGCCGCCCGCCAGGCGGTGATCCAGCTCGAACTGGCGCAGCGGCAGAACGCGCTGCTGCTCTACCGCGTGCTCGGCGGCGGCAGCGCCATCGCCGGATGAACAACGCCTGACAGCATGTCGGCAGCGCGGCGCTGGCCGGTGGTGGCGCGTCTGGGCGTCGCCCAGACCCTGGCCTGGGCCTCGAGCTACTACCTGCCGGCGATGCTGGCCCTGCCGATGGCACGCGACCTTGGCGTCGCCCCGACCACCGTGTTTGCCGCGTTTTCGCTGGCCATGCTGCTGGCCGCCGGCGTCGGGCCCCTGGCCGGCCGCGCGATCGACCGCTGGGGCGGGCGCCCGGTGCTGGTGGCGAGCAACCTCGTGTTCGCCGCCGGCCTCGGGGCGCTGGCCGCGGCCCAGGGGCCGCTGAGCCTGTTCGGTGCCTGGCTGCTGATCGGCCTGGGCATGGGCAGCGGTCTGTACGAAGCCGGATTTGCGACCATGGTGCGCCTGTGGGGCCACGGCGCACGCGGCGGCATCACCGGCATCACCTCGATCGCCGGCTTCGCGAGCACCGTCGGCTGGCCGCTGAGTGCGGCGCTGGAAGTGGAATACGGCTGGCGCACGGCCTGCGCGGTCTGGGCGCTGCTGCACCTGGGCCTGGGCCTGCCCTTGAATCTGAGCCTGCCGCGCGCGGCGCCGCTGCCGGCAGCCGAAACATCAACGGCCAGCGTGGCGGCCGACGCGGATTTCAGCGCACCGCCACCGCTGGCCCATCCGCTGCGCGCCGCGCTGCTGCTGTCCTTCGTCTTTGCCGCGACCTGGTTCGTCAGCACCGCGATGGCCTCACACCTGCCGACGGTGCTGCAGATCGCCGGCGCCGGCCTGGCGGCGGCGGTGGCCGTGGGCGCGCTGATCGGCCCGGCGCAGGTCGCCGGGCGGCTGCTCGAGGCCGGCTGGCTGCGCCGGCTGCACCCGCTGCTGTCGGCGCGTGCCGCCACGCTCGGGCATCCCCTGGGCGTGGCCGTGCTGATGCTCGCGGGGCCGGCCGCGGCCGGCGTCTTTGCGGTGCTGCACGGCCTGGGCAACGGGATCATGACGATCGCCAAGGGTACGCTGCCGCTGGCCATCTTCGGGCCGCGCGGTTATGGCGCGATGCAGGGCCTGCTGATGGCGCCGACGCGGCTGGCCCAGGCCGCCGCACCCCTGGTCTTCGGCGCTGCCCTCGAAGCCTGGGGCCTGGGCGCCTTGCTGCTGAGCAGCCTGCTGTGCGGGCTGTCCTTCGTTGCGCTGCTGCTGCTGCCGCGGGTGTCGGGACAGGCGCGCTGATCGCTTTCAGAGACCAAACTGTGCTTGCACACAGTACTGTGCATGTGTACAGTCATGTCCTGGAGGATCCCATGAAACACGTCTTTCGCCAGCATTACCACCCGCCTGTTCCGCTGCTGCCGGCCTGGGTCTGGCGCCTGTGGGCCTGGTTCTGAGCGTCACGGGCCACCGCAGCGGCGTGCACAGCGGCGCCTGCTGGGGCGTACGAGCAGGCGTGCGGGATTTGTCGACAGGCTCTTGTCGGGTCAGTCGAGATAACGCTGCATCACATAGCTGCCGGGCGCGGGCGGCAGTCCGTCCACCGGCTTCGGCTGTCGCGCTGCCACGCTGCGCCCGCTGCCCTGCTGTTTCAGCCAGGGATCCCAGGCCGTCCACCAGGAGCCTTCATATGCCTGGGCACCGTCCGGCCAGGCCTCGGGCGACACCCAGGCGTCTTGCGGGTGCCAGGTGGCCTGGCGCCACCGGCGGCGCGGGTGGCCGGGCTGGCTGACGATGCCGGCGTTGTGCCCGCCGCTGGTGAGCACGAAGGTGATCTCCACGTCGCACAGCGCATGCAGCTTGTACACGCTGCGCCAGGGTGCGACGTGGTCCTTCTCGGTGCCGACCAGGAACACCGGCATTTTGAGGTCGCGCAGCGACACCGGCCGTCCCTCGACGCAGTAGCGCGCCAGGGCCAGCTCATTGCGCAGGTACAGGCGGCGCAGATACTGGCTGTGCATCGCGGCCGGCAGGCGCGTGGTGTCGGCATTCCAGGCCATCAGGTCGTTCGGCCGCAGCGGCTCGCCCATCCACAGCTCGCGCTGCTTGGCCGACCAGATCAGCTCGCGCGAATGCAGGAACTGGAAGCTGCTCGCCATCTGAAGCCCCGAAAGATAGCCGCGCTCGGCCATCATGTCCTCGAGCAGGGTGACCTGGCTCTCGTCGATCAGCACGCCCATCTCGCCGGGTTCGCTGAAATCGACCTCGGCGGCGAGCAGGCTCAGGCTGGCCAGCGGGGGCAGCAGCTCGGCGCCCTGCACGGCCCCCGGCCGCGCCAGCGCCGCCGCCGCGATGGCGAGCAGGGTGCCGCCCAGGCAGTAGCCCACGGCATGCACCGGCTGGCGCGGCACCAGGCGGCGCAATGCCGCCAGCGCGTCGAAGATGCCGAGCTGCAGATAGTCGTCCATCTCCAGCAGCGCATCGCTTTCGTCGGGGTTGCGCCAGGAGAGGATGAACACGGTGTGCCCCTGGGCCACCAGCCAGCGCACCATCGAGTTGTGCGGCGACAGGTCCAGGATGTAGTACTTCATGATCCAGCTCGGCACGATGAACACTGGCTCGGCCTGGACCTTCGGCGTCGTCGGCGTGTACTGGATCAGCTCCACCAGGGCGTTGCGGTGCACCACCTGCCCGGGCGTCACGGCCACGTCCTGCCCGGGTTCGAAGCTGCGCTCGGGCTCGGTCAGCGGCGCCAGGCCCTGGCGCACGCGCCAGGCGTCGAGCGCGTGTGCGGCACCGGCCTGCAGGTTGGCGCCCTGCGTGGCCAGGGTGCGCTGCAGCACCTCGGGGTTGGCCAGCCCGGCATTTGCCGGCGACAGCATGTCCAGCCACTGGCGCGCGAACATCCCCACCACGTCCTGATGGTGCGAGTCCATGCCGCGCAGCTGGGTGGCGTCGCGCCACCAGTGCTCGGCGGCCAGGTGCTGGCGCGCCCACCAGCCGGCCGGCCAGGCCTGCCAGGCGTCGGCGGCAAAGCGCCGGTCGTCCGGGCGTTCGCTGAGCGCGGCGGGTGCACGCGCCTGCGTCAACGCTTCCTGCGTGGTCTCGGCGGTCAGGGTCAGCGCCCGCGTGGCGAGTTGCGCGGCACGCGCCGGCTGGGTCGCCAGGTGCATGGCCCAGTCGATGCCGGCCAACGCCAGCGAGATCGGCGACAGCCCGCCCCAGCTCGATGCGGCCACCGCATGCAGATGGCCGTCCAATGCTTCGGCCCGCTGCCGATCGGGTTCGAGCGGCGGCGCGGGGCAGGGGGCAGGGGGTACCGGGTTGAGGCGGCGCGACATCAGCGACGGGTGCAGGCGAGCGACATGCCGTCGAGCATGCCCGCAGCAGGCCGAGGCCGAATTGAGTGCCATCAATCCGCAGGGCTATCGCACATGGGTCTTCGCCTGCGACGCGCGTTGCCGTACCCGCCGGGGTACGCGAGAATCTCACGGACTGGACCGATGGACCTTGAATGACCCGCTCGCCTGCGCCCCTGTGCGTTGCCCGTCGGCTTTGTTTCGGCTGGCCCGGACACACCTTGTTCACGGACTTGAGCTTCAGCGTCAAACCCGGCCTGACCCTGGTCCTGGGCGGCGACGGCTGCGGCAAGACCAGCCTGCTGCGCCTGCTTGCCGGCGAGATCGCACCGACCGCGGGTTCGCTGCTGCGCCAGGCCGGTGCCGCCTGCCTGGCCGACCTGGGAGACCCGGCGCTGGATGCGATCACGGCGCGCGACTGGCTTGCGCAGCAGCAGCAGCGCTGGCCGTTCTGGGACGCCGCGGCGGCCGACGCCGCGGTCGACGCCCTGGCCCTGGTGCCGCACCTGGACAAGACCCTGGCGATGCTGTCCACCGGCGGCCGGCGCAAACCGGGCCTGGTGGTGGCACTGGCCAGTGGCGCCGCCCTGACCCTGCTCGACCAGCCGTATGCCGCGCTCGACCTGGCCTCGCGCCGCTGGCTAGACCAGTGCCTGAACGCGGCCGCCACCGGTGGGCGCCGCGCCTGGGTGCTGGCCGACCACGCGCTGCCGCCTGGGCTGGCCGAAGCGCCGCTCGCGGGTCTGATGAATCTGGGTCCGATTCACCCGGACACCGCCGCTTGACCCGATCAGGGAGTTCGACCCGGAGCTGCGGGTAGCTCAGGATCTGAGCCGGGCCTGTGTCATTCTCGGGTCCGAGGAATTCACGCGCATGGCCGACGAAGATCTCCCCCCGGGCCTGCTGGTCCTGCACGGCAACCGCCTCGAGCTGCTGGCCGAGGCCGTGCTCGCCTGGCTGGCGGCGCACCCGCTGGCGCCGCTGGAGCCCGAATTCATCCTGGTGCAGAGCAATGGCATGGCCGAGTGGCTGAAGATGGAACTGGCGCGCGCCCACGGCATCTGCGCCGCGACCACGGTGGAGTTGCCGGCGCGCTTCGTCTGGCGCGCCTACCGCGCGGTCCTCGGGCGCGGCGCTGTGCCGGCCACCTCGCTGCTCGACAAGCTGCCCCTGACCTGGCGGTTGATGCAGCAGTTGCCCACACTCGCCGGCCAGCCCGGCTTCGAACCGGTGGCCGCCTTCCTGGGGGCCGATGATGGCGACAGCCTGCGCCGGCTGCAGCTGGCACAGCGCCTGGCCGACCTGTTCGACCAGTACCAGGTCTATCGCAGCGACTGGCTGCAGGACTGGAGCGCGGGCGACGATGTGCTGCGCCGCGCTTCGGCCACCGCGGCATCGCCCCTGCCCGCCGATCAAAGCTGGCAGCCGGCGCTGTGGCGGGCACTGCAGTCCACGCTGGGCGGCGACGACATTGCCGCCTCGCGGGCCCGGCTGCAGCAACGCTTCGTCGCGGCGCTGCGCCGGCCGGCAGCCGCGGCCGGGCGCGCCTTCCCCGAGCTGCCGCGGCGCATCGTGCTTTTCGGCAGCACCCACATCCCGCAGCAGACCCTGGAGGCGCTCGCCGCGCTGGCGGGGCATTGCCAGGTGCTGATGGCCGTGCCCAACCCCTGCCGCTACCACTGGGCCGACATCATCGACGGCCGCGAGCTGCTGCGTCTCGAGCGCCGCCGGCAGGCGCTGCGCGGCGGGCGTGATCTCGCGGCCCTGCCTTTGCAGGACATGCATGCGCATGGCCACCCGCTGCTCGCCGCCTGGGGCCGGCAGAGCCGCGACTTCGTGCGCCAGCTCGATGCCTTCGACGATGTGCAGGCCGCGCGGCAGCGTTTCGATGTGCCGCGGGTCGACGTGTTCGACGAGGCACCGGGCCAGACCCTGCTGCAGCAGGTGCAGGCTGCCGTGCGCGACCTGCTGCCGCTGGCCGAACATGCGCGGCCGGCCGTCGCGGCCGAGGACCGCTCGATCGTCTTCCATGTCGCGCACAGCGCCCAGCGGGAGGTCGAGATCCTGCACGACCAACTGCTGCGGCTGCTGGCGCGGCCGCCCGGCGGCGCCGCACTGGCGCCGCGCGACATCGTCGTCATGGTGCCCGACATCGAAGGTTTTGCGCCCGCGATCCGCTCGGTGTTCGGCGGATATGCGCGCGGCGATCCGCGCCACATCCCCTGGGGCATCGCCGACCAGGCCGAACGTGGCCACCAGCCTCTGCTCGTGGCCCTGGAATGGTTGCTGCGCGCGCCGCAGCAGCGTTTCGGCGCCAGCCAGGTGCGCGACCTGCTCGACCTGCCGGCGGTCACCCTGCGTTTCGGCATCCTGCCCGAGGACCTGCCCACCCTGGCGGCCTGGATCGAAGGTGCCGGGGTGCGCTGGGGCCTTCACGCGGCGCAGCGCGCGCAGTTGGGCCTGGGCGCCGCCGGCGAGCCCAATACCTGGGCCTTCGGCCTGCGCCGCATGCTGCTCGGCTATGCCACCGGCGAGCTGCCGGCCGCCGACGGCTACGCCGGCCACGAGCCTTATGCCGAGGTGGCGGGCCTGCAGGCCGGGCTGGCCGGAGCCCTGGCCGATCTGGTGCAGACCCTGAGCCAGTGGTGGGCCGACGCCCAGCTGCCGCGCAGCCCGCAGGCCTGGGCCGAGCGCCTGCGCAGCCTGCTTGGCGCGCTGTTCCGGGCCAGCGACGCCGCCGAGACGGCCGCCCTGGCCGCGCTGGACGAGGCCCTGGCGGACTGGCTGCAGGCCTGCGAGACCGCCGGTTTCGACGCTGCGCTGGACCTGGCCGTGCTGCGCGAAGCCTGGCTCGACGGCGTCGACGCGCCCGGCGTGGCGCAACGATTCAAGGCCGGCGGCGTGACCTTCTGCACCCTGCTGCCGCTGCGCGCCATCCCCTTCGACGTGCTGTGCCTGCTCGGCATGAACGACGGCGACTACCCGCGACGCGCCAGCCGCAGCGATTTCGACCTGATGGCGCTGCCCGGCCAGGCTCGGCCGGGTGACCGTTCACGCCGCGATGACGACCGGCAGCTGATGCTCGATGCCCTGCTGTCGGCGCGCCGGGTGCTCTACATCAGCTGGGCCGGGCGCAGCGTGCGCGACAACCAGGAACAGCCGCCCTCGGTACTGGTCTCGCAGTTGCGCGACTATCTGGCCGCCGGCTGGGGCCCGGCCGTGGTGGCATCGCGCAGCACCGAACACCCCTTGCAGCCCTTCAGCCGGCGCTATTTCGAGCCCGCCGCAGACGCTGACGCAGCGCCCTTGTTCACCTATGCGGCCGAATGGCGGGCGGCGCATGGTGCGGCGCTGGTGGACGAGCCGGCGCCGGCCGCGAACCGCGACGCTGCGGCCGATGAACCTGGCCTCGCCCCGTTGACCCTGCCGGACCTGGCGGCCTTCCTGCGCAACCCGGTGAAGGCCTTCTTCCGCCACCGCCTGCGGGTGAGTTTTGCCGAACCCGACACGGCCCAGGCCGATGACGAATCCTTCGGCGGCGACGGCCTGGAGCGCTGGTCCTGGGTCGACGACTTGCTGCGCGCCAGCCGCGCGGCGCTCGAAGACGAGGCTGCCGCGGTGGCGCCGGAATACATTCAGAACGTCGTACAGCACCAGCTGACCCGGCTGCAGCGCGCGGGCGGCCTGCCGCTGGCCGGGCCGGGGCAGCAGATGCAGGCGGCGTTGCTGCAGGCCCTGTGTCCGACGCTCGCGGCCTGGCAGGCGCTGCGCGCCGAACACCCCCTGGCGCCCGACAGGCTGGCCCTGCGCCTGGCCCACCCGCAGCAGCCCGGTCTGGTTCTCGACGACACCCTCACGGCCTTGCGCGGCTCGGCCCAGGGGCGGCCCGCCTGGGTCGAACTTCAGGCCAGCAAGCTGGCCGACCCGGGCGGGAAGACCGGGCCTGCCCTGCCACGCGTCGACAAGCTGCTGCTCGCCTGGCTGCGCTGCCTGGCCTCGAGCGCCATCGGCCGCCCGAGCGACGGCATCGTGATCGGCGAGGGGGCCGTCGTGCGCGTGACGGCGACGCCCGACGCCGAAGCGGCGCGCAATACCTTGTTCGATCTGATGCTGGCCTGCCATGAAGGCCTGACCGGCGATCGCCCGCTGCCCACGGCCGTGAAGACCGGGCGCACCTACCTCGAGAAACCGGATCGTGCCGCCGAGGTCTACGACGGCGACGCCGCGGGCCACAGGCGCGGCGAAGGCCAGGAGCCCTGCCTGGCCCGGCTGTTCCCCGACTTCGCCAGCCTGGCCGCCGACCCGGCATTCGACGCCGCGAGCCGCCGCCTTTACGCGCCCTATCGCGAATGGCTCGCCGAGCATGTGCAGGTCGAACTGATCGGCGTCCAGGCGGCACCTGAGGAGGCCGTGGATGGCTGACGCCCCGCGCCCGCTGGACCCGCTGACCCTGCCGCTGCAGGGCAGCCATCTCATCGAGGCCAGCGCCGGCACGGGCAAGACCTGGACCATCGCCGCGCTCTATCTGCGCCTCGTGCTCGGCCACACCGTGCCGCCGCGCCTGCCGGCCGAGATCCTGGTGATGACCTTCACCCGGGCCGCCACCCGTGAGCTGTCGGAGCGCATCCGCGGCCGTCTGGTGCAGGCGGCGGCGGTGTTCCGGGGTGAGCCGGTGGACGGGAGCGACCCCTTGCTGTCCGGGCTGCTGGTCGCCCACCCGGACGGTGCCGAACGCCAGCAGGCGGCCTGGCGCCTGGCCATGGCGGCCGAGGCGATGGACGCCGCCGCCGTCTTCACCATCGACGCCTGGTGCCAGCGCATGCTGCGCGAACATGCCTTCGACAGCGGCTGCCTCTTCGACGAAGAACTGCAGGCGCAGGAGGCTGCGATGCAGGCCGAGGCCCTGCGCGACTTCTGGCGCCAGCAGGTCTACCCGCTCGACGGCGAAACCCTCACGGCGGTGCTGGCCCTGTGGCCCGAACTCGACGCCCTGGCGCCGAGCCTGAAGGGCCTGCTGGAGGGGCCGTTTCCGCCCGGGGCGGGGCAGGGCAGCCTGGCCGACGCGCTGGCGCAGGCCACGCGGGCGCGGGCCGAAGCGCTGGCGGCGCTGAAAACCGGTTGGGTCGCGCGTGCCGACGAAATGCAGGCCTGGCTGGCGTGGGTCTGGCAGGACAAGCAGCATCCTGCGCGCAAGGCGGTGCCGGCCAAGGGGCACGCTACGCGCTGGATCGACGCGCTGCGCGCCTGGGCGACCGACCCGGCGATCGAACAGCCCGACCTGACCCCGACAGCCGCCGAGCGTTTGACGGCCCATTCACTGCAAACCGGACTGAACGTCGCCGCGGCGTCGCTCGTGCTGCCGTCCTGCTTCGCTGACTTCGAGACCCTGATGGCCGACCTGCAGCAGTTGCCGCAGACGGCAAGCACCCTGCGCTGGCACGCCGCGGCACAGGTCGCCGCGCGATTGCAGCAGCTCAAGTTGCAGTCCGGCAGCTTCGGTTTCGCCGACATGCTGAATCGCCTGGACGCGGCGCTCGACCCGGATCTGCAGGGCGACAAGGCGCGCCGTCTGCGCAAGCGCATCCTGACCCAGTACCCGGTGGCGCTGATCGACGAGTTCCAGGACACCTCGCCGGTGCAGCTGCGCATCTTCGACCGCCTGTACCGCATCGCCGACGACGACCCCAAGCGGCTGCTGCTGCTCATCGGCGACCCCAAGCAGGCGATCTACGGCTTCCGCGGTGCCGACATCTACAGCTATCTGCGCGCCCGTGGGGCGACGGCCGGCCGGCACCATGTGCTGGGCACCAACCACCGCTCCACGCCGGCCCTGGTGCGCGCGGTGAACGCGATGTTCCAGAGCGCCGAAACGCGCGACGGTGACGGCGCCTTCCTGTTCCGCCAGGCCGATGGTGCATCGCCGCTGCCTTTCATCACGGTCGGCGCCAAGGGCCGGCCGGAGCGTCTGGTCGGCGCGCAGGGTGGCCTGGCGGCGGCCACCCTGGTGTTTGATGAACCCCTGCGCAAGGCGGGCGACTGCCGCACGCTGTTCGCCGCCCTGTGCGCCGAGCGCATCGTCGGCCTGCTGAACGACCCGCAGGTCGGCTTCGAGCAGGTCGGCGAGCCGTTCAGGCGCCTGCAGCCGGCGCACATCGCGGTGCTGGTGCGCAACCGCGTCGAGGCCGCCGCGGTGCGCGACGCGATGCACCGACGCGGTCTGGCCTCGGTCTATCTGTCGGACCAGGACAGCGTATTCCAGACCGCCGAGGCCGCCGAGCTGCTGCGCCTGCTGCAGGCGGTGGCCGCGCCGCGTGACCTGCGACTGGCGCGCGCCGCACTGGCCAGCGGGCTGCTGGATCTATCGCTGCCTGCCCTGGTGGCGCTGGCCGGCAACGACGCGGCCTTCGACCGCCAGTGCGAGCGTCTGCAGGATCTGAACGCGGTCTGGCGCGGGCAGGGTGTGCTGGCCATGCTGCGCCAGGCCCTGCACCGCTTCGAACTGCCGGCGCGCTGGCTCGGCGCCGCCGACCCCGCGGCCCAGGGCGAGCGGCGGCTGACGAATGTGCTGCACCTGGCCGAACTGCTGCAGGCCGCCAGCGCCCAGACCGAAGGCGAACAGGCCCTGGTGCGCTGGCTGGCGCAGCAGATCGCCGACAGCGAGGCCGGGATCGGCGGCGGCGACGAGCGCGTGCTGCGTCTTGAAAGCGACGCCGACCTCGTCCAGGTGGTCACCGTGCACAAGTCCAAGGGGCTCGAATACCCGCTGGTGTTCCTGCCCTTCGCCGCGATCTTCCGCGAGCTCATCCCTGCGAACATGAGCCCGCAGGACGTGGTGCTGACCTTGCCGGCGGCGCACAGCGCGCGCGCTGAACCCGAGCCGGTCCTGGCGCCGACGGCGGCGCAGATCGCGGTGGCCGAGCGCGAGCGGCTGCGCGAAGAACTGCGCCTGCTGTACGTGGCGCTGACGCGCGCCCGGCATGCACTGTGGGTCGGCCTGTCCGGCCTGCGCAGCGGCAGGTCCAGGGCCTACGGCTGGCATCGCAGCGCCATCGGCTGCCTGCTGTCCGGGCCGCAGGCACAGGCCCCCGAGCAGCGATCCCCCGACCTGCAGGCCCTGGCCGCGGCCTGTGCCGACATCGTCGTCGAGCCCGCCCCGCAGGCCGACGACGAGGCCCTGCCGCGTCCCGCAGTCACGCGCCTGGCGCTGCGCTGTGCGCCCGTTGCGCTGGCACCGCCCGCGGTCTACAGCGCAAGTTTCGAGCGCGGCTGGTCGATCAGCAGCTACTCGGCCCTGCTGCGCGATGCCGGCCGTGCGGCGTCGGGGTCGGTGCCGGCGCGCCGGCTGCGCGACGACGAGCCCGGCGACGCCGCTGCGGCGCCGCAGCGGCCGGCGCCGCAGGCCTGGCACCGCTTCCCGCGCGGCGCCCTGGCCGGCAACTTCCTGCACGACCAGCTCGAGTGGCTGGCCGGCGAACGGTTCGCGCTCGATGATTCGCTCGAACTGCAGCAGCGTCTGCTGCGCCGCTGCGAGCGGCAGGGCTGGGGCCACCGCGCCGACGATGTGCTGGCCTGGCTGCGCGAGGTCTGCCGCAGCCCGCTGCCGGCACTCGGCGCGGCGCTGAGCGGCCTGGGCCGCGTCCTGCCCGAGATGGAGTTCTGGTTCCCGAGCGACGGCCTGCAGGCCGGGGCGGTGGACGCCGGCTGCCGCCAGCATATCCAGCCCGGCATGGCAAGGCCGCCGCTGCCCGGGCGGGCATTGAAGGGCATGTTGATGGGTTTTGCCGACCTCGTCTTCATGCAGGGCGGGCGCTACTGGGTGCTCGACTACAAATCGAATGCGCTCGGCGCGGGCGACGCCGACTACACGGCGCCGGCGATGGCGGCGGCGATGCTGGAGCACCGCTACGACGTGCAGGCCACGCTCTACCTGCTGGCCCTGCACCGGCTGCTGAAATCGCGCCTCGGCGCGGCCTATGCGCCAGCGCAGCAGCTGGGCGGCGCGATCTACTTCTTCCTGCGCGGTGTGGGCAGCCCCAGCGCCGGCTGCTGCCATCTGCCCGCGCCGCTGGCCCTGATCGAGGCCATCGATGCGATGCTGCCCGCCGGCGCTGCGGATCCGGTCGGAGGGGTCGCATGACGCCGGCCGCCCTGCTGCAGACCCTGGGCCAGTGGTGTGATGCCGGCTGGCTGCGCCGCCTGGACGTGGCGCTGGCCGGCTTCGTCGCCGAGACCGACCCGGCGGCGCCGGCCAGCCTGCTGCTCGCCACCGCGCTCGTGGCGAACCTGGAAGGCCGTGGCCACAGCGGGCTGCCCCTGGACATGCCGGCCGACGAACTGCTCGGCCTGCTGGCCTGGCCGGCGGAATCGGCCGAGGCCCTGCGCACGGCCCTGGCCGACGCGCCGGCCGCCGCTGCCGCCCGGCGCCAGGCCTGGTCCGGCCTGGCCGCGATCGAGCTCGACCCGGTGCACGACGCGGGCAATTCGCCCCTGGTGCTGGGCGGCGATCTGCTCCATCTGCGCCGCTACTGGCGCTACGAGATGCGGGTCGCGGCACAGATCCGTGCGCGGGTGGCGGGCCCGGCCGATCCAGGCCAGGCGACCGACGACATCAAGCTGTCCGCCGCGCGCCAGCGGCTTGACCGCCTGTTCCCGGACCCGGCCGGCGACGACATCGACTGGCAGAAAACCGCCTGTGCCCTGGCCCTGCGTGGCCGGCTGACCCTCATCACCGGCGGCCCGGGCACCGGCAAGACCCATACCGCGGCCCGCCTGCTGGTCCTGCAGCAATCCCTGCACCGCGGCCCGCAGCCGCTGCGCGTGGCCTTGGCTGCGCCCACCGGCAAGGCGGCGGCGCGCCTGCGCCAGTCGATCGACCTTGCCCTGCAGAACCTGGGCGAGGCCATCGGTCCGACGCTCGGGCTGGAGGCCTGGGTCGGCCGGCTCGGTCCGGCGCGCACGCTGCATTCCTTGCTCGGCACCCAGCCCGGCACGCGGCGTTTCCGCCACGATGCCAGCCAGCCGCTGCCGGTGGACCTGCTCTTCGTCGACGAAGCGTCGATGGTGCATCTGGAGATGATGGCCCTGCTGCTCGAAGCCCTGCCGGCGTCGGCGCACATCGTGCTGCTCGGCGACAAGGACCAGCTCGCTTCGGTGGAAGCCGGTGCCGTGATGGGCGACTTGTGCCAGGGGGCCGGGGAGGGCGGTCCGGCCGGTGGCTACGGCGCCGAGACTGCCGAATGGGTCCGGCGCCTGACCGGGCAGGCGCTGCCGCCGTCCACGCTGGGTGCGGGGCCGGCGCTGGCGCAGCAGACCGTGATGCTGCGCCGCAGCCACCGCTTCGACGGCCCCATCGGCCAGTTCGCCCAGGCGGTCAACCGCGGTGACGCGCCGGCGGCACTGACCCTGCTGCGTGCGGCCGACGGCGACGCGCTGGCCCTGCTCACCAACCGGGATCCGGCCGCCCTGCTGCCCCTGGTGCTGCAGGGCCGGACCGGTGCGGCCGGTGGCTACCGGGCCTATCTGGAGCGCCTGGCGCAGCGGCCGGCCGCCGTCGAAGACTTCGAGGCCTGGGCGCGATCGGTGCTGCGCAGCTTCGACGGCTTCCGCCTGCTTTGCGCCGTGCGCGAGGGCCCCTGGGGCGTCAGCGGCCTGAATGCCGCCATCGAAGGCGCCCTGGCGCAGGCCGGGCTGATCTCGCGCCGCGGCGAATGGTACGAAGGCCGCCCGGTGATGGTCACGCGCAACGACCGGGCCTTGGGGGTCTTCAACGGCGACATCGGCATCGTGTTGCGCGGGCCGTCCGGCGACGCGGCCCTGCGCTGCTGGTTCCTCGACGGCGAGGCGTTGCGCGGCGTGTCGGTGGCGCGCCTGGCGGATGTGCAGAGCGCCTACGCGATGACGGTGCACAAGAGCCAGGGTTCGGAGTTCGAACATGTGCTGCTGGTGCTGCCCGAAGAGGACGCGCCGGTGCTCACGCGCGAGCTGCTCTACACCGGCATCACCCGCGCGCGCCGCGCGCTGACCCTGGCGGCGCCGCAGCCGGGCCTGCTGGCCGCGGCGGCCGGGCGGCTGACACGCCGGGTCAGCGGCCTGCGCCGGCGGCTCCAGTCTCCCGGAGTCGGCGCCCTGTAACGCGGGCCGTCACCCCGCCTCGGCCCAGCGCCGGGCGATCGCCAGGTTCGCCGGGTGGCTGGACCCGAAGCTGACCAGGCAGACCTCCAGCCCGGTCCATTCCACACACCTCAGGGCGCGTTGCATGGCGTCGTCGATCCAGTGATCGTGATTGCCGAAGGCGCCGCCGCCCAGGCGCGTCAGCAGCACCCGGGCCGATGCGCCGCGCTGGCACGCTTGGGCCGCCGCCAGCAGCGTCGCTTCGTAGGCCGCCTCGAGCACGAGGCGCGCAAACGGCGCCCAGGCCGACGGCGCCAGCGCGCTGTAGGCCACCGGCAAGGCCGAGCAGAAAGCCTGGGAGACGCGCGGCGGCTGCGGCCCCGGTGCGTCGGTGACCTCCACGTCTTCATGCAGGCCGATGCACAACTGGCCGCGCAATGCGTTCAGATGCTCCTGCGAGGTGGCGCGCAGGACGCCGCCGATCCCGGCCAGGCCGTCGGCGGTGCACAGGGCGTAGCCATTGCGCATCGCCCACAGCGCCTCACGCGGGCGCCCCAGCGCAGCGGCCAGGGCCTGGCCGAGTGGCGCCAGGGTGTCGATCTGGCGGCTGCTTGTCTGCCCCGGCTCACCGTCGACGGGCACGAAATAGTTGCGGTAGATCGTCGCTGCGCCGGCGGCCATGGCGCAGGCCGGGCCCTGGGTCATGTCCTGCGCGTAGCGGGTCACGCCTTGTTCCGGCGACACTTCGGGCGACACCATTTCCAGCAGATTGAACTGCGACGCCACCTGGAACAGCGCGCCGGCGTTTTCCGGCTGCCGATGCAAGGCACGAACGTCGCCCGCCAGGGTGCTCAGCCGCGTGCGCTGGCCAGGCGCGGGCCGGGCTTGCACAAGCTCGCGCAGCTGGTCCAGGCTGCACAGGCGCAGCCGCCCGATGCCGTGCCGGCTGCCGTTCACCCGCGACACCAGTTGTTCGCCCTCGACGTCCAGCCGGCTGCGGATCGTCCGGGCGTCGGTCTCCTTGAAGCCGGTGATGCGTTCGAACCAGTCCATCCTTCGTCCTCAGGCCGTGGCCGACGTTTCCAGCGCCCGCAGGGCGACCCCCATGTCCCGCCAGCGGTCGGGATGGCAGGTGAAGAGCAGCACCTGATGGCGCTGCGCGGCGTCGAAGAGCACGCGCTTCATGCGCGCCAGCCGCGGCTCGTCGCTGTGCACCAGGGCATCGTCCAGGATGATCAGGGTCGGCCGGCCGGCGGCTTTCAGCAGGTCGGCATAGGCCAGGCGGCTGATCACGCCCATTTGCTCGCGGGCGCCAAAACTGAGGGTCTCGAAGTCGCCGACCTGCGGCCCACTTGCACCCGGGCGGGTGAGGGCGCGGGGCAGCAGGTTTTCATCCACCGCCAGTCGGCCTTCGGGGAACAGCAGTTGCAGGTAGTGGTCCAGATGCTGCTGCAGCGGCGCCTGCAGGCGCCGGATCAGGGCCTGCCGGCGCAGTTCCAGCCGGCCGAGCAAATAGTCCAGGGCCTCGGCACGGCGGCGCAGTTCGGCCGAGCGTCGCTGCGCCCGGTGGCTGGCGCTCTGCGCCCGCGCCAGTTCTTCTTCCAGACCCTGCGCTCCGCTGGCCGCCAGCGCGGCTTCGAGCTGCGCAATCTGCAGGGCCCGCGACTGCTGCTGCTGCTCGGCCTGCTCGGCGCTGCGCCTGAAGCGTTCCACGTCCTGCTTCAGGATGTCGGGCCGGGCCTGGGCGATGCGGGCGTCGATGGCGGCGATGTCCAGCTTCAGCGTCGTTTCCCGGGCAGCGGCTTCGACCTGTTCACGTTGCCGCGCCGCCAGATCGGCCTGGCGCTGCGGGTCGTCGAGCGCGGCCTTCAGGGCCCGGTGTTCACGCTCGGCGGCGTCGAGCTCGCTGCCGGCACCGGCCAGCACCTGGCGGGCCGTCTGCAACTGACGCGCTGCCTGCTCGGCGGCGGTGTCGGCCGCCGCGTGTGCACGTTCGGCGGTGTCCAGCGTGAGTGCAGCCGGGCCCGGCGCGGCAGGCAGGCGCGCCAGCGCCGTGGCCGCTTCGGTCGCGCGGGCCTGCGCCTGCGCGAGTTCGGCGGTCAAGGCCTCCAGGCCGCGGGGTGCCAGCAGCTTGCGCGCCTTGTCGGCCGACCCGGCATCGGCCAGATGCCGGGCGTGAGCCAGGTCGCGGGCCTCGGCGTCGGCCACGGCCGCCAGGCCCAGGCGTTGCAGCAGGTTGCGCTGTTCATCCTGCAGCCGCGCCTGGGCCTGCACCAGCTCGGCCAGGTCCTGTCCGCCCGGGGCGATGTGGATGCGCCCGACGCCGGGCAGCCGCAGGGTGGCCGGCGCCACGAGCAGACGTTCAGCCTGCCCGGCGATGGGTTCACCGGCCAGATCCAGCGTCACACCGGCATCGAGCTCGAAGCGCAGGCGCGTGGCCACCGCCTCCTGGCGGATGATCAGTTCGTTCAGGCGGTGCTGCCGATCACGGAGCGCGGCCAGGTCGGCCGGCTCCAGGTGCAGCCGCGCCGCCTCGCTGCGCAGGCTGGCCGCTCGCTGGTCTTCGCTGCGGGCGCCGGACAGGCGCGCGGCCAGTTCGGTTGCGCGCGCCTGCGCGTCGCGGGCCTGGTGGGTGAGCGCGCTGCGGTTGTCCTCCTGGCGGGCCAGTGCCAGGGCTTCGCGCGCGGTGCGCAGGGCGGTGGCCGCGGCGCCGTCCGTCTGCACGGCCCGCGCTTGCGCCGCCGCGGCCTGCTCGCGGCGTGACCGGGCCGCGTCCAGCGTCGATTCACGCCGGGCGAGATCCTGCACCTGCTGTTCAGCCGCGAGCAGGCCCTGGCTCAGCAGGCCGCGCAGGCCCGTGGCCTGGTCGAGCTGCTCCTGGGCGCGTCGGCGCTGCTCGGACAGCGCCTCGGCGGCCTGCAGGGCCTGTTGCGCCTGCGTCTGCTGATCACGCAGCGCCCGCCAGGGCTGCGTCTGCGCATCCAGCGCATGCGCATCGCGCAACAGTGCGAGCTGGTCGACCTGGTCGCGATACCCGGCCACGGCCTGTTCGAGCTCGACGACGCGTTCGGCTAGCGCCTGCGCGTCGTCGAGGGCCTTGGCGTAGTCGGCGCGCGGCTTGCCGGTGCCAGTGAGCAACTCCTCGCGCAGCCGGCGCACCTGGTTCACGAGCTCGTCACCGCCGCTGGCCGCGACTTCGCCCAGGGACTGGTCCAGCGCCTTGCGCAGATGGTCGGCGGCATGCAGCACCGCGTCGTGCAGGGTCTGCGCCGAACCTTGCTCGATCCACAGCAGCCCGGGGATGCCCCAGTGCTGCTCGCGGCTGGCGCCTTTGAGCGCAAACTGGAAGCCGAGCCGCTCGGCCAGGGCATCTTCGGCCTCGACACCTTCCAGGCGCTTGCTGCCCAGCATCAGCTCGCAGCGCTTCTTGTGCAGAAAACTCTTGCTCAGGCGGCAGCTGACGCCGCCGATCTCGAAGTCGAGTTCCACCGTCGGCGCGGCCGCCATG
The DNA here is from genome assembly GCA_964637205.1 of uncultured Rubrivivax sp. GTDB lineage: Bacteria > Pseudomonadota > Gammaproteobacteria > Burkholderiales > Burkholderiaceae_C > Rubrivivax. The sequence goes on from CAZWUR010000011.1 coordinate 59,653, forward strand.
TCGCCGTAGGGGCGCAGGTCGTCGACGCTGGTCGAGCGGTGGCGCTCGAAGAAGGCGGCGCGGATGGCGCGCACCAGGGTGCTCTTGCCGGCCTCGTTGGCGCCGCTGAAGATGTTCAGCCCGGCTTGCAGGTCGGCCAGCTCGAAAGGCGCGCGGAACTGGCGCAGTTCGGCTACGCGCAGGCGCGTCAACTTCATGCCGTCACCGGGCGGCTGCCGCGTTCGGCCAGCAGGCCGGTGAGCAGGGCCAGCGCATCCTGGGCGCGCAGGGCATCGTCGCCGACGGTGGCGCGCAGCTCGTCGATCACTTCGCCCAGGTAACCATCGGCCTGCAGGGCGGCGATGTCCTGCGCGGTGGGGGCCAGCTGCAACCCCGTCAGATCCCGGCGCAGACAGCGCGCCCGCGCTTCGGCCGTGCCCAGCGCGGCCTGCAGGCTTTGGTGCGCGGCGAGGTCGACCTGCCCCGTGACGGCGAGGTCCAGCACGTCCTGTGCATCGGCCTGCGCCAGCATGTCCAGCAGGGCATCCAGGTCGCCGGCCCCGTCGAGCCGGTGGGCGAGCTGCCGCCAGCGGAACTGCCCCGTGGCCAGGGGCTGGACCCGCGGCGGCTGACCCGGCGAATCCAGGTGCACCAGCAGGGCCTGCCCGGCAGCGTTGGCCTTGAAGCGGTCGGGCTCCGGGGTGCCGCTGTACCAGGTTCGCTCGTCGATGCACTTGCTGCCATGCCAGTCGCCCAGGGCCAGATAGTCCAGGCGCGCGCGTCGCGCACGATCGGGTGCGATCGGGTTGGCCGCGTCGATGTCCTCGGCCAGCAGCCCCTGCACCGCACCATGCGCGACGCCGATGCGCCACCAGCCTTCGGGGGTGACGGCATCGTCGAACCAGGCCGTCAGGTCGGCATGCGTGTGGCGCTGGGTCAGCGGCGCGCAGAGCAGGGCCAGGCGGGCGGCGGGCAGTTCCAGCAGCTGCGGCGTCAGGGCCAGGTGCAGATGGCCGGGCAGGGCGCCCAGGCGTGCGGCGTGGGTCCAGACACTTTCGGCCAGCGCCGCGTCGTGGTTGCCGGGGATCATGACCCAGGGCCCCTTGAAGCCGTCCAGCGCATTGAACAGGCGCCGGATGCTGCGCGCCGAGACCGTCTGCGCATCGAACACGTCGCCCGCCACCACCACCGCGTCCACCGCCTCGGCCGTGGCCAGCGCGGCCAGGCGTTCGACGGCCGCAAAACGTGCTTCGGACAGCGGCACGGCGTCGTCGGGGTCGAAGCTGCCGTACAGGCGGCCGATCTGCCAGTCGGCGGTGTGCAGGATGGTGCTCATGCTTGGGTTCCTGAAGACAGCGCGGCCGCAGGGCGCCTCGAAGGCGCCCTGCGGCGGATCCGGCATTGTCCCTGCCTGCCCAGCTGCGCGGGCGGGCTACAGATCGCCCTTGCCCTGCGCCGGCTTGCGCCGCAGATAGGCCGGGACGCCCTGCCTGTCCTGCCCTGAGTAGACCGCGCCCTCGTCCTTCTCGGCCAGACGGCTGCGCAGCTTGCCCGACGAATACAGCATCTCCTTCATGGCCCGCTCGCGCTCGCGGCTGGAGGCGACCTGGCGCATCGCCTCGAGCATGGCGGCGACCCAGTGGTCGCCGGCAAACTGGCGGCCTGCCTGTTGGAGCAGGCGGTCCACCTGGGGCCAGTCGTCGGCGGCGGCGGCCTGGCGCATGGCGAGCAGCGCGTCGGCCGCGGCCAGTTCCACCAAGCGGCGCGTGACCAGTTCGTCATCGGGCAGGCCGTCGAAGGCGGCGGGCGACAGCACCGGCAGCGACAGGCCCGCGCGCTCCAGCAGCACCGGCTCGCCGTCCAGGCTCTGGCCGGACACGGCCACGCGCAGCAGCGGGCATTGTTCGCCGGTTGCCGGCAAGGCCTCGGCCGGCAGCGTCACCCGCAGCAGGGCCCAGGCCTCGGCGCCCCAGGCCAGGTCGGGCAGGCGCCAGACGCCATCCAGCGCAGGAAACCGGTTCAGCACCTCGACGCCGAAGCCGTCGGGCACGCTGGCCGCGAGTTGCAGGCCGCGCAGGCACAGATTGCCGAGCAGTTCCAGCTCCTGCTCGAAGGGTTCCATCAGGTGTTCGGCCGTGTCGCCGTAGTAATGGTTGCCGCCACCGGCACGCGCCATGGCGATCATCAACTCCTCGTTGAAACCCTGGCCCAGGCCGTAGCTGCTGGTGGTGATGCCCTTGGCGGCCCAGTCGGCACATTGCGCCGCGATCGCCGAGGGTTCGGTCAGGCCGTCGTTGGCCTGGCCGTCCGACAGCAGGACGACCCGTTTCAGGCCCAGCCCGGCGACCTCGGACAGGGCCTGGGCGCCTTCCTGCCAGCCGCCGTGCAAGTTGGTATTGCCCCCGGCGTGAATTCCCGCGACCGCCGCACGCTGCGCCGCGCCGTCACCCAGCGGCGCCGCCGGCCACAGGCGTTGCACGCGGTGGTCGAACATCACCAGGGCCACCGCATCGACCGGTCGCAAGCGGCCGAGCACAAATTCGGCGCAGCGTCGGGCTTCGTTCAGCGGCCGGCCGGACATCGAGCCCGAGCGGTCGATGACCAGGGCCAGGGCCTGCGGCGGCCGGGGTGCGCCGTCGCCTGCGGTTTCGACCAGGGTGTCGGGGGCCTGGATGCGGACCAGGACATCGACGCTGTTGGCCTGGCCGGCACGCAGGCCGTGGCGCCGGGCGGCAAGGCTCACGGTCGCGTCGAGGGACGGTGTTGCAGGGGCAGGGTGGCTCATGATGGTGCTCCAGTGCGGGTCGGAGGCACAGGATGGCAGGCCAGTGGCTCACAGAGTGAGCGAGCGGGGTCGCAACGTGGGTGGATTCGGCTTGTCGCAGGGACAGCTGGCGCGGGCGGGGTTAGAGTGGTTGCCGCCCGCAACCCGAGCGAGCCATCGCCACGCGCCATGACCAAGACCGCCAGGGTCTACAAGATCGAGACGCTCATCCGCAACCGCGGCCATGTGAGCTTTCGTGCCCTGCTCGACGAACTGGAGGTGTCGCCGGCCACGCTCAAGCGCGACCTGGACTACCTGAAGGACCGCCTGGGTGCGCCGATTCAATACGACCGCTTTCTCAACGGCTACAAGTTCGGCGAGGACCACCGCGGCGAAAAGCACGAACTGCCGGGTCTGTGGTTCAACGAGCGCGAGCTGTACAGCCTGCTGATGGCGCATCAGCTGCTCAGTGGGCTGGACACCGAGGGCGTCATCAGCCGCCATCTGCAGCCCTTGCTGGAGCGCATTCACGAGATGCTGGGGCCCGACGAGGGCGACGCCACCTCCCTGCTCAAGCGCGTGCGCATCATCAATGCGGCGCGCCGCCCGGTGCCGGGCAAGTTCTTCGAGCTGGTGGTCGATGCCCTGCTCAAGCGCCGCCGCATCCGCATGCGCTACCTCACACGCAGCCGCGCCGAGAGCAGCGACCGCGAGGTCTCACCGCAGCGCCTGGTCTACCACCGCAACACCTGGTACCTGGACGCCTGGTGCCACCGCAGCGACGGCCTGCGTCGCTTTTCCCTGGATGCCCTGGAACTCGCCGAACGGCTCGACAGCAAGGCCAGGGAAATCGCCATCAAGACCCTGCAGGCCGAGATGGACGCCGGCTACGGCATCTATGCCGGCGCCAGGCGCCACTGGGCGACGCTGCGCTTCGAAGCCCATGCCGCGCAGTGGGTCAGCCGCGAAGAATGGCATCCGCAGCAGACCGGGCGCTGGGCCGAGGACGGGCGCTACGAATTGCGCCTGCCCTATGTCGACGAGAGCGAACTGGCGATGGACCTGCTGCGCCATGCCGGCCATGTGGCGGTGATGGCGCCGATGTCGTTGCGGGCCCTGGTGCGCGAGAAGCTGGAGGCGGCGCTGCGCCTGAACCCGGCTTGAAGGTGCAGCCGCCGGGATCTGCATCCGCGCCGCAAGCTCGCGCGTAGACATGGCCATGGGATCCATCCTGCATGCTCGCCGCTGGGCCCGATGGGCCCTGGCGGCTGTCGCCCTGCCGGGTCTGGCCTGGACAGGCGCCATCGCGGGACTGTGGCTGGGCCAGGAGCAGCTGCTCTTCAGGCCGGTGCCGCTGGCCGCCGACACGCGCCTGTCGGATGCGCCGGACGTGCACGAGCGTTTCGTCGACGTACCCGGCGCGCGGCTGTCGGTACTCGAACTGCGTTCGCCCGACCCGAAGGGCGTGGTCTTCTTCCTGCATGGCAACAGCGCCAACCTCAAGTCCTGGTTCGTCAACACCGGCCCGTACCGTCGCGCCGGCTTTGACCTGGTGATGATGGACTACCGTGGATTCGGCAAGAGCACCGGCCGCATCGACTCCGAAGCGCAGATGCACGCCGATGTCGAAGCCGTCTGGCAAGCGGTGGCCGCGCGCTACCGAGGCAAGCGCGTGGTGGCCTATGGCCGCTCTCTCGGCACGGGCCTGGCGGCGGCATGGGCGGCCGTGCACCAGCCCGACCTCACGATCCTTGTCTCCGCGTACGCCAGCATGCGCGAGCTGGCGGCTGAGCACTATCCCTGGGTGCCGGCTGCGGTCCTGCGCTATCCGCTGCGCAGTGACGAGCTGGTGCCGCGCATCCGCGGGCCGCTGATCCTGGTCCATGGCGACGGGGATCGGCTCGTCCCCCCGGCGCACAGCCAGGCCCTGGCGGCGCGTGCCACCGACGCACGGCTCGTGCTCATCCCCGGTGCGGCGCACGCCGACATCCATCGATTCGACGCCTATCAGGTCGAGATCGGGAGTGCCCTGGCGTCCTTGCACTGAGCTTGCGGCCTGGCTCCTGCACGGCCTGACCCGGCCCCACGGCTCAGCGACGGTGCGCCCTCGGTTGCGCGACCGGAGCGCGCTCCAGGTGACGCCGCAGTCCGGCCTCGCCGGCGCGCATCACGCCGGCATGGTTCCAGCGGAACAGCGGCGCCAGCATCGGGGCCAGCCAGCGCATCCAGCGCCGCGTCAACTGCACCCGCCAGACATAGGTGACATCGGTGAAGCCATCGTCGGGGCGCAGCAGCCACAGCCCTTCACCCTCGAGCTGCCCACGCGAAAGGCCGCGAAGGCGCTGATGCCGGACCGACTCCAGGCCCTCGACTTCGATGACGATGTGGTAGGGCAGCCGCGTCGACCAGTCGATGCGACGCAGGCTGCCCACGCCATCGGCCGCGCCTTCGCGCAGCGTGCACACGCGACGCACATAGGGCCACCAGCGGGGCCAGCTCGTCGGATCGGTCAGCGCCGCCCAGACGCTTTCAACGGGCGCGTGGATGCGCCAGTGGCTGACGAGGTCGAAGTGCGTCGCGGACATCGCCGGGCCGGAGATGCGCTCAGGCCGTAGCCGGCGCCGCGTCGGACCCGGGGTAGCCGCGCGCCTCGATGTCGTGCTTGTCTTCGAGCGCGGCGGCACGCACTTCCCGGCGCACCTGTGCCTCCAGCAGCGGCCGGACGAGCGCGCCCAGCACCGGCGGCAGCGGCAGCCGGATGCTGATCTCGACCTCGGTGCCCAGGCGCTCGTCGACGGCCTTGGGCGTGAAGCGCAAGCTCAGGCTCCCACCGCGATTGAAACCTTCGACCGATCGATCCTCGATGCTGCCGTCCGGCTCGATGCGCCGTTCGAAGACGTCGCGCTGCCGGATGCCGAGCAAGCGCACCTCTTGGACAAAGCGCGCGCCGCGCGGGCGACGCTGCACGACCTCCAAGCGCAGCTTGGGGTGCACATTGCGGCGGATGTGGTGGTCGAGATCGGCGAACTGGGCGCGCACCGTGTCGACCGGAGCGGCAATCCACTCGCGGTGGGTCACTTCAGCGAAGGCGGTCATGCTGAGCCTGCGGCGTTGGACGGGATGCTGACGGATACGGCGTCGGGCGCGCCGCGGATGCACGGAGCAGGCTGTCCCGATGTGAAACCCCCACGCTCGCATTCGCTCGCTGCCCCCCCGAGGGAGCCGTCAGTGGCTTCGGACGGCCGGGCGCCACTGGCCTGAATCGCCCAGGGCAGGGAAACCTCGGATGGCGCTTGACCCTGCACGGATCAAGGTCTTGAATCCAGATCCTTGGCCCGAGCGTAGGCACGCCATGCATCCGTTCGATTCCCGCCCCCTGCAGACCCCGTCTGGCGGCACGCCGGCGCAGGCACGCGTCGTCCGCCGCCGGCTGATCGAGCGCGTGGCGGACGCGGACATGTCGCACCTGACCATCGACGCGAACGACGGTGAATGGCAGGCCTTTGTCAAAGGTGTGCAGATCAAGGTCCTGCGTGAACAGGCGGGGGTGCTGTCCTACCTGCTGCGCCTGCAGCCGGGCGCGACGCTGCCGTCACATCGACACCCCCAGGACGAGGAATGTGTGGTCCTGCAAGGCCGGCTGCGGGTCGGGACGCGGACCGAGATCGGGCCCGGGGCCTATCACCTGGCCCACGCGGGTGCCCTGCATGCCACGCTTTCGACGGACACGGGTGCGACGATCTTTCTGCGAGGTGCGGTGCCCGAGGCAAGCCAGATGCTCGGCTGATCCAGGCATGTGCACGCGAACCATGTATCCCGATCCCAAGGCCCGCCCCGTACAAGCGATCCGACGCGGACGCTGCCGCTGCGCCGGCGGGCCGGGTACGGCGCGGCCTTCGCGCCCAGCCGAGTGAGGTCGTCGCATGAACGCTGCCATGAGAAAGACGGGCAATGCGGGCGTCGAGCTGCCGTTGTTCGACGCACCACCCTGGCCTGCGACCGATGAACCCGTGGCGCTTGACGATGCCCAGGGCGCGGCCGCGGATGAAGCCGCCGGCCCCATCGAGGCGCGCAATGACGTGCAGTCCGCGGCCTGCGAGCAGCAACTCGTCGACTGGATCGAGGCCATCGAGGAGCAGGACGAACGTGCGCTGGCGGCGCTGTACGACGCCACCTTCTCGCGTGTCTTCGGGCTGGTCAGGCGCATCGTGCGCAATGCCGCGCTGGCCGAAGAGGTTGTCGAGGACGCCTACTTCCAGGTCTGGCGTCAGGCCGTTCGCTTCGACCCCGCGCGCGGCAAGGCATTGACCTGGCTGCTGGCGATGGCACGCGCGCGCGCCATCGACGCGCTGCGCCGCGAAGCGCGCTTCCAGCATGAATGCCTGGGCGACGATCTGCAGCCCGAGGTGGCGAGCGAGCTGCCCGCGGCCGACGAACTGCTCGATCTGGCGCGCCACCAGTCGGATCTGCATCAGGCCCTGATGCTGCTGGGCGTGCAACCGCGGCAACTGGTGTCGCTGGCCTTCTTCCGCGGCCTGAGCCATGAGGAGATCGCGCAGCAGACCCAGCTGCCGCTGGGCACGGTGAAGTCGCAGATCCGCCGGGCGCTGGCGGCGCTGCGCCAGACCCTTGGCGACGGCGCTGCGCCGGCGCTGGCGTCATGAACAGCTTTCCTACGCTTCCCCGCACCTTCACGGAAAATCCCATCATGCCCTCGCAAGCTCTGCCACTGCCGGTCGGTTCGGCGCCGGACCCTGTCGATCGCGCGTTCGAGCCCTTGCTTGACGAACCGTTTGCGAGCGCATGGGCGGCAGACCCCCCGAACCGCCACGGTTCATCCGGCGCGCTGCGCGGCCGGCTTCTCGACCGGCTGGCGGCGTCGCACGCTGCGTCCGGCGCGATGTTCACGGCCCGACTGAAGCGGCTGGCGGCCCACGCGCCGGCGCCTGGCCTGCTTGCACGCACCCTGTATGCGGCGCCAGGCGACCGCGCCCTGCGGCCCGGCGAGCCCCTGCGCACGATGCTGATCGAACTGCAGCCCGGCGCGCGCTGGGACGGCCCCGCGGTCGGGAACCATCGCGAGTGGCTGGTACTGCGCGGGTCGGCGCATATCGGCGGCAAGGCGCTGCGGCTGCGCGACTACCACGTCGCGCCGGCCGGCGCGGCATCGGGCCCCGTGCGCAGCGACGCGGGTGCGCTGCTGTTCCTGCGCGAATCCCTGCAGGTCGCCGGCCCGACGGACAGCGTGTTCACGGTGCACGACAAGGATGCCGGCTGGCCGGACTACGCACCGGGCATCCGCCGGCGGATCCTCTGGCAGCGCGACGGCCAGGCGGCGATGCTGTACTGCGCTCAGCCCGGCGCGTCGGTGCCGATGCACACGCACGGGCACGATGAGGAGTGCCTGATGGTGCAAGGCGAGCTCTTTCTCGACGACCTGCTGCTGCGGCAAGGCGACTACCAGCTCGCACCGGCCGGCACCGGCCACCGCGTCACCGAAACCGATACCGGCGTCGTGATCTACGCGCATGGCGACCTCGACCTGAAGTTCGTCGCCTGAGCCACCGCGTCCGCGCTCTGCGAGTCCTGCGCCGGGGGTCGACGGATCGCCTGGCTGCGAACCGTCCTGGGTCCTGCCGCGCGCAAGGCACGGGGATCTTGTCGGCGCCGCCCGGGAGGCGCGCTTTCTGTCTGTGGGTCAGCCGCAGCTGCCGTCCGCGGCGTCCGCAAACTGAGGGATGGCGCGGCGCCGCGGCAGGCATCTAATCCGATTCCTGTGCCACCCACGGGAGCCAAGCACCATGTCTGCCAACCCTGTTTCAGCCACCATGGGCCGGCGCTGGGCCGCGCTGCTGTGTCTGGCCGGTGGCCTCCTGCTGGGCGGCTGCGCCGCCTTCGACGGCTACCCCAGGCGCGTCACCGAGCCTGACGCCGACATTGTCGAGCTCAAGGATCAGCTCAGCGCCACGGCCATCCGTGACTGCCTGAAGGCACCCGACCCGGGCTGCCGCAACCGCATCATCGGGGCGCGCATGTACGCCACCGACATCCGCTTCTCGCAGTTCGAGGAGGCGTTGTTCCGCGACACGCGCCGAGGCGGCTTCAACGCGACCCTGGCCACGCTGGGCCTGACCACCGCCGCGGCCGCCAGTACCGGCGGTGCTGCACAGGTACTCAGCGGGCTGAGCGCGCTGATCATCGGCGGGCGCGAAGCCTTTCAGAAGGAAGTGCTGTCCGAGCGCACGGTGATCGCGATCCACACCGCCATGCGCGCACGCCGCGCCCAGGTGGCGCTGCGCCTGCGTGGCGCGCTGGAGGAGCCGATCGCACGCTATCCACTGGAGGCCGCCCTGGCCGACCTGGACGCCTATTACAACGCCGGCACCGTGCTCGGGGCCCTGGTCAGCATCACCGAGACCGTGGGCGCCGGGGCCGAGAAGGCCGAGGCCGAACTGCGCGACCAGCTCAGCTTCAGGCTCGATGCCGAGGCGGTCAAGTTCCGCCTGCTGGTCTGCGGCAGCGACAAGGACTGCAAGGCACCGAATGTGGCCGAGTTGCAGCGCGCCAAGGCCTGCTGGCCGCAGGTCGGGGTGCCTGAGACCACGCTGATGCTGGATTTTGTCCTGCAACCCAGGTTTGCCCGCGAACGTGGCCTGGTCGCCAGATGCCTGGGCCTGTAGGCCACCTCAACCCCTGGAGCCCGCCATGCCTACCACCCGCATCATCACCGACGTGCCACCCGAGCAGGTTGCCTTCGTGCTGTCCATGATCGCCTTCGACGGCGGCACCGCGCAGCAGGAGCCGGAGCCCGACGGCCAGGTCACCATCATCGCCACCTTCCCCGACAAGGCCGATGCCAGCGTGGCCAGGGCCGCCAGCCGATCACCCGAGGCGGCGTGGATGAAGGTTGCGCGCGCCGAAATGGGCGTGACGGAGGACCCCGTGGGCAGCAATCCGCGCATCGAGGCCTACCACGCCAGCACCGAAGGTGGTGCGGCCGACGACGCCGTGGCCTGGTGTGCATCCTTTGTCAACTTCTGCGTCGAAGCCGCGGGCGTGCGGGGTACACGATCCAAGGCCGCGCGCGCGTGGCTGGACTGGGGCGTGGACGCCGGCGACTTCATCCCCGGCTGCATCGTGGTGCTCAGGCGCGGCAGTCCCCCCAAGGGGCATGTCGGCTTCTTCGCCGGTTTCGAGTCCGGGCGCATCAAGCTGCTGGGGGGCAACCAGGGCAACCAGGTCGCCGTGGCCTCCTTCGACGTCGACCGGGTGCTGGCGCGACGGCTGGCAGCGCCGGCCGACAGCTGAGCGCTGATGGCCAATGTTGCGCTGCCGGTGGTGCGCCCGCGCGGTTCACGCCGGCCCCCCCGGCGCTGCCGCCGGCAGGTCGGGCGCACCCTGCCTGGCGCGAACGACCAGGGCCTCTAGGCTCTGGTCGTCGTAGCCTTCGCCCGTGGGTTCGCCCTTGCCGAGGTCGAGTTCGGTATGCACCGATGCGGCCTTGATGCCGAACAGGTCGAGGGCGGTCAGGAATACCGGTGCCTCGGTCTGCAGCAGGTGGTAGATGTCGGCATAGGCGTCAGTCCGCAGCAGCACCGAGGTGACGGAACCGCTGAAGCTCAGCCAGTTCGCCGGTGGTGTCGGCACGAAGGCAAGTGAGGCCGTGCCGCCCGACTCGAGCGTGAGCCCGATCGTGTGGCTTGCGCTGGAGAGGTCGGAGCGGCCGAAGCGCACGCTGTAGCGGATGATCCGGTCGAAGATGGCCATGCTGTGCTCCGCGGATGAAGGGGAGGGCGCGCAAAGCGGCGCCGCCTAGTGCATGGCGCCGACGATCGGCGCCAGGGCCGCATTGATGCGCTCGCCCTGCCTGGCATCGATCATCGAGCCCAGGATTTCGAGGAAGCGCGGGTCCTGCACGCCGCTGCCGATGTATTGCCAGCGATAGGCTGCGAGCAATGTGTCGGCGATCGCCTTGGCCTGCGCGGGTTCGAAAGGCCGGTGCACGGCCTGCGCAAAATACACTGCGTCCGCGTCGGCCTGCAGCCGACAGATGCCGTCGACAGCGGCAACCAGTCCGATCAACTGGTCCACCGCCGCGTCGCGCTGGGCCGCGTCGAGCTTGCCATCCTCGCGCATCCATTCCATCTCGTCGAGGATCGCGTGCTGCGATTCTTCCTTCCAGTGGAACAGGAACACGTCCTTCCACAGCGGGTCCGTGTCGGCCGCAGGGTCGATGCTGCTGCGGTAGTGCGCCTGCGAAAACAGCTCGATGTCGCAGATCAGGGCGAGCACGGCCCAGGTCGATGCGGCCAGCACCGCCTGCGCCACGTCGTTCGGTTGCGGCACGAATCCGTAACCCGAGGGCATGCTCGCCGCCATCATGCCCTCGAGCCTGCGGAACAGCGCCTGGTGCTTGAGCTCCTCGTCGGTCAGGCGCACCAGCGCCTCGAGGGCGACCTGGTCGCCGAGCCCATGGTCCTTGCTGATGTCGAGCACCTTGACGCCGATGAAACGTTCGACCAGAGCGAACATATTGGCATAGGTACGACCCTGCACCTGCGAGAACAGCCGCTTCTCGTCGGCAGCGAGGAAGGGCAGCCGCTCGACCTTGGACAGGCCGTCGGGCAGGAACTTCTTGCCGAAATCGAAGGATCGGCCGCGGATCACGTCGCGCTCGGTATCCCAGCGGATGCGCTTGGACACCTCGATGCACTTGGCGTAGCGGCTGGAATCGATGACATGGTGGGAAATGTGCGACATGGATTTCCTTTCGTCCTGAGGGTTGTCGGTCGGCGCCACCGCACCGGCGGCAGCTGCAGTGCAGTCTGCGCAACGCGGGCCGCGAAGTCCTCAAACGCGGATCAAGCCTTCTCAATCGTCGTCAAACGCCGCAAGATGCCCCTGTCCTTTTGCTGCCAAGCCTGCTGACGCCATGGCCATCGCCGACCCACCTCTGCGTTTCGGTCGTTTCGAGATTCACCCGGCCGAACGCCTGCTGCGCATCGACGCCGAACCGGCCGCGCTCGGCGCGCGCGCCTTCGATCTGCTGCTGGCGCTGGCACAGCGCCGCGACCGGGTGGTGGGCAAGGGCGAGTTGCTCGACCTCGTCTGGCCCGGCCTGGTCGTCGAAGAGCACAACATCGCGGCGCAGATCAGCAGCCTGCGCAAGCTGCTCGGTGCACAGGTCATCGCCACCGTAGCCGGTCGCGGCTACCGCTTCGTGGCGCCGCTCGACGCCGCAGCGCCGGAGGCGCCGGCCGGGCCCGACCTCGGCTCGCCGAAGCACCTGCTGCCGCAGCCGCGCACAACATTCATCGGCCGCGAGCAGGCTGGCGCCGAGTTGTCGCGCCTGCTGGCGAACACCGGCCTGCTCACGCTCACCGGCGTCGGCGGCAGCGGCAAGACGCGACTGGCGCTCGAGTGCGCCCGGCGCTGGGCGGCAGATTTCCCCGACGGCACCTGGTTCGTCGATCTGGCACCGCTGCAGTCGCCGCAGCGCGTGGCTTCGGCCTGCGCGGCGGCGCTCGGCCTGGCTGTCGAGGGCGAAGCCGCGATGCCTGAGCGGCTGGCCGCACATCTGGCCGATCGGCAGGCGCTGATCGTGCTGGACAACTGCGAACATGTGCGCGCGGGCGCCGCGGTCCTGGCCGACGGCTTGCTGGCGCGGCCCGGCCGCACACGCATCCTCGCCACCAGCCGCGAGCCGCTCGGTCTCGCCGGTGAGCAGCTCTACGCGGTGCCGCCACTGTCGCTGCCGGCCGGCGATCGGCTCGACGAGGTGCTTGCCGCCGATGCGGTGCGCATGTTCGTCGACCGCGCCAGGCTGCTGCTGCCCGAGTTTCAACTCAACGCCGCCAATGCCGCGGCTGTGGCCGACATCTGTCGCCGCCTGGACGGCATCGCGCTGGCCATCGAACTGGCCGCCGCGCGCGTGCCGCTGCTGTCGGTGTTCGACATCGCGGCGCGCCTGAACGATCGGTTTCGCCTGCTGACCGGCGGCAGCGCCGGCGTCGCACGGCAGCGCACGCTCGCGGCGACGATGCAATGGAGCTACGACGCGCTGGCGCCTGACGAGCAGCGCATGCTGCGCCTGCTGTCGGTATTCGCCGGCGGCTGCACGCTCGATGCGGCCGCGTCGGTGGCCGAGGTGCACGACGACTACGCGGCGCTCGCTTCGCTGAGCGCGCTGCATGACAAGTCCCTGCTGCAGGTGCAACGCGCCGCCGGCGCCGACGGCGCCGGCCGGCCGCGCTACGGGCTGCTCGAGACCGTGCGCCAGTACGCGCGTCAGCGCCTCGACGACAGTGGCGAGACAGATGCGGCGCTGCTGCGCCATGCGGGTTTCCTGCTCGTGCTCGCGGAGACGGCCGCGCCGCATCTGGACGGGCCGCAGGAGTCGTTGTGGATGGCGCGTCTGCACGCCGAACACGAGAACCTGGCGGCGGCGATGGCCTGGTGCAACGACGCGACCTCGCCGGTCGACCCGTCCTGGGCCGTGCGTCTGGCCGCCGCGAGCCACAAGTACTGGCTCTTCAACGAGATCGAACTCGGTTGCCGGCTGCTGCAGGGCGCACTCGCGCGCGCGCCCGAAGGCAGCGACAGCGAGGCACGCTTTCGTGCGCTGCGTGGACTGGCGGCGATGCACATGCATCGCGGCCAGGGCGAGGCCGGGCTGGCGCATGCACATGCGGCGCTGGCGCTGGCCCGCCGCGCCGGACGAAGCGACTGGCAGGCCATGGCATTGAACGCGATCGCGATCTGCCTGGATCGCCGCGAGGGCGTGGGCGATGACGGCCTGCGCCTGCTCGAGCAGGCGCGGGCGCTGGCCCGGAACAGCGGCAGCGCCGCGACCCTGTCGGCGGTCCTGAACAACATCGCCATGCTCGACTTCCGCCGCGGCCGGCTCGATCAGGCCGAGCACGGCCTGCATCAGGCCCTGCATCTGGCACGCGGCCTGGGCAATGTCCGTTCGGCGCTGATCCTGCTGCACAACCTGGTGCGCGTCTGTGTGGCCGCGGGCGATCCGGCGCAGGCGCTGGCCTTTGCCGTCGAGGCCGAACGTCTGCTGCGCGGCGTCGACGAGGACGTGCTCAAGCTCGAACTGCTCGAGGTCACGGCGGGCCTGGCCTCGAGTCGGGGTGAACACGAGATCGCGGCACGACTGTGGGGTTGCGCATCGCAGCGCTTTGTCGACGAAGGCTACCGTCGACCGGTCGAAGACGAGGCTCAGCTCGCGCGGCTGACGGCGCACTCGCGCCAGGCCATCGGCGACGCGGCCTTCGATGTTGCCGCAGCCGGCGGGGGCGCGCTGGACATCGACGCCGCGATGACCGAACTGCGGCACTGGCTGGACACGGGCATCGTCCCAACTCGGCCCCACCGCACATGACCCACCCCTTGCCTTGGCGGCAGGGCGCAGCGCAGGTGCACAGCGGCGCCGGCGACCGCCATCCCGTCTGAGGCTGCGGCGCGACAGGCGTCATTTGCCCCACACAGTCGCCGAGCGGGTGGCGACCGACTGCCCGGCCCATCGCTGGCAGCCGCTGCCCGGGCGCCCGAGCCTGGCATTAAAGAAGTCACGACGAGCGGCCGAAAAGACGTCATGAGGTTTCCAGCCCTTGCCCTGGGCGGCTCGCGGTCATGCCGGATCATTCTGATCCTGCTGTGCCTGTTCGCCACCCTGGGCGCCGACGCCGCACCGCGCAAGGAGGTGTTCGTCCTGCATTCCTACAGCCAGGAATACCCCTGGACCAAGCGCCAGCACGAGGGCTTCCTGAGCGGCCTGGCGCGCGACCCCGCCAACGACTATGTCGTCAGCACCGAAACCCTGGACACCAAGCGCGTGGGCTTCGACAAGGCCTATGCGCAGTTGATGGCCGATCATCTGGCGGCCAAGTACCGGGCTTATGTGCCGGATGTGGTCTACGTGACCGACGACAACGCCCTGGTGTTCGCCCTCGACCAACTGCGCCGCATCTTTCCCGCGGCGCCGGTGGTCTTTTCGGGCGTGAACGACCTGGCCATCAAGTCACGCCTGGACCCCGCCCGCGTGACCGGGGTCTTCGAACGCAAGGAAATCGGCCCCAACGTCGATCTGGTGCGGCTGATCGCCCCCGAGACCAGCGACATCGTGGTCGTCGGCGACGCCTCGGAGACCTACCGCGCCATCGAGCAGGAGGTGCGCGGCGAGCTGACCCGGCATGTCGGCATCCGGGCGCGCTTCGTCGCCGACCGCCGTCTCGACACGGTGCTCGAAGGCCTGCGCGCCGGTCAGGAGCGTTTTGTCGTCCTGACCACCCTGGGGGCCCTGGTCGACCGTGCCGGGGCCGGGCTGACGCTGGCCGAGAGCATTTCCGCCATCACCGCCTCGGGCCGGCACACCGTGATCAGCATGGAGGACGTCTATCTCTTCAAGGGTGTGCTCGGGGGCTACGTCACCAGCGGTGTCGCGCAGGGCGAGGCGGCTGCCGGTCTCGTCGTGCGTCACGTTGCCGGCACGCCGATCCGTGCGCTCGAACCGGTCGAAAAAAGCCCGAATCAGTACCTCGTCGACGACCGGGAATTGAGGCGCGCCGGCCTCACGCTGCCGGGGGACATCGCCTTGCGCGCGACGATCCTGAATCCGCTGCCCACCGTCTTCCAGCGCCACGAACGGCAGATCGTGCTCTCGCTGTATGCACTGGCCGCGATGTTCGGGCTGTCGCTCATGGTTTCGCTGGCTGTGGTGATGCGCAAGAACCGCCAGATCGGCGCCAAAGCCAGCGCGCTGCGCCTGCAGGCCCTGCAGATGACCGAGGTTCAGGACAGCCTGACGCGCGCACAACATATCGCCTCGATGGGCAACTGGGACTTGCGCGTCGCCGAGAACCGGCTCTTCTGGTCGGACGAGATTTACCGCATCTTCGGCATCGACCGAGACCAGTTCGCGGCCAGCTACGAGTCGTTCAAGGCGCGCGTGCATGTCGACGACCGCGCCGCCGTGGACGCGGCGATGCGTCGCGCGCTGATCGACGACGAACCTTACGACATCACTCACCGCATCGTGCTGCCCGGCGGCGAGATCCGCTTCGTGCACGAGAACGCCGAGGTCATGCGTGACGCCGCCGGGGCTGCGCTGCGCATGATCGGCACCGTGATGGACGTCACCGAGCGCGAGCGCACCGTGCATGCGCTGCACGAGAGCAAGGAGACCTTGCGCAAGGTGATCGAGGGCTTGCCGGTGGTGCTGTGGATGATCGATGCCGAGGGCCGCTTCGTGCTTTCCGAAGGCAAGGGCCTGGAGGCCATGGGTCTGAAACCCGGGCAGGTGGTCGGTCAGTCGCTCTTCGAGGTCTACCGCGACGTGCACGAGATCATCGAGGACACGCGGCGAGTGCTTGCCGGCCAGTCCTTCGCCTGCACCCGCCAGATCGGTGCCGTCGCGTTCGAACTGCGCTACTCGCCACTGCGCGACGAAGCCGGCGACATCAAGGGGGCGATCGGCGTCGCCATCGACGTCACCGAGCGCAAGCAGTCCGAAGACCGGCTGGCTTTGCTCGCCAACTACGATCCGGTGACCGGCCTGCCCAACCGCTTCCTGTTCGGCGACCGGCTCACTCACGCGATGCATGCCGCCGACCGCCAGGACAAGCGTGTCGCACTGCTTTTTGTCGACCTCGACAACTTCAAGACCATCAACGACTCGCTCGGCCATGCGGCGGGCGATCAACTGCTCAAGCAGGTCGCGGGCCGCCTCGGCGCCGTCGTGCGTTCGACGGATACGGTCAGCCGGCTCGGCGGCGACGAGTTCACCGTGATCCTCGAGGGCATCGTCAACGACGCGGAAGCGGTGCGCGTCGCGGCCCAGATACTGGAGCAGTCGGTGCGCCCCTATGCGATCGGGTTGCGCGAGGTCTACGTCACGTCCAGTGTCGGCATCGCGATCTACCCCCAGGACGGTGCCAGCGTCGATGTGCTGCTGATGAATTCCGACGCTGCCATGTACCGCGCCAAGGAGAACGGGCGCAACGGGTTCGAGTTCTTCACCGATGAGATCAACAAGCGCGCCCATGAACGACTGGAACTGGGCAATGCATTGCGTGGCGCGCTGGCTCGGCGTGAGTTCTCGCTGCACTACCAGCCCAAGACGGCCATCGCCGACGGTGCGGTCGTCGGCTTCGAGGCGCTGCTGCGCTGGAAGAATGCGCGGCTCGGCGCCGTCTCGCCGGCGGTGTTCGTGCCGATCCTGGAAGAGATCGGGCTCATCGTCGAAGTTGGCGAATGGGTGCTGCGCGAAGCCTGCCGGTGGGCCGCGAGCCTGGACGTCGCCACGGGGCCCTTGCCTGGCATCGCGGTCAACCTGTCGGCGCGCCAATTCCGCCACCCGCATCTCGATCGTGTCGTGCAGAGCGCGCTGGCCGACAGCGGCCTGCCCGCCAGCCGACTCGATCTGGAGATCACCGAGTCCAGCCTGCTCGATCTGGAGGCCAATCTGCAGACCATGGACCGCCTGAAGAAGCTGGGCGTGGGGCTGTCGATCGACGACTTCGGTACCGGCTACTCCTCGCTGTCGTACCTGAAGCGCTTTCCGGTGGATCGGCTGAAGATCGACGCGTCCTTCGTGCGCGACGTGGCGGACGACCCGGACGACGCGGTGATCGTCATCGCCATCATCGGTCTGGCGCACCACCTGCAGCTGCGCGTCATCGCCGAGGGCGTGGAGACCGAGGAGCAGATGGCCTTCCTGCGCCGCCATGGTTGCGACGAGGTTCAGGGGTATCTGCTCGCGCGGCCGATGCCCGCCGAGGCCGCGTTGGCATGGCTGGCGGCGCGACAGCCGCAGGCGCCGATAGAGCCACCGCGACTGCTGGCGCTGAGCGGCACATAGACCTGGGTGCCCCTGCCGCTGGCCGCGACCTACCCGGCTCCGGCGCCGAGCATCACCTCGCCCGGCTGCACCACAATGTGCACATGCCGCCGATCATCGACATCCAGGGCCTCGGCAAGACCTACGCGTCGGGTTTGGTCGCACTGCACGACGTCGACCTGCAGATCCGCGCCGGCGAGATCTTCGCCCTGCTCGGGCCGAACGGCGCGGGCAAGACCACGCTGATCAGCATCGTCTGCGGCATCGTCAATGCAAGCGTCGGCAGCGTCGTCGCCGACGGCCACGACATCCGCCGCGAATGGCGCGCGGCGCGCAGCGCGATCGGCCTCGTGCCGCAGGAGATCGCCACCGATTCCTTCGAGAGCGTGTGGAGCACGGTCAGCTTCAGCCGGGGTCTGTTCGGCAAGCCGGCCAAGCCCGCGCACATCGAAAAGGTGCTGCGCGAGCTGTCGCTGTGGGACAAGAAGGATGCACGCATCCGCACGCTGTCGGGCGGCATGAAGCGCCGCGTGATGATCGCCAAGGCGCTCAGCCACGAGCCGCGCATCCTGTTCCTCGACGAGCCGACGGCCGGCGTCGACGTCGAACTGCGCCGCGACATGTGGAACCTGGTGCGCGGCCTGCAGGCGACCGGCGTGACGATCATCCTGACGACGCACTACATCGAGGAGGCCGAGGAGATGGCCGAGCGAATCGGCATCATCAACCAGGGCCGCATCATCCTCGTCGAGGAGAAGACGCGGCTGATGCAGCAGCTCGGCAAGAGACAACTCACGCTGCGTCTGCAGCAAACGCTGCACGCCGTCCCGCCCGAACTCGCGCCCTTCGAGCTCGAACTCGCCGCCGGCGGCTGCGACCTCGTCTTCACCTTCGACGCCAAACAGGACCGCTCGCAGATCGCCGACCTGTTGAGCCAGCTCGCCAGACTCGGCATCGGCTTCAAGGATCTGCAGACCGAGCAGAGCTCGCTCGAGGACATTTTCGTCAACCTGGTGCATCAACCGGCATGAGCCCCGCATGAACCGACACGCCATCCTGGCCATCTACAAGTTCGAGATGGGGCGCACGCGGCGCACGCTGATGCAGAGCATCGTCTCGCCGGTGTTGTCGACCTCGCTGTATTTTGTCGTCTTCGGCTCGGCGATCGGCTCGCGCATGATGAAGATCGACGGCGTCGGCTACGCGGCCTTCATCGTTCCCGGACTGATCATGCTGTCGATCCTGACGCAGAGCATCTCGAACGCGTCCTTCGGTATCTACATGCCCAAGTTCTCGGGAACGATCTACGAGCTGCTGTCGGCGCCGGTGTCGGCGCTGGAGATCGTCACCGGCTATGTCGGCGCGGCGGCGACCAAGTCGATCATTCTGGGCTTGCTGACGCTTGCCACGGCGCGCATTTTTGTCGACTTCTCGGTCGCGCACCCACTGTGGATGTTTGCCTTCCTGGTGCTCACGTCGGTCACCTTCAGCCTGTTCGGCTTCATCATCGGCGTCTGGGCCGACGGCTTCGAGAAGCTGCAGATCGTGCCGGTGATGATCGTCACGCCGCTGGCCTTCCTCGGCGGCAGCTTCTACTCGATCAACATGCTGCCGCCGCTGTGGCAGAACGTCACGCTCTTCAACCCCGTCGTCTATCTGGTGAGCGGGTTTCGCTGGAGCTTCTACGACCTGGCCGATGTCGGCGTCGGCATCAGCCTCGGGATGACCTTCGTGTTCATGCTGGCGTGTCTGGGCGCGATCACCTGGATCTTCAGGACCGGCTACCAGCTCAAGGCATGAGCCTTCCGGCCGCCCTGGAGCGGAGCGCCACGAACGCCATCGTCCCGGGCACCGACACAAGGCGCCGGCAGCGCGAGCGGCAGCTCGGGCACTGACCCGGTCCATGAGATAGATCAAGGTTCGAGCCCGCTGTCGCTGACAGGATGAGGCCTCGTCCGGAAAACCACAGGATATTCACCTGCATGGATCGACACGCTCTCGCGCCGGCATCGTTGCGTGACACCTGGTCTGGCGTCGGTTCGCGCTGATGTCCATCAGGCGCCTGCTGGGTGTGCTACGCAAGCCCCCGAAGCCCGGCAGCACGCTCGGGCGGTTGATCGGGGTCGTTGCCGGCAGCGTGGTGCTGGCGGGCCTCGTGGTGTACGGGCTGGTCCTGTACCCCTTGCTCGAGGTGACCAACTCGACCGAGTTCTGCGTCTCCTGCCACAGCATGCAGGAGACGGTCTACAAGGAATACAAGACCTCGCTGCATTACGCCAACCCGTCCGGTGTGCGCGTCGGCTGCCCTGATTGCCACGTTCCGAAGCAGCTGGGCCCCAAGCTGGTGGCCAAGATCCGTGCTTCCAAGGACGTCTGGCACGAAATGCTGGGCACCATCGACACGCCCGAGAAGTTCGAAGCGCATCGCTGGCGCATGGCGAGCACGGTCTGGGCGATGCTGGAGCGTACCGACTCGGGCACCTGCCGTTCCTGCCATTCCTGGGCGTCGATGGATCTCGAGGCGCAGGACCGGATCGGCCGGCGTCGGCATCAGTCGGCGATGGACGAGGGCAAGACCTGCATCGAGTGCCACAAGGGACTTGTGCATAAACTCCCGCAGGCGCCGGCCGCCGAAGCGGTGGCGCCGGATGCGCCTGTCGGGACGGACGCGCGTGCCACTCAGGACCAGGGTGCGGACGGATCGGTACAAGCGGTTTCGAAGTGAGCTGAAAAAGGGGGCGACATGAGAGAGACGAAAAAGGCACTGTTCGGGCTGGCGCTGCTGGCGGCCGCAGCAGCATGGACAAGCGGCGCTTCGGCGCAAGGGGTACCGACGGCGGTCCTCGCAGGCAACTGCGTTGGTTGCCACGGCATGGAAGGGGCCAGTCGCGGACCGGCGTCGCCGAGCATCGCCGGCTTTTCAAGGATCTATCTGGTCAACGCCATGCTGTCCTACAAGTACGGCAAGGACATGGCGAAGATCGAGGCCGCCGGGAAGACGCTGAAGATGGATCCCGACGACATCGAAGGCCACGAACGACTGGCAACCGTGATGGACCGGATCGCCACCGGCTACAGCGACGAGCAGATCGGCCAGCTGGCCGACTATTTCGCCGCCCAGCGTCCGGCGATGGCGACGCAATCCTTCGACGCGAACCTCGCCGCCACGGGCAAGCGTGTGCACGACAACGCCTGCGAGAAATGCCACGAAGACGGTGGCCGCAAGGGCGACGGTTCGGGCGTCCTGGCGGGGCAGTGGATGCCCTACCTTCAGGACGCGATCATGGACTTCAATGGCGGGCATCGCGAGATGCCCAAAAAGATGCGCGCGAAGATGAAGGACCTGAATGCCAAGGACTTCGAGGCGCTCGTGCATTACTACGCCAGCCAGAAATGAGGGGGAACCGAACCATGACGCAACTTGCACGCAGGGATTTTGTCCGGGCCGCTGGCGCTGCCGGTCTGGCGCTGGCCGCACCGCGATTCGCGATCGCGCAGGGCAAGAAAAAGGTGGTGGTGGTCGGCGGGGGCGTCGGTGGATGCACCGTCGCCAGCTACATCCGCATGGGCGATCCGTCGATCGAGGTGACGCTGATCGAGCCCAACAAGACCTACCACACCTGCTTCATGAGCAACGAGGTGCTCGCGGGCGAGCGAAAGCTCGAAACCATCGCCTTCGGCTACGACGGCATGCGCAAGCGTGGCGTCAACGTCGTGCATGACATGGTCACCGGCATCGATCCCGCGGCGCGCATGGTCAAGACCGCCAGCGGTGCCAGCCACGGCTACGACCGACTGGTGGTGGCGCCCGGAATCGACTTCAAATGGGGTGCCATCGAAGGCTACGACGCCGCCGCGGCCGAAAAGCTGCCGCATGCCTGGAAGGCCGGCCCGCAGACCGTATTGCTGCGCAAGCAGCTCGAGGCGATGCGCGATGGCGGCACGGTGATGATCTGCCCGCCGTCCGGCGCGTTCCGCTGTCCGCCAGGCCCCTATGAGCGTGCCAGCCTGATTGCGCACTACCTCAAGCTTCACAAGCCGAAGTCGAAGGTGCTGATCGTCGACGCCAGTGCGAAGTTCTCCAAGCAGGGCCTGTTCCTGGGCGGCTGGAAACAGCTCTACGGCTACGGCACGCCCAACAGCATGATCGAGTGGGTGAGCGGTGAACAGACCGACCAGGGCATCCGGAAAGTCGACGTTGCGAACATGAGCGTGACGACCCGCTTCGGCGACACGCACAAGGCCGACGTGATCAACCTGATTCCGCCGCAGAAGGCCGGCAAGATCGCCACCGACGCGGGCCTGACCGGCAGCGGCGACTGGTGTCCGGTGGACATGGCGACCTTCGAGTCGAAGATTCACAAGGGCATCCACGTCATCGGCGACGCCAGCGTCGCATCGACGATGCCGAAATCGGGCTACTCGGCGAACTCGCAGGCCAAGGTCGCCGCGGCGGCCATCGTTGCGCTGCTCAAAGGCGAACAACCGGGTACGCCGTCCTACGTCAATACCTGCTACAGCATCGTCGGCAAGGACTATGGCATTTCGGTGGCCAACGTCTATGCGCTGGCCCAGGACGACAAGGGCGCGCAGGTGATCAAGTCGGTGTCGGGTGGGGTGAGCCCGGCCGATGCGTCGGCCGAGTATCGTCGTCGTGAGCGCGAGTACGCGCACAGCTGGTTCAAGAACATCACCTACGACGTGTTCGGCTGACGCCCCGCAGATGAGGCCACGATGCGGGTGTGCCGTGGTTCGCGGCACGCCCACATGCGTGGTCTCGGCGGCCAGCAAGGGGCTGCCTGCCGGCCTGCGCCGACCAGGCGCTCAGGAGGCCGGCGGCCCGGAACCCGGCGAGCCCGCCGCGATGCCGGGCATGGCCTGTATCTCGACCGCACCGGCTTCGGCGATCGCCAGCTTGCCGCGCATCGTCAGGTCGCTGACGAAGTGGAACTGGTCGCGCATGTCGAAGGGGTAGGCCTTGAGCTGGTAGTGCGTGCCCAGGGGCGTCTCGGCCAGCATCACCAGGACCGGCTTGTCGTACTCGAGATAGGCGCTGGAGAACGCGACGTCCTGCAGCGCCACGCGCAGGCGCGCCGCGTCGTGGTCGGGTCGCAGGTAGAAGGAAGCGACGCACATCAGCGTGCGCGCTCCGTTGTTCGAGTTGGCGATGTTGTTCCGCCAGATCTTGTCGTGCGGCACGTGAACGATGTCGTCGGCGGGCGTGCAGATCTCGATCGAGCGCATGCCGACCGACCGCACCTCGCCGTAGTCACCGCCGATGCGGACCCAGTCGCCGGGACGGTAGGGGCGCTCGACGATGGCGACGATGCCCGCGATCAGGCTGCTGACGTAGTCCTTGAAGGCGAAGCCGATCGCCACGCCCAGGGCGCCGGCGATGACGAGGAAGTTCTGCAGCGTGATGTTGAAGACGATCGGGATCACCCACAGGATCGCGATGATCAACATCACCAGCCGGATGATCGGTACCGCACCCAGCAGGACCAGGCGCAGCTGGCTCGGCCCGCGCTCGGCCAGGTAGGGCAGCAGCTTGCGCGCCAGCAGGACCACGAGCCAGGTCCCGAACAGGATCAGCCCGATCTTCGTGAAGCTGATGTCCTGCAGGTCGTTGATCAGCCTGGCGGCCTTTTGCTGGCCTGCATCGGATGCGGCCATATCAGATCGCTCCGATCGGGAAACCCGCGGCCTGCAGCGCCTGTCGGACGGCCGGGTAGGCCGAGGGACGGATGCGCAGGCGATCACCGTCGTGCTCGCGACGCAGCTGCCCCGTGGCGAGCAGTGCCGCCAGGACATCGGGCTCACCGGTCGTGGGCAGCACCGCGTCGATCTCGGCCGGCGTCAGTGCGCCATGAATGAGCAGCGCCTGCAGGACCAGCAGCACCCTGTCCTCGTGCGAAGGCGGCAGTCGCGTGTCGTCGACGTCCACGACCCACACCGTGCGCGCGTCGCCCGACGTGGCATGCGCGGCGCGTTCGGTGAGCGGCACTTCGCCGGCACTGACCTTCAGCCCGGCCTGCCACAGATGCAAGGCGACCCAGGGGATGCCGGCGCTGCGCGCTGCAATCTCTCGCAGGTGCGCGTGGCGCGGCTGCCCGTCGTCATCGACGGCGAGCACGTCGTCGCCAGTGCGTGCCAACCTGAAGGTCGCGGTGAGCCCGCCGCTGTCGCAGGCCAGCGCGGCGAACCAGTCGCGCAGGCGCCGCGCATCGAAGGGCTCGAAGCACTGCGGCCGCGGCAGCGCAAGATCGGCGCCCACACACTTGACGAGGTAGCGCCAGGCCCAGCTGTCGCAGCCGACGAGGCAGCGGCGCTCGGTGCGGGCCAGCCGGGCCAGCAGCGAGCGCACCGCATGCAGACCGTTGCGCTGGCGCACGAACCAATGCTCCAGGCGCGGGATCACCAGCAGCCCTTCGCCGTCGAGGTCGGGGCAGGTGCTTGCGGCGGCCGGTCCGATCAGCTTGATGCGTTCGGGCTCGCCCAGCACCTCGTGGCCGTGCCGGCGGGCCCAGACCTCGAGTGTGCCGGTGTCGTCGCAGGGCGGCATGACGAGCGCACGCAGGCGGGGCGTCGCGTCGGTCTGGCGTGACCAGGCACCAAATTCCCGCTCCAGGGCCTGCAGCATCGGGCCGCAGTCGGGCGGGTTGGCAAGGTCGTCGATGAGTGCCAGCGTCGCGCGCGCCAGGCCCGTTGGCGGCAGCAAGGGGTCATCGTCGTGCGCGAACCGCTGCATGAGGCGCGTCCACGCCGCGCGCAGCACATGGTCGGTGGGCATGGCCGGGGCACGGTAGTCGTCGAGCGCGATCAGTTCGGGCAGGTTCACGGGGGCCTCGCGACAGGCCTCGGCGTCGCCAGCGACGCCGTCGCCGTGCCCCGTCGGCTGACTTGCCTGCACGATCCTCAGGTCGGTGCTGCCGGCGGCGCGGCGATGCACGCTACGGCCGGACCCGCCGCGGTCACGCGCAATGGCCGCGCCTGGCCGATCTTCAGGATCCCGCCTGCCGCCATGGGGTGCCTACCTGAAGCTGACCCTGGCCGTCGGATTGCCCGGCAGGCCCTGGTACACCACCTCGACGCTCAGCCCCGGTTTGGGCGGCATCAGCTTGGAAAACGAGCCCAGGCTGATCAGGTCGCCCTTCTTCAGCGCGATGCCCTGGCGCGACAGGTCCTGCACCAACCAGACGACGGCGTTCAGCGGATGCTCCAGCACGTCGGCGCCCTTGCCCCGGTCGAGTTCCTTGCCATCGCCGAGCACCACCACCACCATGTCGCGCAGCGCGTCGCTGAAGGCCTGCGTGCGCTGCACCGGCAGCGGCGCGCCGACCACGCCCAGCCGCGCACCGACATTGATGGCGGCAATGGCGGCACCGTTCAGCTTGCCTGGCGCCTGCACCACCAGATCGGGCAGTTCGATGAACGGAATCACCTGGTCGATGTGGCGCAGCACCTGCTCCGGCGAGGTCGCCTTGTTGATGCCGGCATCGGCCACGCGCACCAGCATGTCGGCCTCGAACAAGGGCCGTGCGCCGAACCTGGCGTCCAGCACCGCAGCGTCGCGGAGCAGCATCGGCGCGTAGAGCACGCCCCACACCGGCGCCGAGGCATTGAAGCGCTTCTGCACCGCCGGGTTGGTCAGACCGGCCTTGTAGCCGACGACCTTCGCGCCCGTCTGCTGCACGAGAAACTTGTTGACCTTCGCGCGCGAACATTCGCCTTCGGCGGTGGACAGGTTCTCCGGGTTGGCCGCCGGTGTCTTGGCCAGGTAGTTGGCGACGAGCGCAGCCGCGTCGATGTCGCTCATGCAACTGGCGCCGGCCGTGCCGGCCGTGCCGAACAGGGCGACAGCCGCCAGGGCCAGGGTCTGCAGCGCGTGCTTCATCGTGCGTCCTCCGAACTGGGATGCGCCGCATTATGCGCGGCGCTGCGCCGTGCAGCCGCGCCAGCGGGCCGTCTTCGTCGAGCACCGCCCCGCCCTGTTCGCGCGTCTATTCGAGCTTGCTGCCGGCGTCCGCGCCGGCGCTGCACGGACCGCGGTGGGCGCTAAGATCACGCGCAACTTCGTTTGCCCGGCCAGGGGCGCGCGCAGGCCCGTCCGGCCGGCTGAGCCCGGTGCCGCGGCAGTCCACCCCGCAATCCAGCCGAGTCGCCATGGGCCTGTTCGAGCGCTATCTCAGTGTCTGGGTCGGCCTGGGCATGCTCGCCGGCGTCGGCCTGGGCCTGTGGCTGCCGGGGCTGTTCCAGGCGATTGCCGCGATCGAATTCGCGCATGTCAACCTGGTGGTGGCGCTGTTCATCTGGGTGATGATCTACCCGATGATGATCCAGA